>NZ_JARVSV010000008.1:0-590035 GCF_030209025.1 Pseudomonas sp. MEJ086
GCCAGCTCCTACAGGGCTTTGGTAGCCGGCGAGGTCTGCAGGCCGTAGGAGCCAGCTTGCTGGCGATCGCGGTGGCGAAATTCACGCCGGTGTAGGCGGTGGGACGGTAAGCCGGATGTAGGGTGGACAACGCTCTTTTTGTCCACCATCGCGATGGTAGAGCGGTGGACGGGTGAAGCGTCGTGCACCCTACGAGGCTTCAGGTCGTTTCTCCTGCTGCCAGCGGGCGAGTGCACGCCATGCCGGGCCGGGCGGCGATCCGCTCCAGCCCATCAACCACGGGCTTGGCTCACAGCCCGCAGACGCTACCGTCGCTGCGCGGGTCGGCGGCGCCTTCGAGGATGCCGTTGGGATGGCGCAGCAGGGCGCCGGCGTGGCCCATGGTGTCGCTGAAGGCGTCGTCCAGCACATCGATGACGTGCCCGGCCTGGCGCAGCCGCTCGACCAGTTCGCTCGGGAAACGGCTTTCCAGCTTGAGGGTGGTGCTGACGTCGCCCCAGGTGCGGCCGAGCAGCCAGCGTGGTGCGCTGACGGCGGCCTGCAGGTCACTGCCCAGGCGGTAGCGGCTGAGGATCGCGGCCTGAGTCTGTGGCTGACCTTCGCCGCCCATGGTGCCGTAGCTCAGGGTGCGGCCATCGTCGAACAGGGCGAGGGCCGGGTTGAGGGTGTGGAAGGGCTTGCGGCCCGGTTCCAGGGTCTGCAGCGCGGTAGGGTCGAGGGAGAAACTGATACCGCGGTTCTGCCAGGCGACGCCGGTAGACGGCAGCACCACACCGGAGCCGAACTCCCAGTACACGCTCTGGATGAAGCTGACGGCGCGGCCCTGCTCGTCGATGCAACCCATCCAGATGGTATCCCCCGGCGCTGCCGGTTGTGGCCACGGCAGCGCCTGCTGCGGGTCGATGGCGGCGGCCAGGCGTTGCAGGTTTGCGTCGTCCAGCAGGCCCTGTGGCTCTTGGGGTACGCGACCTGGATCGGTCACCACGCGGTCGCGGATCAGGAACGCCTGCTTGGTCGCTTCCACCAGCCCGTGCACATGCTCGAAGCCTTCGGCCTGTTCGACCGCGAGCTTTTCGAAGATGCCGAGGATCAGCAGTGATGCCAGGCCCTGGGTCGGCGGCGGCATGTTGTACAGGGTGGCGTCGTTCAGGCGCACGCTCAGCGGTTCGACGGCGCGGGCCCGGTAGCCCTGCAGGTCGGCGAGACGCAGCGGGCTGCCCAGGCGCTCGAGATCGGCGGACATGCGTGTGGCCAGTTCACCGCGGTAGAAGTCGTCCAGGCCGACATCGGCCAGGCGCTGCAGGGTCTCTGCCAGGGCTGGCTGGCGCAGCAAGTCGCCCTCCTTGGGCGCCTGGCCATGGTTCAGGTAGACGTCGGCGAAACCAGGCACGTCCTTCAGTTCGGCCAGTTTGCCTTGGGTCAGTTGCGCCTGGCTGCGGCTGACCACGATGCCGCGACGGGCATGGCCGATGGCGTCGCTCAGCAGGTCTGACAGAGGCATGCCCGGCCCCCAGTGAGCGGTCTGTGCCAGTGCTTCGGCCCAGCCGCCGACGGTGCCCGCCACGGTCAGCGCAGCCAGTGGGCCGCGGCTGGGGATCTGCGCGTGACCGGCGTAGAAATCGCGGTCGGCGAGGGCAGCGCTGCTGCCGCAGGCGTCGATGGCCAGCGGCTGCTTGCCTGGCTCGTGAATCAGCCAGAAACCATCACCGCCAATGGCGTTCATGTGTGGATAGACCACCGCGATGGTCGCCGCTGCCGCAACCATCGCCTCCACGGCGGTGCCGCCGGCCTTGAGCACGTCGCGCCCGGCCTGGGCGGCAAGATGGTGGGGAGCGACGAACAGGCCGCCGGTGGCGTGGGTGCTCTTGAGCATGGGATCAGGTTCCTTGTTGTTTTCGGGCCGCACCGATCATAACGGCACGGCCCGATGGGGCGCCTCAAAAAACGTTCGCGCGGGTAGATGACCGCACTGGCAGTTTCCAGAGGTGCCCGTCATGGCATCACCAACCGATAGCGGCAGGCAGCCAGGTGGCCAGGGATGGGAAGCAGAACACCACGGCCACGGCGAGCATCTGCAGGAATACGTACGGCAGGGCGCCGAGGTAGATGTCCTTCGTGCTGATCCCCGGTGGCGCGACGCCCTTGAGGAAGAACAGCGCCCAACCGAAAGGCGGTGTCAGGAAGGACATCTGCAGGTTCAGCGCCACCAGGATCCCCAGCCACACCAGGTCGGTGTCGTAAGCGATGAACACTGGCAGGAACATCGGCAGGGCGATGTAGGAAATCTCGATCCACTCGAGAAAGAAGCCGAGCACGAACAGCACCGCCATGAGGAACAGGATCGCCCCGAGTTCGCCGCCTGGCAGCATGGTGAACAGGTCATGCACCAGGGCCTCGCCGCCGAGTCCGCGGAAGGCCAGGGAGAAGGGCTGCGAGCAGAGCAGGATCAGGAAGATCATCGCGCTGATGGTCAGGGTGCCGTGCAGGGTGGCCTTCAGCGTCGGCCAGCTCAGGCGACCTAAAAGCGCAGCGATGAGCAACGCGCCGAGTGCGCCCATGGAGGCCGCTTCGGTGGGCGCCGCGACACCACCGATGATCGATCCCAGGACCGCCATTACCAGCAGCAGGGGTGGCAGTACGCTGCGTGCCATGTCCTTGAGCAATTGCGTGCGGCTGGTCAGGGCGCGTTCCTCGGCAGGAATCGCCGGCACCCAGTCCGGGCGCAGCCAGCCGAGCAGCAGCATGTAGGCTACGTAGATCAGCGCCAGCACCAGGCTGGGGATGAAGGCCGCGGCGAAGATCGAACCCACCGACTGGCCGAGGATATCGGCCAGCAGGATCAGCACCAGGCTGGGCGGGATGATCTGCCCGAGGGTGCCGGATGCGCAGATGGTGCCGCAGGCCACGGTCTTGTTGTAGCCGCGGCGCAGCAGCGTGGGTAGCGTCAGCAGGCCGATGGTCACCACCGTGGCGCCGACGATGCCGGTGGAGGCGCCAAGCAGCACGCCGACCAGGATGATCGCCAAGCCCATGCCGCCGTTCAGGCCGCCCATGGCGCGGCCAATCGTATCGAGCATGTCTTCCGCGACCCTGGATTTCTCCAGCATCACCCCCATGAACGTGAACAAGGGTATCGCCAGCAGCGTGTAGTTGCTGACCACCCCGAACATGCGTGCCGGCAGCAGTGCGAAAAGCATCGGGCCGAAGCCGATCATGCCGGCGACGAACCCGGATACGGCCAGGGAAATGGCCACCGGCACACCCGCCATCATCATGGCAAAGAAGCCGAAGACCATGGCGATGGCCAACCATTCATTGGGGCTCATGCGCGTACCTCCCCAGGCGAGGCGGGCTGCAGCAGGGTGCACAGTGCCCGCAGGCTATCGGCCACGCCCTGCAGGCCGAACAGGCCGAAGCCCAGCGGCAGGAAGGCCTTGACCAGGAAGCGATAGGGCAGGCCACCCGGATCGGGTGAGCCTTCGCCCATGTTGTAGGACTGCATCGTGTAGTTGAACGCCAGGCGGGCGATGTAGAAGCCGATTGCCGCGGTGGCGATGCCGCTGAACAGGTCGACGGCAGCCTTGGTTTTCACGCTGAATTTTTCGTAGAGAAAGTCCACGCGCACGTCCTGGCGGTGCTTGAGGGTGTAGGAGATACCGAGCAGGGCGATGGGCGAGATCAGGTACCACTCCAGTTCCTGCAGGGCGACCGGGCTGAAGTCGAACAGGTAGCGCATCAGCACATCGAACGACACCAGCAGGACCAGGAGCAGTACGCAGGCCCGGGCTATAAAGCCCAGGGCCTCGACCAGCCCTTCGATACGGCTGACGATGGACATCATGACTCGCCCATCCCGATTTCCATGAAGGCTTTCTCGCCCACCGAGGCCCAGGAGATGTACTGCTTGCGAAAGGCGAAGAAGTGCTCGTAGACCTTCTTGGTCGCCGGGTCGCTCGCCGCCATGCCCGACAGGGTGTCGTGGGTGACTTCACGCAGGCGCTTGATGACGTCGTCCGGCAGCGGTCGGGCGATCACGCCCTGGTTGCCGACCAGATCCTGCATGGCTTCGGCGTTGACCGCGTCGCACCATGACCAGCTGTCGTTGTTGCAGGCCTGGGCGCAGGAACGCACGATCGCCTGCAGGTCGGCGGGCAGGCTGTCCCAGGCCTGCTTGTTGATGATCAGCTCGGTGACGTTGGTCGGCTCGTGCCAGCCGGTGGTGTAGTAGTTCTTCGCCGCCTTGTGCAGGCCCATGCGGCGATCCTGATAGGGGCCGACGAACTCGGCGGCGTCGATCACGCCACGTTCCAGGGCTGGGAATATCTCGCCGCCGGGCAACAGGCGCACCGCCACGCCCAGCTCGCTGTAGACCTTGCCAGCCAGGCCGGCGATGCGCATCTTCAGGCCCTTGAGGCTGTCGACGTTTTCCAGGGGCTGGCGGAACCAGCCGGTCATCTGCGTACCGGTGTTGCCCATGGGCATGGGCACCAGGCCGTGGGGTTCGTAGAGCTCCTCCCAGAGCTTGAGGCCGCCGCCGTTGTACAGCCAGGCGTTCATGCCCTGAGTGTTCATGCCGAACGGCACGGCGGTGAAGAACTGCGCCGCGGGGATCTTGCCCGCCCAGAAGAAGGCGTTCGCCGCGTTCATCTCTACCATGCCGCTGGAAACGGCGTCGAAGCCCTCCAGCGCAGGAATCAGCTCGCCGGCGGCGAAGTGCTGGATCTTCAGGCGGCCACCGGACATTTCCTCGACGCGCTTGCAGAAGTCGGTGGGGCTGCCCGGGCCCTGTACGTAGAAGGGCGAGCCCGGCGCATAGGCGTTGGTCATCTTCCAGTTGAAGGTCTTGCCGCTGACTGCCGCACTGGCCACACCGCTGGCACCCATCGCCAGGCCAGCACCTGCGGCGAGGGCGCCGGCGCCGATGAAGTTACGTCGATTGAGGCTCATGGGATTCTCCTTTCACTGTGGCCATTGCGACGGGCGTTTGCCTGCCGGATGTAAAGTCGTTACCGAAAGCCTTCAGCAACAGCCATGCCAGGAGAAAATTATTTTAACTATATGATTTTAAAGGATTATATGATTTTTACGGTTTGCCTTCGAAATCCCTGGCGCACACAAAACAAGCGTGGCGGAGGTTCGCAAGGTGACGAAACGGTAACCGCAGCAGGGGGTACTGAACATTTGTCAGGTCACGCCGGTTGTCCGGGTCCGTTCCGTCAAGCAGGGCCGTGGTGAGCGTGCGAATGTCATTTGTGCACCAAAACGCATCGGCGGCACGCTTTTGACGCAGTGCGCAGCGGACCCTGAGTCGAGGTTAAAGACGTGCGCCGCCACGCCGATGCTTGACCCGGGTCATCAGCGCCTTGCAATCGACCGTGAGGATTTCCGGGTGATTGAAAATGTGCTGGCGTACGAAGGCATCGAAGGTTTCGTAGCTGTCGGTCAGGGTGTGGATATGCAGGCTTTTCAGGTCGCTCATGATGTACAGGCTGACCACCTCCATGGTCGCTGAAAGGCGCTGAGCGACTGCCTCTATGGCGTGCGGCGCGACGGTCAGATCGACGAAGGTGGAGATGCCCTTGCCGAGTTTTTCCGGGTTGACCACGGCGGTGAATTTCTCGATCACGCCGCTCTCGACCAGCGCCTGTACCCGGGTGCGGGCGTGGGCGCGGGAGATGTTCAGTTGGCGGGCGATATCGGCGAAGGAAGTGCGTGAATCCTTGATCAGGATATTCAGCAGCGCGTTGTCCAGTTTGTTCATGGGCAGGGCTTATCGAAGCGAGTGTGGCAACAGGGATGCGCTTTGCATGCCAATTTCTGGCGTGAGGTGAATGCCAGTGGAGCCGGGGGGCGCCTAGCCCTTGCCGGCGAATGGCAGCCGTGCCGCCATTACGTTGGATGGCCGCTATCGCTTCGCCCGCAAGCGGGCTCCTACAGGGCTCTGGTATCCACGCGATCGCGTAGGAGCAGGGGCGCCTAGCCCTTGCCGGCGATTGGCAGCCGTGCCGCGATTTCGCTGAATGGCCGCTATCGCTTCGCCCGCAAGCGGGCTCCTACAGGGCTCTGAATTCCACGCAGTCGTGTAGGAGTCGGGGGCGCCTAGCCCTTGCCGGCGAATGGCAGCCGTGCCGCAATTACGTTGGATGGCCGCTATCGCTTCGCCCGCAAGCGGGCTCCTACAGGGCTCTGAATGCCACGCAGTCGTGTAGGAGCAGGGGGGCGCCTAGCCCTTGCCGGCGATTGGCAGCCGTGCCGCGATTTCGCTGAATGGCCGCCATCGCATCGCCCGCAAGCGGGCTTACAGGGTGGCGGCACGCCGGGCAGCATGCAGTCGGCCCTAGAACAGTTTGCGGTACTGCTCGAAGCCCGAGCGTTCGCCGATGCGCTCGTAGAGCAGCTTGGCCTTGGCATTGGTTTCGTGGGTCAGCCAGTGCACACGTGAGCATCCGGCGGCCTGGGCGACGGCATAGACGTGTTCGATCAACTGGCGGCCGACGCCATTGCCCCGTACGTCCTTGCCGATGAACAGATCCTGCAGGTAGCAATAGTCGCCGGTCGTCCAGCAGGAGCGGTGGTAGATCCAGTGCACCAGGCCAATCGCCTCGCCGTCGTGCCAGGCGAGTGCAGCGAACATCGGTTCGGCGGGATCGAGAAAGCGCTGCCAGGTGGTGGCGCTGACGTCCGCGTCGATCTCGGTCATGTAGAAGCGCTGGTAGCCCTGCCACAACGGCAGCCAGGCAGCGTGGTCGTCAGCGGTGACGGCACGGATTTCCACGGGGATGCGGACGGTCATGGGCAGCTCTCCTGAAAGTCGGTCGACCGCCATCCTGCGATGCCGGGGCCGGCATCGCAAGCATCCGTGCGGTGGAGGCGGCTTAGCGCCCGTTCAGATAAGCCTTGCCGTAATGACGCTCGAGACGTGCCTGGATCAGCTCCAGGCCGATCGACAGCAGCCAGTAGATGATTGCCGCGGTGGTGAGCATTTCGATGTAGCGGTAGGACGAGCGGCCATAGGACTGGGCCAGGAACATCACTTCCCAGACGCCCATCACCGAGATCAGCGACGAGTCCTTGAGCATCGAAATGAACTGGCTGGTGGTCGGTGGAATGATGGTGCGCATCGCCTGGGGCAGCGTTACCCGCCAGAAGATCACCACCGGTTTGAGGCCCAGTGCCAGGGAGGCTTCGCGCTGGCCGGGAGCGACGCCGATCAGCCCGGCGCGGAAGATTTCGCTCAGGTAGGCGCCGTAGTTCAGCGACAGGGCGATGATCCCGGCGGTGATCGCGCCCGGTACCAGGCCCAGTTGAGGCAGGCCCAGATAGATCAGCAGAATCTGGATCAACAACGGCGTGCCACGGAAGAACGAGGCGTAGAAGCTGGCGATCCCGAACGCCACGGCGCTCTTCGACAGGCGCGCCAGGGCGGTGACGAAGCCCAGCGCCAAGGATGCCCAGATCGAGCAGAAGCACAGGAACAGGGTCAGCGCCGCGCCCTGCAGAAAACCGTTGGGTGCCAGGTTGGCGCCGAGCAGGTTGGGGAGCTTGTCGAGGATGATCGAGAACTTCAGGTCGAAGCTCAGGAAGAAGGCCACGCACAGGGCGAACATGATCGCCCAGGTGACATACAGGCGGGTGCGAAAGCCGAACAGACGCTGCAGCAACGACTCGCCCGCCATGGGTGGCGGGCGAGGGGATTCAGGAGGGGGTGTCATTGGCTGATATCGGAACCGATCCACTTCTTGGAGATGGCCGCCAGGGTACCGTCCTTGCGCAGCTCTGCGAAGACGCTCTCGACCTTGGCGCGCCACTCGGCGTCATCCTTCTCGATGGCCACGGCATTCGGCTCGGCGTACAGCGCGGTGCCGGCCAGCTTGAAGCGCTTGTCCTGGTCGATGCGTGGTTGCGCGGTGACCAGGTTGGTGAGAATGGCATCGAGGCGCACACCGGCACCCAGGGCGAGGTCGTGGAAGGCCACGGTATCGTTGTCGTACGGCGCGACCTGTACCGCGTCGAACGGGTACTCCAGCGGCTTGTCTTCTGCGCCTTCGATGACCAGATCCTTGTTCAGATAGCCCTCGTACGATGATGCACTGGTGACGCCGACCTTCAGGCCGGAAAGATCCTTGGCCGACTGAATGCGCTCGTCGGCGGCGTTGACCACGATCACCGCCGGGGAGGCGTAATAGGTGACCGGGAAATCGAAGACCTGGGCGCGTGCCTGGCTAGGCGTCATCGAGCAGATGCAGATGTCGTAGCGGCCGTTCCAGCGACCCGCGGCGATCACATCCCAGGATGGGGTTTCCAGGCGCAGCTTGACGCCGAGCTTGTCAGCCACGGCCTTGGCCACATCGACGTCGAAGCCGTCGAGCTGGTTCTGATCGTTGAGAAAGGAGAACGGCGGATAGTTTTCCATCAGCACGTTGACCAGCTCACCGTTCTTCTCGATGCGGTCGAGCGTGGGGCCTGCCAGAGCCAGGTTGCAGAAGGAAGCGAGGGTCAGGCCGAGGGCCGCGAATAGCGTGGTTTTCACAGAATTCCTTAAGCACGAAAGGGGTTGTGACAGGCGAATTGTGTGTATTAAATAGTTATAAATGAATGCGTCCAAATGAATTGAATGCATATCGATATGACTGGAGCTTATATGAGCGGGCGACCTCTGATTTTGCTGGATGGCGGCATGGGCCGTGAGTTGCAGCGCCGTGGTGCGCCGTTTCGTCAGCCGGAGTGGTCGGCGCTGGCGCTGAGCGAGGCGCCCGAGCAGGTGGAGGCGGTGCACGCCGCCTATATCGCCAGCGGCAGCCAGGTGATCACCAGCAACAGTTACGCGGTGGTGCCCTTCCATATCGGCGAGCAGCGCTTCGCCGAGGAGGGCCGCGCCCTTGCCGAACGTGCCGGTCAGCTGGCGCGCAACGCGGCCGATCGGGCTGCCAGCGCAGTGCGGGTTGCCGGCTCGCTGCCGCCGCTGTTCGGCTCCTATCGGCCTGATCTGTTCCAGCCCGAACGGGTGACCGAGGTGCTGACGCCGCTGATACAGGGCTTGGCGCCCCATGTCGACCTGTGGCTGGCCGAGACCCAGAGCGCTATCGCCGAAGCACGGGCCATTCGTGCCCATCTGCCCGATGACGGCAAGCCGTTCTGGTTGTCCTTCACCCTGCGTGATGAAGACACCGACGAGGTACCGCGCCTGCGCTCCGGCGAGCCGGTGGCCGATGCGGCCCGTGCAGCCGCCGAGCTGGGTGTCGAGGTGCTGCTGTTCAATTGCAGCCAGCCGGAAGTGATCGGCACGGCCATCGACGTGGCGCGCGAAACCTTCGCCAGCCTCGGTGCAGAGATCGCCATTGGCGCCTATGCCAATGCCTTCCCGCCGCAGCCCGAGGAGGCCACCGCCAACGACGGCCTGGACCCGCTGCGCGAGGATCTCGACCCGCCCGGCTACCTGCGCTGGGTCGCCGACTGGCGCGCCCGTGGAGCCAGCCATCTGGGCGGCTGCTGCGGTATCGGTCCGGAGCATATCGCGGTGCTGGCGCAGCGTCTGAACTGATCAATCGGCTTGGCGCGCCATGTGCTCTGAATCGCGATCCTGGCGTCTTCCTAGGGTCGCTCAGGCAGCTTGCCGAGCATCACTGCGAGTCCGAGCATGCAAGCGTTGCTGAATGAAGTCCTCGATCAGGTCCGGCCGCTGATTGGCAACGGCAAGGTTGCCGATTACATCCCCGCGTTGGCCGATGTGCCTGCCGATCGTTTGGGCATCGCGGTATATGGAAACGACGGCGAGTTGTTCTGTGCCGGCGACGCGCAGGTGCCGTTCTCGATCCAGAGTATTTCCAAGGTGTTCAGCCTGGTACAGGCGATTCAGCACAGTGGCGAGGCCATCTGGGAGCGCCTCGGTCACGAGCCTTCCGGGCAGCCCTTCAACTCGTTGTTGCAGCTGGAGCTGGAAAACGGCCGGCCGCGCAACCCGTTCATCAATGCCGGGGCATTGGTGATCAGCGATATCAACCAGTCGCGCTTCGCTGCCCCTGTGCTGTCGATGCGTGATTTCGTTCGCCGGCTGTCGGGCAACGCCCATGTATCGGTGGATATGCATATCGCCGAATCGGAATATCAGCACCGCGCGCGCAATGCGGCGATGGCCTATCTGATGCAATCCTTCGGCAATTTCCACAACGATGTGGAGATGGTGCTGCGTGGCTATTTCAGCCACTGCGCCCTGAGCATGAACTGCGTCGACCTGGCCAAGGCCTTCTGCTTCCTGGCCAACGACGGTTTCTGCAAACACAGCGGCGAGCAGGTTCTCAGCGTGCGGCAGACCCAGCAGGTGAACTCGATCATGGCCACCAGCGGGCTGTACGACGAGGCCGGCAACTTCGCCTACCGCGTTGGCCTGCCGGGCAAGAGCGGCGTGGGGGGTGGCATCGTCGCGGTGGTACCGGGGCAATACACCATCTGCGTGTGGTCGCCCGAGCTCAACGCCGCCGGCAATTCGCTGGCCGGCATGGCGGCGCTGGAAGTGCTCAGCGAGCGGATTGGCTGGTCGGTTTTTTAGGCTGCAGGCCTGAGGGTTCCCATGACGCTCTGCGTCATGCCCGGGGCCTCCAGAGCGGCAGCCTCGGCATCAGTTGTTGTCGCGGTATTCCTGGCGCAGCATCCACAGGTCCTGATAGGTGCAGGAGCCTGGCTTGGCGCCGGTCATGTCATAGCAACGCTGGCCGAAGCCCATTGGCCAGTAAATGATGCTGAACGGTGGCCAGAAGATCGACGCCACGCGAAAGCGCGTGCGCAGCTTGCCTTCGGCGAGGGTTTCGCCAGTCGCGCTGGTCAGTTTGTACGGTACGCCACCGGCACGGCTCCAGAAGAACGGACGGGTTTTCACCAGGCCTTGGGGATGTTGCTGGGCACGCTCGTTGACGCTGATGGTGGCGTGCTCGGGCAGCTTGAAGAAGGCCTTGGTCGAGCAGCCGGTGATGGCCAGAATGAGCAGCAGGAAAATGCTTGAGCGAAGCAAAGGCATACGACGTCCTTGTGAGGAGATGAAACCGAAGAATGGCTGACTACCGTCAGCCGGGCGCGACTATACCGGCTAGGCGCGCCCTGATCCATGACTCACTCCGCACGTTCGCCACACAGATCGAGTGCGAACAGGCGTTCCGTCTCGCCCTGATCCAGCCCTGCGCCCAGCAGCGCGAAGAGTTTGCCCAGGGCCGCTTCGCGGGTCATGCCGCCAGCCGAGATCAGGCCAACCGAAGCCAGCTGGCTGCCGGCCGCATAGACACCGAACTCCACATGCCCCTGGGGGCACTGGCTGATGGCCGCCAGCACCACGCCGCGTTCATGGGCCTCGCGCAAGACGTCGAGCAGTTCGGCATTGTCGGACGGGCCGGTACCGCTGCCATAGCACTCCAGCAGCAGGCCCTGCACGCCGCTGTTCAGCAGGGCGCGCAGGTGGCTGGCACGCAGGCCGGGAATCAGCGGCAGGCTGAGCAGGTTGACCGGCTGACGCTTCTGGCGGAAGTCGATGTGCTCCGGGAGCTCTGCCAGACGCTCGCCGTGCCGCAGGCGCGGCATGACCTGGAACGCGTCGAAGGCATCGCTGCGCAGTTTGCTGACGCGAGCGCCGTGCATCAGTGCGCCGTCGAAATACAGGTGCACGCCAGCCTGCACGCCGTCGTGCAATGCCTGCATGGCGCCGAACAGATTGCGCCAGGCGTCGCTGTTCTCGGCGCCTGCCGGCTGCATGGAGCCGGTCAGCACCACCGGCACCGGCAGGCCCAGCAGCAGGAAGCTCAGCGCTGCGGCGCTGTAGGCCAGGGTATCGGTGCCGTGCAGTACCAGCACGCTGTCGCAGCCATCCTGCTCGATGCCCAGGCGGATCGCCGCGACCATCGCCAGCCAGTTGTTCTGGCTCATGTTGGCGCTGTCTATCGGCGGCAGCAGCTCGCGAAACATCCACGTCGGCACCTGCTCGCTCTGTTGCGTCTGCTGTGCGCGCAGGCGCGCCTCGAAGCCGGAGGCAGGGGCCAGGCCGGCAGCGCTCATCTGCATGCCGATGGTGCCGCCGGTATAGAGCACGAGGAGTTTTTGCGCTGCAGGCATGCCTTTTTCCTTATTGAAAGAATGGGTATGGAAAGGGGCAGGATACATCTGATTGCCACTCATGAAAGACCTGGGGTGGGGATCTCGAGACGAAGCCGTGCCTGGCTCGCCAGGTGGCGCGCCAGGGATGTACGGCAGGAAAGGGGAGGCCGCGATCTGGCGGCGGATCGAGCGACACGATGTGTGTCGCCCGATCAGGCTGGACGACTCAGCGTTGAGTCGGCAGCAGTTCCGGTGCGCTCTGTGGCTGAGCGTCAGCGGTTGGCTTGGCGGCCGGCCAGGAGGCGCGGTCGAGGTCCAGGTCGGCGAACTTGGAGCCGTCGAATACCGGCTGAGCGATGCCTGCCTTGCGCTGCTCGTCGTAGTCCTTCATGACGCGCAGGCCGACCTTGATCAGCATCGCCAGAGCGGTCAGGTTGACGAACGCCAGGCAGGTCATGGTGATGTCGGCGAAGGCGAACACGGTGCCCAGGTTCTGCATCGAGCCCCAGCAGATCAGTGCCAGTACCAGGCCGCGGTAGCCGAGCAGAGCGACCTTGCTACGACCGACCAGGAACTGCAGGGCGTTCTCGCCGAGGTAGTAGTTGTAGAGGATGCAGGTGAACACGAACAGGCTCAGTGCCACGCTGATGAAGGTACGGCCCCAGTCACCGACGACCGCCGCCAGGGAGTTCTGGGTGAGCACGATACCGTCGCCTTCGAAGCCCGGGGTGTAGAAGCCGGACAGCAGGATCAGCAGGGCGGTACAGGTGCAGATCACGAACGTGTCGAGGAACACGCTGAACGCTTGAACCACGCCTTGTGCTGCCGGGTGCTTGACCGAGGCGACAGCCGCGACGTTAGGCGCGCTGCCCAGGCCGGCTTCGTTGGCGAACACGCCGCGTTTGACACCCATCACGATGGCGCTGCCCAGCAGGCCAGCGAAGGCAGGCTCGAGGCCGAAGGCGCTCTTGACGATGGTCGCCAGCATGGCCGGCACGTGTTCGATCTGGATGGCGATGACGTAGATGGTCACTGCGATGTAGATCAGGGTCTTGACCGGAACCAGCAGGTCCGAGACCGACGCGATGCGCTTGATGCCGCCGATGAACACCAGGCCCAGCAATACGGCCAGGGCGATACCGCTGTATTGCACCGGAATGTCGAAGGCGTTCTGCAGCGAGTGAGTCACGGTGTACGACTGCAGGCCGTTGAAGGCGAAGCCGTAGGTGACCAGCAGCAGGACGGCGAAAGTCATCGCCATCCAGCGCAGCTTCAGGCCGTGCTGGATGTAGTAGGCCGGGCCGCCGCGGTACAGGCCGTCACCGTCGCTGCGTTTGTAGACCTGGGCGAGGGTACATTCGAAGAAGCTGCTGGACATGCCGACCAGTGCGGTCACCCACATCCAGAACACCGCGCCTGGGCCGCCGAGGGTCACGGCGATACCGACACCAGCGATGTTACCGGCACCCACACGACCGGCGAGGCTGAGCATCAGCGCCTGGAACGAGCTGAGTTGGCCGCCGCTGCTGCGCAGCGATTCCTTGAACACACTGAACATGTGTATGAAGTGACGGAACTGGACGAAGCGCGAGCGCAGGGTGAAGTAGCTACCCAGGCCGACGATGAGCACGATCAACACTTTCCCGGACAGGAAGTCGTTCAGTACTTCGAGCATGATGAATCCTCGGTTCTTATTGTGAGCGTTCGCGAAAAGTGCGACGCGGTTTGCGGTGGATGATTTTTGAGCAAGGCAGCCAGCGGAACAATTTCGCGGGTCGATCCTAGGTGATGCGACTTGATGCTATAATCACGTCACTCGCATCATCTGAGCCGCCCATGTCCAGTCACCTCGGTGAGAATCTCCGGTTGCTATGCAGCCACTACCGCTCCATTGCGGAGGTGTGCCGAAAGCTCGGTATCAACCGCGCACAGTTCAACAAGTACCTGTCTGGAGAGAGCCAGCCGACGGCCTATAACCTTAAGAGGATTGGGGATTTCTTCGGTGTCGAGGGCTATGAGCTGGGCTTGCCGGGCGATCAATTCGCGCGCCTGATCGGCGCACGCGGTACGCAGATCGGCGCACCTGCGGAGCAGGATCCGTTACACGCATTGTTACAGCCGTTACGTGAACAATCCGGTGATCTTTCGCGTTATTGCGGCTATTACTTCGAATACGCCAACTGCATGTCGGTGCCCGGCACCATCCTGCTGTCACTGATCCACATGCGCGAGGAAAGCGGGACCTTTCTGTTCGAGCGTCAGGAACGCCAGGTGACCTCTGCTGGCGGGCTCGCCGAAGACTCGGCACGCTGTCGTTACCTGGGCGCGGCGTTCCAGCTGCAGGATCGTCTGTTTCTCATCGATTACGAGTCGCTGACGGTCAACGAGATGAGCCAGACCATCCTGATCCCCAGCTTCAAGAGCCGCATCACACGCCTCAACGGCCTGAAGACCGGGGTCTCCAGCGGTGACCGCCGCACCCCGGCGTGCACCCGCGTGGTGTGGGAGTTCCTGGGCACCGAGATCAACCGCATCAGCACCTATCGCCAGGTGATGCTCTATCAGCCGGATGACCCACGCATCGACGAAGACATCCGCGAGCGCCTGGCTCACGCGCCGGTTCGTGATGGGTTGTTCGAGGTGGAGTGAGGGGGGGGGGTCAGCTGACCACCCGCTGTATGGGCGAGTGGTGGGCTGAAGCCCACCCTACGCCAGGTCCGCACGTGCTGGTGTGCCGTAGGGTGGGCTTCAGCCCACCAACTTCGAACTGCGCCCGCGATCAGTGCCGTAGGGTGGGCTTCAGCCCACCAATGCGAACAGCTTTCGCTATCAGCACAGTTCCGGGTGTTTGTTGCAGGTGCCGTAACCCTCGCTCTTCATCTCATCCAGCGCCTTTTGCAGCCGTGCTACCACTTCGTCCGGGGTGTCGAGGTTGAGGGCCAGGTAAAGGTCGGAGCGGTCGAAGGTCAGCACGTTGCGCAGGCCGGTGACGTCCGCCTGGCGGGCCTGGTGGCGCCATACCGGGTCGGTGGTGCCCCACAGGTCGATGCGGCCCTGGGTCAGTTTGGCGATGTTCTCCGGGTCGCGCAGGGTGTTGATCGGCTGCAGCCCGGCCTTTTCCAGCGTCTGGCTGGCGGCACTGTCCTTGTAACTGCCGATGCGGTACTGGCGGGCCTGCTCGAGGTCCTTCAGGTTGGGAATGTTCGAGCCCGGCGCGGCGAGCAGCACGCGCTCGACCTTGGCGATCGGGCCGACCCACTTGAACAGCGGGCGACGCGCCTCGTTCATCGAGGTCGAGAACAGGCCGTGGTTGGCGTTGGCGAGGGTGGAGTCGTAGACCCGGCTCCAGGGGAAACGCAGGGTCAGGGTGTAGTCGATGCCGGCACGCTTGAACATCTCGCGCACGATGGTGGTGCTGACCCCCTGAATATTGGTGTCACGGGCGAAATTCTTTTCGTTGTCGGCCATGTTGAATGGCGGAAAGTTTTCCGTTTGTAACACGACCTTGTAGCCAGGCGGCAGTTCGGCCTGCGCGGGCAGGGCGAAGACGCTGGAAACGGACAGCAAACAGGCGAACCACGCGGCTTTGACGGTCATGAGGGAGCTT
This sequence comes from Pseudomonas sp. MEJ086, assembly GCF_030209025.1. Classification (NCBI taxonomy): domain Bacteria; kingdom Pseudomonadati; phylum Pseudomonadota; class Gammaproteobacteria; order Pseudomonadales; family Pseudomonadaceae; genus Pseudomonas; species Pseudomonas sp. MEJ086. The sequence continues at coordinate 15,683 of NZ_JARVSV010000008.1, forward strand.
CTCTTTGTTGGGCTGCTGCCGTTGTATCGTGCTGGCGCGCAAACGGCAATCGCTCCTGAAAGAGCGAAGCCCCGTACTGTGAACAGATACGGGGCTTCGGGCTGCAACTGGCGCTTAGCGTTGCGGGTCGACCGCCTCTTTGATCGGTGGCGTCAGGGGCTTGAGCTGATGCGGGGCGATCATGTTTTCCGGGCGCAGAATCTCGGCCAGTGTGGTGTCGTCCAGCAGCTGCTCCTCGCGCACCAGTTCCAGTACGCCGCGGCCGCTGACCAGCGCTTCCTTGGCGATACGGGTGGAGTTCTCGTAACCGATGTAGGGGTTGAGCGCGGTGATCAGGCCGATGGAGTTCTCCATCAATGCGCGGCAGTGGGCTTCGTTGGCGGTGATGCCGTTGATGCAATGCTCGCGCAGCATGTCCATGGCGCGTTGCAGCAGGCGTATCGAGTCGAAGATCTTGTAGGCGATCAGCGGCTCCATCACGTTCAGTTGCAGCTGGCCGCCTTCGGCTGCCATGGTCAGGGCCAGGTCGTTGCCGATGATTTCGAAGGCCACCTGATTGACCGCTTCCGGGATCACCGGGTTGACCTTGCCAGGCATGATCGAGCTGCCTGGCTGACGCGCCGGCAGGTTGATCTCGTTGATGCCGGTGCGCGGGCCGCTGGAGAGCAGGCGCAGGTCGTTGCAGATCTTCGAGAGTTTGACCGCGGTGCGCTTGAGCATGCCGGAGAACAGCACGAAGGCGCCCATGTCGGAGGTGGCTTCGATCAGGTCGGCGGCCGGCACCAGTGGCTGGCCGCTGATCAGCGCCAGGCGCTGCACGGCCAGGTGCTGGTAGCCGGGGTCGGCGTTGATGCCAGTACCGATGGCGGTGCCGCCCAGGTTCACTTCGGTGAGCAGCTCCGGCGCCAGGCTGCGCAGGCGCGCCAAGTCTTCACCCAGGGTGGTGGCGAACGCGCGGAATTCCTGGCCGAGGGTCATCGGTACGGCGTCCTGCAGCTGGGTACGGCCCATCTTCAGGACGTGGCTGAATTCTTCGCCCTTGGCTGCGAACGACTGGATCAGGCTGTCCAGGCTGGCCAGCAGGGTGTCATGGCCCAGCAGCAGACCCAGGCGGATGGCGGTGGGGTAGGCGTCGTTGGTCGACTGCGCCATGTTCACGTCGTTGTTGGGGTGCAGGTGCTTGTATTCACCTTTGGCATGACCCATGGCCTCCAGGGCGATGTTGGCGATCACCTCGTTGGCATTCATGTTGGTCGAGGTGCCGGCGCCGCCCTGAATCATGTCGACCACGAACTGGTCGTGGAAATCGCCGCGGATGATGCGTGCACAGGCTTCGCTGATCGCGGCGTGCTTGTTGGCAGGCAGGTAGCCCAGTTCGCGGTTGGCGTCAGCTGCTGCCTGTTTGACCATGGCCAGGGCCACGACCAGTTTCGGGTAATGCGCCAACGGCACGCCGGACAGGCGGAAGTTGTTCAGCGCACGCAGGGTCTGGATACCGTAGTAGGCCTCGGAGGGGACTTCGAGGGTACCGAGCAGGTCTTTTTCGACGCGGAACAATGCAGCAGCGGACATGATGTCTCGATTCTCATAAAGGCGCGGAAGATACCGCGATGGCCCTTAGAGTAAGGATTTTGACCCTTCGATGGCCAATGCTGTTACTTGCTGGGGTATGCATAATCGGCATAATGTAGATGTGACCTGCTAGGGGAGGATGCGCGTGAACCTGGAAACCAAATGGCTGGAAGACTTCGTGACGCTGGCCGCTACGCGCAGCTTTTCTCAGGCGGCGCAGAAGCGTTTCGTTACCCAGCCGGCTTTCAGCAGGCGTATCCAAAGCCTTGAGGCAGCCCTGGGCCTGACCCTGGTGAATCGCTCGCGTACGCCGGTTGAGCTGACCGAGTCCGGCCAGCTGTTTCTGCTCACCGCGCGTAGCATGGTCGAGCAACTGGGGGAGGTGGTGCGCCACCTGCATCACCTCGAGGGGCAGCAGGGCGAGGCGTTGCAGATTGCCGCCGCACACTCCCTGGTGTTTGGTTTCTTCCCTGAGTGGATCGCCCGCCTGCGCCGCGATGGCCTGCCGCTGACCACGCGCCTGGTGGCGACCAATGTGGGGGAGGCCGTGCACTCGCTGCGCGAAGGCACCTGCGACCTGATCCTCGCCTATCACGACCAGGACGCCGCGGTGCAACTGGCCCCCGACCTGTTTCCGTCGCTGCATCTGGGTAATAGCGAGATGCTGCCGGTCTGCGCCGTCGATGAGCAGGGCGCGCCGCTTTTCGATCTGGACGCCGGGCAGAGTGTGCCCCTGCTGGCCTACAGCGCCGGCACTTATCTGGGGCGCTCGGTGAATCTGCTGCTGCGCCAACGCGCGTTGCGTTCCACCACCGTGCATGAAACGGCCATGGCCGACAGCCTCAAGGCCATGGCGCTGCAAGGCCTGGGCGTGGCCTGGGTGCCGCGGCTGTCGATGAACGCCGAGCTGGCCCGTGGCGAGCTGGTGGTCTGCGGCAAGGAGCACTGGCACATCCCGCTGGAAATTCGCCTGTACCGCTGGAGCATGTCGCGCAAGGCGGCCGTGCGGCTTTTGTGGCGCAAGCTCGAAGGTGGCGTGGGACGCGATGAAAGCTAAAGCGGTGGGGTCAACGATCTATTGTGGGAGCGGGCCATGCCCGCGAAAAAGGTATCCGAGGCCCTTGAGCCCTAGAGGGCAAATATAAGCATCAATATTGGTGATCCAATGTGAGATTGGGTATTGCCCAAGATATTTCGCGGGCATGGCCCGCTCCCACAGTCGTTGGAAGAGTCGCGCGCATTGGTGCTCACTGCGGCCGCATCAAGACTCACCCCAACCCGTATTTCTTCACCTTGTCGAACAGCGTGGTTTTGGCCATGCCCAGGGCCTGGGCGGCCTGGCTGAGGTTGCCGGCGTGGTGCTCGAGGGCATCGACCAGCAGGTTGCGCTCGAAGGCTTCCACCGCTTCGGCGAAGGTCGGGGCGATGCCATCGTGATTGCCGCTTTTCTTGAAGGCCGGCAGGCCGAGGGCGAAGCGTTCGGCGACATTGCGCAGTTCCCGTACGTTACCGGGCCAGTCATGGGCCATCAGCGCCGCCAGGGTGTGGCGATCCAGTTCGGGTGCGGCGCGATCGAAGCGCAGCGCCGAGAGCTGCAGGAAGTGTTCGAACAGCAGGGCGATGTCTTCACGGCGTTCGCGCAGCGGTGGCAGTTCCAGGGTAACCACGTTGAGGCGGTAGTAGAGGTCGCTGCGGAAGTGCCCAGCCTTGCCGGCTTCGTCGAGATCGGCCTTGGTCGCTGCGATCACCCGGCAGTCGACCGCGACCGGCTGGTTGGAGCCCAGGCGCTCCAGGCTGTGCTCCTGAAGCACGCGCAGCAGCTTGATCTGCAGATTGAGCGGCATGCTTTCGATCTCGTCGAGAAACAGGCTGCCGCCGTTGGCGTGTTCGATCTTGCCGATGCGCCGTTTGCCCGCGCCGGTGAAGGCGTGGGCCTCGTGGCCGAAGATTTCGCTCTCGAACAGGTTCTCCGGCAGGCCGCCGCAGTTGAGGGCGACGAAGGCCTTGCTCTGTCGCCGGCTGAAGTCGTGCAGGCAGCGGGCGACCAGTTCCTTGCCGGTGCCGGTTTCGCCTTCGATCAGCACGTTGGCCGAGGTGTCGGCGACGTTGGCGATCAGCTCGCGCAATTGCTGCATGGCCGACGAGCGACCGATCAGGCGGTGTTCCAGGGCCTGTTTGCCGGCCAACTGGCGACGCAGCGACGACACCTCGCGGGCCAGGCTGCGTTGTTCCAGCGCACGGCGGGTGACATCGACCAGACGCTCGGGTGAGAAGGGTTTCTCCATGAAGTCGTAGGCCCCGTCGCGCATCGCGCCCACGGCCATGCCGATATCGCCGTGGCCAGTGATCAGCACCACCGGCAGTGCCGGGTCGCGGCGCTTGAGTTCGTCGAGCAGCTTCAGACCATCCATGCCCGGCAGGCGGATGTCGCTGATGACGATGCCGGCGAAATCCGCGTCGATGCGCTGCAGGGCCTGTTCGGCGCTGCCGACGCCTTCGCTGGCGATATCTTCCAGGGCCAGGGCCTGCTGGCAGCCGAGCAGCACGTGGGGATCGTCTTCGACGATCAGCACGGTGAGGTCGTCATTCATCGGGTGTCTCCATGACAGCGGCAACCTGAGGCAGGTTGAGTTCGAAGGCGGTACCGCCCTGGGGCGGATGATCGGCGCTGAGGCTACCGCCTGCGGCAGCCGCGAGGCTGGCCGATAGCGTCAGGCCAAGGCCCAGGCCCTGCTCGCCGGGCTTGGTGGTGAAGAAGGGTTCGAACAGGTGCGTGCGGTCGGCGGGGGCGATGCCGGGACCGTTGTCGAGCACGCGCAGGCGATAGCGGTCGCCCTCGGCACTGCCCTGCAGCCATAGCTGGCGATCCGTTTGGGTGCTCATGGCATCGGCGGCGTTGGCGATCAGGTTGACGAGGATCTGTTCAAGGCGCGTCTGGTTGATGGCCAGACGCGCTTCGTCGAACTGGTGGTGAATGTTCAGCGGGGTGCGTTCCAGACGCGGCTGGACCACTTGCAGGGCAGCTTCCACCGCCTTGCTCAGGCTGGCTTCGCCGCCGTCGTTGGAGCGTCGCGCGAAGGCCCGCAGGCTGCCGGTGATCTTGCCCATGCGGTCGACCAGTTCGTTGATCGTCTGCAGGTTGGTGGTGGCCACGTCGTACGAGCCACGGGAGAGAAAGCGCACGGTGTTGCCGGACAAGGTGCGCAGCGCGGCCAGTGGCTGGTTGAGCTCATGGGCGATGCTGGTCGACATCTGCCCGATCACCGCCAGCTTGCCGGCCTGCACCAGTTCGTCCTGGGCCAGGCGCAGGGTGTTCTCGGCCTGCCGCCGTTCGCGTATCTGCGCCTTGAGGCGGTCGTTGCTGGCGCGCAGATCGGCGGTGCGCTCGGTGATCTTGCGTTCCAGCTCGCTGTTGGCCTGCTGCAAGGCTTCACGGGCCGCGAGGCGGGTGGCGATCACTTTGCGACGTTCGTTCCAGGCGATCAGCAGAAAGGCCAGCAAGGCGAAGGCGGCGGCGGCCAGCATGCCGTGGCTGACCGCCTCGCGGCGCAGGTCCTGAAGCGGGCTGAGCAGGGTGAGGTGCCAGGGGGTGTCTTCCAGCGGACGGCTTTGCGACAGGTAGTTGATCACCTCGCTGCCCTCCTGCTCGCCGGTGGCGGCGAAGCTGACCTGCTCGACATCGGTGTCCACCGGCGTGCGGGCCAGCGGGATCAGTTCGTCGAGTGAAGACCAGTGATACTGCAGGCTGCGCGCCAGGCGCTCCTTGATGTCGGCGTTCAGCGGCCGCACCGCCTTGAGACGGCGGGCGGGGTCGCTGGAGAGGATGATGATGCCGTTTTCGTCGCTGACGTAGGCTTCCAGGCGTGCTCGCTGCCAGCGCTGCTCCAGCGGGTCGAGACGTACCTTGACCACCGCCACGCCGATGATCCGGCCGTTGGCCTTGAGACCATGGGACAGGTAGTAGCCGGGTTCGCCGGTGGTGCTGCCGATACCGTAGAAACGCCCCTGTTCGCCTTGCAGGGCATCCTGGAAATAGGCCCGGAAGGACAGGTCTTCACCCAGGTAGCTGTCGTGCTGGCGCCAGTTGCTGGTGGCCAGCACGCGGCCGTCGGTGTCCATCACGTAGATGGCCATGCTGCCGCTGCGCCGGTTGAGGCCTTCGAGGTAGTCGTTGACGCGTTGGCGTCGGTAGGCGTCCGGGGTCAGCAGCAGGCGGCTGACGTTGGACTCCAGCTCCAGCAGGCTGGGCAGGTAGGTGTATTTGTTGATCTCGCTTTCCACCGCTCGGGCATTGAGCTCGAGCTGGCGCTCGCCGCTTTCGATCAGGTCGCGGATGCCGGCCTTTTCGCTGAGGTAATAGCCGGCGTAGCCGCATATGGCGACCAGAATCAGCATCAACAGGGTCAGCAGCAGGTGGCGGACGTAGCGTGGTTTGGCGGACAAGGCGGGCGGCACCACACGAAGACTGGCGGAAGCGCATTGCATCACAGTCCTCCTGGGCTGGCCAGTTGTGGGGCGGGTTGCAGTCTGTGGAAGCGGCGAGTTGCCTCGCCGCTTCCACAGGGTGTGTCAGTGCTGCAGGATCTTCGCGAGGAATTGCTGGGCGCGCTCGGAGCGGGCGCTCACGTCGCCGAAGAACTCTTCCTTGGGGCAGTCTTCGACGATCTGTCCGGCGTCCATGAAGATCACCCGGTCGGCGACCTTGCGGGCGAAGCCCATCTCGTGGGTCACGCACATCATGGTCATGCCTTCGTGAGCCAGTTGCACCATCACGTCGAGCACTTCGTTGACCATTTCCGGGTCGAGGGCCGAAGTCGGTTCGTCGAACAGCATGACGATCGGATCCATGGCCAGGGCGCGGGCAATCGCCACACGTTGCTGCTGGCCGCCGGAAAGCTGGCCGGGATGCTTGTGGGCATGTTCCGAGAGGCCTACGCGCTCGAGCAACTGCAGGCCCTTCTTGGTGGCTTCTTCCTTGCTGCGGCCCAGCACCTTGATCTGCGCGATGGTCAGGTTTTCGGTGATGGTCAGATGGGGGAACAGCTCGAAGTGCTGGAACACCATGCCGACCCGCGAACGCAGCTTGGGCAGGTTGGTTTTCTTGTCGGCGATGGAAGTGCCATCGACCACGATGTCGCCCTTCTGGAACGGTTCCAGCGCGTTGACGCACTTGATCAGGGTGGACTTGCCCGAGCCGGACGGCCCGCAGACCACCACCACTTCGCCTTTCTTGACGTCCGTGGTGCAGTCGGTCAGCACCTGGAAGTCCCCATACCACTTGTTGACGTTCTTGATGGAAATCATACGGCTAACCTTTTTTGCAGGAGCTTGACCAGCTGCGAGGCAGCGAAGCTGATGGTGAAGTAGACCAGGCCGGCGAAGATCAGGAATTCGTGGGGCTGACCGAGGATGTCACCGCGCGAACGGGCAGCGTTGAGGAAGTCCATCAGGCCGACGGTGTAAACCAGCGAGGTGTCCTGGAACAGGATGATGCTCTGCTGCAGCAGCAGTGGAGTCATCTTGCGGAACGCCTGGGGCAGGATGATCAGGCGCATGGTCTGACCGTAGCTCATGCCCAGCGCCTGGGCTGCGCCCATCTGGCCCTTGGGGATGGCCTGGATGCCGGCGCGGACGATTTCGCAGAAATACGCCGCCTCGAACATGATGAAGGCCACCAGGCAGGAGGCGAAGGCACCTACCGGTGTGTCTTCGCCGGTGATCCAGCGCAGGATGAACGGCACCGCGAAGTAGAACCAGGTGATCACCAGCAGCAGGGGGATCGAGCGGAAGTAGTTGACGTAGGTAGCCGCCAGCTTCGATAGAAACACGTTGCTCGACAGGCGCATCAGGGCCAGCAGGGTGCCCAGTACCACGCCGCCGATGACGCCCATGACCATGAGCTGCAGGGTCATGGCCATGCCTTCCCAGAGGCCTGGCAGGGCGGGGATGATCTGACTGAAGTCCATCATTTGCCTCCCACGGAAATCAGGCCAGGCACGGCGACCTTACGCTCGACCACACGCATGATCATCATCAGGCTCATGTTCAGGGTGAAGTAGATCAGCGTCGCCAGGGTGAAGGCCTCAAACAGGTTGGCGCTGAACTCGGCGGTCTGTTTGGTCTGCGCGAGCAGTTCCATGAGGCCGATCAGCGAGGCCACCGAAGAGTTCTTGAAGATGTTCAGGAATTCGCTGGTTAACGGCGGAATGATGATCCGATAGGCCTGGGGCAGTAGCACGTTGCTGTAGATCTGCGGCAGACGGAAACCCATGGCGTAGGCGGCGGCGGTCTGGCCGGCCGGCAACGCTTGAATGCCGGTACGAACCTGCTCGCAGACGCGGGCGGCGGTGAACAGACCCAGGCATACGACCACGCTGAGGTAGGCCGAAGTGGCAGGGTTGAGATCCTGCTTGAACCACAGCTCCAGGGGTTCCGGCAGCAGGTCGGGTACCAGGAAGTACCAGAGGAACAGCTGCACCAGCAGCGGCACGTTGCGGAACACTTCCACGTACGCCGTGGCGATCCCGGAAATCAGGCGATTCGGCACCGTGCGCATCACGCCGAGCAGGGAGCCGAGTGACAGGGCGATCAGCCAGCCGACCAGCGCGATGGCGATGGTCCAGCCCAGGCCGGTGATGAACCAGTCCAGGTAGATCTCGCTGCCAATGCCGGTGGACTTGAAGAATATGCCCCAGTCCCAGTTGTAGTTCATGCGGGTTTCCCCTCAGGTGGAGTAATGCGACGAAGCCGTCGCCAGGCAACAGTCGCCCGCATCCGCGTTGGCGGATGAGCGTCGGCTTGGTCAGGAAATTGGAGGAGAGGCCAGCGGCCTCTCCGAGTCCCCGCTACGCCCCCTCTCGTGAAGGGGGCGTGGCATCACACCGTCAGATCTGCTCTACAGACTTGTCGGTTGGTTCGGCGATCAGCTTCTTCAGCTCGTCGCTCATGGGGAAATTGAGGTTCAGACCTTTCGGTGGTACCGGCTGCTGGAACCACTTGTTGTAGATGTCGTTGATTTCGCCCGATGCGAAGGTCGCGCTGATGGCCTTGTCGACCACCTTCTTGAAGCCTTCGTCGCCTTTGCGAACCATGCAGCCGTAGATCTCGAAGGACTGCGGGGTGCCGACCACATGCCAGTCATCCGGCTTCTTGGCCTTGGCCATTTCGCCGGCGAGCAGGGCGTCATCCATCATGAAGGCCACGGCGCGGTTGGATTCGAGCATCAGGAAGGACTCGCCGTGATCCTTGGCGGAAATCACGTTCATGCCCATCTTCTTCTCGGCGTTCATGGACTTGAGCAGGCGCTCGGAGGTGGTGCCGGCGGTGGTCACCACGTTCTTGCCCTTGAGGTCATCGAAATCGTTGACGCCGCTGCTTTTCTTGGTCAGCAGGCGGGTGCCGACCTCGAAGATGCCGACGGAGAAATCGACCTGACGCTGACGCTCGACGTTGTTGGTGGTGGAGCCGCACTCCAGATCCACGGTGCCGTTCTGTACCAGCGGGATACGGGTCTGGGAGGTCACCAGGTTGTAGCGCACCTTCAGGTCAGGCAGCTCCAGTTCCTTTTTCAGCTCTTCGACGACCTTGAGCTGCAGGTCATGGGAGTAGCCAACCGGCTGCTTGGAGGTGTCGCCGAAGTACGAGAAGGGGATGGACGAGTCACGGTGACCCAGGGTGATGGTGCCCGAGTCCTTGATCTTCTTCAGGGTGCCGGTCAGTTCAGCCGCGAAAACCGGGCTGGACATCAGGGCGGCGGCAACGGCTACAGCCAGTACGCGGGGGACAATACGCATGGGTCGATTTCCTCGGTGTTGTTGTTATCGAAGCCGTACAGCGTGGTACGTGCTTCCGTGTGGAAGAGCTATCGCATTCCTGACGGGATAGAGAGCAGGATGTGTGCCAGGCGTGCATTGCCGCTTACTGTGATTTCAACTCATTGAAAAATATAGAAATTTAGTTCTATAAGGGTTTTTCTGGCAGGGCAGGTAATTCGGATGTTCGGTTTTCCGAAAGCTTTTCGTTCGGGAATCCGAACGTGGAGGGGTGGGGCGACCGGGGTCGCCCTTGCATCAGATTTACAGGTTGCGCAGGAATGCCTTGATGAAGTCGCCCTGGTTGGCCGCCTCACGTTCGGTGGTGAAAAGGATGCGGTCGTCTTGTTCACGAATCTTCATGTCGGCGCCGAAGCTGCACTGCACGGTGTCGAATTTGGCCGCTTGCTTCTTGAAGTCTGGAGCACTGCTGCACAGGTTGCCCATCTGGTTGACCACCTCGCCGCAATAGCTGGAGATGCTCACTTCCTTCATCAGCTTCTCATCGAGGTTTTTCAGATCGACTTCGGTTTTCACCGGGCTGCCACAGTTGGCTGAAGCCTGTGCGTCCATCTCTTTCAATTGCTCGACGTGATACTGCTGGCGTTTCTCACGGTCGAAGCGGGTGAGTTTTTCCTGCACGCCATCCTTCTTCTGCTTTTCGTAGAGCGCCAGCAGTTCGGTGGTCTTGACGGCCTTGCTGGCCTTTTCGTCGAGGCCCAGATAACGGGGCTCGCGGTCGTTGGGCAGGTACAGCTGGTAGGACTCTCCGCCCCAGGACTGGCGCTGGCCGATGAGAACATAGGCGCTGCCATCGAGCGTGGTGGTGTAGTCGTTTTCCTGTTGGCCGCGCGCTTTCACGTCGGTCAGCAGTACCACTTCATCCAGGGGATGGTTGATGCCGTTGATCTGCACCAGTGCCTGCTTTTCATCACTGCTGGGCGCGACGGTGACGCTGACTCCGTCACCGGTGGTGAAGGCCTTGGGATATTTGGCGAGCTCCAGCGCACTGGCATTGGCGGTGAGGAGGGTGGCGGCGATAAGCAGCGACAGCCGTGTCATGGCGTAGTCCTTTTCATGGAGTTGGGGGAATTCTAGAGGCGTCCGACAGCGAAGGATGTGACTGCGTTCCCCTCTGGCGAACCCGCGCTCAGAATTGCATGACCACCCGACCCTCGACCTTGCCGGCGCGCAACTGCTCGAGGATGCCATTGACGTTATCCAGCGTATCGCGGTGAATGGTCGCCTTGACCAGCCCCTCGCCAGCGAAGTCCAGGGCCTCCTGCAGATCCGCGCGGGTGCCGACGATGGAGCCGGTGATGCTGATGGCCTTGAGCACCACATCGAATATCGGCGTGGGAAAATCGCCTGGTGGCAGCCCCACCAGCGCGACGGTGCCGCCGCGGCGCGCCATGCCGATGGCCTGACCGAAAGCGCTGTTCGACACTGCCGTGACCAACACGCCATGGGCTCCGCCGATATCGCGTTGAATGACGTCGACCGGATTTTCGTGGCGGGCATTGATGGTCAGGCTGGCACCGAGTTTCCTGGCCAGCTCCAGCTTGGCATCGTCGACATCGATGGCGGCCACGTGCAGGCCCATGGCGCGAGCGTACTGCACGGCGACGTGGCCCAGGCCGCCGATGCCGGAAATGGCCACCCACTGACCGGGGCGCGCACCGGTGACTTTCAGGCCCTTGTAGACGGTGACCCCTGCGCAGAGGATCGGCGCGATCTCGGCGAATTCGACGTTCTTCGGCAGAACACCCACATAGTTGGGGTCGGCCAGCACGTACTCGGCGTAGCTGCCGTTCACCGAATAGCCGGTGTTCTGCTGATCGGCGCAGAGGGTTTCCCAGCCCGTGAGGCAGTGCTCGCAGCATCCGCAGGCGGTATACAGCCAGGGCACGCCGACGCGGTCGCCTTCACGGATGCGGGTCACACCAGCGCCCACCGCTGCGACATGGCCAACGCCTTCATGCCCGGGGATGAACGGCAGGCTGGGTTTCACCGGCCAGTCGCCGTCGGCGGCATGCAGGTCGGTGTGGCAGACGCCGGCTGCCTCGATCTTCACCAGTATCTGCCCGGGGCCGGGCAGCGGAACCTTCACTTCCTCGAGCCGCAAGGGCTCGCCAAAGGCATGAACGACGGCTGCTTGCATGGTCTGTCGCATGGCGCGGTCCTCTCTGATGAAGAACCTCAGTATGGAAGGTCTGCCACGCCTGGCATTGCCTCAGGACAATAGCCGGCGTTATCGCCCGGACTTCCGACGGGCGGCCGATTATCGATTTGCGCACGACTGCAGTATAATTGCCGGTTTCCGCAAACCACGCCTACCGCGTGGTTTGTTGTTTCTGCCGCGGCGCCAAGCGCCCGAGACGAGAGAGGCACGACGATGAGCGCACTGGTTGGCGTGATCATGGGTTCCAAATCCGACTGGAGCACCCTGAGCCATACCGTCGAGATGCTGGATAAATTAGGCATTCCCAACGAAGTGAAGGTGGTTTCTGCCCACCGCACCCCGGATCTGCTGTTCCAGTACGCTGAAGAAGCCGAAGACCGTGGTATTCAGGTGATCATCGCCGGTGCCGGTGGTGCCGCCCACCTGCCTGGCATGTGCGCCGCCAAGACTCACCTGCCGGTGCTCGGCGTGCCGGTGCAGTCGTCGATGCTGTCGGGCGTCGACTCGCTGCTGTCCATCGTGCAGATGCCGGCTGGCATTCCAGTCGCCACCCTGGCTATCGGCCGTGCCGGTGCCATCAATGCCGCGCTGCTGGCGGCGAGCATCCTCGGTCATCAGCACCCGCAGTTCCACGCGGCGCTCAAGCAGTTCCGCGACGAGCAGACCAATACCGTGCTGGACAACCCGGACCCGAGGGCGCAGTGATGAAGATCGGCGTGATCGGGGGCGGCCAGCTCGGCCGCATGCTGGCCCTGGCGGGTACACCGCTGGGCATGAATTTCGCGTTTCTCGACCCGGCCCCGGATGCCTGCGCACAGGCGCTGGGCGAACATATCCGTGCCGATTACGGCGATCAGGATCATTTACGCCAACTGGCCGATGAAGTCGATCTGGTGACCTTCGAGTTCGAAAGCGTACCCGCTGAAACCGTGGCGTTCCTGTCTCAGTTCGTGCCGGTCTACCCGGGTGCCGAGGCGCTGCGCATCGCTCGTGATCGCTGGTTCGAGAAATCGATGTTCCGTGATCTGGGCATTCCCACGCCGGAATTCGCCGACATCCAGTCCCAAGCCGATCTCGATGCGGCGGCTGCCAGCATTGGCCTGCCGGCGGTGATGAAGACCCGTACCCTGGGTTACGACGGCAAGGGCCAGAAGGTTCTGCGCAAGCCTGAAGACGTCACCGGCGCCTTCGCCGAACTGGGTAGCGTGCCTTGCATCCTCGAAGGTTTCGTGCCGTTCAGTGGTGAAGTGTCGCTGGTCGCCGTGCGCGGCCGTGATGGCGAGACGCGCTTCTACCCGCTGGTGCACAACACCCACGACAGCGGCATTCTCAGCCTGTCCGTGGCCAGCACCGAGCATCCGCTGCAAACGCTGGCCGAAGACTACGTCGGCCGTGTGCTGGAGCAACTCGATTACGTCGGCGTCATGGCTTTCGAGTTCTTCGAGGTCGACGGTGGTCTCAAGGCCAACGAGATCGCGCCGCGGGTACACAACTCCGGGCACTGGACCATCGAAGGTGCCGAGTGCAGCCAGTTCGAGAACCACCTGCGTGCCGTCGCCGGCCTGCCGCTGGGCTCGACCGCCAAGGTCGGCGAGAGCGCCATGCTCAACTTCATCGGCAGCGTACCGGCTGTGGATAAGGTGGTGGCCATCGATGATTGCCATCTGCATCACTACGGTAAGGCCTTCAAGGCCGGACGCAAGGTTGGCCATGCCACATTGCGCTGTGCGGATCGGGCGACCCTCGATAGCCGTATCGCCGACGTACAGGCACTGATCGCAGCAGGCTAGGCGTCTGGCGCGGGAGGTTGAACCTCTCCAGCGCTGCGCTCGTCAGATGGAAGGCGCCGCATTCGTGCGGCGCCTTTTTCTATTCTGGAGGGCGTCATGGGTATTATCGGCACTATTTTAATCGGCCTGATCGTCGGGTTGATCGCCCGTTTCCTCAAGCCAGGCGATGACAGCATGGGTTGGATCATGACCATCCTGCTGGGTATCGGTGGCTCCATCGCCGCCACTTACGGTGGTCAGGCACTGGGTATCTACCAGGCGGGTGAAGGCGCCGGTTTCATCGGCGCGGTGGTTGGTGCGATCATCCTGCTGGTGATCTACGGCTTGATCACCAAGAAACGCTGAACCGGTAGCCTGACGCGTCGACGCCCGGCTACTCTCTGTTGGCCATTACCACCGTGAGTCCCCGTCGATGCGTTACCTGCTGTTGGTCCTGCTGTTGTTGAGCGGCTTCGCCCGCGCCGAACTCCCCGAAACCGACTGGCTGGAGCTGATGCCCGAAGAGGATCAGCGAGCGCTGGAGCAGATGCCCGAGATCACCCACGACAGCCCTGAAGCGGCTGGCAGCTTCGACAGCAAGGGTGGCCTCAAGCAACAGGAAAAGGGCTTGCCCGCAGTCATGTATTCGGCCAAGACGGTGCCGGCCATGAACGGCAAGAAGATTCGCCTCGGCGGCTACCCGGTTCCACTGGAAACCGACAACGCCGGGCGCAGCACGCTGTTCTTCCTGGTGCCCTACCCAGGCGCCTGCATCCACGTTCCACCACCGCCGCCCAATCAACTGGTGCTGGTGCGCTATCCCAAGGGCATCGCCCTGGACGATATCTACGAGCCACTCTGGGTCAACGGTACGCTGAAGATCGAGCCGGTCAGCAACGACCTGGCCGACGCTGCGTATGCGCTGGATGCCAGCAGCGCACGGATGGTCGAGGAAAGCGATCTGTGATGAACGGTGGCGCCCGTTCGGGCGCCACCGTCATTCAGCGATTCACGAGCGAATCACGAGCTGCATGGCTTGGCGCGCCATGTCGACGACCGCCCTGGCCAGCAGATCGAGCACCCAGCGCAGGAAGAACGTGGTCACTTCGATGGTGGCCGGCACTGCGCGACCCAGGAACTTGAAGATTTTCACGATCAGGGCGCGGATCGAATCGCTGATGTCCTTGCAAAGCTGTGCGCCCTGCACCAGGACACTGGCAATCTGATCCAGCACGGTCATGCTCACGGTGATCGCGCTGCCGATGACGATATTGGCCGCCTTCTTGAGCAGGTACTGCATGGCCTTGGAGATCATCCACAATGTCGCTGCGGAATGCATGGTGGGGCCGTAGCTGGCGCTCTCCAGCCAGATGTCGATTTCCCGATCGAGTGGCGGCTCAGGGTTGCGATACAGCCCTGTCCAGGTGGCATCGCCAATAGCGGGCAGGTACTGGGTCATACGGTGTGCGTTGGGGCTGATCTGTGCGCCCTTCCAGGGGATCATGCAGACATTGCCACTGACCGGCACATGGCTGAACGGGAAGATCGGCACCATGCTCACCGGGTCGGCGCTGTGGTAAACGCGATGGATGTTGGTGGCGCCCAGCTTGCCGCTCAGGTGTCGGGCGAAGCCGCCGACGCCGGTGCGTGGTGAGCCGAAGGTGTAGAGCTTGATTCCGGCCACGCCGAGCTCACTGAGGTGATCTGCCGCCAGGGTCGCCAGTGCACCGCCCAGGCTGTGGCCCACGCAGTGCACGGTGCTGGGGTTGCGCCCGCGCATGAAGGAATCGAGATCGTTGCGTAACGACTTGAATGTTTCGTTGAAGCCCGCGTGCACAGGCCAGGTGCTCGGGCCGCGTTGCAGGCCGGCATTCGCATCGGTCATCGCATCTGCAAAGGTGTCGGTACCGCGAAATGCCAGCAGCATCTCTCCCTGCCGCCCCCCTACGCCGTGTACGGCATAGGCGAAGCCTGTCCGTGTACGGAAAACAGCACCGCTGGTTCCACTGGCCATTTGCAGATTGGAGAAGTCGAATGAGTTGCTCAGCCCGAGACGGGCGGCTTCATCCTCCACACCGCCCTTGGATGACATGACGGCATCCTTGACGGTGTAGACATGCGTTGCGATCTGCGCAGATTGTTTGGGGCTCAAGGGGTTCACAGCCGAATCCTTCTGGTCTGATGATGGGGCGTTACTGAAGAACGCAGATGCCGAATGTTTCAGTTTCCGGGTGAGCGACGGGTTCGCTGTTGAGCTCACAGATGAACTTCAGTGGGCGGCCCTGCACCTCACCCAGGTTGTCGTAATTGTGTTTGGTGAATACCCAGCCTTTGTGTTCCTTGCCCTGATAGCGCAGGGTGATGCGCTGGCCGGTCACCGGCTCGTGGGGCATGAAGCCTGCCGTCAGTGATTTCGCAGTCACGGCCGGCAGTTTAAAGCGGCCTTGGGCATCGGATTGTGTGGCGTTGGTGCGGTGCTCGTTTTTCCAGTGCCAGTGATATTCCTGTTCTATCTCCACACCCTGAACAGGTTTGCCGTCGAGCAACACGGTGCCCTCTACCTCGGAGAACAGATAAAGCGTCTTGGAAAAAGCCATGGCGTAACCCTGTGTGAGTAGTCCGATAAGCAGCAATGCGCAGCAGGAGAGTGATTTGCGGTTCAAGGTCGTTCCCTCGCCGAATGGCTGAGCGTTTCGGGACGTGCCGCAGGTTGATTGCTGCGGCGGGGCGGAGTCAGCTGCGCTGTGCGCAGACCGATGGAGTAGGCGTGCCGGTGAGCAGGCGGTTTCTTCGAGCGGGATTTCTGCCCATGGCTGGCGCTGGAGTATAGCGACGGAGCCGGTCGGGATTTCTTGAGCATGTTCGCACTCTCCTTGTGTCGTTGATCGCTTCGGCTCAGCAGCCCAGCAATCGCTTTTGCCGGCGCGCCGGTGCATCGCTTGCAAACAGCACGCTGGTCGGCTGGTAGCGCGCTAGCAAGCTGGCCGCTGCACGTCGCTGCCGCTGTGTGCCGCTGCGCAGCACGGCCATGCATTGTCGCTCGCTGAACGGCTGGCCCAGCAAATACCCGGTGCCTGGTTGCAAGCGCTGCTGCTGGCCTTGCCACCATTGTTCGACCTGATGCGGATCGGGCCAGGGCAGGTCGATGTCCGGGCCCATGCTGACGTTGGCGTCGGATGGATCATCGGTAGGGCCGTCGTCGTAGTCGGGATAGACGCTCAATTCCAGGTCGAGTTCCGCGAGGTCGGCACCGGTAATCAGGCCGAACGCTTCACCTGCCGCACGGGCTGTAGGCAGTTCGTGCATCTGCCGAATCAGCCAGGGAACGGTCTGCGGATCACCGAGCAGACCGATGGCCTGGATCGCCATGTGGCGATGCGCCTCGCTCTGCATCAGACCGCGTAACCAGGCGACGCTGGCCTCCCGCGGTTGCCAGGCGAGCAGCACCTCGAGCGCGGGCCGGCGCCGTTCACCCGGCTGTTCGGCGAACAGGCGCAGGTTGCCGAGCGCTTCCTGGTCACCCATCTGGGCGCTGGCCCAGTTGCTCCAGAAACGCACCTCATCGTCACCGTGCAGGCGGTGCTGACGCAGCGGCTGCAGCAGGTCGCGGCGCCGCAGGGTACCAGCCAGCCGAGCTGCGGCGGCCAGTACGCTGGCATCACCGTGGCCGAGGGCCGAGAGCAACGCCGGGCCTGGGTCCTTGCCGTGCAGGGCGTGGGCCGCCAGAGCGATACGGCGGCGCTGTACGTCAGTGGCATGCAGATCGCGCTCGATCAGCGGGCAGACTTCGGGCCACTCCAGCCAGCCCAATGCGGCGACAAGAAACGGCTCGCCCTCGGGGTTGGCGTGCAGGTGCTGATACAGCGTCTGCAGAGCGCTGTCGTTGCTCAGCCGCAGTGCCAGCGCAGCCGTAGCGAATACTTCGCCCTGAGCGTGTGGGGTGAGTTGCTCCAGCAACAGGTGAAGTCCCTTGAGACCAGCGATCTGCAGCCCATCGAGATGCGCCTCGATCCGCTCGTCCAGGTCGCCGAGATGCCCCAGGTCATAATGGGGCGCGCCGACGGCATAGCTGCGCAGTCCGGCGAGGAAGGCGGCTTCTTCAGCGTGTTGGTCGAGGATGGTGGCGATCATCAGTCGATGCGGGTCCAGGTACTGCCGTCGAAGGCCATGATGTCCTTGGCGCCGAATGACCACAGTACACCGTCAGCCACACTGAGGTGATAGTAAGTAGCCGGCGTGTCCTCTCCGAAGTCCACTGCTACCAGGCTGTCACCCTGAAGCGTATACAAGCCACGCAGTGTAGAGAGGTAGAGCGTGCCGTCATACCAGGCCAGATCCCATATGTCGCTGCTGATATCCTCCTGCTCGATTGGCTGCCAGCTGTCACCACGACCTACGATCAGAAGTCCGCGCCGGCCCGAGGCATAGACCTGACCATCTCCGGCGCAGAGCACACGGGTCAGCAGGAGGTTGGTCGGGCTTTCCTTTTGGCTCCATTGTTGGCCGTTGTAGTGCCAGATCTCGCCATCCCATCCAACAGCGTATAGATCGCTTTCGTCAAAGCCATCGATGGACTCGAAGCCTTTCGTTTCGCCGATTGCGGGGCGGATGGTTTGATCGAGGCAGGTCCAGTGGTCAACGTCATCACGTCGATAAACTTGTCGGCCCATTCCAACAGCAAATGTTTTCTGGCCGATCGTTCGTGCTTGTCTCAAATGGCCGCGATCGATGGGATCTCCATCAGGCGTTTTAATCTTTTCGTCGTTCTCCTGGCCGCTACCGAATAGACGGATATCACCATAGGGCGACATGAACAGAGCTTGTTCTAGATGTTCTCGGGTAATAGTTACACTGACAGTGGGCCAGTCTTTCATATCGTCGTAACCCCACTGTCCTGCATCCCAGCTGTACAAGTGAGAGTGCTCAATCCGTGCCTCGAGGCTGTCGTCTTGGGTAACGATATAAGCGAGATCGTTGTACCGAACAGCCCCCGTAATGAAGGTATCTGTCCGGCTCTTTCTATCTGACATCGGCTGCACCTATTACTATCGACTTGATTTAGTGCTTGTAGCGCGCAACTTCTTTGATCGAGCTTTGACTGCCGCATCCGCTGCCTTCTGGGCGTCGTCACCTTTGTACCCGGTCGCAATCATGCGGCAATCCGTTTGATCATCGATGCCACATTGGTTGTGATAGGCATCCAACTGCGCTTCCGTGCACGCCGGGTCGCAGCCTGATTCGGGAAATGTTTTGCCTACTGCCTTCACGCCAAAGCCTTTGGCCTGGCCGTAGGTAACGCTGACCAAGCGAGCCGAGCTGTCATCTTCGAAGGTGATTCGCTTTGACTGCGCGCCGCTATTGAGTGCTGCGTTGCTCTGATAGGTATGCATCAACCCGTGTGTGCCGTGGTACTGATTGCAGCCTTCCACACAGATGCAGGGAGCCTTGTCGCCGTTGTAGGGGCTCGTTCCCTTGATTGCCTTCGATTCCTTACCGCCACGCCCCTTGTTGAAGAAAGAACCTGCTTCAACCAAGTGGTGGCCTGTTTGTCCTGGGCAACAACCGGCTTGCCCCGCAGTGGGTTTGTACGGGGTGAGCTGACATCGCCTGGCGCTCAGGCATTTGTCTGCACCAACCTTGTCGGCGTAAGCGTTTGCCGCCTGTTGGGTTTCCGGTTTTCCATCCGGAGGGCAGGGGCTAGGGCCATCCGGCTTATGGGGTGAAAAATCCTTACAGGCATCCTTCTCTTTCTTGATGTCTTCCTTGCACGGCCCTTCACCCTTGCTCACCGCCATCTGATCCAGATACGGCCAGGTGGGCGTATTCCCCGGCATCGACCCATGGTTATGGGTGGTCAGGTCCATATGCCGGACCACGTTCTTGCCTTCGAACTTGACGTCCATCGACCAGGAGGTGAAGTACACCTTGCCCTTGATCTTGCTGGTGATGATGCCTTTCTTCGGGGCGCGGCCGGGTTCGTCGCCGTAGCTGGTCTTGTAGTAGCTCTTGTTCTTGAGCATCACTTCCTTGCGGGTGATGCGGATGGTGCGCGTGCCCTTGGTGGTGTCCTTGGATAGCCCGGTGTTGGGGTACGGGATCGGGATGCCCAAGGGCATCGGCGGCGTCTGCGGTGGCGTAAAGCAGACGTCGGGAAAGGCAGCGATGGACTTGCCGCTGGCCGATTTGCAGGAAATTTCCCGGTTGTTGGCATAGACCTCGTTGGCCATCAGGCAGCTCCCACCCGTTGATAGCTGAGCAGCGCGACGACACGTTCGCCGGCGTCGTTGCCCAGTTGATAGACGATGTTCGAACCGAGACCGTAGCCCTTGCGAGATGCGGCCAGGGCCACCGCCAGCATGGCCGGGCCGATGGCCGCGCCACACTCGCCGATGCAGTCGGCGGGGTGCCAGATGTCGAACTCCTCCTTGACCACCCGCAGCGTGCGGCTCAGCGCCAGGGCCGCTTCCTTGAAGTAATACTGCTCGCCGGAGTTGTCGGTCAGGCGGTAGTCCATCTGCTCCATACGGCAGTTGCCGTCCTTGAGCGCCGCCTGGGTGGCCTGCACCAGGCCGTCGGCGCGCAGCGGGATGTCGTCGGCTTCCACGGTGGCTTTCTCGATGCCAAAGCCCAGCCCGAAGCAGATCAGCTGCTCGGTGTCCTGGCGCACCGGTGCGCCGACGACGACGGCCGCCGCGCCTTCGCCGGGAATGAAGCCATTGGAATGGCGGCTGGTGAGCAGTCGCTGGCGTTGCTCGAAGGCCGACAGGGTGGCTGCGTTGAGGAACGAGTCGACCCCGGCGATCAGCACGTGCCGATGGCCACCTTCGTGGATCAGCCGGCGCGCATTGAGCAGCGCCACGCCGGCGCTGACCCGGCCGCGCGGTATCAGCGTGGACGCGCCATGAAACTGCACGCCCAGCTCGCGCTCGATGTCGCGCAGCAGGCTGCTGTCCAGGCCATCGCTGCGGCCCGGGCGATCCAGTTCGGCGACGCCGAGCAGCAGCGGCGTATTGGCGCAATCCAGGCCTGGCACCGCCGCCAGGCTTTCGGCGATGGCGCGGGCTGCCATCTTCACCAGCTTGATTCGGCCGCGCCAGGGCTCTTCCAGAGGCACGCTGGCAGCGACTTGCCACTCACCGCCGCCGTCGATGAAGCGGGTTTCCTGAAAGTTGTCGAGGGCGCAGCGGATCGCCGCGCAACTGGCCGGCGCGCTCAGGCCCACGGCGCTGACCATGCCGCTGGAGAGGATGCTGAGGGCGCTCATGACAGGTCATCCTCGGTCGAGCGGCTGCGGCTCAGTGCGGCCAGCGACGGATAGTAGTCCTTGCCCAGCTCGCGGGCGCGCCACCAGGCCCGGGACTTCTCACCGACCAGCACCTGGGCGATCTCGAACAGGCTGCGCTTGAGCGGCCGGCGGGTGCGCCAGGTGATTTCCACCTGGTTGGCGTCGGTGTCGACCAGCAGGGTGTCGATTACCGCCTGCGTCGTTTCATGGCCGCCGCCGCTGAGGAAATAGGTCACCGGCATGCGTACGCTGGGCACCCGGAAACCGGCGCGCTCGGTGGGCAGCAAGCCAAGCAGGAAAACCTCTTCGCCGCCCTTGAGGTAGTCAGTCTGCTGATCGGCTGGGGCCGCCTGGAAATAGCGCTCGTCGAAGTCCCGGGGCAGGAATGGGAACTGCTCGTCCTGCCAGGCCTGGTCGTAGGTGCCGGCAAAGCCGGCACGGGCCTGCCAGTGCTTGCCCAGTGGGCCGAGCGCCATGGGGGCGAAGTCGCCATGGGGGGCGTCCACGGGCTGGCCGAGCTTTTCGGTATTGGGCATCGGCATGCCGACCACGGTGCCGCCGCTCAGGCTGCGCGGGTACCAGCCCTGGCCGGCCGGGTTGCGCAGGTTGCACAGCAGATGCTCGTGGTTGCCCGGTGCCGGATGGCTGCCGCCGAAGGCGCTGGCGTAGGAAATGTCCTGGCGCACGAACGGCTGCGCCAGTCCGGCGGTGGTGCCGAGAGCGCCGGGCTGCCACTGCCGTGGTCCATATACGCTGAACGCTTTGCTGACCCGGCCGACGCGGATGCCGACGGTGAGCTGGGTGACGGGGCGTCCGCCCGGAGCATGGGCGCTGCCACTTACCAGCACGTCGCAGTAGGGCTTGAAGGGGGCGAAGTCGAACTCGCGCAGCGGGGCCGACAGGCCGGGCTCGCCAGCGAAGGTGTCACTCATCAGCAGCGGCTGCTGGGTTTCCAGCAGGCGCGCCACGCTGCCGTCCACTGGCAGGTCGAAGGTGCCCTTGACGATGACCACCAGATACTCGCGGCCATCGGCATCCAGACCCTGGTTGTAGGCCGCCACCATTCGCGTGGCATTGAGCAGTTCCATGGGCGGCTTCTTAGTTGATCTGCACCGAACCGCCCTTGATGCGGTTCACGCCGCTGGAGCGGCTGGACAGGTAGGCGCCCTTGATCAGCACCTTGCCTTCGCGGGTCAGGGTGATGCTGGCCTTGCCGCAGCGCAGCACGATCTCGCGCTCGGCGCTGAATTCCAGGCGCTCGCCGTCGAGGTGTGCCACCGCCGCAGGTGCGCTGGCAGGTGCCTGCGGCAGGCGCTGGATGCGGCCGATCACCAGCGGCTGAGATGGGTCGCCGGCGACGAACATCAGCGCCACCTGAGCGCCGATGTCTTCACGGCTGAGCGTCGTGGTGGTGGTCGCGGCGATACCGGTCTCCGCTGGGCAGCCGGGGAATGCCACGACCGGGCTGGACGCCTGCGGCACATCGAGCAGTACACCGATGACCACGCCGTCGAGACGGGTGATGGCAGGGACTGGGGTGTGGAACTGGACTGTCATGCGCATTGCTCCATGGCCGCTATCGCTGCTCAGTTCTGCAGGATCTTCTGGCCTTTCATCACGATGTTCTTGGCTGCCTTGACGTTGATCGCCCCGGAGCCGTCGATGCTGATGTTCTTGCCACGAATGACGATGGTGCCGTCCTTCTTCATGGTGATGCTCGCAGCGCCGGTCTGCAGGGTGATCGAGTCGCCGGCCTTGAGCACGAAGTTCTTGCCGACATGCAGGTTGTCATCCTTGAGGACACGGCTATTGCGCTCGCCGCGCACGTAGTGCGACTCGTTGCCGCCTGCCATGGTCGCCAGATCGGCGCCGATGAGCACATACTCGTTGGCGGTGATCAGCGCGGTACGGTCAGCGCCGATGGTGGTGCGCTCGCTGTTGCCCACGCTTTCGGTACGGTTGGCGCCGATGCTGATGGTTTCGTTACTGCCCACGCTCTCGGTGCGGTTGGCGCCGATGCTGATGGTTTCGTTGCTGCCCACGCTCTCGGTACGGTTGGCGCCGATGGCGATGGTCTCGTTACTGCCGACCTGCTCGCTACGGTTCACGCCGATGGTGATGGTTTCGTTGTTGCCGACCTTTTCGGTACGGTCGACGCCGATGGTGATAGTCTCGTGGTTGTCCACCGTTTCGGTGCGATCGTGTTTGACGTGCACCGTCTCATCGTTGTCGACGGTCTTGCTGCGATCGTGGCCCACCCAATGGGTCTCGTCGTTCTCGACCTCGATGTCCTGATTCTTCTCGGCATGGATGAACAGCTGCTCCTCGCCCTTCTTGTCTTCCATGCGGATTTCATTGAAGTTGGCCGGCGTGCCGCCCTTGCTCGAGCGGCTCTTGGTGCCGCTCTGGGTGGCGTTGGCAGGCAGCTCGTAGGGCACCGTCTGTTCGGCGTTGTAGACGCGACCGGTGACGATCGGCCGGTCGGGATCACCCTCGAGAAAGCTGACGATGACTTCCTGGCCGATGCGCGGAATCTGGATGGAGCCCCAGTTCTTGCCGGCCCAGTTCTGCGATACACGGATCCAGCAGGAACTGTTCTCGTTGGACTGGTCGTGGCGATCCCAGTAGAAATGCACCTTCACCCGGCCGAACTGATCGGTCCAGATCTCCTCGCCCTTGGGGCCGACCACCATGGCCGTCTGCGGTCCCTGCACGATCGGCTGCACGGTCAGCGGCAGCGGGCGGAACACCTGGCTGGCGTCGATGCAGGTGAGGCTGCTGTCGAACTGGAAGCTCTCGCTGCCGCGGCCGCTCTCGTACAGGTCCTGGGTGATGGTGTATTCGCTGTCGACGATCAGGTATTCGCGGTTCTGGTCATCGCGCGGGTAGTCGGTGAGGCTGAACAGATGACCGCTGCCCAAGCCGCGGGCGTTGCCCTTCAGGCGAATCTGCTCGTGCTGGGCCTGAATCGCCTCGATGCGATTGCGCGCGTACTGCTCGCCGTCCTTGCTCTGCACGTACTCGCCCGGGTAATCGTAGAGCGGATAGTCGGCGTTGCTGTGCTCGCGGGCGATGCTGGAGCGAACTTCCAGGCGCGCGCTGGGGCGCTGGAAGTCATAGTCGTTGAGCGCCAGGGAGCCGGGTTGCACTTCGTGCGCCAGGTGCCAGTCATGAATGTGGTCGCGCTCGCGCATCTGATCGTCGAGCGGGTAGAAGGGCACACGGGCGTAGCCGGGCGCCGTGCCGTGCGCACCGTAGGCGTCGCAGAGCACCAGCACGTGACGCTCCTGCTCGTGGCGAAAGTAGTAGTAGATGCCTTCCTGTTCCATCAGCCGGCTGACGAAGTCGAAGCTGGTCTCGCGGTACTGCACGCAGTAGTCCCACTCGCGATAGGAGCGGGTGAGGGCGTCTTCGAAATCGGAGAAGCCGAGATCTCGGAATACCTGCTTGATGATCTCGGGTACGGTCTTGCTCTGGAAGATCCGGCAGTCGGAGGTCCGCGACAGCAGCCATAGCCAGGGCTTGAGCGTGACCTGGTAACTGGCGAACTGACCACGATGGGCGGTTTGGCTGCAACGGGCGACGATGCCGTGGAAGTAGCGGTCGCTGCCATCGGCCAGTTGCACGGCGATGCCCATGGGCTTGCCGAGCAGGTTGTTGAGCTTCAGCGATGAGTTTTCGGACGCCAGGCTCAACTGGTACTGGAACAGGCGGCCGAGGGATTCGGTGCCGTTCAGGCGCTCCATGACCAACGCATTCGCGCCGAGCGGGCTGCTGACCTTGGCCATGCGCGACTGTTGTGTGATTGCCATTTCCGTGACCCTGCGATGCCGTCCTGTGCCGAAGATAACCGGGAATGCGGTTACGTGCTGAGACGCCGTTGGGAATGCGCGCTCGAGCTGGCCTGTCCGTCTGATTTTTTGCGGACTGGTGCGGCGCTGTCGATCACAGCGCTCGGTCAGGCCAGCGATGCGCAAAGGTGTCGCAAGCGATATGACATTGTCCAGTAATGGCGATAAGCCAGTTCGCGCCGCCCGGCTTGCTAGCCGTAGCGCCTGGCTCTAAGGTGCGGCTTTCGCCCACAGCCAGCCGCCAATGACCATGGATCGTTTTGCCCCCTTCGCGCAGCAGGCAGCCCGGTTACTGGCGCTCTGCGCGCCTTCGACCGACGATGGTGCCCATGACCTTTCACACCTGCAGCGGGTCTGGGCCAATGCCTGTCTGTTGCAGCGCGAAGAGGGCGGCGATCTCGAGCTGCTGCTGGCTGCCGTGTTGCTGCATGACTGTGTAGCGGTGGAAAAGGACTCGCCGTTGCGCGCCAGCGCATCGCGCCTGTCCGCTGCAAGGGCCGCTGAGGTGCTTGCCAGGCTGGGGTGGCGCGATGAGCGCATCGCGGCGGTCTGCCACGCCATCGAGGCGCACAGTTTCTCCGCGGCGATCACGCCAACCAGCCTGGAGGCGCGCATCCTGCAGGATGCCGACCGTCTCGATGCCATCGGCCTGATCGGCGTGGCGCGCTGTTTCCATGTGTCCGGACGGCTGGGCAGCGCCCTGTACGATGCCGACGATATCGACGCCGCGCATCGCCCGCTGGATGACCAGCGCTTCGCCCTCGACCATTTCCGTACCAAGCTGCTGGGCCTGGCCTCAGGCTTTCAGACCGCTGCAGGCGCGCGACTGGCCGAGCAGCGGCACGCGCGGATGGTGGCTTTCCTCGACGCGTTTCGCGAGGAAATCCAACCGTCCTCGACCTTAATGGAGGAGTGAGCATGCACTACGACGTCATCGTCATCGGACTGGGCGCCATGGGCGCCGCCACCCTTTACCAGCTGGCCAGGCGCGGCGTGCGCGTGGCTGGTGTGGATCGCCACGCACCGCCCCACGATCTGGGTTCCAGCCATGGCGATACGCGCATCACCCGCCAGGCGGTGGGCGAGGGCGTTGCCTATGTACCGCTGGCGTTGAATTCCCAGCGCATCTGGCGCGAGCTGGAAGCGCAGAGCGGCGAGTCGCTGTTCGAGGCGTGCGGCATGTTGATGCTCAGCAGCAGCCAGGCGCCGACGCGGGGGCACGGCACGCCCGATTTCGGCGGTGAGACGGCAGCGCTGGCCAAGCGTTTCGGCATCGAACACAGCCTGTTGGATGCCACGGGGATTCGCGCACGCTTTCCACAATTCGCTGGCTTCAGCGAAGAGGCCAGCGGCTATTACGAGCCGGGAGCCGGTTTCGTGCGCCCCGAACTGGCTATCGACGTGCAACTGAGGCTGGCCGAGCGGCTGGGGGCCACCTTGCACACCAACACCCCGGTCACTGCCATCGAATCCGTCGACCAGGGTGTTCGCGTGCAGACCAGCAGCGGCACGCTGACCGCGGACAAGGCCATCGTCTGCGCCGGCATGTGGACCGGCCGCCTGCTCGGTGCGCCGGTCGAGGGCCTGCTCAAGGTCTGTCGCCAGCAACTGGTGTGGTTCGAACTGGACGAGCCTGAACGTTTCGCTGCTGGCTCGCCGGTGTACATCCTCCTGCATGGCGCGGCGGACACCGACAGTTGCTACGGCTTCCCGCCGCTGCCGGGCGAGAACGCCATCAAGATCGCCACCGAGCAATACCTCGAGGGTTGCGACCCCGATGCGCTGGATCGCAGTGTCCGCCAGGCCGATATCGATGCCCTGTACGACGCCCATGTGGCTGGCCGTCTGCTCGGTGTGTCGAAACGGGTGCTCAAGTCCAAGGTTTGTACCTACACCCTCACCCCGGACTTCAACTTCATCATCGACGCCCACCCGCACCTGGCCAACGTGACGCTGGTGTCTGCCTGCTCCGGGCATGGTTTCAAACATTCAGCCGGCATTGGTGAAGCGCTGGCCATGCACCACTGCAACGAGTCAGGCGCCGTCGACCTGTCACCCTTCACGCTGGCGCGATTCAGGTAGTTACCGCAAGTAAGGTCTCAGGAGCTACCGACGAATAGGCGGCAGCAAGGCAGAAGCGCCGCTCCCTGCGTAGGGTGGACAACGCTCTTTTCGTCCACCATTGCGATCGTGAAGCGGTGGACGGATCGGGCCGCGCAGGTGAAGCGTCGTCCACCCTACGCCGGAAGGCAGCTTCAAGGCGATAGCGGACCTTCGGTTTGGTGGGCTAAAGCGGATCGCCGCCCGGCCCACCCTACAGCCGCGCATCTAGCCGTAGGGTGGGCTTTAGCCCACCAATTGTCCCCCGACTACGAAAGGCTGCTATCGCCACTTTGTGGCCATCGCAGGCAATCTTTCGGCTAAAGAGCATCGTCGTTCAGCCAGCGATACATCACATGGCAATCCACCAGCCCCAGGCTGCGGTGACGATAGGCCTTCGGCAGGGTGCCGACGATATTGAAGCCGTGCTTCTGCCAGAGCGCCACGGCGACGGTATTGGTGGCGACCACGGAATTGAACTGCATCGCCTGAAAGCCCAGCTCGCGACCGATCTGCAAGGAATGCTGGCAGAGCGCACTGGCCACACCCTTGCCGCGGGCGGCGGGAGCGGTCATGTAGCCGCAGTTGCACACGTGGTCACCGGGGCCGGCGGCGTTGGCCTTGATGTAGTAGCTGCCAAGGATCTGCCCGTCCTGTTCGGCCACGAAGGTGGCGCGCGGCAGTTCGACCCAGAGCTTCCAGGCCGTTTCACGGTCCATGGCCGGGTCATAGGCGTAGGTTTCCTGAGCCTGGGTGATGTCGCGGATGATGGGCCAGACCTGATCGAAGTCGGCGCTGGTAATAGGGCGGATATTCACGCGCTCTCCTGGGATATTCAGCGACTCACGCCTTGAACATGCGTGGGTCGTAAGTGAAATCGTAAATCTCGACGACGCTGATCTGGCTCGCGGCCGGATGCAGCGGATTGATCAGCAGGTTGCGTTCCAGTGGCAGCACGGCAGACGGCACGATAAGGCCCAGGTGGCTGACCGCGCGCAGCCAGAGCGTGCCGAACCCCATACTCGGGCGGTCGACCGGCAGGGCGTTCCAGCCTTTCGGCAGCTCGCTGACAGCAGGCTCCCAG
Organism: Pseudomonas sp. MEJ086; assembly: GCF_030209025.1. Lineage (NCBI taxonomy): Bacteria > Pseudomonadati > Pseudomonadota > Gammaproteobacteria > Pseudomonadales > Pseudomonadaceae > Pseudomonas > Pseudomonas sp. MEJ086. The sequence goes on from NZ_JARVSV010000008.1 coordinate 43,337, forward strand.
TAAAGCGCGGGGTCGTCCGGCAGCTCGAAGCAGGTGATCTTCATCGGCATCGCCGGTGGCCCCTGCGCATGCACGAAGGTTTCCAGGCAGCAGATGGCAGGGGATAACCCCATGTACACCGCGGCGACATCCTGCTCGTTCCAACGCCCGCCTTCGATGGCCGCGCCGCGCCCGGAAAGGTCCGTCGCCCGCCTGGCCTTGGCGACACGCCAGGCACGCATCAGGCGGCGCCACCCCAGTCGAGGGCGTTGAGCACACGGCGAACCTGCTTGGCGCCGATTTCCGTTTCGCAGAGCATGATCGGCGCCTGTCCGCCAAGCGACTGATTGGCACGCGACATCCAGTCCGCGGCCGCCTGGCGGCTCTCGAACACCTCTTCGGCCAACTGGCAGACCATGGCGATCCGATCCAGGCGCTCCGAGGCGACCGGGTCGAGCAGCTTGTGCTCGCGCCGGCGTCGTTCGAGGGTCGAAATCGAGGCGTTGAGGAGGATTTCCAGGCTGCGTTCGGGCAAGGCGAAGGTGGCCTTGACGGCCTGTACCAGCTCGGCGGCGAAGCCATCCCGGATCTGTTGCAGGCGCTCGGCTTCACTGAGCGCTTCGCGGCCGGCGCAGAACGCCCAGAAGGCAGCGCTTAGGGGCTGGGCCTCGCCCTTGCCCCGTTTGGCCTGACGCATTGCGGTGATGGTCATGCTGCCTCCTTCATTTGAATGAAAAATAACGTCAAATGAAGATTACTCTTTCGTGGTGCATCTTGCACGGCAGGCACCTGTCAATCCGACGGAGCGCTGTCTCGACTCAGTCTGCATAGCCTTCGGCCAGATGCGCGTCCTTGAGCTTCACGTAGTTGCCGGCGGTGTAGCTGAAGAAATTGCGCTCCTTGTCGGTCAGTGGCCGCGCCCGTTTCGCCGGGCTGCCGACGTACAGGTAACCGCTTTCCAGCACCTTGCCCGGCGGCACCAGGCTACCGGCGCCGATGATCACGTCGTCCTCGACCACCGCGCCGTCCATCACCGTGCTGCCCATGCCGACCAGGATGCGGCTGCCCAGGGTGCAGCCGTGCAGCATCACCTTGTGGCCGATGGTCACTTCGTCGCCGATGATCAGCGGGAAGCCGTCCGGGTTGAACGGGCCGGCATGGGTGATATGCAGCACGCTGCCGTCCTGCACGCTGGTGCGTTTGCCGATACGGATGCGGTGCATGTCGCCGCGGATCACGGTCAGCGGCCACACGGAGCTGTCTTCACCGATTTCCACATCGCCGATGACCACCGCCGAGGCGTCGACGAACGCGCGCTCGCCAAGCTGCGGGGTGATGGATTGGTAAGTACGAATCGCCACGATAGAACCTCTTAAGCTGCGCCAGGGGTTGATTGTAATTAAGATGGTCGCCATATGAGTTATCAGTCTTCCCAATTTCCAGCACAGGTACCCGACGTGAGTGCGAACAATCCCCTGCTGCAATCCTTCGACCTGCCGCCGTATTCGACCATCCTGCCCGAGCATGTAGAGCCGGCGGTGGATGCCATTCTCGCCGAAAGCCGTACGGCGGTGGCCGAGCTGCTGGCCAGCCAGGGCAACGCGCCGCGCTGGGAATCGCTGATCGATCCGCTCGACGAGCAGGGTTCGAAGCTGGGCCGCGCCTGGAGCCCGGTCAGCCACCTCAATGCCGTGCGCAACAACCCCGAGCTGCGTGCCGCCTACGAGGCGTGCCTGCCGAAACTCTCCGAGTACTGGACGGAAATGGGCCAGAACCGCGCCCTGTTCCAGGCCTACGAGGCGCTCGCTGCCAGCCCTGAAGCGGCCGGTTTCGATGTCGCGCAGAAGACTATTCTCGAGCACGCCCTGCGTGATTTCCGCCTGTCCGGTATCGATCTGCCAGCCGAGCAGCAGAAGCGATACGGCGAGATCCAGATGAAGCTCTCCGAGCTGGGCAGCCGTTTCTCCAATCAGTTGCTGGACGCCACCCAGGCCTGGACCAAGCAGGTCGAGGACGAAAGCCTGTTGGCCGGCATCACCGATTCCGCCAAGGCGCAGATGAAACAGGCCGCCGAGGCCAAGGGGCTGGAAGGCTGGCTGATCACCCTGGAGTTCCCCAGCTACTACGCGGTGATGACCTACGCCGACAACCGCGCCCTGCGCGAAGAACTGTACGCCGCCTACTGCACCCGTGCTTCGGATCAGGGCCCGAACGCCGGGCAGCACGACAACGGTCCGGTGATGGCCGAGATTCTCGATCTGCGCCAGGAACTGGCGCGCCTGCTCGGCTTCGCCAACTACTCCGAGCTGAGCCTGGCCAGCAAGATGGCCGAATCCACCGAGCAGGTGCTGAGCTTCCTGCGCGACCTTGCGGTGCGCAGCAAGCCGTTCGCCGAGCAGGATCTGGCCGAGCTCAAGGCCTACGCCGCCGAGCATGGCTGCAACGATCTGCAGAGCTGGGACGTGGGCTACTACAGCGAAAAGCTGCGTGAGCAGCGCTACAGCATTTCCCAGGAAATCCTGCGCGCCTACTTCCCCATCGACAAGGTGCTCGGCGGCCTGTTCGCCATCGTCGAGAAGCTCTACGGCATCCAGATCAAGGAGCTGTCCGGCTTCGATACCTGGCACCCGGACGTCCGTCTGTTCGAGATTTCCGAAAACGGCCAGCACGTCGGGCGTTTCTTCTTCGACCTCTACGCCCGTGCCAACAAGCGCGGTGGTGCCTGGATGGACGGTGCCCGCGACAAGCGTCGCAGCGCTGGCGGCGAACTGGTCAGCCCGGTGGCCAACCTGGTGTGCAACTTCACGCCTGCGTCGACCGGCAAGCCGGCCCTGCTGACCCACGATGAAGTCACCACCCTGTTCCACGAATTCGGCCACGGCCTGCATCATCTGCTGACCCGCGTCGAGCATGTCGGGGTTTCCGGCATCAACGGCGTGGCCTGGGATGCCGTCGAGCTGCCCAGCCAGTTCATGGAAAACTGGTGCTGGGAGCCCGAGGGCCTGGCGCTGATTTCCGGGCACTACGAAACCGGCGAGCCGCTGCCTCAGGACCTGCTCGACAAGATGCTCGCTGCCAAGAACTTCCAGTCCGGCCTGATGATGGTGCGTCAGCTGGAGTTCTCGCTGTTCGACTTCGAGCTGCATGCCATTCATGGTGACGGCCGCAGCGTGCTGGAGGTGCTCGAAGGCATTCGTGACGAGGTTTCGGTGATGCGCCCGCCAGCCTACAACCGTTTCCCCAACAGCTTCGCGCACATCTTCGCCGGGGGGTATGCCGCCGGTTACTACAGCTACAAGTGGGCTGAAGTGCTGTCCGCCGATGCCTTCTCGAAGTTCGAAGAGGAGGGCGTGCTCAACCCGCAGACCGGTCGTGCCTTCCGCGAGGCGATCCTGGCGCGCGGTGGTTCCCAGGCGCCGATGGTGCTGTTCGTCGATTTCCGCGGTCGTGAGCCGAGCATCGACGCGCTGCTGCGCCACCTGGGCCTGAGTGCGGAGGCGGCATGAGCGACGACCCGGTGATAACGCCCAAGCGCTTCATCGCCGGTGCCGTGTGCCCGGCGTGCAGCGAAATGGACAGCATCAAGATGTGGAACGTCGATGGCGTGCCGCATCGCGAGTGCGTGCAGTGCGGATATGCCGACACCCTGGACGAGCGTGGCAACTCGGTGGCCAAGGAGCTGCCGACCCGCGTCAACGTGAGCGCCCTGACACCGAAGAAACCGGCCGACCCCAAGGTCAAGGCCGTGCAGTTCTTCCCCAATCCGAAGTTGAAGAAGCCCGAATAGGCGCCACCTCGCAGAAACAAGACAAGCGCCACAGGGCGCTTGTCTTGTTTTGGTACTCAGCATTTCTAGCTTGTGGATAACGCCTCGGCGGGCTTCTTGTCCTTCTTGGCGCGCAGCAAGCTGTAGGCGTGCCAGAGTACGGACAGCGCGGCCAGGCCCAGGAAGGTGGCCGAGATCGGGCTGGTCAGGAAGGCCCCGAAGTTGCCATCGGACAACATCAGGCCACGGCGCAGGTTGGTCTCCGCCATCGGCCCGAGGATGAAGCCGATGATGAACGGCGGTGCCGGCATGCCGGCCTTGATGAAGCCGTAACCGATGACCCCGAACAGCAGGATGCTCCAGGCGTCGAACAGGCGGCTGTTGAGGCCGAACGCCCCCACCACGCAGAGCACCAGGATGATCGGCAGCAGGATGTGCTTGGGCACCGACAGCAGCTTGATGAAGATGCGCAGGCCGTAGAACTCCAGCACCAGCATGATCACCGTGGCCAGAATCAGCGCGGCGAAGATGGTGTAGACCAGCGGGCCCTGGGTGATGAACAGCAGCGGGCCGGGCTGGATGCCGTGGATCAGGAAGCCGCCGAGCAGCATCGCGGTGACCGTGTCGCCGGGAATGCCGAGGGTGAGCAGCGGCACCATGGCGCCGCCGATGCCGGCACTGTTGGCGGTTTCGCTGGCGACCACGCCGCCCGGGTTGCCCTTGCCGTAGGAGTCCGGGTCCTTGTCGCGTTTCTTGGCGACGATGTAGGAGACGATGTTCGAGGTGCCCGAGCCGACGCCCGGCAGCACGCCGATGCCCAGGCCGATCATCGCCGAGCGGAAGGCGTTGCGCAGCTGGCCGACGAATTCCTTCAGCGAGAAGCCGAAGCCTCTGACCTTGGACATGTCCAGCGGGGCGACCTTGGTCTTGCCGGCATGCCGTCCGGTTTCGGCCAGGCGGATCACCTCGGCCACGGCGAACATGCCGATCATCACCGCCAGCATGGCGAAGCCGCCGTTGAGGTTGGACTGCTCGAAGGTGAAGCGGCGGATCGCATCCACCGGGGCAATGCCGACGGTGGAGAAGGCGAAGCCCAGGGCGCCGGAAAACACGCCCTTGGTCAGCGAGCCGGTGGACAGCGTGGCGATCAGGGTCAGCGAGAAGATGGCGATGGCGAAGTATTCATGGGGCCCGAAACTCAGCGCCACCTTGGCCAGGATCGGTGCGATGAACATCAGCGCGCCGATACCGAAGAAGGTGCCCAGGAACGAGAACACGATACCGATGCCGAGGGCCTTGAAGCCTTCGCCTTTTTCCATCATCGGCCCGCCATCGAACACCGTGGCGATCGATGAGGGCGTGCCGGGTATCTTGAGCAGAATCGAGGGGATCAGGCTGCCGGAAATCGCCCCCACGTAGAGCGCCACCAGCAACGAAAGGCCCGCGGCCGGGCCCATGGTGAAGGTCAGCGGCAGGCACAGCGCCACGGCCATGGTGGCCGACAGGCCGGGGACCGCGCCGAAGATGATGCCCACCACCACGCCGATGGTGATGAGGATGAAGATCTGCAGCGAGAAGACTGCGGCGAAACCGTGTTGCATCAAGTCGAGCATGGTTCGCCTCCTAGATGTTCAGGATGCCGGCGGGCAGCATCAGATCGAAGCCCTGGCGGAAGATGAGGTAGATGACGATGGCCGAGATGATCGAGATCACCGCGTACATCAGGTGGCCGATCTTCTGTCCGTGGGGCGTCAGGACGATGAACTGCAGGTACAGATAAACCGCGGTCACGATGGGAAAGCCGATGGGCTCCAGAGTGGCGATGTAGACGGCGATCAGGGCGAGGGTCTTGATCACCGTGCCATATTCGGAGACCTCATTCTTTTTGTCGTCGACGGTGGCCGCGGCTTCACCTGCAGGCGTCTTGCGGGCGCTGAACACCAGTTGCAGCACGCCCAGTACACACATGAAGATCGCCAGCACGTAAGGCACGAATGCAGCGTCGATGAACGACTTGCGTGGCAGGGCCATGGTGGCCAGCAGGTAGGCGATGCCGGCGGCCAGCATGAAGCCGCCGGTGATCAGCTCTTTTCGCTTGTAAGCATCCACAGCGAACTCCTATGGATCAGGGAATGAAAAAGCCGGAAGCGTGGGCTTCCGGCTGCGTGGATCACTTCGATTGGCGTAACGCATCCTTGAACTGCATGAACTCTTCGCGGTGCTCCTTGAGCATGGCGATAGCGTCATCGGTGCCGTAGTAGGTCACCGGCTGCTTGTAGGTTTTCGCCAGCTCTTCGCCGTAGCTCGGGATCTCGGTGATCTCTTTCATCACGCCGGCCATCTTGGCGACGATGGCGGCGTCGGTGCCTTTGGGAAAGGCCACGACATAGGGCTTCTCGACGATCAGGTCGACGTCCTTCTCGCGGAAAGTCGGGATGTCGCCAACCAGCGGGTTGCGCTCTTCGTTAGGCTGGGCCAGGGCATTCATGGCGCCGCCCTGAATGTAGTCCTGCAGTGCGCCGTAGCTGATGGCGCCCATGTCGATGCGCCCCCCCAGCAGCGCGACGATGCGCTCGGCGACGGTGCCGGTGTCGATGTAGCGCAGCTCGGTGCCAGTGCGCTTCTCGAACATCAGGCCCTGCAGGTGGGAGAAGTTACCCATCTCGGTGCCATAGGTGATGCTGCGTGGCTTCTCCTTGGCGCGCTCGATGAGCTTTTCCACGCTGTCGATGCCCGACTGCTTCGAGGCGACGAAGATCGATGCCTTGTCGACGCCGGCGATGCACGAGACCTCGAAGGCGTCGTAGCTGTCCTCGCTGAGGCCAGCGACTTCGTTGACGATCAACTGACCGGTGTGGGTGAACAGAATCGTGTGGCCATCGGCTGCCGACTCCTTCACGTGGGAGGCCGCCACGGTGCCACCGCCACCGCCCATGTTGGTGATGACCATGGGCTTGCCGGTGATCTGCGTGAAGTACTTGGCCATCATCCGGGCATTGAAGTCGGTATCGCCCCCGGCGTTGGCGGGTACCACCACCTGGACGGCGCGGGTTGGCCAGTTCGGCTCCTGGGCCAGGGAGGTTGCCGAGGTGGTCAGCAGCGCTGTGGACAGTAAGGTCGCGGACAGAATTTTATTCATTGCAAGTTCTCCGATAACGCCACGCCTGAACAACTCGATGGCTTGTTTCCAGCGCGCACTTAATAGGAAGCCAGACCCGCCCGATAATTAATCAGCAGGTAAGTCATAAGGCGATTGGGGACGGCGAGGCGGCGTCAGTGCCGGTCTGTGCAGCTGCGGGGACTCATGGCGAGAGCGGATCCTATGATTATTATTAGTTGGTGTCGTACGTTGTCGTATGACGGCAAGAGGATGATTGTCCGCACTGTTCTGGCTGTCAACAAAGCATCTTTCGACAAGCCGATTCATAATGTTTCAGTTTTATAACTTTATGATTTATATGGTTTTTATTAAATGTTTCATTATTTTTCTTATATCCTGTTTCTGATGGTCGTTATTGTGTCGGCGGATTATTGCCGATTTGCCTTATATAAATGAGCGGATTATTGCCGATTTAAATTTCGTTATACGATGACTTATGATTTGCCCGAGTGGCGTCAACGTGCTCGTTGAACTTGCCGCAGACATTTCATATTCAGAAGAGTGAGCCTTGCCATGTATTTCTGCCTGCGCTGTCGCCATTCTCAAAGGCCTGCGTGCAGCCGACCATCACGCTGGCCTGCCGAGTTCGCGCACATCGACTCTGGTGGCCATTCTGACGATTCACTGCGGAGCGCCACTCCATGAGCCACCTGCCACCCGAACTGCTGCACGCCTTGGGCGAGATCGTCGGCCCGGCCGGCTTGATCGAAGACGAGGCCGCCATGCAGGCCTACCTCAGCGACTGGCGCAACGCCTACCGCGGGCGCGCCGCGCTGGTGGTGCGCCCGGCCTCCAGGGAGGAGGTGGCCGCAGTGGTTCGCGCCTGCCACCAGGCCGGCGTGGCGCTGGTGCCGCAAGGCGGCAACACCGGCCTCTGCGGCGGGTCGATCCCCGACGAATCGGGGCGCCAGGTGGTGCTGTCGCTGACGCGCATGACGCGGATCCGCCAGGTCGACCCGGCCAACGAGACCATCACCGTCGAGGCCGGTGTGATTCTGCAGCGTCTGCAGGAAGCCGCTGCCGACGTCGGGCGGTTGTTCCCGCTGTCGCTGGGTGCCGAGGGCAGCTGCACCATCGGCGGCAATCTGGCCACCAACGCCGGTGGCACCGCCGTGCTGCGCTACGGCAACATGCGTGACCTGACCCTGGGCCTCGAAGTGGTGCTGCCCGATGGGCGCATCTGGGATGGCTTGCGCGGCCTGCGCAAGGACAACACCGGCTACGACCTCAAGCACCTGTTCATCGGCTCCGAAGGCACGCTGGGGATCATCACCGCGGCCGTGCTCAAGCTGTATCCCGCCGTGCGCAGCCGTACCACCGCCTGGGTCGCGCTGCCCAGCCCGCAGGCGGCGGTCGATCTGATCGGGCGCATGCGCGCCCTGTGCGGCGATCGCCTGACCGGTTTCGAGCTGATGTCGCGGCAGAGCGTGGAGTTCGTACTGCGGCATGTGGCTGGCTGCAACGACCCGTTCGGCGAGGTTCATCCCTGGTACGTGCTGATCGAGCTCAGCGACACGCTGCCCGAAGCGCCGCTCAACGCGATGCTGGAGACAGGTCTGGGCGAGGCGCTCGAACGGGGCGAAGTGCTGGACGCCGTGGTGGCTGGCAGCGAAGCTCAGGTCGCGGCGCTGTGGAAGATGCGCGAAGGCATCTCGGAAGCGCAGAACCATGAAGGGCCGAGCCTCAAGCACGACATCAGCGTGCCGGTCAGCAGCATCCCCGCCTTTATCGAAGCCGCCGACCGCCAACTGCAGGAGGCGTTCGCGGGGGTTCGTATCGTTGCCTACGGTCATGTGGGTGACGGCAACCTGCACTACAACATCAGCAAGCCGCCGAGCAGCGAGGACGTCCCCTTCAAGGCGCAGGCGGAGGCGATCATGCACGTCATCTACCGGGTCACCTGCGACTTCGCCGGCAGCATCAGTGCCGAGCATGGCCTGGGCCAGGCCAAACGCGAGGCTGCGCGCCACTACAAACAGCCGTTGGAGCTGGAGCTGATGCGCAGCATCAAGCAGAGCATGGATCCTGCCGGTTTGATGAACCCGGGCAAGCTGCTCTGAATCTTCATGTGGAATTCGGGGTTTCCCAGGCGGATACTGGCCAGCCTTCCGGGACATGAATAAGGACGTTTCTCGTGCGCTTGCTGCTACTGCCTCTGCTTGCCATCGCCGCACCTGCGCTGGCCGATGTGCGTATCGATGACCTCACGGCCAAGCGCAGCGACTGGGAGACCTATCGCTTCCCGCTGCTGGTTGGCGATAGCCCTGCCATCGGGCGTATCAACACATTCCTGCATACCCTTGAGTTGCAGGCGCTTCCCGGGCGCTTCGCCAAGTCGCCGTTCGAGAACGTGCAGCCTAAAGACGGTGAGATGTGGGGCGTGAACAGCCTCGATTATCAGGTTCTTGGTGAGGGGCCGGGTTATCTGTCCCTGAACATCGAGGGTGAGTCCACGGGCGCCTATACCAGTCAGAGTTCGCGCAGCTACAACTTCGATCTGGCCAGCGGCCGCCCTATCGGTTTGCCGCAACTGCTGACCCCCGAGGGGCTGTTGCGTCTGCAAGGCGAAGTGCAGAGCTTGAGGGTCAAGCGACTGGAGGACTTCCTCAAGGCGCTGCCGCCGAGCAAACCCGCCGATCCCGATAACTTGAGTGACGACGAGGAGTGGCTCGAAGGGCAGCGCAACATGTATGCCTACTGCCTGGATACGCGCCGCGACATCAGCCTCGACTATGACCGTGTGCAGCTGAGCACCGATAGCCTGGCTCTGATTGGCGAGGGCTGCGCCAATCACGCCAGCCGTGCCCTCGACGATCTCGGCGAGTTTTCCAACAGTTTCAATTACCAAGCCCTGAGCGGCGATCTCAGTTCTTACGGGCGCTGCCTGTTGCTGGAAAAACGCGGTGATTGTGCGCTGCCGGTCAACAGCACGGCGCAAGGCGTTTACCGCGGTACCGTCGGGCCCTATCCGATCACCCTGGTGATCGAGCAGCTGTATGCCGACCACAGCCTGTCCGCGAGCTACTTCTACGATAAGCACGCCAAGTACATCAATCTCGGTGGCGAGCATCAGCAGGATTTCGTCACCCTCCACGAAAGCAGCGAGCCGCCGGCCCGTTTCGAACTCGAGTTCCAGGCCGATGGCAGCCTGAAAGGCACCTGGCAGCAGGGTGAAAAGCCAGCGCTGGATGTCCAGCTCACTCCGTGATCTCGCCTAACAAGGAGCACCTATGTGGCATCTGGTATGCGGCGATAACGCCGTAGAAGGCGTAAGCCATGTGATCGGGCAGCAGGCTGCCGATGATGGGCTGCGGGTCATGCGTGACGACCTGGCGGTTGGCCCGCTGGGCGATGTCGACGCGCCGCCCTGTACCGCACGTGTGGCGTTCTGGCGCGCGGTGTGGCCCGAGGACGTAACGCCGGTTCCAGACTTCGCGGCTGGGCTGCCCGCCGATGCGCAGTGGATCACCGGCCTCTCCCGGCAGGCGCGCCCCGTCACCGTCTGGCATGGCGACAGTGCCAGCGAGCAATTGCTGCTGGCGCGGGTGGCACATGCGCTGGAGGGCAGTGACGTGTTGTTGCTCGAGGTGGTCTGCGGCACCGGTAACAGCTGGGTGCAGAGCCGCAAGGCGGTGGCCATGCACGCACCCCAGGCGTTGTTCGCCCTGGCCAAACCTCGCCCGGTCGAGCCCGCGCGTCGTGTAGCGCTGGCCGCACAGTGGCGCGCCGTGCTGGCCGATGGCGGTCACATCCATCGCTGGCAGACAGGGGTTTTCGCCGCAGAGGACTATCAGCTCATCGACGCTGCTCTACTGCGTCACGCCGGCACCGAGCCCAAGCCACTGGCCCGCGTCATGGCTGACGTGATGGCGCGTACCGACGGCTTCTTCGCCACCGATTACTTCCTGTTCTGGCGCGCCCGCGAACTGGCCGTAGCAGGCCAGCTGGTGCTCAGTGGCGAGCTGGGCGAGCATGGTTACTCGTCGTTGCAAGTGAGCAAGAACTGCTGAGGTTTCGGCCTCGGTAGTCGCGCGTTTTCAATTATCCAGAGCGTCAGGATTCTTCAGCCCTTTCTTCCGTTCCGATCTCAGGCGTCGTTCGATCTTTTTCACATCTTCAGCTGGCGCCAGCCGTTCTGGTCGAATACCCCGTTCCAGTAAGGTATTACGCACGGCTTCGTTATTCGTGATGTGCTCGTGCGATATCTTCGACTCGCTGTCCAGATGATTTTCCCGGGAATTGAAGATGGTGATTTCTGCGGCAAAATCCTTCGCTTTCAGAATGATGGTTGGCGCAAAGTCCGCCAGTGGTCGGCTTTCCGGTACCTGCCACAGCTCTTTCATCGCCTGGGTCGACTTGCTGAACAAGGCCTGATCACCCTTGCTGCGAATGATGCCAAAGTTCTGATTGCCGCCAGTCTGCTCATAGATTCAGTTGAGACAGTTCTTTTTCCGTGCTGGTCAGTTTGTGTCTGGCAGAAACGCGCTCGCTATCTAGCAGGTGCTGCTCGATCAGTTCAGCCTTGCGGGTCTGCATGGCAAAGTAGGTTTGCGCAAAGGCAATCTCTGCTTTGCGTGAGTCGCCATTCTGAGCGATCAGATAACAGGCGTAGCGGGTCAGCATGACATCGTCGACTTGCCGCTGGCTGCCTGATCCGAGGTCGACCATTTTGTTGACAGCAACAAAATGGTCCGTGGTGGTGTGGCCGGAAATCTCGCATGCCACCTTGGCTCTGGATATGACGGTCGAGAAGTTTCTCCACTCTGCATAGCCCAGCAACTGTTGCAGATCGCGCGCCAACCAGAACTCGACTCCGGCATCGCTCCTTTGAGCATGAGCTTCGAAGGTGTCCGTGAGACGCTGAATATGCTCGATCTTCATGATTTGTCCTTCCTTGGTAATCATGCTGCTGCGTTTATCCATCGACTCACTGTAGCCCATGAAAGCGCGATCATGGTCGAAAGAACTCCCCCGGCGTGGCGCCGAATTGCTGGCGGAATGCGGCGATGAAAGCCGAGGTGGAGTCGTAGCCGCAGAGCAGGGCCACGTCGGTGACGCGCTGGCCCTGTTCCAGCGGTGTCAGTGCGCCGAGCAGGCGCAGACGTTGGCGCCAGGCGCGGAAGGTCAGCCCGGTGTCGCGCAGGAACAGGCGGCTCAGGGTCTTTTCCGAGACCCCCAGGCTTTCGCCCCATGCCGCCAGTGCGCGGTCGTCATCGGGTTTTTTCTGCAGGCGGCTGCACAAGGTACGCAGGCGCGGGTCGCTCGGCAGCGGCAATGACAGGTGCACTTCGGGCGCCATGCGCAGGCGGTCGAGCAGCACCTGGGCAAGGCGACCGTCGGGCCCCGCTTCGTCGTATTCGACCGGCAATTCACAGAAGCTGCGGATCAGCTCGCGGGTCAGGGCATCCACGCCAAGCACGCGACAACTGCCGGGCAGCGGATCGACATGGCCATCGTCCACATAGAGGCTGCGCATTTCGGTGTTCGGCGAGCTCAGCACTTCATGTTCCAGCCCTGCGGGAATCCAGATGGCCCGTTGCGGGGGCGCCACGAAGCTGCCGACGGCCGTGCGCACGTGCAGTACACCCTGGATGGCATAGGTCAGCTGTACCCAGGCGTGGCTGTGGCGTGGGGTTCCGGTCTGACGACGCAGCGATTCATTGCGCGCATAGAGGGGCCGCGGCAGGCGCTCCAGCTGGGGAACGCTGCGCTCGGCAATCGTGTTTTGTCCGTTTGGCGACATGATCTGGCTTTATGGCGTTAGTCGGCAATCAACGCTCAGGGTAGAGTGGAGGCCTATGTATGGCAACTGCTTGCCTTCATCCGCTTGGAATTCTGCCCATGGCCCGCTCCCGTCTGCTGCCCGATAACTTCACCCTGACCCTGATCGCCGTCGTCCTCACCGCCACCTTCCTGCCGGTCAGGGGCGAGGTCGCGGTGGCGTTCGGCTGGATCACCAACCTGGCCATCGCCCTGCTGTTCTTCCTGCATGGTGCCAAGTTGTCGCGTGAGGCCATCGTCGCCGGTGCCGGCCACTGGCGCCTGCACCTGCTGGTGTTCAGCTGCACCTTCATCCTGTTCCCGTTGCTGGGGCTGGCGCTCAAGCCGCTGCTGTCGCCGATGATCGGCACCGAGCTGTACCTGGGCATGCTTTACCTATGCGCCCTGCCGGCCACCGTGCAGTCGGCCATCGCCTTCACGTCCCTGGCGCGCGGCAACATTCCTGCGGCGATCTGCAGTGCGGCGGCCTCCAGCCTGTTCGGCATTTTCCTCACGCCGCTGCTGGTGGCCTTGCTGATGGACGTACACGGCAGCGGCGGTTCGACCCTGGACGCCATTGGCAAGATCACCCTGCAACTGCTGGTGCCCTTCATCCTCGGTCAGATCGCTCGACGCTGGATCGGTGCCTGGGTGGGCCGCAACAAGAATTGGCTCAAGTACGTCGATCAGAGTTCGATCCTGCTGGTGGTCTACACGGCGTTCAGCGCGGCGGTAGTCGAAGGCCTGTGGAATCAGGTCTCCTGGCCGACCCTGGCGGCGCTGGTGTTCGCCTGCTGCCTGCTGCTCGCGCTGGCGCTGTGCATCACCGCGCTGCTCGGCAAATGGTGCGGTTTCAACATGGAGGATCGCATCACCATCCTGTTCTGCGGCTCGAAGAAGAGTCTGGCCACCGGTGTTCCCATGGCTCAGGTGCTGTTCGCTGGTAGCAGCATCGGCCTGATGATTCTGCCGATGATGCTGTTCCATCAGATCCAGCTGATGGTTTGCGCGGTGCTGGCTCAGCGGTACGCCAAGCGAGCCGAACCGGCTGCGCCGAGCGAAAGCAAGGTGGCGGTGAATTGAGCCGCGGCACGCCTCTCAAGGCTTCGCTGCTGCTGATCGCCTTGTTGCCGACGCTGCCGGCTCAGGCCTGGGTTCGGGTCGCGCCGGAGCTGGACGAAAATCCGTTGATAGGCACGACTTACTACGGCGTGCTGTCGACTCTGGTGCCGATCCTCACCACGACCAAGCCGGGAGAAGGCACCGAGTTGGCCGAGGAAATATCCAAAGAGAGCAGCAGCATCGACCAGAAGCTGAAGCTGGCTCGAGACGATGCAGCCGCCTTCGTCGGTAGTCACGGGCAGATCCGTGGCGTGATGCTGGAGGCGGCGCTGGTCGCACTGCAGCAACGCACCGAGCTGGCCTCCTACAGCGACATGCAGTTGGCAGAAGCCGTGTTGGCCTACGAGCCGCGCTCCGCCCGTTGAGCGCGATCTCTGGAAAAGGCGAATCCGGGACAATGGCCCAGGCGTCTGCGTGGCGAGCGCTGACCAGGCGGCCATCCGCGCTTGTATCGCTGATCGACCGCTGAGGCCGATAGCTGGCGCCCGGCCAATGTGTACTGGGTGGCGAAATTGTCGCGCCTGGCCAGCAGATCACGCCTCAGCCAGGCGCTTTTTGCCGGCTTCCTCTTGGCAGCAAGAGCCAGCCCAGCGCTGGCATCAGGATCAGCGCGCCCAGCATGTTCACCAGGAACATGAAGGCCAGCAGGATGCCCATGTCAGCCTGGAACTTGATCGGCGAGAACGCCCATGTGGCGACGGCAATCGACAGGGTGACGCCAGTCAGCAGCACCACTTTGCCCGTGAACAGCAGCGCCTGTTGGTAGGCGCTGGCCAGCGAGTCACCCGCGCGTAGGCGCGCCAGCAGAACGCTGAGCACGTACAGGGCGTAGTCGATGCCGATGCCCACACCGAGAGCGATGACCGGCAGCGTGGCGACTTTCACGCCCATGCCCAGGGCCACCATCAGCGCCTCGCAGAGTACCGAGGTGAGCATCAGCGGCAGCACCGCGCAGAGCGTCGCGCGCCAGCTGCGGAAGGTCACCAGGCAGAGCAGCGCCACCGCGCCGTAGACCCAGAACAGCATCTCGCGCATGGCCTGACCAACCACGATGTTGGTCGCTGCTTCGATCCCAGCGCTACCCGCAGCGAGCATGAACTGCGTGCCTTCCACCTGCCGTTCGGCAATGAAGGCTTCGCTGGTGGCGACCACCCGTTCGAGGGTTTCGGCCTTGTGATCGGCCAGGTAGACGTACAGAGACAGCAGCGAGCAACCCTGATTGAACAGCTCACGGGGAGCGCGGGTCTGCACGGCGCCGAGGGCGCCGTCGTTGGGTACCAGCTCGTACCATTTGAGGTTGCCCTCGTTGTAGCCGACTCCGGCGATCTTGCTCAACTCGGCCATGGAGTTGGTCGCCTCCACGCCGGGCAGTTGCTCCAGGCGGGTGGCCAGTTCGTCCACGGCGGCCAGGGTCGGGTAACGGGTGCACTGGTCTTCTCCGGTGCGTACCATGACCACGAAGATGTCCGAGCTGGCGCCGTAGTTCTGCGTCATGAACAGCGCATCACGGTTGTAGCGCGAGTCGGCCCGCAGCTCCGGTGCGCCCGGGTCGAGGTCGCCAATCTTCAGGTGCAGGCTGACCGCGAAACCGAGCACCGCCAGCGCGAGGCCTGCGGCGATGGCGACCAACGCCCAGGGGCGATCGGTGAAGCGCACCAGCAGCGGCCAGAGCGGGTTGCCACCGTTGCCGGCTCGCTCGGCCTGCTCGGTTTTCAGGCTGCGCTGGGCGGCTTTCGGGCTTACGCCGAGATAGCTGAGCAGAACCGGTAGCAGGATCAGGTTGGTGAAGACCAGCACCGCCACCCCCAGGCTGGCGGCGATGGCCAGGTCGCGGATGGCCTGGATGTCGATCACCAGCAGCACGGCAAAGCCCACCAAGTCGCAGAGCAGTGCAGTGACCCCCGCCGCGAACAGGCGTCGGAAGGTGTAGCGCGCCGCGATCACGCGGTGGGTGCCGCGGCCGATGTCCTGCATGATGCCGTTCATCTTCTGCGCGCCGTGGCTCATGCCAATGGCAAAGATCAGAAAGGGAACCAGCGCCGAATAGGGATCGAGCGGATAGCCCAGGCTGGCCAGCAGGCCCACCTGCCAGAGCGCCGCCACCAGCGAGCAGGTCACCACGATCAGCGTGCTACGCAGGCAGCGGGTGTAGCCGTAGAGTACCGCCACGGTCACCAGCACCGCGGCGAGGAAGAACAGCGCCATCTGCCCCAGGCCTTCGATCAGGTCGCCGATGATCTTGGCGAAGCCGGTGATGTGGATCTGCAGCGTGTCGCTCTGGTACTTGTCGCGCAGCGCCTCCAGCTGCCGGGACAGCTCGCCGTAATCGAGTGCCGCGCCGGTCTGCGGGTTGATGTCGAGCAGCGGCAGGAGGATCACGCTGGACTTGAAATTGGCCGCCACCAACTGGCCGATCTCGCCGGAGCGGGCGACATTGGCGCGGATCTGCTCGATGCTCGCCGGCGAGCCGTCATAGTCGTCGGGAATCACCGTGCCGCCATCGAGGCCTTCCTCGGTCACCGCCGTCCAGCGCGTGGTCGGCGTCCACAGCGACTTCATGTAGGGCCGGTCGACGCCAGGCAGCAGGTACAACTCGTCGTTGAGCTTGGCCAGCGTATCCAGGTAGCCGCGCTCGAATATGTCGCCATCCTTGACCTCCACGGCGATCCTCAGCGAGTTGCCCAGGCCGCTCAGTTCGCTGCGCGCCGCCAGGAAGTTGGCGATGTAGGGGTGGCCGGTGGGGATGGTCTTCTCGAAGCTGGCGTTGATCTCGATGCGCGTGGCTTGCCATCCCAGCAACAGGGTCACTACCAGGCAGACCAGAATGATCCACGGCCGGTTGTTGAAGATGCCTCGTTCCACCCGGTTGCCGCTGTGCGGGTCGAAGTCTTCCAGGCGGGCCGTCACGGTGTGTTCCGTGCTCGGCAGATTCTCGTATTGCATGTCGTGCTCCTACTGCTTGATCTGTGGCACGCGGTTCAGGGAATGGTCAGCGGTGCACGCACGCCGCCAAGGCCGGCGCCCAGCAACTGGCCCTCCGCGCTCTCGGCAAGGCTGGCGATGGCACTGCCAGATAGTCGGCCGAGGGGTTCGATGCTCTGTTGGGCGACGTGCACCAGCTCGCCGTCCTGGCTGGCGAGCAGCAGGCGGCCGTCATCCAGCGCCAGACCCGCCACGAAACTGGACTGGATCGGGCTCGGCAAGGCTCGCCAGTGCTCACCGCTGTCCTGCGACAGCCAGGCGTTACCCCGCAGGCCAAAGGCCAACAGCTCGCCGCCGCGCCCCGCGAGCAGACCGAAGAAGCTGCCCTCGTAGGGCGATGCAAGGGCCTGGAAGGAGTTCCCGGCATCGGTCGAGCGCAACAGCAGGCCTCGCTCGCCTGCGATGAACAGGTTTTCGCCCTGCGCTCGAATGGCGTAAAGGTGCAGACCGCTGGGGTTGTCCAGGCGGCTCATCCAGGGTTGCCAGCTCAGTCCGCCGTCCTGTGTATGCAGGATCAGGTTGTAGGCACCGACCACGAAGCCGCGCCGTGCATCGCTGAAGTACAGGTCGAGGAAAGGTTTGTCCGGGCCGTCTTGCACCAGCCTGCGGGCCTCGTCGAGCAGGCGCTGATCGCCGCTGGACTCGGCAGCGGCCAGCGCCAGGCGCGCGGCCTGGATGCCATCGAGCTGCTTGTGCCAGGTCTCGCCGCCGTCCTCGCTGTGCAGCACCACGCCAAGATGACCGGTGGCCCAGCCACGTTGTGCATCGACGAACTGCACGGCGGTCAGGCTGACGCTCACTGGCACCTTGGCCTGGCGCCAACTGCGCCCGGCGTCATCGGAGAGCAGTACCGTGCCGCGCTCACCGACCGCTACCAGACGCTCACCGGCGCGGGCCAGGCCGAGGATCGCCGAGCGCTCGGCGCGCACGTTCTGCAGTGCAGGTGTGTCCAGAACCACGGGAGCTGCCAGTAATGGCGCTGTTAAGCAGCCAGCCAGGCACAGCCCGACCGACCAGTTGCATAGGCGTTTCATAGGCGAATCTCCTGAGTGCGACGCCCTGAGCGCCGCACTCGCCAGCGGGTCAACGGATGCTGGAGTTGGCCATCGCGTCGGGGGTGAAGAACGAGGCTGCCGGTCGCGCGACCTTCTGGTACTGCACGCCAAGATCGTTGCTGGAGGAGTTGAGGAAGTAGGCGCCGGTGTCGAGGTTGTAGCTGCCCCACATGACCTGAGCGGTCAGTGCCGGCAGGTCGGGCGCCAGCAGGGTCAGGCTGTAGAGCTGGCGAACCAGGCGGCTCTGAGCGTCGTAGCCGTCCACGAGCAGCACCTGCCAGGAGTCTTCATCGATGTAGTAGGTTCGCCGTGGCACCACGTGGCGCTTGCCATCCTTGAGCGTGGCCTCGACGACCCAGACGCGATGCTTCTCCCAGCGCACCAGATCCGGATTGAGGAATTTGGGCTGTACCAGTTCGTCGCTCGTGGCGAGCCCGGCGCGGTTGTTGTTGTAGGGCACCAGCAGTTCTTTCTTGCCCACCAGCTTGAGGTCATGCCGGTCGGTTGGCCCGAAAATCATGAACGCCTCGTCGAACAGGCCCACGCCTGAGGTCACGAAGTCCGGCGTGTCGTACGCGATGTTCGGCGCACGCCGCACGCGCCGCTGGCCAACCAGGTACTGCCAGGCGGCGCGGGCCGACGGGTCGGTGTCCCAGTGCGTCATCAGCCCCTCGCCAGCCTTGGACGACGGCAACTCGGTGTAGAGCTTGCCCCACATGTACTTGCCCTTGAAGCTCTCCAGGTTGCCTTCCTCGAAGTAGTAGGGGAACTGGTAGGTGTACTGGGCGCGTGTGGCTTGCACCTTGCGGCCACCAGCGGTCATCAGCCAGGTATCGAAAGGCGAGCTGATGGTGTCGCCGCCCTGCCAGGACAGGCGGTAGTTCCACAGCACCTCGGCGCCGTTCTGTGGGATCGGGAAGGGGATTCCGCCGTAGGCGCCACTGACCTGTTCGCTGGCCACATCGAGGTTAGCGCGGGAGGCATTGGCGAAGGTGTTGTCATACACCCATTGCGGCGCCGCAGCGCTGCGATGGGTCGGGTAGACATCCAGGCGATAGTCCGGGTATTTGCGCAGCAATGCCTGCGTACCCTCGGCCAGTTGCGTGGCGTACTGCTCGAGATTGGCAGCGGTGATGCTATAGAGCGGCTTTTCCCCGGCGAAGGGGTCCGGGCGCTTGTCACCGCTCTTGAAGCCGGCGGCTACCTGAGTGACGCCACCGCTCCACGCGGGGATGCTGCCATCGGCGTTGGCGCTGCGCTCGGCGCCCATCGGCGTGAGTTCACTTTTCAGGCGGGCAGCCTGCTCGGGGGATACGGCAGCCTGGGAAAGCCCGCTGCCCAGCAGAGCGAGGCTGAGCAGCGACGAGATACAGAGAGTCTTTTGCATGGAATCGCACCTTTTTTCTTGTTCTTAAAAAGTCGTTTTCACGTACAGGGAGACGAAGTCGCGGTCGGCCAGCGACTGCTGGTAACTGAAATCCCCTGCCTCGTTCAGGCCGGCACCCGTGGCGCCGAAGAAATTCACGTAGTTGAGGCCCGCCTCCCAGCGCTGCAGATAGGTGGCCTTGAGCCCGACGCTCCAGTCGCCCGCATGGCTGTTGCCGAAGCCGGACTTGCTGACCGCCGACGAGCGCCCATCGAGCACCATCCCGATGCCGATCGGCACGCTCAGGTCGACGCCGTCTGCCACCTGGAAGTACGCCGGCTCGGCGAGCACGCGCAGCGCCGTGGCGTCGCGGGTGGTGTTGCCATCCAGGGCGGCGCGGTTGTCGGTGACGCTCAGGGTGCGGTTCCAGGCCAGCTCGGCCAGCACCGAGCCGCCGTCCCAGAGTGCCGAAGGCGGCAGCAGGTAGATGGTCGAGAGGTTGACGTGTGCCGTGCGGCCCTTGGCGTAGAGCGCATCGTCGGCGTTGTCGGCCAGTTGTCCCGGCGCGACCACCTGCAGGTTGCTGACCAATGGCGCGTCCCAGCGTATCGAGGTCTCGCCCGCGAAGTTGAAGTCGCCATAGGCGGTGGAGAAACTGGCGCCAACGGTCTTGATGTCCTCGGCCAACACCTGCCGGTACTCGCCGAGAATCGGCAGGCCGGTGGCGGCTGCAGCCGGACCGTCGATGTAGGCGTACAGGCCACTTGGCGCCTTGTCGTGGTACTTGGCCGCGTACAGCCCCAGCTCCAGCTCGGTACCCTCGGGTTTGAAACGGATTTGCATGCCACCCTGGCCGCCGTTGCGCGCCTCGATGTCCTTGCCGTGCACGGTGCGGTTGCCGAACACCTGCTGCAGGTCACCCGAGCCCTCGCCGATGGCATCGCTGTCACTCAGGTAGCTACCGGCACCCGGCAGGCTGGAGCGCTCCCAGTCGAACTGGTAGTAGGCACCAATCGACAGCTGCGGATTGATCTGCAACTGGCCGGATATCTGGTTGACCGGGCGCAGGATTTCCTTGAACTGCGTGCCCGGCACACTGAGCAGCTTGACCACGTCGGTCGGCCCCTGCGCCGCGCCGATGCCATTGCCGCCGTAGAACAGGCTTTCGCCATACACCAGGCTGTGCCGGCCAAGACGCAGCACGCCTTGGGACACCTCGCCCAAATCGCCGCGCAGATAAACGAAGGCGTCGAGCAGTTCGGCATCACGGCCGTGCAGTTCACGGGTGTCGGAGAGAAAACGCGGCTGTTCGCTGCTGTCGGTGTCCTGATTGTAGATATGGTCATACCAGGCCGCGCCGCTCACCCGCATGCCGTAGTTCTGATGGCTGAGATCCACCTCGGATAGGATGTCGAGGCGATTGGAGACCAGCCCTCGACTGAAGTTCTTGTCACCCTGCCCCTGGATCGATGGATACAACCCGCCTGCCGTCGAGGCGTCGGTCAGGCGATTGTCAGCGCCGTGCAAGCGCCAGGCCTGGCTGTATTTCAGCGTGTTGTCCCAGCGCAGTTGCCAGTCACTGGAGCCCAGGTCGATTTGCGCAGCCTGAGCCGGCGCAGCGATGTTCATGCTGACGGCGAACGCCAGCAGGGATGCTTTGACGCAATGCTGTGTTTGGTTCATGTCGATCCTCATTATTCTTGTTGTCGGACTTGATGACCGCCCAGCGGGCGACCAGGGCTAGAACAATGCCGAGCGCCTCCGCCGCTCAGACATAGGTGGATGCCAGCCCGCCATCGACGGGCAGGTTGACGCCGTTGATCCAGCGCGCCTCGTCGGCGCAGAGGAAGGCGATCGCCGCAGCGACTTCGTCCGGGTAGGCCGGCCGCTTGATGCGATGGGCATCGGCTTCGACGCGGGTCTGGCCGAGCATCTCGACGAAATCGCCAAGGATCGGGGTGAACACCGGGCCCGGCGCCACGCAGTTCATGCGTACCGAATGGGCGAGGAACCAGGGTTGAGCCTGTACCAGGCTCCAGACGATCAGCGCCTCCTTGAAGTATTGGTAACTACCGTTCGCCGGCAGTGGATGTTCGGCCAGCCAGGCCTCGCCAGCGGCAAAGCTCTCGGTGGCAGCCAGGGCCTTGTGCGCCGCCAGCCGCTCGGGCCACTGCGCGCCGAGAATCGACGCCACGTTGACGATGCTGCCGCCGACGACGAGGCGCGGCAGCAGGGCCACGCTCAGGTGGCGCAGGCCGAGGTAATTGACCCGCGCCAGCAGGGCCGGATTGGCGGTGCCGGGCACGCCGGCGACGTTGCACAGGCCATCGAGTTGCCCGGGCAATTGCGCCACCGCGCGGTCGATGCTCGCCACCGCTGCGAGATCGACCTCGATGAAACCGTCCAGGGTCAGGTGTGGCGGGTTGCGATCCAGGCCGATGACGCGGGCGCCGTGGAAGCGCAGCAGTCGCGCGGTTTCCGCGCCGATGCCGGACGATACGCCCGTCACCGCGAAGGTCTTGCCGCTCAGGTTCATGTCATTTCCTTTTTGTTGTTCTTGTCTGGTGTCTGGAGCGATGCGACTCAGAAGGGGTACTGCGGCGGGGTTTCCTTGACCGTCACCCATTGCCATTGGGTGAACTCGTCCCAGTTGGCCGGGCCGTTCATGCTGCTGCCGTTGCCCGAGTTGCCACGCCCACCGAACGGGTTGACGCAGTCGTCATTCACGGTCTGGTCGTTGATATGCAGCATGCCGCAGTCGAGCCTTGCCCCCAGGCTCATGGCGCGGCCAACGGAACGGGAGATCACTGCTGCGGCGAGCCCGTATTCGCTGCGGTTGGCCAGTTCGATGGCCTCTTCGTCGCTGGCGAAGCTGGCCACGCAAGCCACCGGCCCGAAGAGTTCGCGGTCGAAGGCCGGCATGCCCGGTTTGAGATGACTGAGCACGGTGGGCTGGTAGAACAGGCCCTCGTAACGACCGCCGATCTGCAGCCTGGCACCGGCGCCTACGCTGTCGAGCACCATCTGGTGGGCACGCACGAGCTGGTTCTCGTTGATCATCGGGCCGAGCTCCACCTCGCCGCTGGCGGGGTCACCGACGCGCAGCCGCCGTGTACGCTCGACCAGCCCCTCGACGAAGCGCTCGACCAGCGATTCATGCACCAGAATCAGCCCGCTGGCCATGCAGATCTGCCCCTGATGCAGGAAGGCGCCCCAGCTGGCGCAGCTCAGGGCGCGCTCCAGATCGGCGTCTTCGAGAACGATCAACGGGTTCTTGCCGCCCAGCTCCAGAGCGACCTTCTTCAGGTTTCGCCCGGCGGTTTCCGCCACCTTGCGCCCTGCTGCCGTGGAGCCGGTGAAGGCGATCATCCGCACGTGGGGATCGGCACACAGCGCAGCCCCGGTATGGGCGCCGCCGGGCAGCACATGCAGCACACCCGCGGGCAGGCCGGCCTCTTCGAACAGGCGGGCGATCAGGAAACCACCACTGATCGGCGTCTGTGGATCAGGCTTGAGCACCACCGCATTGCCGGCGGCGAGAGCTGCTGCGACAGAGCGAATGGACAGGATCAGCGGGAAGTTGAACGGTGAAATCACCCCGACCACGCCGTGGGGCAAGCGCCGTGCGTAGGACAGCGTGCCAGAGTTGCTCGGCAGCACCAGGCCGTGCGGTTGCATCACCTGCCCGGCGGCCAGTTGCAGGAACAACACCGCTTCGCGAACTTCATGGTGAGCCTTGAGCAGAATGCCGCCGGTTTCGCGGGCGATGAACAGCGCGCACTCGTCGGCATGCGCCTGCAGCACCTGTGCAGCGCGCAGGAATATATCCGCCCGCTGGCGTGGGGCGACCGCCTCCCAGGCCGCCTGGTGGCGGGCTGCGCTGGCGGCAGACTGGGTGATGTCTTCGGCCCGGGCTTCCCCGGTAATGGTCAGGCAATGACCCGTGGCCGGCTCGATGACGGCGGTGCGGCCACCGGCCAGCGGTGCTTGCCAGGCACCAGAGAACAGCTTGCCTTCCCAGAGCCCTTCATCCAGCAAGGCGTGCGTCGATTGCGATTGCGGCAGTCGAGACATGGTGTCTCCTTGGAGTATTGTTGTTTTAAGTGATTTGCCAGTGGGCCTGAGGCCTATCGCAAAGAGCGTGCCCAGATATTCGTAGGCGTCTGGGCTGCGTAGAAATCCACAATAATTTCAATAAATTGGATGCATTCATCGGTTTCGGGACGTGTTTTTCAAGGCGCTTCAAGGTCTGTGAAAATTCGCAAATGAGCAGCTGCGAAGTGGTCTCGTCGGTTCCGAATTGATGAATTGCGCACGTGCGGAGCCGTAGTCATGCCCGATCCTCATCGCATTTCCCTGAACGCTCTGAGCAATATCGAGACGCCTCATTACCGTGGCGCCAGCGATGCGCTCGACTGGCAGAACGCACCGACCCTGCGCGACCTGACCGAGTGCCTGTTCTTCTCGCCGGGGGACGGGCGCATCTGGCTCAACGACCAGCGCATGGTGTTGCTGCACTGCGAGGCGCTGGGCGCATTGCGGCGCGAGCTGATCGACAGCCTCGGCCTGGAGCGCGCGCGTGGCCTGCTGACGCGTGCGGGTTACCTGTCCGGTGCCCGGGACGCTCGCCTGGTGCAGCAACGTTGGGGCGGCGCCGAACCGGCGTCGATCTTCGCTGCCGGCATTCGCCTTCACGGGCTCGAGGGCATGGTCAAGGTGGAGCCGGTGCACTTCGAGTTCGACGTCGACCGTGGCCACTACGACGGCGAGTTTCTCTGGCATCACGCCCACGAGGACGATGAACACATCGCCGCCTACGGCATCGGCAACGATCCTGCCTGCTGGATGGAAATCGGTTATGCCACCGGTTATGTAAGCGGCCTGTTCGGCCGTCTGGTGGTCTTTCGCGAGGTGGAGTGCCGGGCCATGGGCCATCAGGTATGCCGGGTGCTGGGCAAGACCGCCGAGCTGTGGGGCGATGTGGAGGAGGATCTGCGTTACCTGAACGCGTCCGCTGACGAGGGCGAGCACTGCCGGCTGGATCGCGCGCCCTATCAGCCGTTGTCAGCCGCCACGGCGGAAAGCGATGAGGGCCGCATGATCGGTGCCTCGGCGGCCTTCAACGCTGCCTATCAGTCATTGCAGCGGGTAGCGCGTACCCCGGCCACGGTGCTGTTCGGTGGCGAGTCGGGGGTGGGCAAGGAGTTGTTCGCCAGCAACCTGCACCGCATGAGCGAGCGGCGCGACGGGCCTTTCGTCGCCCTCAACTGCGCGGCCATCGCCGAGAGCCTCATCGAGGCGGAATTGTTCGGTGTCGAGCGCGGCGCCTACACCGGCGCCAGCCACTCGCGTGCCGGTCGCTTCGAGCGCGCCCAGGGCGGCACGCTGTTTCTCGACGAGGTCGCCTGCCTCAGCCTGCCGGGGCAGGGCAAGCTGCTACGGGCTCTGCAGGAACGCGAGATCGAGCGGGTCGGTGGTACCTCGGTCATCAACGTCGACGTGCGGGTGATCGCGGCGACCAATGTGGATCTGCGCGCCGCCGTGCGCCGGGGCGAGTTTCGCGAGGATCTCTACTACCGGCTCAACGTCTACCCGATCCACATTCCGCCGCTGCGTGAGCGCCGCGACGACATCCCCCTATTGGTGGACTTCTTTATGCGCCGTTATTGCGAGCGCTATGGACGTACACCGGTCGGCTTGACCATGCGCGGCATCAAGGCGCTGCTCAACTACGATTTTCCCGGCAACATCCGCGAGCTGCAGAACCTCATCGAGCGGGGGGTGATCGCCAGCAACGAGGGGGCGGCGATCGACCTCAACCACCTGTTTCGCGATGAGGAGTTGCCTGCCGAGTTCTACTCGGTGCTGCAGCAGGGGCGCCTGGTGCAGAATCATGAGCTCGACCGGCAAACGGACCTGCTGACCCGCCTCGGCTGCCCGGATCTACCGGAGGCCAGCCTGTCGCTGGAGGCATTGGAAAATCAGCTGCTGGAGCAGGCGCTGCAGCGCAATGCCGGCAACCTGGCGGCTGCCGCTCGCCTGCTGGGGCTCAGCCGCGCCCAGTTCGCCTACCGGCTCAAGCGGGCACGGGGGTAGCTGAAGATCGTTCGCGGGCATGGCCCGCTCCCACAGGTCTCGCGGGGCTCACAACTTACCTGTGGGAGCGCGCCATGCGCGCGAATAGGTAGCGAGCACTACACTGGCATCTGAATCAACACGGAGGTCGATTCATGCTGATGTCATCGAAACCGGGTTATCGCGCTTTGCGCAGAGGCCGAGCTTCCTGCCCCGCAATGGCCTATCTGATCACCACCATCACCCGTGACCGCCAGCCGGTGTTCAGCCATTTCGCCGCTGGCTGTGCCGCAGCGCGCTGCTTTGAGACGCCAATGCTTCTGCGCGATAGCCGCATGCTCGCCTGGGTGCTGATGCCGGATCATGTGCACTGGCTGGTTCAGCTCGGGGAGGCGGACAGTCTTGCTGCGCTGATCAATCGGTTGAAGTCATCCAGCAGTCGGTTGGCTGGGAAGAACGTCGGCAGGGCAAAGGGAATCTGGCAGGCGGGCTTCCACGATCATGGCCTCCGGGCAGAGGAGGATCTGCTTGGTGTCGCGCGTTATATCGTGAGCAATCCGCTGCGTGCCGGTCTGGTCAGGCGGGTGGGTGACTACCCGTTTTGGAATGCGGTCTGGCTCTAGGCTTGTGGTTTTTCGCGGGCATGGCCCGCTCCCACAGAGTTCGCGTTCGACAGCACATTGTGTGCCGTCCACAAATCCCCTGTGGGAGTGCGCCATGCGCACGAAGGGCCTACCGAGCACCGCTGATCTTGCTGAATGAACACAGGCTTATTGGTGGCGCGCGCCATGCGCGCGACGGGTCAGTTATCACTCACACCTGTGCATTCTCCCGCTGCTCATCGTTCGGCTCCTCGATGCGGTACCAGGCCACGTACAGGGCTGGCAGGAACAGCAGGGTCAGCAGCGTGGCGCTGAAGATGCCGCCGATCATCGCGTAGGCCATTGGCCCCCAGAACACTTCGCGGGCGATGGGGATCATGCCCAGGCTGGCGGCAGCGGCGGTCAGCAGGATTGGCCTGCGGCGGTGCTGGGTGGCGTCGATGACGGCCTGCCACGGCGAGTCGCCGCCACGCTCGAACTCGTCGATCTGGGTCACCAGAATCACCGAGTTGCGGATGATGATGCCGATCAGCGCCAGGATGCCGAGGATGGCCACGAAGCCCATGGGCGTGCCGGTGGGCACCAGCGCCAGCACCACGCCGATCAGCCCCAATGGCGCCACGCTGAATACCAGGAAGGTCTTCGCCACGCTGTGCAGCTGGATCATCAGGAAGGTGGCCATCAGGAACAGCATCAGGGGCAGCACGCTGGCGATCGGGCCCTGGGCCTTGCCGCTTTCCTCCACCGTGCCGCCGGTGGCCACGCTGTAGCCAGTGGGTAGCTCGTCTGAGAATTTCTGGATATCCGGCGCCAGGTCGGCGACCAGATCGGTCGGCTGGATCTCGCTGACCACGGCCGCCTTGAGGGTGATGGTCGGCTTGCGGTCGCGGCGCCACACCAGCGGCTGTTCCAGCTCGTAACCGACGGTGGCGAACGCACGCAGCGGGACGGCCACGCCGCTCGGGGTGACGATCTGCAGGTTCTCCAGGGTCTGCGGTGAACTGCGTTCGCTGTCTTCGGCCCGGCCGATCACGTCGATCAGGTAGATATCGTCCTTGACCTGGGTGACCGTGGTGCCGCTGACGATGCTGTTCAGCAGGTTGGCGACGTCTTCCGACGACAACCCGAACTGGCGCGCCTTGTCCTGGGCGATGTCGATGCGCAGCACCTTGCCTGGCTCGTTCCAGTCGTAGACCATCTCGCCGATGTCCGGGTTCTTGTCGAGCAGCGCCGCCAGTTCCAGGGCGTGCTTGCGCACCTGGTCGACATCCGCGCCGCTGATCCGGTACTGGATCGGCCGACCCACCGGCGGGCCCATCTCCAGCGGCTGGACGAAGCTGCCGATGCCGACGAAGTCCTCGCGCAGGCGCTTCTTCAGTTTGCCGACCAGCCGATCACGGGCGTCGATGTCCTGGCTGACGATCACCAGCTGGGCGTAGAACGGGTTCTGCAGTTGCTGATCCAGCGGCAGGTAGAAGCGCAGCGCGCCCTGGCCGATGTAGGTGCTCCAGCGAGCGATATCGGGATCGTCCTTGAGGCTGGCTTCGAGGCGGTCGACCTGGGCGCGGGTTTCGTTGATCGAGGCGTTCTGCGGCAGGTTCAGGTCGACGAGAATCTCCGGGCGATCCGAAGCGGGGAAGAACTGGCTCTGCACCAGGGTCATGCCTGCCAGGGACGCGGCGAACATGGCTATCGTCAGGCCGATGGTCCACCAGCGGTGCCGCATGGCCAGCAGCAGGCCCTTGTCGAAGGCGCGGGCGATGCGTCCCGGGCCGCTTTCCTTGGCCTTCATGCGTTTGGGCAGAATGTGCACGGCGATAACGGGCGCGAACACCACCGCCACCAGCCAGGACAGCGACAGCGCCACGGCGATCACCGCGAACAGGGTGAAGGTGTATTCGCCAGCCGAGCTGGCGTTGAGGCCGATGGGCACGAAGCCGGCCACCGTCACCAGGGTACCGGTGAGCATCGGGAATGCCGTGGAGGTGTAGGCGAAGGTGCCGGCGTCATGCAGCGAGTCGCCCTTTTCCAGGCGGGTGACCATCACTTCCACGGTGATCATGGCGTCATCGACCATCAATCCGAGGGCGATGATCAGTGCGCCCAGGGAAATCCGCTGCATGGTGATACCGCTGTACTCCATGAACATGAAGACCATGGCCAGCACCAATGGGATCGAGCAGGCGACCACCAGGCCGGCACGAATGCCGAGGCTGACGAAGCTCACCAGCATGACGATCAGCACGGCTTCGAACAGGGCGCGGGTGAAGCCGCTGACCGCTTCCTCCACCACTTCGGCCTGGTCGGACACCACATGCACGCCGACGCCCACCGGCAGGTCGGCGGTCAGCTCATCCATTTTCGTGTGCAGGGCCTTGCCGAAGGTCTGGATATTGCCGCCGTCGCGCATGGCGATGGCCAGGCCGATGGCCGGCTTGCCGTCGAAGCGGAACAACGACTGCGGCGGGTCGACGTAGCCACGGCTGATCTCGGCGATATCAGTGAGCCGATAGAAACGGTCGTCCAGGCGCAGGTTGACGTTGCGCAGGTCGGCTTCCGAGGCGAACTGGCCGCTGGTGCGTACGGAAATGCGCTCCGGGCCGGCCTCGATCACCCCGGAAGGCGTTACTGCGTTCTGTGCCTGCAGGCTCTGGATCACCTGGCTCTGATCGATGCCCAGGGCAGCCAGTTTGCGGGTCGAGAAATTGAGGTAGAACACTTCGTTCTGCTGGCCGACCATCTGCACCTTGCCGAGGTCGGGCACGCTGCGGATCTCGGCGCGCACCTGTTCGACGTAATCGCGCAGGGCACGCATGCTCAGGCCATCACCGGTGAAGGCGTAGATGGAGCCGAACACGTCGCCGAATTCGTCGTTGAACGACGGGCCCTGCAGGCCCTGGGGGAACTCGCCGCGAATATCGTCGATCTTCTTGCGCACCTGGTACCAGATGCCGTCGATATCGCCGGCCTTGGTGGTGTCGCGCAGGAACACCATGACGGTCGATTCACCGGGCCGCGTGTAGCTCTTCACGTAGTCCAGGGAGTCCAGTTCCTCGAGCTTCTTCTCGATGCGGTCGGTGACCTGGCTAAGGGTCTCGTCCACCGTGGCGCCCGGCCAGCGGGTCTGGATGACCATGGTCTTGATGGTGAAGGAGGGGTCTTCCTCGCGGCCCAGGTTCATGTAGGAGATCACCCCCATGAGCAGGGACACGAACATCAGGTACCAGACGAACGACTGATGCCGCAGCGCCCAGTCGGAGAGGTTGAAGCCGTTCTTGCGCGGCGCCTGCTGGTTCATGGTGCCACGCCCTCATCAATGCGTACTGCCTGGCCGTCCTTGAGCTCGCTCAAGCCGGCACTGACTACCTTGTCGCCAGCCGCCAGGCCCTCGACGCTGATCTGTTCGCCCTCGCGGCCGACTACCTGCACGGCGCGCGGGTGCACGGTTTTCGCTGCCGTGTCGATGACCCACACGCGGGTCTGGCCGTCGACTTCCTGCAGGGTGCTGGCCGGCAGCAGGCTGCGCGGCTTCTGTTCACGGGTCAGGCTGACGGCCACCGCGGTGCCCAGGCGCAAGCCGGGAGGGGTGTCTTCCAGGCTCAGGCGCGCGCGTCGGGTACGGGTCGCGGCGTCCGCACGGGGGCCCAGCTCGCGCAGTTGGCCGCGGGTGGCGATGCTCGGGTCGAGCTGGGAGGCGATGTTGAACTGCACCTGGTCGTCCAGGGCATCGGCCAGTTCCACGGGCAGGTCGAAAACCGCTTCCTTGACGTCGGGCCGAGCCAGCGTCACGACCTCCTGCCCGGCGCCGACCACCTGGCCAGCCTCCACGTGCCAGGCGGTCACCACCGCGTCGAATTCGCTGCTCAGGTTGCCGTAGGCGAGTCGGTCGCGGGCCTGCCGGGTGGCGGCTGCGGCCTGGTCGCGGCTGCTGCGGGCGCTGCTCAGTTCGGTCTGTGCCTGCTCCAGCACCGCTTTGGCGCCGACGCCTCGGTCGAACAGTTCCTGCTGGCGCCGGGCATTGGTCTGGGCGTTGATCCACTGCGCCTCGCTGCGCGCCTGATCACCTTCGCTGGCGCGCAGGGCGTTCTGCTGATCGGTGGGGTCGAGGGTGGCCAGGGTGGTTCCGGCCTTCACCTCGGCACCGGCATCCACCAGGCGCTGGGCCACGCGACCGCCAACCCGGAAGCCCAGGGTGCTCTGCACCCGGGCCTCGATGGTGCCGGCGAAACGGCCAAGAACCTGCTGGTTCTGCTGCTGCACCTCGGTGTACAGCACCGGGCGAATCGGCTCGGGCTTTTCTTCCTCGGCGCAGCCTGCCAGGAGCAGTGCGGCGAGCAGGGCGATACCTATGGAGCGCTTCATGGTTGATTTTCCTGCTCGCGCGCTTCGGCGATTTCCACTTTCTGGCCCGGATGCAGCAGCTGCCCGCCGGCCATCACCACGCGATCGCCATCTTGCAGACCAGCGCGGATGATCACCTTGTCGGTCAGGTAGCGGCCGACCTGCACGGGATGCAACTGCGCGATGTCGCCATCGCCCAGTCGCCAGACCGCCGGCTCGTGCTCGGCCTTGGTGAGTGCCGACCAGGGCAGCTCGACGCTGCGGCTGGCCGGGTTGCGCACATGCGCACTGACCGTCGCGCCCAGGGTCATCGCCGGCGGTACCTGCTCCAGGCCGACTTTGACCTGCACCGTGCCGCTCTGCGCCGAGACCTGAGGGTTGACCTCGCGAACCTTGCCTTCGGCGCTGACATCCGGGTTGTCCAGCAGGCTGACGCGCAGCGCCTGGCCAGGCTCGACCAGCAGCGCTTCGAAAACGTTGAATACCGCGTCGCGCTCACCTTCACGGGCCAGGCCGAAGATCGGCGTGGCCGCCTGCACGACCTGGCCGACCTCGGCCTGGCGGGCGGTGATTACCCCATCGCTCTCGGTGCGCAGTTCGGTGTAACCGCTTTGTTCACGGGCGTCGGCCAGCTGTGCTTCGGCTGCGGCCAGGCTGTTGCGTGCACTGCGGTCGCTGGCCAGGGCGCTGTCGTATTCACTGCGGCTGGTGTAGCCCTTGGGCAGCAATTGCTGCTGGCGCCAGAGGTTGGCTGCACTCAGTTTTACCTGGGCCCGCGCGGCTTCGGCGGCGGCCTCGGCGGAACGCACCGCGTTGCGTTGATCCTGCGGGTCGAGGCGCGCCAGCACCTGGCCAGCCTGCACGCTGTCGCCGACATCGACCAGGCGCTCGGTGATCTTGCCGCCGATACGGAACGACAGGTCGGTCTGCACCCGTGCCTGGATATCGCCGGTCAGCGTGGCATCGGCCGCGTAGTCGATCTGGCTCACGGTAGCCACCTTGACCCGTGGGTGCTGCGGCTCGGGTGGTGCCTCATCGGCACAGCCGGCCAGCAGCGCGACAGCCAGCGAGGCCGCGACAAGGCGAGGCGAGGCGAAGATCGATACGGGCGGCATGGGGGCTCCGGCACGGCAGGAAGCGAAGGTGTGTGCAAATGCGACCGCGGAAGGCGACGAACGGTTCAGGCAACCTCAGCGCTCCGCCGCCGCATCGGCATGGCGCGGCGACGAAGGTGACTTGTGTCGATGTGGATAAAACGAATACTGTGTTTATATACAGTTATCGAGCCTGCATCATGAATCCAATCACAGCCCCCCGCGGACGCGGCACCGCCAGCAAGCCCAACAACCGCTTCGCACCCACCAGCAGCGAGGCCGAGGACGATGGTTGGTACCAGGAGCAGACGCCGCAGACCTTCGTCACTGAAGTTCGCCAGGAGTTGGCGAAGACGGTGATCAGCCGCAACAACTCGCCGGATGTGGGCTTCGACCGTTCGGTGAATCCCTACCGGGGCTGCGAACATGGTTGCATCTATTGTTTCGCAAGGCCCAGCCACGCTTACTGGGACCTGTCACCGGGCATCGATTTCGAGACCAGGCTGATCGCCAAGACCAACCTGGCCGAGCGTCTCGAGGAACAACTGAGCAAGCCGGGTTACGTGCCGAAGCCCATTGCACTGGGCATCAACACGGACGGCTATCAGCCGATCGAACGTGAGCACCAGTTGACGCGCCAGGCGCTGGAGATTCTGCTGCGCTATCGCCATCCGGTCAGCATCATCACCAAGAGCGCACTGATTCTGCGCGACCTCGATCTGTTCGAAGAGCTGGCCAGCCTCAATCTGGTCAGCGTGGCCTTCAGCGTCACCACCCTGGACGATGAACTCAAACGCATCATGGAGCCGCGCACCGCGACGCCGAAGGCACGGCTGCGCGCCATGCGTACCCTGCATGAGCATGGCGTTCCGGTGGGCCTAATGGCAGCGCCGATGATTCCGATGATCAACGACATGGAGCTGGAGCGCCTGCTCGAGGCCGGTCGTGAGGCTGGGGCGAGCTCGGCCGGCTACGTGCTGCTGCGTTTGCCCCTGGAGATCGCCGGGCTGTTCGAGGAGTGGCTGCAGCGCCATTTTCCCGAGCGTGCCGAGCACGTGATGAGCCTCATTCGTCAGTCCCGCGGTGGCCAGAACTACGACAGCCGTTTCGGCGCGCGGATGAAGGGTGAAGGCCACTTCGCCGAACTGCTGGCCCAGCGCTTTCGCCTGGCCCGCCGCCGTTATGGTTACGACGGCAGCAAGCGAGCCGTTCTCGACTGCTCGCTGTTCGCGCCACCCGGGCAGCAGATGGGGCTGTTCTGAGGGCGATTCTCGTTGCCGGCATTCCTGGGTGTCGCAGCGCTCGCCACTGCGTAGCCTGGCGTTGGGCGAAGCGATACCCGGGGCAACCTTCGCGGACAAAAACTGGCTGAGGGGATGCTCGCGCTCACCCGCCGAGCGGAGATTTGTCACCCAGACGTGCCTTGAATCATCCTGGCACAGTCCAAGCCTTCGACCACTTGTCGGCAACCCTGCCGACTGGGAAGCTTGTGTACTGTCATAGGCTTCGCCCCCCATCCGTAAACGAGGTAACGCTATGCCTGGTAATCGTCGTTCTGCCGATGGCAAATCCGAGAAAAACGCCGCTTCCGCCGCCGAGGCGCTGGATCATCTGGTCGATGGCTTTCTGCGCTTTCGCCAGGATGTCTTCCCGCAGCAGCAGGCGCTGTTCAAGAAGCTGGCCCACGCTCAGTCGCCGCGCGCCATGTTCATCACCTGCGCCGATTCGCGCATCGTTCCCGAGCTGATCACCCAGAGCGAGCCGGGCGATCTGTTCGTGACCCGTAACGTCGGTAACGTCGTGCCGCCCTATGGGCAGATGAACGGCGGCGTTTCCACCGCCATCGAATATGCCGTGGCGGCATTGGGCGTCCAGCACATCATCGTCTGCGGTCACTCCGATTGCGGCGCGATGAAAGCGGTGCTCGACCCCGCCACGCTGGAGCGCATGCCCACGGTAAAAGCCTGGCTGCGCCATGCCGAAGTCGCCAAGACGGTCGTCGCCGACAACTGCGGTTGTGCCGATCACACCACCCTGGGCGTGCTCACCGAAGAGAACGTGGTGGCCCAGCTCGACCACCTGCGCACCCATCCATCGGTAGCCTCGCGCCTCGCCGCCGGGCAGCTGTTCATCCACGGCTGGGTGTACGACATCGAAAGCTGCCAGATCAAGGCGTACGACTCGGAAACCGGCGAGTTCCGCCTGATCGGTGACGGCCCGCTGCCGATGGCGACCCCGCGCGCTCGTTATCCTCAGAGCTGAGTCTGCTCGCTGTGGTTGGGCGCGTGGCCCGCTCCCACAATGGATGGCACGATGCCGGCTCACCGTTTCCTGACCGCGATGGTGGATGAAAGAGCGTCAGCTACGCGCCTTGATCCACCCTGCATCTGTGTGGGAGCGCGCCATGCGCGCGATTCGCGGGCGTGGCCCGCTCCCACAATGGATGGCACGATGCCGGCTCACCGCTTCATGACCGCGATGGTGGATGAAAGAGCGTCAGCTACGCGCCCCGATCCACCCTACATTTGTGTGGGAGCGCGCCATGCGCGCGAATCGCGGGCGCGGCCCGCTCCCACAATGGATCGCACGATGCCAGCTCACCGCTTCCTTACCGCGATGGTGGATGAAAGAGCGTCAGCTACACGCCTCGATCCACCCTGCATCTGTGTGAGCGCGCGCCATGCGCGCGATTCGCGGGCGTGGCCCGCTCCCACAATGGATGGCACGATGCCGGCTCACCGCTTCCTGACCGCGATGGTGGATGAAAAGAGCGTCAGCTACGCGCCCCGATCCACCCTGCATCTGTGTGGGAGCGCGCCATGCGCGCGATTCGCGGGCGCGGCCCGCTCCCACAATGGATCGCACGAGGCCAGCTCACCGCTTCCTGACCGCGATGGTGGATGAAAGAGCGTCAGCTACACGCCCCGATCCACCCTGCATCTGTGTGGGAGCGCGCCATGCGCGCGAATCGCGGGCGTGGCCCGCTCCCACAATGGATGGCACGATGCCGGCTCACCGTTTCCTGACCGCGATGGTGGATGAAAGAGCGTCAGCTACGCGCCTTGATCCACCCTGCATCTGTGTGGGAGCGCGCCATGCGCGCGATTCGCGGGCGTGGCCCGCTCCCACAATGGATGGCACGATGCCGGCTCACCGCTTCATGACCGCGATGGTGGATGAAAGAGCGTCAGCTACGCGCCTCGATCCACCCTGCACCTGTGTGGGAGCGCGCCATGCGCGCGAATCGCGGGCGTGGCCCGCTCCCACGGTGGATCGCACGAGGTCAGCTCACCGCTTTGCGATCTCAGCGTGGATGAGCAGGGCGTGGGTGTGACCGGGTTCTCGCGGCGAGGTCAGTCAGCGAACCCCTCGGACTGTGCTAGGGTCTCTAGTCGATAGCTATTTCGACAAGAACAAGAGCAGGCTGCCGAGCCATGTCCCGAACGCAAAGAACGCTCGATCCCTCCTACGAGTTGATGGATGACCACGAGGGTCATTCGCTGATCTATCGCCAGCACGGCTTTCCCAGCCCGCTGGTGCGTTGGCATTTCCACAAGGAATACGAGCTGCACCTGATCGTTGCCAGTTCCGGCAAGGTGTTCATCGGCGACTACATCGGCAATTTCTCCCCCGACACCCTGTTTCTCACCGGCCCCAACCTGCCGCACAACTGGATCAGCCAGATGAGTGCGGGCGAGGCGGTGGCCGAGCGCGACATGCTGGTCAACTTCACTGACGAGGTGCTGGAGAGCGGCACGGCGGTATTCGCCGAGCTCAAGGATCTGCAGCCGCTGCTCAGCCGGGCCCATTACGGCATCGAGTTCCGCTGCGAGCGCACCATCGCCGAGGCGCGTCAGCTGCTGCAGCGCATCGCCGACTCCCAGGGCATGACCCGGTTGGGCAATTTCTTCATCCTCATGGAGCTGCTCGCCGCTTGCGACGACTACCAGTTGCTGTCGGACAGAACCGCTGCGCAGCTGGCTGACGAGCACCATGTCGAACGCATCAACCGCGCGGTGGATTACATCTTCCAGCACTACGCCCAGGAGCTGACCCAGGAAGAAGTGGCCGAGTATCTGGGCATGACGCCCACCTATTTCTCGCGTTTCTTCAAGCAGGCCACCGGGCGTGGTTTCGTCGAGTTCGTCAATCGCATGCGGGTGAGCAAGTCCTGCGAGCTGCTGACCCAGAGCGACAAGCCGGTGACTCAGGTGTGTTTCGAGTCGGGCTTCAACAACATTTCCAACTTCAACCGGCGTTTCCAGCAGCTCAAGGGCATGACGCCCAGCGGCTATCGCAGGCTGGTCACGCAACGGGTTACCGAGCAAAACCTGTACTGATTCCGTCGCTCTCATCCACCGGGAAGATGCAGAAAGGCTCGTGCTTGAGCCTATCTGCTGCATTTCATGACCGTTGTCAGTCACCTGGCGAGTGCAAAAAAGTATCGGTTGCAGTGCAGTCGAGGCGTTGTCTGCGCTCGGTCGTAGGGGTGTAATCCGGGTCGGCCCACAAAAACAATAACGTCTCCTGCGACCTCTCCGGTCAGGGAGAGGAGTTCAAGACCATGAACCACACGATCAAAGTACTGGTAGCCGCTTCATGCCTGTCGCTCACCGTTGGCGCGCAGGCCGCCGAGACCCTGACCATCGCCACGGTCAACAACAGCGACATGATCCGCATGCAGCGCCTGGCGAAAACCTTCGAAGAACAAAACCCTGACATCAAGCTCAAGTGGGTGGTACTCGAAGAGAACGTGCTGCGTCAGCGCCTGACCACCGACATCGCCACTCAGGGCGGCCAGTTCGACGTGCTGACCATCGGCATGTACGAAGCGGCGCTGTGGGGCGAGAAGGGCTGGCTGGAGCCGATGACCGATCTGCCCGCCGACTATGCCCTCGATGACGTCTTCCCCTCCGTGCGTGAAGGCCTCTCGGCCAAGGGCCAGCTCTATGCCCTGCCGTTCTACGCCGAAGCGTCGATCACCTACTACCGCACCGATCTTTTCGAGCAGGCCGGGCTGAAGATGCCCGAGCAGCCGACCTGGGATCAGATGGCCGAATTCGCCAGCAAGCTGCACCAGCCCGACAAGGGCCAGTACGGTATCTGCCTGCGTGGCAAGGCCGGCTGGGGCGAGAACATGGCGCTGATCACCACCGTGGCCAATGCCTACGGCGCGCGCTGGTTCGATGAGCAGTGGAAGCCTGAATTCACCGGCAGCGAGTGGAAGAACGCGCTGAACTTCTACGTCGACACCATGAACAAGTACGGCCCGCCGGGCGCGTCGAGCAATGGTTTCAACGAGAACCTGGCGTTGTTCAACAGCGGCAAGTGCGCGATGTGGGTCGATGCCAGCGTGGCCGGCTCGTTCGTCACCGACAAATCGCAGAGCAAGGTCGCCGACTCGGTAGGCTTCACCTTCGCGCCGACCCAGGTCACCGACAAGGGCGCCTCCTGGCTGTACTCCTGGGCGCTGGCGATCCCTACCAGTTCCAAGTCCAAGGACGCTGCCAAGACCTTCAGCGCCTGGGCCACGTCCAAGGCCTACGGAGCGCTGGTCGCCGAGAAGGATGGCGTCGCCAACGTGCCGCCAGGCACCCGCGCTTCGACCTACAGCGACGCCTACATGAAGGCGGCGCCGTTCGCCAAGGTCACCCTCGACTCGTTGAAGAAGGCCGACCCGGCCAACCCCAGCGCCAAGCCTGTCCCGTACGTGGGCATTCAACTGGTGACCATTCCCGAGTTCCAGGCCATCGGCACCAGTGTCGGCAAGCTGTTCGCCGCCGCGCTCACCGGGCAGATGAAGCCTGATCAGGCTCTCCAGGCAGCACAGCAGAGCACCGAGCGGGAAATGAAGCGCGCCGGGTATCCGAAGTAGCGGAACCGCGATCGTTCCCACGCTCTGCGTGGGAACGTATGTCGGGACGCTCCGCGTCCGCCCCGGTGTTACGCGGCGCGGAGCGCCACAGGCGGCGTTCCCAAAGCGTCATCCGCTGTAGAACCGTCTTTCGGAGACACGATGAATACCATCGACAATCCTGCGGAGCTGGCCCGCGAGCCGGCGCCGCGTAAATCGCGACGCCTGGCGCCCGGCTGGTTTCTGGTCAGCCCTTCGGTCGTCCTGCTGCTGATCTGGATGATCGTGCCTCTGGGCATGACCATCTATTTCTCGCTGATCCGCTACAACCTGCTGTACCCCGGCGAGAACGATTTCGTCGGGCTGGAGAACTTCGAGTACTTCGTCACCGACGCCGCGTTTCTGTCTGGCGCGGGCAACACCCTGTTGCTGGTGGGCAGCGTGCTGCTGATCAGCGTGGTGTTCGGCGTGCTGATTTCCGCACTGCTGGAGGCCAGTGAGTTCTTTGGCCGGGGCATCGTGCGGGTGCTGCTGATCTCGCCGTTCTTCATCATGCCGACGGTCAGCGCGCTGCTGTGGAAGAACCTGATCTTCCATCCGGTTTCGGGGATTCTGGCAGCCGTCTGGCAGTTCTTCGGCGCTCAGCCGGTGGACTGGCTGGCGCACCACCCCTTGTTCTCGATCATCCTCATCGTGTCCTGGCAGTGGCTGCCATTCGCCATCCTCATCCTGATGACCGCCATGCAGTCTCTGGATCAGGAGCAGAAGGAAGCCGCGCGCCTCGACGGTGCCGGACCGCTGGCCATCTTCTGGCACCTGACCCTGCCGCATCTGGCGCGACCGATTGCCGTGGTGGTGATGATCGAAACCATCTTCCTGCTCTCGGTATTCGCCGAAATCTACACCACCACCGGCGGCGGCCCGGGCTATGAGTCCACCAACCTCGCTTACCTGATCTACACCCAGGCGCTGCTGCAGTTCGACGTGGGCATGGCCTCCGCTGGCGGGCTGATCGCCGTGGTCATCGCCAACATCGCCGCCATCGTGCTGATTCGCATGATCGGCAAGAACCTGACCGACCGGCAGTAGGAGCGAAGCATGCTGACCCTCAAGCAATCCCGTCGGCTGCAGAGCCTGATCATCGGCACCCTGGCCTGGGCCATCGCCGCGTTGATCTTCTTTCCGATCTTCTGGATGGTGCTGACCAGCCTGAAGACCGAGCTCGACGCCTTCGCCACGCCGCCGCAGTTCATCTTCACGCCGACGCTGGAAAACTACCTGCACATCAACGAGCGCAGCAATTACTTCAGTTTCGCCTGGAACTCGGTGCTGATCTCCTTCTCGGCGACCCTGCTGTGCATGCTGATCGCGGTGCCGGCGGCATACTCGATGGCGTTCTTCGAGACCAAGCGCACCAAAGGCACGCTGCTATGGATGCTGTCGACCAAGATGCTGCCGCCGGTCGGTGTGCTGGTGCCGATCTATCTGCTGGCCAAGCAATTCGGCCTGCTCGATTCGCGTATCGCGCTGATCGTCATCTACACCCTGATCAACCTGCCGATCGTGGTGTGGATGGTGTACACCTACTTCAAGGATATCCCCGGAGAGATCCTCGAAGCGGCGCGCCTGGATGGGGCCACCACCTGGCAGGAAATCGTTCGCGTGCTGCTGCCCATCGCCCGTGGCGGCCTGGCCTCGACCATGCTGCTGTCGTTGATCCTGTGCTGGAACGAGGCTTTCTGGTCGCTCAACCTGACCAGTTCCGCGGCGGCGCCACTGACCGCGCTGGTGGCGTCCTACTCCAGTCCCGAAGGCCTGTTCTGGGCCAAGCTTTCCGCCGTTTCGACGCTTGCCTGCGCGCCCATCCTGATCTTCGGCTGGATCAGCCAGAAGCAGCTGGTGCGTGGCCTGTCGTTCGGGGCCGTGAAATGAGGACGCCGATATGTGTTTGATCCTCGTCGCCCGCCGTAGGAGCGAGCTTGCTCGCGATCTGCCGGCAACCGGCAGTGGCTCTGCTGCCACGGTCGAGGGCGTTTTCGCTGCCGGTTCCCTGCAGATCGCCGGCAAGCCGGGCTCCTACGCCCGTTGGGCAGAAGCACAACTGCAGCGTCTGTAAACAATCGAAGAATAAGACTGGAGCCCGCTATGGCTGATTTGAAAATCCGCAACCTGAAGAAAGGCTTCGACGGCACGGCGATCATCAAGGGCATCGACCTGGATATCGAGAACCGCGAGTTCGTGGTCTTCGTCGGCCCGTCCGGCTGCGGCAAGTCCACGCTGCTGCGGCTAATCGCCGGGCTGGAGGAAGTGTCCAGCGGGACGATCACCCTCGACGGCACCGATATCACCGACACCGCGCCAGCCAGGCGGGATCTGGCGATGGTCTTCCAGACCTACGCCCTGTACCCGCACATGACCGTGCGCAAGAACCTGTCCTTCGCCCTCGATCTCGCTCGGGTAGGCAAGCAGGAAGTGCAGGATAAGGTCGCCAATGCGGCGCGCATCCTCGAGCTGGACGCCCTGCTTGAACGCAAGCCCAAGCAGCTCTCCGGAGGTCAGCGCCAGCGCGTGGCCATCGGCCGCGCCATCGTGCGCAATCCGAAGATCTTCCTGTTCGACGAACCACTGTCCAACCTCGATGCCGCCTTGCGCGTGCAGACCCGCCTGGAGCTGGCGCGGCTGCACAAGGAGCTGAAGGCGACGATGATCTACGTGACTCACGATCAGGTCGAGGCCATGACCCTGGCCGACAAGGTGGTGGTGCTCAACGGCGGCCGCGTGGAACAGGTCGGTTCACCGCTGGAGCTCTACAACCACCCGGTCAACCTGTTCGTCGCCGGCTTTCTCGGCACGCCGAAGATGGGCTTCCTGCGCGGCCAGGTCGAGCGTGTGGATGCCGGGCTGTGCCAGATCCGCCTGGAAGGCGCTGCCACGCTGGATCTGCCGCTGGCAGGCACCGGCCTGGCGAGCGGCAGCCAGGTCACCCTGGGCATCCGCCCCGAGCACCTCAACGTGGTGCCTGCCGGCCAGGGCCGACTGCAGGCGACGGCGGACGTCAGCGAGCGTCTGGGCAGCGACACCTTCTGCCATGTTCGGGTGGGCGATGAAGTGCTCACCGTGCGTGTGCGCGGGGATTTCTCCCCGGCCTATGGCGAGCCGCTGGCGCTGGATTTCGATCCGGCCCACTGCCACCTCTTCAACGCCGATGGCCTGGCCATCGACAAACGCATCCAGGCTGGCCAGGCCGCCTGAAGCGCAGGAATGACCCCATGAAACTGACCCGCAAGAATCTCGCATCACTGGCCGCCGAGGTCGATGTACCGGCCTACGATCCGGCGGACGTACGCCAGGGCATCGCCCATATCGGCGTCGGCGGTTTCCACCGTGCTCACCAGGCGATCTACACCGAAGCGCTGCTCAACCGTGGCGAAGCCCTGAACTGGGGCATCTGTGGCGTTGGCCTGCGCCGCGAGGACCGCGCCATGCAACAGGCGCTGGCCGAGCAGGATCACCTCTACACGATGTTCGTGCTGGGCGATGAGCCCGGTCTGGAAGTCCGTGTGGTCGGTGCCATCAATGGCATGCTGCTGGCCGAGGACTCACCCGCCGCGCTGATCGACAAGCTGGCCGATCCGGCGATCCGTATCGTTTCGCTGACCATCACCGAAGGTGGCTACTGCATCGACGACAGCAGCGGCGAGTTCATGGCCCATCTGCCGGACATTCAGCATGATCTGGCGCACCCGGATGCACCGCGCAGCGTCTTTGGCTTTCTCTGCGCCGCCCTGGCCAGGCGCCGTGCTGCCGGCACGCCGGCGTTCACGTTGATGTCCTGCGATAACCTGCCCCACAACGGCGCGGTGACCCGCAAGGCGCTGCTGGCGTTCGCTCACCTGGCCGATCACGAGCTGGCGACCTGGATCGACAGCCATGTCAGCTTCCCCAATGCCATGGTCGACCGCATCACACCGATGACCAGCGACGCGCACCGCCAGCAACTGGCCGAGCGTCATGGCGTCGAGGACGCCTGGCCGGTGGTCTGCGAGCCGTTCCTGCAGTGGGTGCTCGAAGACAAGTTCGTCAGCGGCCGGCCGGCCTGGGAAAAGGTCGGTGTGCAGTTCACCGATGACGTCACGCCCTACGAGGAGATGAAGATAAAATTGCTCAACGGCAGCCACCTGGCGTTGACCTACCTGGGCTTTCTCAAGGGCTATCGCTTCGTTCACGAGGCCATGAACGATCCACTGTTCCAGCGCTATGTGCGCACCTTCATGGACCTCGACGTGACCCCGCAACTGGCAGCGGTGCCGGGTATCGATCTGGAGGCTTACAAGGACACCCTGATCGAGCGCTTTTCCAACCAGGCCATCGCCGATCAGCTCGAACGCGTCTGCTCGGACGGTTCGTCGAAGTTTCCCAAGTTCATCGTGCCGACCATCAACCGGCTGATCGAGGACGGTCGGCCGCTGGAACGCGCGGCGCTGGTGGTCGCCGCGTGGGCGCTGTACCTCAAGGGTGTCGACGAGAAAGGCAGCCGCTATCGCATTCCTGATCCACGTGCCGAGTTCTGCCAGAAACTGGTACAGGATGACGACCGGGTGAGCGAGCATGTGTTGGGCGTCGAAGTGATCTTCGGCAATGGCATCCCGCAGTCGGCGGCTTTCGTCACGGCCTTCGAACTCTGCTACGACAGCCTGCGCAAGCTCGGTGTGACGCGCACCCTGCAGACCCTGCTGGGTGATTGAGCCATGTACCTCGG
The DNA here is from genome assembly GCF_030209025.1 of Pseudomonas sp. MEJ086. NCBI lineage: Bacteria > Pseudomonadati > Pseudomonadota > Gammaproteobacteria > Pseudomonadales > Pseudomonadaceae > Pseudomonas > Pseudomonas sp. MEJ086. Next base: position 85,252 of record NZ_JARVSV010000008.1, read on the forward strand.
CATCGATTGCGGCACCCAGGGTACCAAAGCGCTGGTGCTGGATATCCACAGTGGGCGGGTGCTTGGCGAAGGCAGCGCAGGGCACCAGCTGATCAGCGGTGCCAACGGGCGTCGCGAGCAGGAACCGGCCGACTGGCTGCAGGCCTTCGAATTGGCCACCGCGCGAGCGCTGCAGCAGGCCGGCGTGTCGGGTCGCGAGGTTCTCGGCATTGGCGTGTCCGGTCAGCAGCATGGCCTGGTGCTGCTCGATGCCAAGGGCGAGGTGCTGCGTCCGGCCAAGCTGTGGTGCGACACCGAGTCGGCCGCCGAGAACGCCCAGCTGCTGGATTTGCTCGGTGGCGAAAGCGGTTCGCTGGAGCGCCTGGGTGTGGCCATCGCTCCGGGCTACACGGTGTCCAAACTGCTCTGGACCCGTGATCATCACCCTGAGGTGTTCGCCCGCATCGCCCACATCCTGTTGCCCCACGACTACCTGAATTACTGGCTGACCGGGCGTTTCTGCGCTGAATACGGGGATGCCTCGGGTAGCGGTTATTTCAACGTGCGCACCCGCGCCTGGGACAGCCAACTACTCGAGTCGATCGACCCGAGCGGCGCCCTGTCGCGTGCCTTGCCGGAGCTGATCGAGTCGCATCGCTGCGTCGGTCCGATTCGTCCGCAGATCGCCGAGCTGCTGGGTCTGAACCCCCGTGCTCTGGTGGCCAGCGGCGGTGGCGACAATATGATGGGCGCCATCGGTACGGGCAATATCGCCCCCGGCGCCATCACCATGAGTCTCGGCACATCCGGCACGGTATACGCCTACGCCGATCAGCCACGGGTCAGCCCACACCCGCAGGTGGCGACCTTCTGTTCGTCATCCGCTGGCTGGCTGCCGTTGATCTGCACCATGAACCTGACCAACGCCAGCGGTGCGATTCGTGAATTGCTGGGGCTGGATGTCGAGGCCTTCGGTGCGCTGGTCGGCCAGGCGCCCATCGGTGCGCAGGGCGTGCTGATGCTGCCATTCCTCAATGGCGAGCGGGTGCCGGCGTTGCCGCAGGCCACCGCCAGCCTGCATGGCCTGACGACCGACAACCTGACTCGCGCCAATCTCTGTCGGGCGGTGGTGGAGGGCACCACCTTCGGCTTGCGCTACGGGCTCGACCTGTTGCGTGACAGCGGTATTCGCAGCGATGCGATCCGCCTGATCGGTGGCGGTGCGAAGAGCGCCCCATGGCGGCAGATCGTCGCCGACATCATGGGTGCGCCGGTGGCCTGCCCGCAGCACACCGAAGCGGCAGCGCTCGGTGCGGCGATCCAGGCCGCCTGGTGCGTGAGTCACGAGCAGGGCGAGGCGCTGAGCCTGGACAGCCTGTGCGAGCGCTGCGTGACCCTGGATGAAACCCGCGGTGCCCAACCCGACGCGTTGCGCAGCCGGGCCTACGAGGGTGTCTACCAACGCTACCGTGAGCTGGTGCGACAACTGCAATGACCCACACCGACGGCATTTTGCCGTCGGCTCTTCCCTGCGCGAGCGCGCCTTCTGAGATGCGGAGATTCCATGTACCTGGTATGCGGCGAAGCCCTGTTCGATTTCTTCTGCAACCCTGGCGAGCGCAGCAGCGAGCTGAATTTCCAGGCCCTGGCCGGCGGTTCGCCGTTCAACGTGGCGGTCGGCCTGCGTCGGCTTGGCGTGGAGTCGGGCCTGTTCGGCGGTATTTCCAGTGACTACCTCGGCCAGCGCCTGCGCCAGGTGCTGGAGGAGGAGGGGGTGAGCGATCGTTACCTGATCGCCAGCGAGGCGCCAACCACCATGGCCATGGTCGCGCTGGATGCCAAGGGCTCGCCGCAGTACATGTTTCGCGGCGAGGGTTGTGCGGATCGTCAACTGCTACCCGAGCATTTGCCCGCTCTGGACGATGAGGTCAAAGGCCTGCACGTGGGCTCCTATTCGCTGGTGGTGCCACCGATTGGCGACACTCTGCTGGCGCTGGTCGAGCGCGAGAGCGACCGCCGCCTGATCACCCTGGATCCCAACGTACGTCTCAATCCTGCACCGAATATCGAGCGCTGGCGCCAGCGAATTGAATCTTTTGCCGCCCATGCGCATCTGATCAAGGTCAGCGAGGAAGACCTGGAGCTGCTCTATCCCGGTATCGAGCCGCTGACGAGCATCGAGCGCTGGTTGGCCCGGCGTTGTCAGGTGGTGTTTCTGACCCGTGGCAGCGAAGGGGCGAGCGTGTTCAGCCGGCAGCATGGGCACTGGTCAGTGCCGGCGCGCCAGGTGGTCACGCGTGACACGGTGGGAGCGGGGGATACCTTCCAGGCGGCGATCATCGCCTACCTGGTGCAGCATGGGCTGGACAGCCCCACTGCCCTCGCTGCGTTGTCTCGTGAGAGGCTCGATGCGATGCTCGATTTTGCGGTGCAGGCCGCGGCGCTGACCTGTTCGCGGGTTGGTCCGCAGTTGCCGTATCGCCATGAACTGGAGCGTTATCAGGCCGTTGAGGGAAGTGAGGCGCAGTAGGCAATTTTCAACGCAGTATTGCCAACGCCACGCCCAGCGGCATGCAATCGAATTCGCGAGGTCAGCCTGGCTGGCCCGAACCAAGGAGTCTTCATGCCGTACCTTTCATCATCGCTGGATGTCACGCAATTGCCGAGCTGGCAGGCCCTGGTCGCCCACCGCGAGCGTCTCGCCGGTTTCAGCATGCGCCAGGCCTTCGCCGCGGATGCGCAGCGCTTCGAGACCTTCAGCCTGAGCGGCTGCGGGCTGTTTCTGGATTACTCGAAGAACCTGATCAATACCGAGACCCGCGAGCTGCTGGTCAATCTGGCCCGGGAAGTGGGGCTGGAGCGGGGTATTCGGGCGCTGTTCGACGGCGAGCTGCTGAACAACACCGAGAAGCGCCCGGCGCTGCACACTGCGCTGCGTCGTCCGTTGGGTGACAAGGTGCAGGTCGATGGCGTCGACATCATTCCCGAGGTGCAGCGCGTGCTGCAGCAGATGACCGAGCTGGTCGGGCGCATCCACGATGGCCTGTGGCGCGGTTACACCGAGAAGCCCATCACCGATGTGGTGAACATCGGCATCGGTGGCTCCTTCCTCGGCCCGCAACTGGTTTCCGAAGCGCTGCTGCCCTTCGCCCAGCGCGGTGTGCGCTGCCACTACCTGGCCAATATCGACGGTAGCGAATTCCACGAGCTGTCGGCCAAGCTGCGCGCCGAGACCACGCTGTTCATCGTCTCGTCGAAGTCCTTCGGCACTTTGGAAACTCTCAAGAATGCCCAGGCCGCTCGTGGCTGGTACCTGGCTCAGGGTGGCTCCGAAGCCGAGCTCTATCGTCACTTCATCGCCGTGTCGAGCAACCGCGAGGCGGCGGTGGGCTTCGGCATCCGTGAAGAGAACATCTTCCCGATGTGGGACTGGGTCGGTGGGCGCTACTCGCTGTGGTCGGCCATCGGTCTGCCGATCGCCCTGTCCATTGGCATGTCCAACTTCAAGGAGCTGTTGTCCGGTGCCTACCGCATGGACGAGCACTTCCAGACCGCACCGTTCGAAGAGAACATGCCGGTGCTGCTGGCACTGCTCGGTGTCTGGTACGGCAACTTCTGGAACGCCCAGAGCCATGCCATCCTGCCGTACGACCACTACCTGCGAAACATCACCAAGCACCTGCAGCAACTGGACATGGAGTCCAACGGCAAGAGCGTGCGTGGCGATGGTCAGCCGGTCAACACCGCCACCGGTCCGGTGATCTGGGGGGGCGTGGGCTGCAACGGCCAGCACGCCTATCACCAGTTGCTGCACCAGGGCACCCAGCTGATTCCGGCGGATTTCATCGTGCCGGTGAGCAGTTACAACCCGGTCGCCGACCACCAGCAGTGGCTGTACGCCAACTGCCTGTCGCAGAGCCAGGCACTGATGCTCGGCAAGTCCCGCGACGAGGCCGAGGATGAGCTGCGTGCCAAGGGCGTGAGCGAGGAAGAGGTGCAGCGCCTGGCGCCGCACAAGGTGATTCCCGGCAACCGTCCGAGCAACACCCTGGTCATGGAACGCGTCAGCCCGCGGCGCTTGGGTGCGCTGATCGCCATGTACGAGCACAAGGTGTTCGTGCAAAGCGTCATCTGGGGCAACAACGCGTTCGACCAGTGGGGCGTGGAGCTTGGCAAGGACCTTGGCAAGGGCGTTTATTCGCGCATGGTCGGTAGCGAGAGCGCGCGGGCGGAAGATGGCTCCACTCAGGGCCTGATCGACTTCTTCCGCGGTCGTCACCGCGGCTGATCGATCCGCAGTGCCATTATCTGGATGAGCGCAAAAGCCGCCCGGCATCTCTCCGCAGGCGTACGGTTTCGCGTGGCCGGGCATGGCCAGAATCACGCCCGGTCATGCGGCCTTTCTGATCAAAGGCCGCTCGCTGTCACACTCTGGACATCTGTACGTTCTTACATGGGACAGGTATCGAGCCCATGCTAGAGCGGTTGCTTGCGGAGCCAGGCGAGCCTGGCTCAGTGGCATGCAGTTACATATCGCTGGCCAATTTGGGTCGCTTTTCTTGCGATTAAGGTTGGTTTAAGCCTTCATGGGTAAATTCGTATGCGATGTGACCAATTGGTCACGAAGCACACTGCCACTAGATGGCAAGTCAATATCACGACTGAAACCAGGAGGCACCATGAGCGAGCGCATTCGTTCCATCCGATCCGCTACACCCTCGGCAGCCGGCAAGCAGACCGCGGAAGATGCCCTGCAGACCCTGCTTGATGGCTTTCAGCGTTTTCGCACCGAAGTCTTCCCCGAGCAGCGCGAGCTGTTCAGCAAACTGGCCCGCCAGCAGAGCCCGCAGGCCATGTTCATCACCTGCGCGGACTCGCGCATCGTTCCCGAACTGATTACCCAGAGCGACCCTGGCTCGCTGTTCGTGACCCGCAACGTCGGCAACGTGGTGCCCCCTTACGGACAGATGAACGGTGGCGTATCCACGGCCATCGAGTACGCGGTGATGGGCCTGGGCGTGCAGCACATCATCATCTGCGGACATTCCGACTGCGGCGCCATGAAAGCGGTGCTGGCGCCTGACACCATCGAGCGCATGCCGACGGTCAAGGCCTGGTTGCGTCATGCCGAAGTCGCCAAGACCGTGGTCGCCGACAACTGCGGCTGCGCCGATCACTCCACGCTCGGTGTGCTCACCGAAGAGAACGTGGTGGCCCAGCTCGACCACCTGCGCACGCATCCGTCGGTTGCTGCGCGCCTGGCCAGCGGTCAGCTGTTCATCCATGGCTGGGTCTATGACATCGAGAACTGCACCATCAAGGCCTATGACGCCGAGCGTGGCGAGTTCCTGCCGCTCGATGGCGAAACCGCTCCCAACGCCAGCCCTCGAGCGCGTTACCTGGCTTCCTAGCCGACCCCGACAGGACGTCACCCGGTGGCCATGAATCGACCCGTGGGTTAACCCCGCCAACAATCGACAGCCGTGTTCGGGTCTGCTCCGTCATTTCATGACGGAGCAGACCCTTGGGTTTTGACTGCCTACCTGCCAGACGGCGAGCGTTGCTTGTCGTCGTGACCTTTCGTGCGCCGTACCCGCAGGAGACCGCACCATGACCCTCGCTTCTTTCAAATCCGCTCTACCCCGTGATGCCCTGGCATCCATCGTGGTATTTCTCGTCGCCCTGCCGCTGTGCATGGGTATCGCCATCGCGTCCGGCATGCCGCCGGCCAAAGGCCTGATCACCGGCATCATCGGTGGTCTGGTGGTCGGTTGGCTGGCCGGCTCGCCGCTGCAGGTCAGCGGCCCGGCTGCCGGCCTCGCCGTACTGGTGTTCGAACTGGTGCGCACCCATGGCCTGGCCATGCTCGGGCCGATTCTGCTCCTGGCTGGACTGCTGCAACTGATCGCCGGGCGCCTGCGTCTCGGCTGCTGGTTTCGCGTCACGGCACCGGCAGTGGTGTACGGCATGCTTGCCGGTATCGGCATCCTTATCGTGCTTTCGCAGTTGCACGTGATGTTCGATGTGAAGCCCCAGGCGTCCGGCCTGGATAACCTGCTGGCGTTTCCCGACACGGTGCGCCAAGCGATTCCCGGCCTTGGCGGCGGCAGTGCCATGGCGGCGGCCCTGCTGGGTTTCGGCACCATCGCCTGCATGTTCCTGTGGGACAAGTTGCGCCCCAACAGCCTGCGCTTTCTGCCGGGCGCGTTGCTGGGGGTGGCGTCGATGACGCTGATCAGCCTGTGGATGAACCTGGGCGTGGCGCGGGTCGAAGTACCGGCCACGCTGAGCGATGCCATCGACTGGGTAAAGCCCGCCGATCTGCTCAACCTGGCCGATCCGCACATCCTGCTGGCCGCCGTCGTGGTGGCTTTCATCGCCAGTGCGGAAACCTTGCTGTCTGCGGCGGCGGTGGATCGCATGCACAGTGGCGCGCGTTCCAATATGGATCGTGAGTTGTCCGCTCAGGGCATCGGCAACATGCTCTGCGGTGCGCTCGGTGCCTTGCCGATGACCGGGGTGATCGTGCGCAGCTCGGCCAACGTGCAGGCCGGCGCGCGCACCCGCATGTCGGCCATCCTCCACGGTGCCTGGTTGCTGGCGTTCGTCATGCTGCTGCCCGGTGTGCTGCAGAGCATCCCCATCGCTTCGCTCGGCGGTGTCCTGGTGTACACCGGTTTCAAACTGGTCGACATCAAGGCCATTCGCAGCCTCGGGCGCTATGGCCGGGCGCCGGTATTCATCTACGCGGCCACTGCCATCGGCATCGTCTCGGTCGACCTGCTCACCGGTGTACTGATCGGCTTCGCCCTGACACTGGTCAAACTGGCCAGCAAGGCTTCGCGTCTGAAGGTCAACCTCAATCAGGTCGGCCCCGACCAGGCGGAACTACGCCTTATCGGCTCGGCGACTTTCCTCAAGGTGCCGCACCTGGCCAGCGTGCTGGAGGGTATCGCGCCGACCACTCGCCTGTATGTGCCGCTGGACAAGCTCAGCTACGTCGATCATGCCTGCATGGAGTTGCTCGACGACTGGGGCCGCGCGGCAGAACAGCAGGGCGGTGCGCTGCTGATCGAACGCCACGGCCTCAACCGGCGCCTGGAAGGTCGCACACTGAGCATGCGTCGCGCGGTGGCCTGACAGCCCTCAGCCCTACAGGGCTTCAGCTGCCATGTGCAGCGTGGAGCCCGTCCGTTTCATCCGCGCCTGCTGCAATGGCAGGCGCGACTTTCTTCACCGTGACAGCTGGCCGCATGCGCCAATGCGACCTTGGCGCTCAGTATCTGGTACCTTTTCCCGCTGTTCATCGCCTACCGGCTGATCCCATCTGCCTGGCCGCCGTGCCATTCGCGTGTCGATCGGGGTTCTCTGGCCAGTCCGGGCGATCACCTTTCACTCAGACCATCGTGGCCGCCATGACCCGAAAGCAAATCACCGTATTCGTCCTGATCGCCGTCGTCGCACTGGTGCTCGGTCTTGCCGTCAATCAGGTGCTCAGCAGCAAATCGAAGAACGACCCTGCCGCGTTGCTCGACGCTGGCATCGTCATGCTGCCGCAACAACGCCAGGTACCGGCGCTGGACTTCGTCGATCAGGATGGCCAGACCTTTTCCACCGGTCAGCTCAAGGATCAGTGGAGTCTGCTGTTCTTCGGTTACACCTTCTGCCCGGACATCTGCCCGGCGACCCTGGCTCAGCTGCGCCAACTGCGTTCGGAAATCCCGGAGGAGGCCTGGAACAACCTGCGCATCGTGCTGGTGACCGTCGACCCCAATCGCGACACGCCCGAGCAGATGAAAAAGTACCTGGGCTATTTCGATGCCGGTTACATGGGCCTGACCGGTGAGCCGGACACCATCCAGACGCTGGCCAACGCGGTGAGCATTCCCTACATCCCGGCCGATACCAGCAAGGAAAATTACCTCGTCGATCACAGCGGCAACCTCGCCATCATCGGCCCTGACGGCACTCAGCGCGGCTTCATTCGTGCGCCGATCAATGTCGACAAACTGGCCGCACAATTGCCGGGATTGATCCGCAAGGATTGAAACGTTGGGCGAACGCCTGATGCCTGTCAGTGGCGTCTTCGCCGGCTCTCCAGGAGCCGCGACGCCGCGGCGAATGATGGGCATGACACGCATGGTGCGCTGATCACCATCGCATCGTCCGCGAGCGGGCTCCTCAGGGGCTCGCGGCTCTGCAGGTTTTGCAGACGAATCACGGCCAAGTGCGGCTGCACGGCGAGCCCGTCCATCGGGTGCATGAGGCCGTCGACGATCTGGGAGCAGGCTCGCTCACCCTGGCTTTCCTGCCTGTGCATGGCGCCAGCCTGACTGACGCGGTACCTGGTCAAAAATGTTAATTGAAAACTATTCTCATCGGTCGGTAAGATGCTGCTCCTTCCCGCTCAGGTCAGGTATGACGATTGTCGGATCTGGATCTCAAAGGCCTTTTCCAGCAGCACGCCAGGGCGCTACAGAGCTTCCTGCTGCGCAAGAGCCGTGACCCCCACCTGGCTGCCGATCTGGTCCAGGAAAGTTTCCTGCGCCTGACCGAGCAGGCGCGGCACGACCACATCGAGAATACCCCGGCCTATCTCTACCGTACCGCGCGCAACCTGCTGATCGACCACCGTCGCCAGCAGGATCGACGCAAGACCGACCTGGTGGGCGACGAGGTGCTCAACGCTGTCGAAGATGAGGTCGACAGCCTGGAAGACACGACCGAGAGGCAGCAACGTATGGAGCTGTTGCAGCGTGCTGTGGCCGAACTGCCACCGCGTACCCGCGAAATCTTTCACCTCAACCGAATCGAAGGGCTGACCCATGCCGAGGTCGCCAGGCGTCTGGCAATCAGTGACAGCTCGGTGCAAAAGCACCTGTCCAAGGCGCTGTCGCATGTCATGGAGCGCCTGGGTGCAGGCCCATGAGCGGGAAAAATGCCGGTATCGCCGGGCGCTTTTACGGTAAAAGAGCCGCCCGAGCGTCATTACCCTTATAAGACGAACCGAGAGCACGACGTGAATAGCCCAGACCTGCAGGATCGCGGGATTCGCCAGGCCGCTGCCGAATGGGCGGTGCGCCTGAGCGATTCGCCACTCGCCGAGGATGAGCAGCAGGCGCTGCAGGCCTGGCTCGCCCTCGATTCGCGTCACGCCGCTGCCTTGCAGTTCGCTCGGCATACCTGGGGTGACCTCGCCGGTCTGACGGAGCCGCTTCTCGATGCTCCGCGGCGTGCACCCGCTCGGCCGCTTGCCGCGCCGCCAAGGCGCCGTAGCAGGCGTGCACTGCGTTGGCTGAGCAGCGCCTCGCTGGCGGTGATCGTTACCGCTGTCGGCTGGACGCAGGGTAACGCGCTGTACCTGCCACTGATCGCCGACCACCTGACCGCCAGCGGGGAAGTGCGCACCTTCGAGCTGCCCGACGGTAGCCAGGCGACGCTCGATGCGCGCAGTGCCATACGCCTCGATTACACCTCCCAGGCGCGGCGTATCGAATTGCTGGCCGGCTCGGCCATTTTTCAGACGGCTCCGGTGGGCAAGCACGAGTCACGGCCATTCATCGTCGACAGCGGTGGTGGCAAGGCCCAGGCGCTGGGCACGCGTTTTCTGGTCAGCCGGGGTGACGCCGAGCAGGCGCTCGTCGGTGTCATGCAGCACCGTGTGGCCGTCAGCAAACATGGTCAGAGCCTGATTCTCGACGAGGGGCAGAGTGCGCGTTTCGACGCCGATGGGCGGATCGAGCGGCTGAGCCTGGATCTGTCGCGCGCCAGCAGTTGGCAGCGCGGTCTGCTGATTTTCGATCAGGTACCGTTGCAGCAGGTGGTGACCCAGCTCAATCGTTACCGCGACGGGCACATTCTCATCGCTGGCGGCCAACTGGCGCAGCGCCGAGTCAGCGGTGTGTTCCGCCTGGACTCGCTGGACGGTGCGGTCGCTACCCTCACAGGCGAGCTGCAGGCCCGGCATAGCGATCTGCCCGGCCTCAGCATCATTTACTGAGCCGCGTTCGCCTGGGCTTTTCAGCCGAACGAATAATTTCCAAAAACGCTTACTGAGTTTTCCCGGCTGCAACGTCTTGCTTGTTGATAGTGATTTTCATTACACGCCAATATCAACAAAGAGCAGGGTCGATGGGCAACAAGGGAATGCGTCATTCAATCGCCGGAAACCAGAAAGGGCATCGCGCTCTGGGGCTGGCGGGTGGTTTGCTGGTGGGTGTGGCGCTGGTCGCTGGCAGTAGCGCCTGGGCCCAGCAGTCGGCGCCTTTGGCGGCGGATGCGGGCGGCGCTGTGAGGGCAGCTCAGGTCCAGTTCGATATTCCCGCACAGCCGCTGGGGAGCGCTGTGATCGCCTTTGCCGAGCAGGCCGGGATTCAGGTGTTCTTCGACAGCAGCAAGCTGGCAGGGCTGCAAAGTCGTGAGCTGAAGGGGCCGCACGGGCCGGAGCAGGGCTTGCGTCTGCTGCTCAGTGGTCTGCCGGTCAGCTACAGCTTCACGGGTGAGCGGCGGGTCAACGTGGAGCGGGTGGCCGAAGTCGCCGGCACGCTGCAGATCGATGCGACGACCATCGAATCGACCCGCGACGTCAGCAATGAATGGATCTACCAGGCGCCGCGCTCGGTCAGCGTTATCACCCGTGACCAGCTCGACCGCAACCCGCCACGGCATGCGGCCGACATGCTGGTCGAAACGCCAGGCGTGTACAGCGCGGTGAGCGCCCAGGATCCAGGGCTGTCGGTAAACATCCGCGGCATGCAGGACTTCGGTCGGGTCAACACGATGATCGATGGCATGCGCCAGAACTTCAACGAGAACGGCCATCAGCAGCGCAATGGCCAGCTCTACGTGGATTCCGAGCTGATCAGCAGCGTGGTGATCGAGAAGGGCCCGCGCTCCGACGTCACCGGTGCCGCGTCGATTGCCGGCAGCGCCAACTTCGGCACGCTGAATGTCGACGACATCATTCTGCCGGGCCAGGATCAGGGCGTGCGCCTGCGCGGCATGACCGGCCTGGGCGGCCACGGCAATGGCGTCAACTTCATCGGCAGTGCCGCTGTGGCCGGGCGCTTCGATGACCGCTGGGAGCTGCTCGCCGCCCGTAGCCGACGCAGCTTCGGCGATTACGCGCCGGGCTCGCGTCGGGAGAACTTCGATTTCCTGCTCGGTGGCGTTCAGGATTCCGACCGCCCGATCACGCAGGTCGTCGATCGCATCAAGTTCTCCGATCAGGAGCAGGATTCGGAGCTGTTCAAGGCGCGCTTCGTCATCAACCCGGAGCAGGCCCTGCAGTTCACCTACATCAATACCGACCTCGGCTATGCCAACGTGTCCGACCGCCGGGTGATCAACCCGGTCGACGGCGCAGCACGGGACGGTGAAGAGGCCTGGCAGAAATACGGCGATGCCAGTGCCCGTTCGCAGTCCTTCGGGCTGGACTACAGCGTCGATTCCGACTCGCCGCTGCTGGATCTCAAGGCCAAGCTCTACTACGTCACCACCCGCAACCAGCGCGACACCGCCGCCGGGCGACCGGTCGTCACGGGCGGCGTGAACATGACCGATACCGCCTGGCGACTGGGTTACTGCGACCAGAGCCCGGTGCCCGGCTCCTGGACCAGTGCCTGCGAGGCCGGGCTGGGTAACGATGCGCGTACCAAGATCGACACCATCGGCTTCACCCTGGACAACACCGCGCGCTTCGCCTTGGTTGGCGTCGAAGGGTTTCGCTTCAACCATGGCCTGGAGTACTTCCAGGATCGTGGCGCCTCGGACACCGTCTACAACCGCCAGGGCCGTGAAGTGGGTAGCGACACCAATACCCTCAACCCCAACGGCAAGCGCAGCATCACCAGCGCTTTTGGCAGCCTTACCTTCGAGACCGAGCAGATCACGCTGTCGGGTGGGCTGCGTTATGACTACTACAGGCTCAAGGGCAAGACCCGCGTACCCGTTACGGACTGGACCTACGAGGGCCGTGCCCAGGTTTACAACCGTCTGCTCACGCAATCCATCGCTGACACTCAGCTACGCTGCACCAGCTACGTGGCGCCTGTGATACGCGGCCAGAGCGAAGCGGCGCGCCTGGCCCGTCAGGCGCGTACCAGAGCGAGTGCCTGCGCCAACATCCCGGGACTGCAGGCCAGACTGGCGGCCGACCCGACCTCGGATCCGCGCTACTACACGAGTTTCTATGATGGCATCTGGTCGTCCAACACCGGCATGCGCGCGTACGAGGTCGATGAGAGCCTGGACAAATTCCTGCCTACATTCGCTGCCGCGTACCGCCCTACCGACTGGCTGGAAGTCTTTGCCAGTTGGGGCAAGTCCTGGCGGCCGCCGGCGCTGACAGAGTCGCTGATGGAGGGCTCCCATCCCGGTGACCCTTTCGCCACCATGTACCCCAATCCCTACGCCGAACCAGAGACGTCGCGCAGTTGGGACCTGGGCTTCAACGTCAACAAGCTGGACCTGGTCACGGTGGGCGACCAGTTCAACGCCAAGGTCACGTACTACGACACGCGCGTCGACAATTACCTGATCACCTCGATGAACAATGCCCTGCCGGGCATGACCGGCGGACTGGGCAACACCATGTTCGTCAATAATCAGGCCCGCATGCAGTTTCGCGGGGTCGAGCTGGAACTGGACTACGACGCCCGCCGCTGGTACAGCGGCCTGAACTACACCCATGTGATCGGTGGCGACAACGATATCTGCCAGAAGACTTTCCCGCTCGGCAGCGACAACATCCGCGAAGACATGCCCCGTGAGGACGGCAGCTATTCGGACCTTCGCAACCAGGCCGTAGCCGCCGGATACCCCTCCTACCAGGCCTACCTGGATGCCCAGACCTATTGCGGGGGAGACGTGTTCGGCATGAACAGCGCCCGCAACTCTCCGATGGACCGCGGCAGTTGGGTGTTCGGTACCCGCTGGCTGAACGAAAGCCTGGAACTGGGCACTCGCCTCAACTACAGCGCCGCCGGCCGGCCCAGGGGCTGGAGCACCGACCTGTGGCCGAGCTACACCACCTGGGACCTGTTCGCCAGCTATCGCATCAGCCGCAACCTGCAGCTGCGCGCCACCGTGGAAAACATCCGCGACCGCAGCTACGTCATGGGCTACTCGGACATCTTCGTCAAATCCTATGGGCCCGGTCGTACCGTGATGGGCGGCTTCGAACTGCAGTTCTGAATAGGGTCGTCGCCTGTGAGGGTCCTGTTCGATGCACTCCGGTGACGGTGTGCGTATCGGTACCGCGAGGTGCCAATCAACCGGCGAACGATCGCCAAGCAAGGAGAAACAACGATGGCAATTTCCTATAGCTACGATGCCGACCACTTCCCGATCAACTTCACCTCGGGTGGCTCGCTTGCAGAATTGTTGGGCGCTTATGAAGCCAATGGCGTTGCCGGTCAGCACCCGGCCAACACTGGCGGTTTCTACACCAATGGCGTCGCGTCAGGGCTGTCCGGCGATACCTACGCGCTGTCGCTCAACAACGGCGCCTTCTCGTTCTCGGCGGTCGGCAACCTGTCCTACAACTTCAGCAGCCACTCGCTGTACGGCACCCTGCAGCAGGTGACCCTGGGGGGTGGCCTGAATGCCAACGGTACCGTTTCCAGCCCGCTGATCAGCTTCGACTTCGGCAACACGCCGCTGACCGCCACGGCGGCGGAAGGTCGCGACAATGCCGTGCACGATGTGATCTGGGGCTTGATGAACGGTTCGGTCGAAGGGGCTACCGACAGCGCCGGTACGCCGAACGACGGTGGCCTGCTGGCCGTGCTGGAAGCTGCCGGGCTGGCCGACGACATCATCACCGCAGCGGGTTCGTCGTTGAGCGAGTCCGAGTTGCTGCTGGCTGCCTGATCATCAGGCAATAAAAAGCGAACGGATAAGTCATCCCGTCCGCTCTGGTAACGCCGTCACGGCCCGTGTTTTCCAAGGCCCAGGCTGTGACGGTCACGAATTCTGGGTGTCGCCCGGGCGCCCGTCAATGGCGCCGGGGGATGCCGCCGGGCGTGTCGCGCCTGGCATTGCGCCAAGGAGCCCCTGCATGCGTGCGCCCGTTCCCGCGGCTGCCAACGAGATACTTCAGGCCCTGCGTGCCTGCCGATCAGGGCTGCTGCATGTGGGCCTGTTCTCTGCGGTGATCAACCTGCTGATGCTGGCACCTGCGCTCTACATGCTGCAGGTCTATGACCGGGTGCTCGCCTCCGGCAATGCCATGACCCTGTTGATGCTGACCCTTATCGTGGTCGGGCTGTTCGTGTTCGCCGGAGCGCTGGAATGGATCCGCAGCCTGCTGGTGATCCGGCTCGGTACGCAGATGGACATGCGCCTCAATGCACGGGTATTCGAGGCGACCTTCGAAGCCAACCTGAGCAACGCTCGACAGACCTCGACCCAGGCGCTGAGCGATCTCACCAGCCTGCGTCAGTTCGCCACCGGCAATGCGCTGTTCGCCTTCTTCGACGCCCCCTGGTTCCCGGTGTATCTGGGGGTGATCTTCCTGTTCAGCCCGTGGCTTGGTCTGCTTGCCCTGGTAGGTGCCCTGGCGCTGGTGATGCTGGCCTGGCTCAATCAGCGCCTGACCCGAGAGCCGCTTGGCGAGGCTGCACGGCTGTCCATCGCGGCGAATCAGCAAGCCGCCGGCCATTTGCGTCAGGCCGAAGCCATCGAGTCGATGGGCATGCTTGGCGCGATACGCCAGCGCTGGTTCGCCCTGCATGCCGGCTTCCTGGGCCAGCAGAACCTGGCCAGTGAAAAGACCGCCGTGTTCAGCGCCTGGTCCAAGTACGTGCGTCTGGCGCTGCAGTCACTGGTGCTGGGCCTGGGTGCCTGGCTGGCCCTGGATGGGCTGATCACGCCGGGTATGATGATCGCCGGTTCCATACTCATGGGCCGGGTGCTCGCGCCCATCGATCAGGTCCTCGGCGTCTGGCGGCAGTGGAGCAATGCGCGGCTGGCCTATGAGCGGCTGTCGGCGCTGCTCCAGGCGCACCCGCCGCGCCAGGCAGGCATGCCGCTGCCCGCGCCGCTCGGTGCGCTACGCGTCGAGCAGCTCAGCGCTTTCGCCCCGGGCACCCGCACGCCGTGCCTGGTGAACCTTGGTTTCGCCCTGGGGGCGGGCGAGGTGCTGGGTGTGATCGGCCCCTCGGGCTCGGGCAAGTCGTCCCTGGCACGCCTGCTGGTGGGCGTTGCCAAGGCGCAGACCGGCAAGGTGCGCCTGGATGGCGCCGATCTCCAGCAATGGGACCGCACTGCGCTCGGGGCTCATATCGGTTACCTGCCGCAGGACGTGCAGCTGTTCGCCGGCAGCGTGGCCGAGAACATTGCCCGTTTCACCGAGGTGGATGCGCAGAAGGTGGTGGCCGCCGCGCGTATGGCCGGTGTGCATGACCTGATCCTGCAACTGGCCGACGGCTACGATACCCGTCTCGGTGAAGGCGGCACCGGCCTGTCCGGGGGACAGCGGCAGCGTATCGGCCTGGCCCGTGCACTGTATGGCCTGCCAGCGCTGATCGTGCTCGATGAGCCGAACTCCAATCTCGACGAAGTGGGTGAGCAGGCCCTGCTGGCAGCCATCGCCGAGGCGAAGCGGCAAGGTCGCACCCTGGTGCTGATCGCCCACAAGCCGTCATTGCTGGCCAGTACCGACAAGTTGCTGGTACTGCGTGACGGGCAGATGCAGGCGTTCGGGGCCGCCGAGCGGGTCCTGCAGGAGTTGCAACCCAAAGCGGCACCCTTAGCGGCAGCCTTGCGTGGGGCCCCATCGCTGAGCATGAGTTACAGCAGCCACGGAGTGGCATCCTGATGGCCCAGTCCTTGCGCAAGGAGGGGCCACTGGCCGATGTGCTACCCCTCGACGAGCGGCGTTATTCACGCATGGGTGGCTGGCTGCTGGCAGTCGGTTTCGGTGGTTTTCTGCTTTGGGCTGGGCTGGCCCCCCTCGACAAGGGCGTGGCGGTCAGCGGCAACGTAGTGGTCGCCGGCAATCGTCAAGCCGTGCAGCATCCCTCTGGTGGGGTGGTTCAGAGCCTGCTGGTACGTGACGGTGATCAGGTCGAAGCCGGTCAGGTGCTGATTCGCATGGACGCCACGCAGATCCGTGCCCAGCGCGAATCGCTGTTCGTTCAGCACCTTGGAGCAGTGGCCAGCAGCGCTCGCCTGGAGGCCGAGCGTGACGGGCTGGCGGCCATCGCATTTCCGCCGGCCATCGCTTCAGCTGACGATCCACGGGTCGACTCGACCCTGGCCTTGCAGCGGCAGTTGCTCGCCAGTCGACGAGCCGCGTTGCGTCTGGAGCTCGATGGCCTGCAGGAGAGCATTGCCGGCAGCCAGGCCGTGCTAGAAGGGCTGCGCGCCGCCAAGGCTCACAAGGACGAGCAGCGCAGCAGCATGCAGGCGCAATTGAAGGGGCTGCGCGAGCTGGCCCGCGAAGGCTACGTGGCCCGCAATCGGCTGTTGGAAAACGAGCGGCTGTATGCCCAGCTCAATGGTGACATCTCCGAAGACCTCGGCAATATCGGCCGCACTCAGCGGCAGATACTCGAGCTGCGTCTGCGTGCCGCGCAGCGTGGCGAGGAGTACCAGCAGGACGTCCGTCAGCAGCTTGCCGATTCACGCCTCAAGGTGGAGGAACTGGGCAGCCGACTGAGCGCTGCCGACTTTGAACTGGCCCACAGTGAAGTCCGTGCCCCAGCCGCGGGCACCGTGGTCGGGCTCGACGTATTCACCGAAGGTGGGGTGATTTCGCCGGGGCAGATGCTGATGGAGATCGTCCCGCAGGACGCTCCGTTGCTGGTCGACGCACGAGCCCCCGTGGAACTGGTCGACAAGCTGCAGCCCGGCCTGGACGTGGAACTGCTGTTCGTCGCCTTCAACCAGAGCCGTACGCCGCGGGTCAATGGCAAGGTGACGCTGGTCTCCGCTGACCGCCTGCTGGATGAAAAGACCGATCAGCCCTATTACCGGCTGCGTGTGCAGGTGGATGAAGACGGATTGCGGCAGTTGCAGGGCCAACAGATTCGGCCCGGCATGCCGGTGGAAGCCTTCGTGCGCACCGGTGAGCGTTCGTTGCTCAACTATCTGTTCAAGCCGCTGACCGATCGCACCCATATGGCGCTGGTGGAAGAATGAAAGCATCGAATCGAACCCGGCGTCGGGTCTCGCCAGCCCTCAGGTGCGGGATCCTGCTGCTCGGTACGCTGCTCGCCGGGCCGAGCCTCGCGTTCGGCGTGATGGACGCTTACGCCCTGGCCCTGCGCAATGATCCGACTTTTCGCGCCGCCACCCGCGAGCGGGATGCTGGCGTGGAGAACCTGGCCATCGGCCGTGCCGGCTTGCTGCCTAACCTCTCGTACAGTTATCGCAAGGCCCGCAACGAGTCCGATGTCACGGCGGTCGGGGTGACCAACGACCGTGATTACGACAGCTACTCCTCGGCGCTGACCCTGCAGCAACCGCTGTTCGATTACGCCGCCTGGGCCGAGTACCGCCAGGGCGTGGCCAAGGCAGCGCTGGCCGACGAACGTCTGCGTGGGCGTGGCCAGGAACTGGTGGTGCGGGTGTTCGAGGCATACAGCCAGGCATTGCTGGCTGGTGAGCAGATCGAGCTGGCGGGTGCCCAGCGGCGTGCCTATGCCGAGCAGTTGCAGCTCAACCAGCGCACCTTCGAGGCTGGCGAAGGCACCCGTACCGACCTGCTGGAAACCCGCGCTCGCCATGATCTGTCGCGGGCGCAGGAGATCGAGGCGCAGGATGCCCTGGATGCCGCGCTGCGCGATTTGCAGGCAATCATCGGCGAGCCGGTCGAGCTTCGCCAACTGGCCCCACTGAGCGGCCCGTTCAGCGCCGAACCGCTGGCTCCGGCACGGTTCGAAGGCTGGCGCGACATGGCCATGGCGCACAACGCCGAACTCGCCAGCCAGCGCCATGGGCTGAGCGTGGCCGAGCAGGAAGTCGAGCGTCAGCGCGCCGGGCACCTGCCAACGCTGGGGCTGTACGCCAGTTCGCGCAAGACCAGCTCCGACTCGGAAAGCACCTACAACCAGAAGTACGACACCGACAGCATCGGCATCCAGCTCAGTATGCCGTTGTTCGCCGGTGGCGGTGTATCGGCGGCGCGGCGTCAGGCTGCGGCATCCTACGAGCAGGCCCGCTACGAGCTGGACGCCCAGCGCGACGGGGTGCTCAACGAGCTGCGGCGGCAGTTCAACCTGTGTGCGAGCAGCACCGCCAAGGTGCGCGCCTATGAGCTGGCGGTCGAGTCGGCCAGCGGTTTGATCGACGCCACCCGAAAGAGCGTGACCGGTGGCGAACGGGTCAACCGCGATGTGCTCGATGCCGAGCAGCAGCTCTACAGCGCCCGGCGGGATCTGGCCGAGGCCCGTTATGGCTACCTGCGCGCCTGGTTGCAGCTGCGCTACCTGGCCGGGGTGCTCGGTGAGGCGGATCTGCGCCACTTGAGCCGTTACTTCCCGGCTAGCGCATGACAGTTGGCTCACGGAGCGAGTGACGGTGTTTACCGACTTTCTCCTGCTGATTCGTCAGTTATCCAGATGATGCCGAGCACCGCTCGGGAGGCCCGTACAAGGAGAGACCCCATGACCGCCCAACAGGCACAGCTGTCCCATCCACTGCGTTCGCAGCGTCTCAACCAACTGACTCACGAGCCTCATGGCAAGCTCGATGCGCTGGTCAAAGGCCATGATCCGTTCGGCAGTCCAGAGCGTTTCGCACGCTTCGTCGCCGCCCAGTATCTGTTCCAGTACGACCTGGAAACGCTCTATCACGACCCCGCGCTGCTCGCGTTGCTGCCGGATCTGCCGGCACGCTGCCGGTTGCAGCAGGCCCGTCTCGATCTGGCTGACCTTGGCCTGCCGGTGCCACTGGGCGATGAGTCTATTCGTGGCCAGTCCCTGGGGCTCGGCGCCGCCCTTGCCTGGCTGTTCGTGTCCGAGGGCTCCAAGCTGGGGGCGGCCTTCCTACTCAAGCGCATGCCCGCTCTGGGCCTGAGCGAGACCTTCGGGGCGCGGCATCTTGGCGAGCCCGAGGGTGGCCGGGCGCAAGGCTGGAAAACCTTCGTCGCGGCGCTCGACGGTGTCGAACTGGATGAGCAGCAGGAGCGCGAGGCCGAGGCTGCCGCCATCGCGGCCTTCGAGCGTTTCGCCGTGCATCTGGAGCGCAGCTTTGCCTGATACGCCGCAGACGGTGGCGAGTGGCTGGGCACGCTGGCTATGGCTGGCGCTCGCCTACCTGAGCATCTGCATGGCGGCGCTGGGCGTGCTGGTACCTGGCTTGCCGACCACCGAGTTCGTACTGCTTGCCGCCTGGGCCGCGTCGCGCAGTTCACCACGGCTTAGCGCCTGGCTGGAGAGCCATCGTCTGTTCGGCCCGCTGCTGCGCAACTGGCGGGACGGTGGTGTGGTCACCCGGCGTACCAAGCTGGTAGCAAGCCTGAGCATGCTGATGGCCTTCGCCATCATGCTGCTGACAGTAGCGCACACGCCGTCGCTGATTTTCGCCGGCCTGGGCATGAGCGGCGGCGCGCTGTGGATCTGGTCTCGGCCGGAGCGACCACGCAAAGACAATTGCGCCCCATAGCCCGCGGTTGAGGGCAGCGATAGCTGGGATGCGTCGATATTAGACCTGGAGTTTTCGGTCGATTGTGCTCGGGTATCGCTTCGCTCGACGCCAGGCTGCGCATGCTGCGTTTGGCTTATGCTATGCCTTCGATCGAACGAGGGCCTGGCGATGAACAAGGATATCGGCGAGATCAGCGGTGCCTGCCATTGTGGCGGGGTGCGCTTTCAGGTGACGCTGAGCGACGGCCTGCATACCGCGCGGCGCTGCAACTGCTCCTATTGCCGGATGCGCGGCGCGGTGGCGGTATCTGCCGAACTGGCGGATTTCCGCGTGCTGCAGGGCGCAGACTTACTGACGGTCTATCGATTCAACACCAAGAGCGCGGAGCATCACTTCTGCTCGCGCTGCGGTATCTACACCCACCATCAACGCCGTTCCAATCCTCATCAGTACGGCGTCAACGTGGCGTGCCTGGAGGGTGTCAGCCCGTTCGACTTCGCCGAGGTGCCTGTCAGCGATGGCATCGCCCACCCGAAGGACGACCCCTCTGGCGCCGGACCGCGACAGGCTGGCGTGCTGCGCTTCATCCCGTCGTGAGCGTGCAGCCCGCCGCGCAGAAATGAAAATGCCGCGTAGCTTGGGGGCCACGCGGCATCGGGTACTGCAGGCGTGGTATTACGGCATCAGAACGCCGGAACCACCGCACCTTTGTATTTTTCCAGGATGAAGGCTTTCACTTCGTCGCTGTGCAGGGCCTTGACCAGCTTCTGTACGGCGGCGTTGTCCTTGTTGTCTTCACGGGTCACCAGGATGTTGACGTACGGCGAATCGCTGCCTTCGATGGCCAGGGCATCCTGGGTCGGGTTCAGCTTGGCTTCCAGCGCGTAGTTGGTGTTGATCAGCGCCAGGTCGACCTGGGTCAGAACGCGCGGCAGGGTCGCGGCTTCCAGTTCACGCACCTTGATGCCCTTCGGGTTCTCGGCGATGTCTTTCGGCGTGGAGAGGATGTTGTTGGCATCCTTGAGCGTGATCACGCCGGCTTTCTGCAGCAGCAGCAGGGCACGGCCGCCATTGGTGGCGTCGTTGGGGATCACCACGTTGGCGCCTTGCGGCAGGTCTTTCAGATCCTTGATCTTGCTGGAGTAGGCGCCGAATGGTTCGACGTGCACACCGCCTACGCTGACCAGAGTGGTGCCACGGCTCTTGTTGAACTCGTCCAGGTAGGGCTGGTGCTGGAAGAAGTTGGCGTCCAGACGCTTCTCGGCAACCTGTACGTTGGGCTGTACGTAGTCGGTGAACACCTTGACGTCCAGCTCCACGCCTTCTTTGGCCAGTGCCGGTTTGACAAAGTTGAGGATCTCCGCGTGCGGCACGGCCGACGCCGCGACGCTCAGGGTTTCAGCCTGGGCAGCGCTGGAAAAGGCTGCGACGACAGCCAGGGCAGTAAGCAGTTTTTTCATCGTTTGACTCCTTGAGATGAGGCGGCGTGGCGGCAAAGTGCCGGTCGTCCGTTCCAGCTGTTTATTTACGGGAGAAGTGCACCACCAGCCGATCGCCGATGGTTTGCAGGATTTGTACGAGCACCACCAGCAGCGCCACGGTCACGAACATCACGTCCGGCTGATAACGCTGATAGCCGTAACGCACCGCCAGGTCACCCAGGCCGCCGCCGCCGATCAGGCCACTCATCGCGGTGTAGGACACCAGGGTGATGGCGGTGACGGTGACCGCCGCCAGAATGCCCGGCAGGGCCTCGGGCAACAGGGCGTTGAAGATGATCTGGCGGGTGCTGGCACCCATCGCCTGGGTCGCTTCGATGATGCCGCGGTCGACCTCGCGCAGGGCGGTTTCCACTAGGCGCGCGAAGAACGGCGTGGCGCCGACCACCAGCGGCGGTATGGCGCCCGCAACCCCCAGCGATGTGCCGGTGATCAGCACCGTGACCGGGATCAGCAGGATCAGCAGGATCACGAAAGGCACCGAACGCAGAATGTTCACCAGCAGCGAGACCACCGCGTAGAGCGCCTTCTGTTCGAACATCTGCCGTGGTCCGGTGAGGAACAGCAGCACGCCGAGGGGCAGGCCGAACAGCACGGTGAACAGCATGGAGCCGCCCAGCATGTTCAGGGTATCGAGGCTGGCCTGCCAGATTTCCAGCCAGTCGACGTTGGGCAGTAGGGTTTCCATCAGCGCAAGACCTCCAGGTGCACATCGGCCGCTTCGAAGCGGGCCAGGGCCGCGTCGATATCGCCGCCACTCAGGGCCAGGGTCAGTTGGCCGTAGGGCGTATCCTTGATGCGGTCGATACGCCCGGCGAGGATGCTGTAGTCGATACCGGTTTCCCGGGCGACCTGGCCGAGGATCGGCGAATAGGTCGAGTCCCCCTGAAAGGTCAGGCGCAGGATGCGACCCTGAACATGGGCGAAATCGTCGCGCTGCTCGTTTTCGTCGACCTGCTCGGCCTCCTGAACGAAGCGCCTGGTGGTGGCATGCTGCGGGTGCAGGAAGACGTCGGCGACGGCGCCCAGTTCGACGATCACGCCCGCATCCATGACCGCCACGCGGTCGCAGACGCGACGAATCACGTCCATTTCATGGGTGATCAGGACGATGGTCAGGCCCAGTTCGCGGTTGATCTCGGCCAGCAGTTGCAGCACCGACGCGGTGGTTTGCGGGTCGAGGGCGCTGGTGGCCTCGTCGCAGAGCAGAATCTTCGGCCGGGTCGCCAGCGCCCGGGCGATGCCCACACGCTGCTTTTGCCCGCCGGACAGTTGTGCCGGGTACTTGTTGGCGTGGTCCTGCAGGCCGACGCGCTCGAGCAGGGCGGCGACGCGCTGCTCGATCTCCGCGTTGGCCACGCCAGCCAGCTTCAAGGGCATCGCGACGTTGGCGGCGACGGTCTTGGATGACAGCAGGTTGAAATGCTGGAAGATCATCCCGACCTGCTGGCGGAACGTGCGCAGGCCATCGGCACCGAGTGCGGTCACATCCACGCCGTCGATATCGATGCGTCCGCCGGAAGGCTCTTCGAGGCGGTTGATCAGACGCAGCAGGGTACTCTTGCCGGCACCGGAGTGACCGATGATGCCGAATACTTCGCCACGGTCGATGTGCAAATCGCAGGGTTGCAGGGCGGGGATATCGCGGCCACTGACGCGGTACGCCTTGTGAACCTGGTGGAAGTCGATCACGCGTTAAACCTTTTGGGTTCGTCGTTTTTGCCGGATAGGCATATAGATTAGATGCGCTAGTTTATCCGGCGCTTGTTAGGCCTCAAAGATATTTGTAGGCCTATGTTTATAGCTAAAAAGCTGGTTGATGTGCGCCGCTCCAGGCGGCACATCCCCTTCAGCTACCGATTGCGCGCACTCAGTATCAGGTGGGGCACCTGAACGGGTTTCACGGCATGGCTGAGGGTCAGCTTGAAGGTCGGGTCGCGTTTCATCACCCGTGCTTCGAGCAGGCCGGTGACGCGGCGCAGATCCTCGGCGCTGCGCACCTGGATATGCACGGTGCGATCGAAGGTCACCACATCCGCAGCCACGGCATCGAGGCGTTCGAACAAGGCGGCCTCATCACGGCTATCCAGCATCGGCAGGCTGACTTCGCTGCGTTTGGCGGCAGGATCGATCAGTTTCGCCGGCACTTCCGGCTGCGCATCGGCGGCACGGGTCGCCGCTGCCTGGGCCTCGGCAGCCTGGCGCAACAGGCGCAGTTGTTCCTGACGCGCGGCCTGGGCCTGCTCACCGGCCTGGCGGGCCTGCTCGACTGCGCTCAGCTCGGCTTCACGGGCCTTGCCGATGGCGCCATCCAGGCCGGTGGTCAGCGCCGGGGCCTTGGGCATCAGGTTGCGCGCATGTCCCAGGGATTGGGCGGCCTTGTCGAGATCGCCGCTTTCCAGGGCTTTCTGACCTTCCTGCAGATAGGCTTCGGACAGGCGTCGCTGGGCGTGCAGCACCGCTGCGGGGTCACCGCTCTGCTGCAGCGCTTCGAATTGCGCCTCGGCCTCGGCCAACTGGCCAGCGGCCAGGTTGGCGTCGAACTGCTCCTGTGCACTGGGAGCAACCGCCACGGCAGCCGGAGCCGCAGCAGGTTCGGCTTCCTGGCGGCTTTGACAGCCGACCATCAGCAGAACCAGTGCGGCCAGAGCGGCACGGCATAGGGGGAACGATGTCATGGCTGCGAGTCTCGATTTGTGCAAAAAACACGCAATTCTACACGCTGGCTGGTGTGCTGACCAAATTCCGCGATTCACGCTCGGCGGCGCGGCAGTGCGAAACTGAGCAGGAACAGGCTGGCTGCGGAAACCACGATGGACGGGCCGGCCGGGGTGTCCTGCAGCCAGGACAGGCTGAGGCCGCTGCACACCGCGACGATGCCCAGCAGGCTCGCGCCAAAGGCCATTTGTTCCGGGGTGCGCGCATGTCGCTGCGCGGCAGCGGCGGGGATGATCAGCAACGAGGTGATCAGCAGCACGCCGACGATCTTCATGGCCACTGCGATGACGATGGCGATGAGCAGCATCAGACCGAGGCGGATCGCTGCCACCGGCAGACCTTCCACCCTGGCCAGTTCCTCGTGCACGGTAATCGCCAGCAACGGGCGCCACATCAGCACCAGCAGGATCAGTACCAGAGCACTGCCAGCAAGAATCCAGGCCAGATCGGTGGTGCTGACGGCGAGCAGGTCGCCGAACAGGTAGCCCATCAGGTCGATGCGTACGTCGCGCATGAAACTCAGCACCACCAGGCCCAGCGACAGCGTACTGTGGGCGAGGATGCCGAGCAGCGTATCGCTGGCCAGTGGCTGGCGGGTCTGCAGGGTGACCAGCAGGATCGCCAGCAGCACGCAGCCGACGGTCACCGCGAAGGTCGGGCTGACGTCCAGCATCAGCCCCAGGGCCACACCGAGCAGCGCGGCATGGGACAGGGTGTCGCCGAAGTAGGCCATGCGTCGCCACACCACGAAGGAGCCCAGCGGGCCGGCGACCAGCGCCAGAGCGAGGCCAGCGAGCAGGGCGTTGAGCAGAAAATCAGCCATGCGTGCAGCCATCTCCGTGTACATGGGGGCGAACCGGGCCGTTGATGGTCAGGCCCGGTTTGTCGCTGACCACGCCGCCATGCAGGTCGTGTTCATGGTCGTGGTGGTGGTGATAGACGGCCAGGCTCTGGGCGTCGCGGCCGAACAGCTCGACGAAGGCCGGATCGAAACTGACCTGCTCGGGATGCCCCGAACAGCACACGTGACGGTTCAGGCACACCACCTGATCGGTGGTGCTCATCACCAGATGGAGATCGTGGGAGACCATCAGCACGCCGCAGCCATGGCGATCGCGCAAACGGGTGATCAGCCGATACAGCTCGGCCTGGCCGGCGACGTCGACGCCCTGGACCGGCTCGTCGAGCACCAGCAACTGCGGTTCGCGCAGCAGGGCACGGGCCAGCAGCACGCGCTGCAGTTCGCCACCGGAGATACCCTGCAGCGGGCTGTCGAGCACCTGGCTGGCACCCACCTCCGCCAGCGCCGCCTGGGCCCGGGCACGGTCGACGCCGGGTACCAGGCGCAGAAAGCGCAGCACGCTGAGCGGCAAGGTCGGGTCGACGTGCAGTTTCTGCGGCATGTAGCCGATGCGCAGCTTGGGCTTGCGCCAGACGCTGCCGCTGTCCTGCTTGAGCAGGCCGAGCACCGCGCGTACCAGGGTGGTCTTGCCGGCGCCGTTGGGGCCGATCAGGGTGACGATCTCGCCGGGTTTGATGGTCAGCTCGACGTTATCGAGCACCGTCTGCCCGGAGAAACCGACAGTCACGCCTTCGAGGCGAATCAGTGCGTCGCTCATTTGCTGCCTTGGCAGCCTGCGCACAGGCCGACGACTTCCACGGTCTGGCTTTCGACGTTGAAGCCGACACCCTTGGCGCCGGTGACGATGGCGTCGCTGATCGCTGTCTGCTCCAGCTCCACGGCGGCATTGCAACTGCGGCAGATCAGGAACTGGCTCTGGTGAGCGTGTGCCGGATGGCTGCAGCCAACGAAGGCGTTGAGCGAGGCGATGCGGTGCACCAGGCCATTTTCGAGGAGGAAATCCAGGGCGCGATAAACGGTCGGCGGTGCAGCGCGGCGGCCATCTTCCTCGCTGAGCACGCCAAGAATGTCGTAGGCGCCCAGCGGCTTGTGGCTGGCCCATACCAGCTCCAGCACCCGCTTGCGCAGAGTGGTCAGGCGCAGGCCCTGGCGAGCGCAGATGGCCTCGGCTTCGGCCAGCGCGTGGCTGACGCAGTGGGAGTGGTCATGGGGGCGCGATGCCAAAGGCGGCACGACGCTGACGGGTTTGTACATGGCGAGGGCCTCGAAGCGTAGGACGTTATTCTATTACGCATCGGCCATCGCGCGCCAAATGAATGCGGCTGACGGTCGCCTGACGGCGATCAAAAGGCCTGGCTGGCTGCCAGGAAAGTACGGCTGTAGGGTGCTTCGGCCTGGTTATGACGGATCTGGTCGGCGCTCAGTGATTCGATGATACGACCCTCCTGCATCAGCCCGAGGTTGGGGCAGAGATGGGCCACCACTGCCAGGTCATGACTGACGAGCAGGTAGGCGAGATTGCGATCACGCTGCAATCGTTTGAGCAGGTTGAGGATTTCCGCCTGCACCGAAACGTCCAGCGCGGAAGTCGGTTCGTCGAGCAGCAGCAGGTCCGGCTCGAGAATCAGTGCGCGGGCAATCGCCACGCGCTGGCGCTGGCCACCGGAGAGCTCATGGGGGTAGCGAAAGCGCAGCTCGCGGGACAGCCCAACCTCGTCGAGCATGTTCAGCAGTCGGCGTTCGCTGCCATCGAGGCGGTGAATGCGCAGCGGTTCGCGCAACACCTGTTCTACCGTCTTGCGCGGATGCAGCGACGCATAGGGATCCTGAAACACCATCTGCAGGCGTCTGGCGAGGACGCCCCGTGGCGTACCTCGCAGATCACTACCCTCCAGACGTGCCTGGCCCCGGTAGCGCACCAGCCCCGCTAGGGCGCGCAATACGCTGGACTTGCCGCAGCCCGATTCGCCGATCAGGCCGTAGGCACCGCCACGCTCGATGTGCAGGGATACACCCTCGACGACCTGGCGCCCCGCGTAATCGACGACCAGATCGCTTACCTCCAGCAGCAGGCTCATGCGTCGAACTCCTCGAGTGGCCGTGACCAGTCCGGGGTACGTTGCGGGACCGTCAGCCAGTCCTGCGGGCTATGCAGGTCGGGGCGGCTGGCCAGCAGTGCGCGGGTGTAAGGGTGGCGAGCCAGATGCAGATCACGGGCGGCCAGCCGTTCGACGATGCGCCCGGCATACATGACCAGGATGCGGTCGCAGAACCCGGCGACCAGATCCAGATCATGGCTGATCAGCAACAGGCTGGAGCCCTGGCGCGCCAGCAGCTCATCGAGAACGCTCAGGAACTGGCGGCGTACGGTCACGTCCAGTGCCGAGGTCGGTTCATCGGCGATGATCAACTGCGGTTCGGTGATCAGCATCATGGCGATCATGATGCGCTGACCCATGCCGCCCGATACCTGATGGGGGTACAGCTCGTAGACCCGCTGTGGTTCGCGGATCTGCACTGCCTCGAGCATCGCCAGGCTGCGTTGACGCGCTTGCTCGCGGGCGTTGGGGTGGTGCAGCCGCCAGGTTTCGGCGATCTGCTCACCGACCCGTTTGAGCGGGTTGAGCGAGAACTTCGGATCCTGAAGGATCATCGAGATGCGTCGACCACGTATCGTCTGCATCTGCCGTTCATCTGCCCGGATCAGGTCGATGCCGTCGAAGCTCATGCGGCTGGCGCTGACATGGCCGCCGCGGGCGGTAATCTGCAGCAACGCACGGGCAGTCTGCGACTTGCCACTGCCCGACTCGCCGACGATGCCCAGCTTTTCGCCCGCGCGCAGCGAGAAGCTGATGCCGCGCACCGCTTCATGCTGGCCGCGTGGCCCGTTGAAGCCCACGCGCAGATTTTCTACTTTGAGCAGGTCAGTCATGGCGGGGATCCAGGGCGTCGCGCAAACCGTCGCCGAACAGGTTGAAAGCCAGGCTGGCGATCAGGATCGCGCAACCTGGTCCGGCGGCTACCCACCATGCGGTCAGGCCATACTCCCGTCCGCTGGCGAGCATCGCGCCCCATTCCGGGCTGGGAGGCTGGGCGCCGAGGCCGAGAAAGCCGAGACCGGCAGCGGCAAGGATGATCGCCGCCATGTTCAGAGTCACGCGTACCACCACCGAGGGCAGGCACAGAGGCACGATATGCAGCACGATCAGGCGCAGGTGCGAGGCGCCGAGCAGGCGTGCCGCGGCAAGGTAATCCGCCTGGCGGATGGCGAGCGTTTCGGCCCGCGCCAGTCGCGCTATCGGGGGCCAGGCGGAAAGGGCGATGGCCATGATCGTATTGTCGATGCCTGGGCCGAGGGCCGCGACGAAGGCCAGGGCCAGAATCAGCCCGGGAAAGGCCAGGAACAGGTCGACGACACGCATCAGCACACGGTCGGTCCAGCCGCCGAAGTAGCCGGCGCAAACGCCGATCAGCAGGCCAAGGGGCGTGACGATGATGGCGCAGAGCAGGGCGATATACAGCGTCAGCCGGGTGCCGTGCAGCAGCCTGCCGAGAATGTCGCGGCCCAGCTCATCGGTACCCAGCCAGTGCCGTGCCGAGGGCGCTTGCAGCGTTGCGGCAAGATCCTGTGCATTGAAGTCGCCCGGAGCCAGCCAGGGTGCAATCACCGCCAGGGTAACGAGCAGCAGGAGAATCACCAGCCCGGCCAGTGCCGAGTGATTGCTGCAGAAACGGCGCACGGCCAGGGCGCTCTGGCGGCTGCGTGCCTGCCAGATCGTCTCGGCCCGAGTTGGAGCGCTTTGCATCACAGGGCCTCCCGGGCGCGTGGGTCGAGCAGGCGGTAGAGCAGGTCGCTGAACAGGTTGAGCAGCACGAAGATCAGCCCCACCAACAAGGTGCAGCCGACCACGGCGTTCATGTCACCGGCCATCAGGGCATTGGTCATGTAGCGACCGAATCCGGGCCAGGCGAATACCGTTTCGATCAGCACCGCGCCTTCCAGCAGAAAGGCATAGGCCAGCGCCACTACCGTCACCAGCTGCACGGCGATGTTGGGGAAGGCATGCAGCCATACCGTGCGTGTCCAGGACAGGCCCTTGACCCGGGCAGTGACGATGTACTCCTGCTGCAGCTGTTCGAGCATGAAGCTGCGTGTCATGCGGCTGATATAGGCGAAGGCACTCAGGCCGAGGATCGATGCCGGCAGCACCAGGTGTGCCCAGGCATTGCGCAACACTGCCCATTCGCCCTGCCAGAGGGCATCGAGCAGGACGAAACCAGTGACGTTCTGGTAATTCCACTGGTAGGCGAAATCCAGTCGGCCTGGCCCGCCGACCCAGCCAAGAACGGCGTAGAACAGCGCAAGAGCCATCAGGCCGAGCCAGAAGCTCGGCGTCGAATAGCACAGCAGGCCGATTATTCTTACGCCATGATCGAGCGGGCCGTTGCGGCGCATCGCGGCCAGCACGCCGAGCGGAATGCCCAGTAGCGTGCCGATCAGCATGGCCACACTGGCCAGCTCCAGAGTGGCCGGAAACACCCGGGCGATATCGGCGAGCACTGGCTGCCCGGATACCAGCGACATGCCCAGGTCCAGTTGCAGCACATCCAGCAGGTAACGACCGAACTGTTCAGCCAGGCTGCGATCCAGCCCGAGCTGGCGATGCAATGCGGCATAGGCCTCCGTGGAGGCGCCTTCGCCGAGAATTGCCAGGACCGGATCGACGGGCAGCAGGCGACCAATACAGAAGGTGAGCGCGGCGAGCCCGAGCAGCGTGATGAGTACCGATAACAGGCCGCAGAGCAGCTTCATTTGTAGGCCTTGGCGTAGTAGCTGCGCGAACCGTTCCATTGCCAGCCCTGCAGGCTTGTGCGCAGCGCGGCCACCTGATTGAGCTGAAACAGGAAGGCAAACGGGCCGTCCTGCATCTGCTGGCGTTGCAGGTCGTGATAGAGCGCCTGTCGGCGGGCCTCGTCTGGCTCGAGCAGCGCGCTTTCAACGGCACGGTTGGCTGCCTCGGAGTAATAGCTGGCGAACACGGTCGGCATCGCTCCGGTGGCCTTGCGTGGCGTGGGCTCGGGATTGAAGACCAGGCGCGATGCCATGCCATGGGCATCCGGAATGTTACTGTCGAGGCTGTGCAGGCTGATGTCGAACTGGTTGGCGAAGATGCGGGTGAACAGCTGGCCGTTGGTCATGCGCTCCAGGTTCAGGCGGATACCCACCTGGGCCGCGTTGTGCTGCAAGTGCTGAGCGACCGGCGCCGAGTACAGCGGCGTGCCGTACAACAGGCGGCGTTCGAAGCCATCCGGGTAGCCGGCTTCGCTCAGCAGTTGCCGGGCCTTGTCGACGTCGAGCCTGAAAGGCTGGCCACTTTCCGCGTCGAGGGCGCCGAACGAGCCCAGCGGCACGAAGCTGGCGCGGGGCAGGCCGTTGTAGCGCATCACCGTGCTGGCCAGGGCCTGGTAGTCGATCAGGTAGCGCAGCGCCAGGCGTACCTTGGGGTTGCCGAGAATCGGGTCGTTGTTGTTGATGTCGAGAAAGTACATCTGCGGTTTTTCCACCGCGACGATGCGCACCTGCTCCTTGCCCTCGAGCGCCCCCAGGTCCTCTGCATTGAGGTTGCGTGCGACGTCCACGTCGTCGCGTTCGAGGAGCAGGCGCTGGGTGGCCGACTCGGCGACATGGCGCAGGATCACCCGCTCCAGTTTCGCCGTCTGCCAGTGGCCGGGATTGCGCTCCAGTACCGCCACTTCGCCGGCACTCCACTGGCGTAGCCGATAGGGACCGACGCAAGCACTGTGCCGGCCCAGCCAGCGGTTGCCGAGGTCACCATCGACCGCTTCGCTCAGCAATGTCTGGCGATCCAGCAGGCTGGACACCCGGTGGGTGCCAATCGCCTGCATGATCACCGATTGTGGATAGGCGCGATCCAGTTGCAGCTGCAGGGTCAGGTCATCCGGCGCGCGGATGCGCTGCTCGGCGTCCTCCAGGCGAAAGCCATACTCGCGCAGGGCATTGGCACCGGCCATGCCGAGCTGCAGGTTGCGGCGAATCGACCAGGCCAGATCCTCGGCCGTCGCGCTGCGGCCATCGGCGAAGCGCAGATCCGCACGCAGATGGAAGGTCAGGGTTCGACGATCGGCAGATTGCTCCCAGCGTTCGGCCAGCCCTGGCAAAAGCCGTGTGGCATCCTCTGGATCTGGTGTTACCAGCGTATCGCAGAGGTTGGCGATGACCTCATTGGTGACGATATCGCTACTGCGCGCCGGGTCGAAGGTGTTGATCGAATCGATGTTCCAGGCGATCACCAGTACGTTGTCCGGTGTGCCGAGCGAGTCGCTGCAGGCGCCCAGCGAGAGGGCCAGGCTGGCCAGTAGTGCATGGCGCATGCGCTTCGCCATCATGTCGGAACGTCCACGCTGCAACCGCAGCGGGCAAGCGTTGCTTCCAGGCGTCGATCCGGCATGGCGTGCTGGCGCAACGCCCGCGCGGTCTGCTCGGCATACTCACGGGTGCTGCCGAAATGGCCGCGAGCATGGCTCAGTACCTGGCGCAGTACCGGATCCGGCAGGCTGCCGGCGAAGTGCGGCCCCTGACGGTTGAGCACGAAGGTCAGGGCGTCGATGCGCGTGCCGTCCTCGAG
This sequence comes from Pseudomonas sp. MEJ086, assembly GCF_030209025.1. Taxonomy (NCBI): domain Bacteria; kingdom Pseudomonadati; phylum Pseudomonadota; class Gammaproteobacteria; order Pseudomonadales; family Pseudomonadaceae; genus Pseudomonas; species Pseudomonas sp. MEJ086. The sequence continues at coordinate 116,550 of NZ_JARVSV010000008.1, forward strand.
CCGGCAAGTCAGCCATTTCGGCTGGTAGGCGGCGTCGATCATCTCGCGCCGCCAGAGGGCCAGCAGGTGGCAGTCCAGTTCTTCTTCGGCCAGGCGGTAGGCGAAGCCGTTGCAGGAGCCACCTCGGTCCAGACCAAATACCAGGCCTGGCTGTTCCGGGGTTCCACGGTGGTTGTGCGACCACAGATAGAGGCCTCGATGGTAGCCGTGCAGGCGTGCACGGCGCACCTCCAGCGACGGGCATTCCGGACGCCAGATCAGCGAGCCGTAAGCGAACAGCCAGAATGGCTGGTCGCCACGCTGGCGGTGCACGGTCTCCATCGACTGGCGCATCTGTTCGGCGCTGAGCAGCGCGCTGGTGAGCGCAAGCGGCGAGTCGAATGGGGAGTTGGCCGGGTTCATGATCGCTGCCTGAAAGTTGTGGCCCCGGGCGAGGCCGGGGCTTGGGGTTACCAGCTGTAGCTGACCTTGCCGTAGTAGAAGGCGCCGCTGTAGCCATAGGGCGAGAAAGTGCTGTATTTCAGATTGCCGCCCGAGGAGTTGGCTGCGAGCAGGCGCTCCGGTCGTTCATCGGTGATGTTGTCGCCGCCCACGGTGAACAGCCAGTTGTCGAGTGCGTAATCCGCTGCCAGGTCGAGAATCCAGGCGGCGTCGAAGGTCTGGTCGTTGGCCGCATTGTTCTGATAGCTGGTGAACTTGCCGTAACGCACCAGGTTGCTGCGCAGTGTCCAGTTGCCGACGCTCAGGTCGTTGCTGAAGGTGAGTTTGTGCTTGGGAGTGGTATCGCCAAGCAGGCCCAGTCGCTCGCGACGGTCCACGCGCAACAGGTTCAGCCCCAGGCTGTCGAGAACTGCCGGGTTGTCCTTGACGTCGGTGACCTTGGTCCGGTTGTAGTTGTAGCCCAGCGTGCTGTTCCAGCGCAGGTCATTGGCGAAGCTGTGGCGGTAGTTGGCGACCAGATCGACGCCGGTGGTGCGGGTGTCCACGGCGTTGTTGAAGTAGCGGGCCGTGGTATAGCTGATGTCGCCGACACCGTTGGCCTGCAGGTAAGCCAGCGCCGCCGGGTTGTTGCTCAGGTCGAGGTTGGACGACAGGGTGATGCGATCTCGGATGTCGATACGGTAGACGTCGGCGGTGAGCTGCAGGCTGTCCAATGGGTTGAGTACCAGACCCAGGCTGTAGTTGCGCGATTTCTCCGCCTTCAGATCCTCGGCGCCGAGCAGGCGGGCGACCTGCGAGTCGGCGGGGAAGGTGCCGGCCTCCTGAATGGTGCTGCCGATCAACTGCGAGGAGGTCTGGGCAAAATGTTGCTGGGCAAGTGATGGCGCACGAAAACCGGTGGACACACTGCCGCGCAGGGCCACTTGCGGGGTGAAGTCGTAGCGCCCGGCCAGCGAGCCGCTGATGTTCGAGCCGAAGTCGCTGTAGTCCTCGTGACGCACCGCGGCAGAGATACCGAACTGCTCGGTCAGGTTGGTCTCCAGGTCGAGGTACTGCGCCAGGTTGTGGCGGCTCCATTCGCCGGCGTCGGCGGCACGGAAGCCCGCCAGGCCGGAACTGCCACCCCGGTAGTAGGAGCCGGTTTCACCGGCTTCCAGCTCGTAGTTCTGGTGCAGGTATTCGGCACCGAATGCCACGCTCAGCGGGTAAGGCAGCCAGGACAGCTCGAAATCCCGAGCCAGGTCCAGGTTGATCTGCTTCTGTTCGTTGCTCAAGGTGCCATTGTCGAACGAGAACGGTGTGCTGCCTGTGTCGCGGTACAGGTCCGGGTTGATGGTTCGGGTGCTGATTTCGTATTCGTTGCGTCCGTAGTTGAGCGACAGGTCGTAGCGCCAGTCATCCGCCAGCTCGCCGCGCAGGCCGGTGGTCAGCGAGCTGTCCTGCAGCTCACCGCGAATCAGCGGCAGGTAACCGTCCGGATACAGGGCCGGGATGTTGTTGCCGGCGTTGCTGGCGCGGTAGAACGCAGCGGTCTCACCCTTGCGGCGGCTGTAGCCGCCAAAGGCATAGAGTTCCGCGCCGTTCTGCAATGCGTACTCGCCATTGAGGAACAGCTTGCCTTCCTCGGTCGCAGGTTCACCCTGGCGGAACACCTGCTGGCCATAGGTGGTAGAGCCGACGCTGCCAGGCCGCAGATCTTTGCCCGCGCGGTTGGTGTAATCGTTGTTGCCGCCTTCAATAGTCAGGTTCAGCCAGCCATTGTCGCCAAGCGCGAGGCCGCTGTTGGCGCTGAGCTGGCGCTGGATACCGTCGCCATCCTTGTATTGGCCGAACTTGCTGCTCACCGAGCCGCCTTCGGCATCCTGCTTGAGGATCACGTTGATCACCCCGGCAATGGCGTCCGAGCCGTAGCGCGCCGAGGCGCCGTCACGCAGCACTTCGATACGTTCCACCGCCGCGACTGGAATGGCGTTCAGGTCGACCGGAGCCGAACCGCGACCGATGGCCCCACCAAGGTTGACGAAGGCGCCGGTATGGCGGCGTTTGCCGTTGACCAGCACCAGAACCTGATCCGGTGACAGGCCACGCAATTGCGCCGGGCGGGCCAGCTCGGCACCGTCCACCAGGCTGGGCCGCGGGAAGTTGATCGACGGCACCAGACGCGCCAGTACTGCGCCAAGCTCTTCCGAGCCGGTGTTGCGCAGGCTGTCGCCGCTGATGACATCGATAGGCGACAGCGACGCGCTGGCGGTGCGCTCCTGTGAGCGAGTGCCCGTGACGATCACGCTGTCCAGGCGCGGCGCCAGTGCCGGCTGGACTGTTGCGGCTGCCGCGGCAGAGGGCGTCACAGGTCGGTTGGCAGCGGCGCCAGGACTGACGATTACCGCATCGGCATCCCTGGAAAAGCCCAGGCCACTGCCCTGCAACGCTTGCGAAATGGCCTGGTCGACGCTGAGCTGGCCACTGACGGCATCTGCCTGTCGGCCCTGAACCAGTGCCGGATCGAAGGAAATCAACTGGCCGCTCTGCCGGGAGATCCCTAGCAACACCTGGCCAAGCGGGCCAGCCGGAACCTGGAAGCTGCGTGCCTGCTGGGTCGCCGCGCTCTGCGCCAGGCTGGTTTGTGCCCAGCTGGCGCCGAGCACCAGCGCCAGGGCCAGGGAGGAAGGTTTGAACAGGGTACTGATCGGAGTGTGCATGGCAGACGTCTCATCCTTGGTTTTCTGCAATGAGCGATGACGCGGAGAAAGCTGCAGAAAATCCTTGGAACGATTGGTCATGAGCTTATGCATTTCTGCCTCACGCTCGTTCGATACTGACCCACAGGTCGCCAAAGCGGCTGATGCGGATCGGCAGCGTCTGTGCCAGCAGTTGCAGGGCTCGGTCACTGTCATCGAGGGGATACAGGCCGCTGGTGCGCAGGCTCGCGGCGGTCGCGGACAACCGCAAGACGCCGTTGCGATAGGCACGCAGGGCATCGACAACCTCGCCAAGTGGGCGGTCATCCACCTCCAGCAGACCGTCGAGCCAGGCGCTTTCGTTGCCGCGTAACGGGCTTTGTCCGATGACGCCGGTGCTGTCCAGGTTCACGTTGCTACCAGGTTGCAACTGTTGACCGTTGGCCAGGCGTACCTCGGCATCGAACACCGTGAGCTGCAACTGCCCGGCAGCGCGACTGCGCAGGATGAGGCGGCCACCCAGACTGCTCAGGCGACCTGCCGGACTGTCGAGAATGAGTGGTGTCGCCGTGATAGGGGCATCCAGCAGCGCGCCGCCATGATGGAAATGCAGGCCTCGGCGCTGGGAGCCGAAGTCCGGCGTCACTCGGGTTCGTGCATCCAGGCTCAGCCGGCTACCGTCCGCCAGGTCGTGGGTGGTGCGCTCGCCTGTTGCGGTGTAGAGGTCGCCGGGTAGCACCAGGCCGGTGCGATTGAGGTGCAGCCCTAGCGTGCCAAGAGCGACGGCGCCGACCACGGCGAGACTGCCGCGCAGGAAATCGCGTCGGCTCGAGGGCGTGTTGATGGTGCGCAGCACCTGCTCGTCCGAGAGCCGAAGCAGAGGCTCGCGGCGCAGCAGGCCAAGGTTGTCGGCAAGGCGCTGGAATACCTGAACGTGTGTGGGATGGCTGTTTTGCCAAGCGATGAACGCCTGGCGCTCGTCCTCGCTGATATCACCGGATTGCAGGCGCATCATCCAGTGCGCAGCCTCGTCGACCACGCTTTTCAGCGGTTGCTCGCTCATTGCTGCAGTGCTCCGTAGCAGAGCTTGAAGGCTTCGGTCATGTATTGCTGCACGCGGCTGGGCGAAATGCTCAGTCGTTCAGCGATCTGCATATAGGTCAGCCCGCCTATCTGGCTGTGGATAAATGCAGCCTTGCCCTGGCCGGGCAAGCCATCGAGGAGTTGGTCGAGCCTTACCAGTGTTTCGATCAGCAAAAGGCGCTCTTCCGGCGAGGGGTGAACCTGTTCGGGAAGCTCTTCGAGCATCTGCAGGTACGCGCGCTCCAGGTCCCGGCGCCGCCAGCTTTCCTGCATCAGGCGTTGCGCGATGGTGGTCAGCAAAGCCCGTGGTTCGCGAATTTGAGCGGGGTCCGGCAGGCTGAGTACGCGCAGGAACGTTTCCGCAACCAGGTCTTCGGCATTGTGGGTACAGCCCAGGCGGCGATACAGGCGGGCGTGCAGCCAGCGCTGGTTCTGCACGAACCATTGGGCGACCAGTCGCCGAGCTGGATTTTCCATGTCCTTTCCTCAAAAGGTCTGGAGCTACTGTGCCGCAAATGGAAATCAGCTAAAAAGAATAAAAAACACCATGAATATATCGATTTTGAATTTTACTGTGGCTCACAGATAGACCTGATGAGGAACCTGCGACGGCTTTTCGAGGAAATGTTATTGTATAGCTCCTTTGCTCTCTGAATGACCCGTCGCCATGCCGTTGTTTTTTTCTCGCCTGCTCGTCCTGTCTCTAAGCCTGTTCTGTCTCGTACCGGTTGCCCAGGCCGATGTTCGGGTACTCACCAGCATCAAACCGTTGCAACTGATCGCCGCTGCGGTGCAGGAGGGAGTGGGCGAACCCGAGGTTTTGCTGCCGCCGGGTGCGTCACCGCACCACTACGCGCTGCGCCCCTCGGACATGCGCCGGGTGCAGGAGGTGGATCTGCTGTATTGGATCGGACCGGACATGGAGAGCTTCATGCCCCGCGTTCTGGCTACCCGCGAGAAGCCCAGCGTCGCCGTGCAGAGCCTGCCAGACATGACGCTGCGGCATTTCGGTGAGGACGATGGTCACGACCACGACCACGACCACGACCACGGTGACGAGGTTGCCCATGAAGCACTCGGCGAGCATGACCACGACCACCGTCCTGGCAGTCTGGACGCCCACCTGTGGCTGTTGCCGGCCAACGCTCGGGTGATTGCCGCACGCATGGCCGCCGATCTGAGCGAGGCCGATCCCGCCAACGCACCGCGTTATCAAGCCAATCTGCACGCGTTCGACGAGCGTCTCGATGCACTGGAGCCGCGTCTGCAGGCTCAGCTCAAGCCGCTGGCGAGCAAGCCCTTCTTCGTTTTCCATGAGGCCTTCGACTACTTCGAGGCCGCCTATGGCCTCAAGCATATCGGCGTGTTCAGCGTGGCCAGCGAAGTGCAGCCGGGTGCCCGTCATGTGGCGGCGATGCGCGAGCAACTGCAGCGCGTAGGGCCGAGCTGCGTATTCAGCGAGCCTCCGCTGCGTCCGCGTCTGGCCGAGACCCTGACCGCCGGGCTGCCGGCTACCCTGGCCGAGCTCGACGCCATGGGCGCGGCGGCACCGGTCAGTGCAGCCGGTTACGAAAGCCTGCTGCAGGGCCTGGCCGATGGTCTGGATGGTTGCCTGGGCAAGCTCTGAGACCGGGCATTCAGGCTTCGGTGCGACAAGCCCGCGGCCCGCTCATTCGATGCCTTGCCTGGCGGTGAAGCGTCGGCGTATCAGGTAGATCGCCAGCGCGACCAGGCCCAGCACGGCGAGGGCCCCTGCGCTGTTGCCCAGATCATGCTCGAGCAGCGACTCACCCAGTACCACGAAGGCCACCGCGTAGATGCCGGTGATCAGCCCGGAAACCCCGAAGTAGATCCAGAAGGGGACCCCGGCCATACCGAGCAGGTAGTGCTTGATGAAGATCGGTACGCCCGGGGCCAGCTTCACCAGCAGCGCGAAACGCAGCGCACCATCACCCTTCTCGAAGTCGGGAATGCTGTAGCGAGTACGTGCGAGCAGGCGACCTAGCCAGGGCCGCAGGCCGCTGCGGGCTATCCAGTAGCACAGCAGCAGATTGGCCGACAGGGCGACCGCGCTGCCGGCGAGCCCGATAGGCACACCGAAGGTCGCGCCGGCGACGATGAAGAAGGGCGTGATGGGCACACCCAGCGCAGGCGCTATCGCCATGGCGAGGAAAAACGGCAGCACCCCGGCTTCTTCGCGCCAGGCGATGAAGGCCTGGTGATCCCAGGCGTTCCAGATCGCCACGGCGAGCACCAGCAAGACGATCGCGCCGAGAATACGCATTGCCCAGGTGGCGGGTGTAGCGGGCGCCGGGCGCCCTTTGTGATTGGGCGTCGGTGATTGCATAGGGGCCCGCTGCAAGGTCGTGAACCTGACTCGATTTCGCGCGAGTCAGTGGCGATCGAGCTGCCAGCCGCGTTTCACCGGTAGCAGCGGATGAGAGCCGCAGCATAGGGGCAAGCGCTCGAACGGTACAGGCGCTGAGCCAGGGCATACGCGACTGGATGCTACAAGCCCCCGGTCCCGCCGGAGATCTACAGCGCGAACGGCAACGCCAGGTCGACGTGCTGACGTTCGGCCAGACGACGCTGGAACTCGGCCGGATCGTGAATCAGCACGTCCTGGCCGGCGAAGGCTTCTGCGGCGATCAGCCGCGATAGCCAGAAACGCACGCAGCCGATGCGCAGCAGAGCAGGCCACAGCTCGGCTTCGGCGGCGCTGAACGGACGCAGTGCGGCGTAGGCACCGAGCAGTGCACGGGTACGTTCGGCATTCAGTCGCCCTTGCTCATCCGAGCACCAATCGTTCACTGCGATGGCCAGGTCATAGAGCATCGGCCCCGAACAGGCGTTGTAGAAGTCGATCACTCCGCTCAGGTGCGTGCCTTCGAACAGGCAGTTGTCGCGGAACAGGTCGGCATGCAGATTGGCACCCGGCAGTTTGCGCACGCGTTCCTGCAATGTGGCGATCTCTTCCAGGGCGTCGTTCAGCAGGCTGGCCTGCTCGGCAGGCAGCCGCAGGGCCAGTGCTGCACCTTCACGCAGCATCCACTCCAGGCCCCGATCGCTCTTGCGTGGCAACGGGCTTTCGCGGGTCGCCAGGTGAATGCGCGCCAGCAGGCCGCCGATTTCCTGGCAATGGTGGGCGTTGACCGCGCTGATGTGCTTGCCGCTCAGTCGCGGTTGCAGCAGCGCCGGCTTGCCAGCCAGGCTGCGCAAGGCTTCGCCGCTGTCGGTGCGCAACGCGTAGGGCACCGGCAGGCCGGCATCGTGGAGCACGTCCAGCAGCTCGATGAAGAACGGCAGATCGTCGCTTGGTCCGCGTTCGATCAGGGTCAGCACGAACTCGCCCTGCTCCAGGCTGACGAAGAAGTTGCTGTTCTCGCTACCGGCCTCGATGCCCTGGAAGTCGAGCAGACGGCCGAGCCCGTAGGGGGCGAGAAACGTATCCAGTTGCGGACGTTGCAGCGGGGTGAACACCGACATGAATTGACTGCCTTACCAGCTGAAGATTTCCCAGGCCGGGATCAGCATGTCCGGCGAATCGGACCGCACGAAATTGCCGTCGCTGCCGTCGGCCCGAACCAGGAAATAGGGTTTGCCACCTTTCGGGGTGACCTTGATGGCGTAGAGGAAGCCGTTGACCCGGTACTCCTCCACGGTTCGGTCGCCGTCCTGGCGGATGGTTACATCAGGATCCGCCGAGGGGGCGTCATCGGCCTGAGCGGCGAATGGCACGCTGGCCAGCACGGCAAGCAGGATCAAGCGATTCAGTGGTCCCATGGTAACCTTGTCCCTTTGATATCAACGGTGCTGCGTATTCTAGCGCCACGCCCGCCGAAAAGGTTGATCACGCTCATGAGCCAAGCCCCCCTCGTCCTGGTCGACGGTTCCTCTTACCTGTACCGCGCCTTCCATGCCCTGCCGCCCCTGACCACCTCCCGGGGCCTGCCCACCGGCGCGGTCAAAGGGGTGTTGAACATGCTGCGCAGCCTGCGCCGGCAGTACCCGGACAGCCCCTTCGCGGTGGTTTTCGACGCCAAGGGCGGGACCTTCCGCGATGAACTGTTCGCCGAGTACAAGGCCAACCGTCCACCGATGCCCGACGAACTGCGCCTGCAGGTCGAGCCGCTGCATGCCAGCGTGCGTGCGCTCGGCCTGCCGCTGCTGTGCATCGAAGGCGTGGAAGCGGATGACGTGATCGGCACCCTGGCCCGGCAGAGCGCCGCCGAGGGCCGTGACGTGGTGATCTCCACGGGTGACAAGGACATGGCGCAACTGGTGTGCCAGCACGTTACGCTGGTCAACACCATGACCGGTAGCGTTTACGACATCGAGGGCGTGAAAGGGAAATTCGGTGTCGGCCCTGAGCTGATCATCGACTACCTGGCGCTGATGGGCGACAAGGTCGACAACATTCCAGGCGTGCCCGGTGTCGGTGAGAAAACCGCTCTGGGTCTGCTGGTCGGTGTCGGCGGCGGCCTCGACGTGCTCTACGCCAACCTCGACAAGGTGCCAGGCCTGCCGATTCGCGGCGCCAAGACATTGCCGGCCAAGCTCGAAGAACACCGTGAGATGGCCTATCTGTCCTATCAGCTGGCGACCATCAAGCTGGACGTGCCGCTGGACCTCGATTACGCCAGGCTGTACCCCGGCGAGCCCGATGTCGAAGCACTGATACCGCTCTACGAAGAGCTGGAGTTCAAGAGCTGGCTCGATGAACTGCTGCGCCAGAACAAGAGCGCCGCACCCAAGCCCAGGGCCAGGACAGAGCTCACACCGGCTGCCGACGATCTGTTCAGCAGCCCTGAACCCGCTGCGCCCGTTGCAGGTGATGCTCCCGTTGCCGAAAGCGAGCCGGTGGCGGTTACCGGCCATTACCGCACGATCCTCGAGCAGGGCGAGTTCGATGCGCTGCTCGTCCAGTTGCAGCAGGCCGAACTGATCGCCTTCGATACCGAAACCACCAGCGTCGATGCTCAGCAGGCGCAGCTGGTCGGTCTGTCGTTCGCGGTCAAGGCCGGTGAAGCTGCCTACGTGCCGGTCGCCCACAGCTACATGGGCGTCCCGCAGCAGCTGGATCGTGATGCCGTGCTGCGCGCGCTCAAGCCGATTCTCGAAGACCCGGCCAAGGCCAAGGTCGGCCAGCACGCCAAGTACGACATCAATGTCCTCGCCAATGCCTCCACGCCCATCACCGTGCAGGGCGTGGCGTTCGACACCATGCTCGAGTCCTACGTGCTGGACTCCACCGCCACACGCCATGACATGGACAGCCTGTCGCTCAAGTACCTGGGGCACAGCACCATCCGTTTCGAGGACATCGCCGGCAAGGGTGCCAAGCAGCTGACCTTCGACCAGATCGCCCTGGAACAGGCCGGCCCTTATGCCGCAGAGGACGCCGACGTGACCCTGCGTCTGCACCAGCACCTGTGGAGCCGTCTGGAGCAGGAGCCGAGCCTGGCCAGCGTGCTGCGTGATATCGAAATTCCCCTGGTGCCGGTGCTGGCGCGTATCGAGCGCAACGGTGCGCTGGTCGATGCCAACCTGCTGGGCCGTCACAGCCAGGAACTGGGCGAAAAGCTGGTCGCGCTGGAGCGTGAGGCGTTCGAGGTGGCCGGCGAAGAGTTCAACCTCGGCTCGCCCAAGCAACTGGGCGCCATCCTTTATGAAAAGCTCGGTTTGCCGATCATCAGCAAGACCGCCAAAGGTCAGGCTTCGACTGCCGAAGCGGTACTCGCCGAGCTGGCCGAGCAGGACTACGAACTGCCCAAGGTGCTGATGCAGTACCGCAGCCTGAGCAAGCTCAAGAGCACCTACACCGACCGCCTGCCGGAGCAGATCAACCCGCGTACCGGGCGTATCCACACCAGTTATCAACAGGCGGTCGCGTCCACGGGGCGCCTGTCGTCCAGCGACCCTAACCTGCAGAACATCCCGGTGCGCAGCGCCGAGGGCCGGCGTATTCGCCAGGCCTTCATCGCGCCCGAGGGCTACAAGCTGCTGGCGGCGGACTATTCGCAGATCGAGCTGCGCATCATGGCGCACCTGTCACGCGATGAAGGCTTGATGAATGCCTTCCGCGAGAACCTCGACGTGCACACCGCGACGGCTGCCGAAGTGTTCAAGGTCGAACTGGATCAGGTGACCTCCGATCAGCGGCGTAGCGCCAAGGCCATCAACTTCGGCCTGATCTACGGCATGGGGGCGCAGAAGCTGGCCAAGGACATCGGCGTGGACAGCAAAACCGCCAAGGCTTACATCGAGACCTATTTCGCCCGCTACCCGGGTGTGCGCGAGTACATGGACCGCACCCGTCAGCAGGCTGCCGAGCAGGGCTTCGTGGAGACCCTGTTCGGGCGTCGCCTGTACCTGCCGCAGATCAAGTCCAGCCGCCCTCAGGAGCGTGCCGGTGCCGAGCGTACAGCGATCAACGCGCCGATGCAGGGCACTGCTGCGGACATCATCAAGAAAGCCATGGTGGCTGTGGATAACTGGCTGACCGAGTCAGGCCTGGATGCCAGGGTGATCTTGCAGGTGCACGATGAACTGGTGGTGGAGGTGCGTGAGGATCTGGTCGAGCAGGTCAGCGCGCGGATTCGCCCGCTGATGGCCGAGGCCGCCGAGCTGGATGTGCCGATGCTCGTCGAGGTGGGTGTTGGCAATAACTGGGACGAGGCTCATTGAGCGCCTTGGGGAGATGCGTCACGTTATCACTTAGAGCTGAGCATTCTTAGCTGGTATCGAGACCAAACAAAGCATTCTAAGCATCGCTGAACTTTACTTCTGTCCACCCGGTCAGAGTTTGTGAATGGCCCATAAAGCCGTTCGATGCTCCTTTGTTGTGTTAAGTGTTGGCAGACATCTGAGCCCCGCCCTAGCGGTTCAGACCCTTAAACCCCGATCTTCTCCCTCCCCATACGAAGTTCGGGGTTTTTTTTGCCTGCAGAAAAGTGCCAGGCAGCTTCAGCCCCTCATTCCCTTCTTGCAGCGTAGACCCTGATTGCCCAGGCGCAACCTCCTGCCCGCACAAAACCGCTCTGCGCCGAGGTTGGCAGCCCGTGCAGCATGCGTGCGCATGATGCGGCGATCGATGACCTGGGCAGCTCAACCGTGGCCCCGTGCCTGTACATCTCTTTCGCGCAATGCAAAACGCCCCGCGTCTGCGGGGCGTTTCGTTGCCTGGGTCGAGCGAAGCGAACCCGAGAGGTTCGTAGTCACTCCATCTGCCGGGCGTCAGGGATCGACGCGAAGGTTATTGCTCAGGCTCATCCTCTGCGCCGATCAGGCCCAGCCAGTGGCCTAGAACGGTTTGTGCGTCTTCCACGCCGATGCGCTTGGGGGCCGAGAACAGCTGGATGCTGACGTGATCGCCCCATTCCTTGCGAATCTCCTGCTGAACCTTGAGCAGTGCATTCTTCGCCGCTCCGAAAGCCAGCTTGTCGGCTTTGGTCAGCAGGATGTGCATGGGCATGCCACTGGCGCCGGACCAGTCGAGCATCATGCGGTCGAACTCGGTGAGCGGATGACGGATATCCATCATCAGAATCAACCCGCGCAGGCTTTCGCGGCTGCCCAGATAGGCCTCGAGGTGTTTCTGCCAGTGCAGCTTGAGCGGGATCGGTACCTTGGCGTAGCCGTAGCCGGGCAGGTCGACCAGGCGGCGTTCTTCGTCCAGGCGGAAGAAGTTGAGCAACTGGGTGCGCCCCGGGGTTTTCGAGGTGCGTGCCAGGCTGGCGTGGGTCAGGGTGTTCAGCGCGCTGGATTTGCCGGCGTTGGAACGCCCGGCGAAGGCGACCTCAAAGCCCTGGTCGTCCGGGCATTGGTCGACCTTGGCGGCACTGATCAGAAAAGTGGCTTGCTGACACAAGCCGATTGCAGGGTTCTTTGCTTGCATCGGGGTATCCGGTGGAGGGCGTGCATCGCGGCAGTCTATCAGGCTGGAGGCCCGCTGACCCGTACGGGCTGACCGCCGCGATGTCTCAGAGTGCTTGCGACCAGAGTGTCACTTCCAGCTTGTATTCGGCGTCCGGCGCGAGAATCAGGGCGTCATCCAGCACGTTGGCGTGCTCGATGCAGAGCATGCCTTGCCAGGCGTCGTCGGCGAACTGCGACAGGCGCTTGGCCTTGGCGATCCACGGGTTCCACACCACCGCCGAGCCAGAGCCCTCGCTGCGCATGAGAATGCGGCGCTTCCACAGCGGATCGACGATGCTCAGTTGCGCTGGTGTATCGAGGTAGATGCGGTCGGTCTCGCCGGTGAATGCCAGCGCGCCTTTCTGGCGGACCTTCTTCCAGCCGTCGAGGGTGTCGACGTAACGGCAGGCATCCAGGCCTTCGACCTTCACCTGGCGGATGTCGCTGACCGCGAAGTAGCTGTGCAACGCCTGGCTGATCGGCAGCTCGGTGTCGCCGAGGTTGCGTGTGGTCAGGGTCAGCCTGAGGCGCTCGCCGAGATGGATATCGAGCTGCAGTTCGGCGGCAAACGGCCACTCTGCGAAGGGTTGCGCAGCGGTGTCGTAGGCGAACGACAGCGTCACGCCGTCCTCCTCGGTGTTCAGACCGATCAACTGCCAGTCGCAAGTACGCACCAACCCATGGGCGGGCGCGTTTTCGGGGCGTGCATGGGCAGCGCGTATCGCCTCGGGGTTGCGCTGCAGGTCGCCGAACCAGGGCCAGCACACCGGAATCCCGCCGCGCACGCTTTGCCCGGCCGCATAGGCGGCTTCGTCGCTGAGCCAGATCAGTGGCTGCCCGCTGGCCGGCTGATAACGCAGAATCTGCGCGCCTTGCTCGCTCACCAGCAGCTCGGCACCGGCGTGGTGGATGCGCCAGCAGACCAGGTCGCCGAGCTGGATGCGTTCGTTGGTGGTGCTCATGAACATGCTGCTCCTGTAGCAGGCCGTTCTTCGACGGCCTGGTAGACGTTGCCTGTTGGGCCACTGCGCGGCCTCGAGGTTCGCTCGCTGCCATGAAAAACGCCCGTCGAGACGGGCGTTCTTTACCGCTTGCCAGTTTACGAACCGTAGACCTGATTCGGTAGCCAGGTGATCAGGCCCGGGAACTGGTAGGCGATGACCAGCATCATCAACTGGATGATGATGAACGGAATCACGCCCCGGTACATGGTAGCGGTACTTACCGAGCGTGGGGTCACGCCGCGCAGGTAGAACAGCGAGAAGCCCAGCGGTGGAGTGAGGAACGAGGTCTGCAGGTTCAGGGCGATCATCACCCCGAGCCAGACCGGATCCAGCCCCATGGCCAGCAGCACGGGCCCGACGATCGGCACCACCACGAAGATGATCTCGATGAAGTCGAGTATGAACCCGAGCAGGAAGATCACCAGCATGACCAGGAAGAACGCGCCGAGCACGCCGCCTGGCAGTTGCTGGAACACGTCCTCGATCAGCGCTTCACCGCCGAAGCCACGGAACACCAGAGAGAACAGCGAGGCGCCGATCAGGATCAGGAACACCATGCTGGAAATTTCCGTGGTGCCCTGGGCCACGGCGCGCAACTGCGTCAGGTTCAGCTGGCCCTTGAACAGCGCCAGCAGGGTCGCACCGACCGCACCGATGGCCGCTGCTTCGGTAGGCGTCGCGTAACCACCGAGGATCGAACCGAGCACTGCGATGATCAGGGCCAGCGGCGGTACCAGCGAACCGAGCAGCTTGCCCCATTCCACGTCGCCCAGCTCTTCCTTGGGAACCACCGGCATCTTCTTCGGCTGGAAGATCGCCACCATGATCAGGTAGACGACATACAGCACCACCAGCAGCAGACCCGGCACCAGGGCGCCCATGAACAGGTCGCCTACCGACACGGTCTTCGGCGAGAAGATGCCCATGCGCAACTGAGCCTGCTGGTAGGCGCTGGACATCACGTCACCGAGCAGGACCAGCACGATGGATGGCGGGATGATCTGCCCCAGGGTGCCGGTGGCGGCCAGGGTGCCGGTAGCGACCGCCGGGTCGAAACCACGCTTGAGCAGCGTCGGCAGGGCCAGCAGGCCCATGGTCACCACGGTGGCGCCAACGATGCCGGTGCTGGCCGCGAGCAACGCGCCCACCAGACACACCGAAATCGCCAGGCCGCCGCGGATGCCGCCGAACAGGCGCGACATGGATTCCAGCAGGTCTTCGGCAACCTTGGATTTTTCCAGCATCACGCCCATGAACACGAACAGCGGCACGGCCAGCATGGTCTGGTTGTTCATGATGCCGAACAGGCGGTTGGGCAGGGCACTCAGGTAACCGGCGTCGAAGGTGCCGGTTGCGATGCCGATGCCGGCGAACAGCAGGGATACGCCCGCCAGGGTGAAGGCCACCGGAAAACCGCCCATCAGCACCACGCAGATGCTCACGAACAGCAGGATCGACATGACTTCAGCCATGTTTCACCTCCGGCTCGGGCAGCACACCGAGGAGCAGGTAGATCGCCTTGATCAGGTTGGAGATACCTTGCAGGGTCAGGCTGACCACCAGCACCAGAATGATGCTCTTCTGCAGGTAGACGAACTTCAGGCCGCCCGATTCGCTGGAGCCCTCGCGGGTCGACCAGGAGTTGGCCACGTAATCCCAGCTGGCCCAGCCGAGGAACAGGCAGACCGGCAGCAGCAGGAACAGGGTGCCGAGCACCTCGACCAGCGCCTGACGGCGGCCGCTGAACTGCTGATAGAAGATATCCACACGCACGTGCGCATTGCGTTGCAGTGCCCAGGCCGAAGCGCCCATGAACACCAGGGCATGGGCGTAGAGCACGGCTTCCTGCAGCGCGGTCGCGCCCAGGTTCATGCCATAGCGCAATACCACGACCAGCGCCGTGCCGAGGACCAGAAACAGGGTCAACCAGGAGCAGGCCTGGCCGAAGCGAAAGTTCACCGCGTCGATGACGCGTGCGATCCCCAGCGGAAGTGAAGGCTTGTTGGACATGACGCGTCCTTATAGTTATCGAAAAGAGCGAAAAGCGGGGGATTTTAGGCAGGAGGCTGCACCTACGGCAATGGCGATACGCCTTGGCTGGCGTCAGTCCGCGGTACTGGCCGGTTGCCCTCGAAGGGGCTGTGTTGAGCCGCTGGCGCGGCTCTCAGGGCATTCGATGGACACGGGTTGAAACATTTGTACGCGCCGAGTGGCCGTTAGGCGGGCATAGGATAGCGCGCGGGGCGGTTGGCGGATCGCCACTGTGTTATCGAGGCTGGAACGGCCCGAAGGTAAGTATTACAACAACAAGGAGCTACCTATGAAACGTCGCCAAATACTGGCTGCTGCTGGTGTCGGCATTGCCGCAGGTGCATTGGTCGGGTGCAAGGAGGAAGCCGGTGCGGCCGACTCGTCCCAGCCGGTCGCCGAAACCAGGAACTTCAACTGGAAGATGGTCACCTCCTGGCCGAAGAACTTTCCGGGTGTAGGCGTGGGCGCCGAGCGCTTCGCCAAGCTGGTCGAGCAGATGAGCAATGGCCGCCTGAAGATCAAGGTCTACGCGGCCGGTGAGCTGGTACCGGCTCTCGAAGTGTTCGACGCGGTCTCGCGCGGCACTGCCGAAATGGGCCACGGCGCGCCTTACTACTGGAAGGGCAAAGTACCCGCTGCCCAATTCTTCTGTGCACTGCCATTCGGTCCCAATGCCCAGGAAATGAATGCCTGGCTGCACTATGGCGGTGGCATGCAGTTGTGGGAAGAGGTCTACAAGCCTCACGGCGTGCTGCCGATGGCCTGTGGCGCAACTGGTGTGCAGACCGCCGGCTGGTTCAACAAGGAAATCAATTCGGTCGATGACCTCAAGGGTCTGAAGATGCGCACTCCAGGCCTCGGCGGCGAAGTGCTCACCAAGGTCGGCGGTACCGTGGTCAACATGCCGGCAGGCGAGATCTTCACCGCCCTGCAGACCGGCACCATCGACGCCACCGAATGGATCGGGCCGTACAACGACCAGGCGCTGGGCTTGCACAAGGCGGCCAAGTATTACTACACACCGGGTTGGCAGGAGCCGAACGTCACCTTCGAACTGGATATCAATATCAAGGCTTGGGAAACCCTGCCGGCCGATCTGCAGGCCATCGTTCGCGCCGCTGCTCGCGACGTCAACGGCGACATGCTCGACGACTACAACGCCAAGAACATGGAGTCCATGGAGCAGCTGAAACAGGCCGGTGTAGACGTGCGCCGCCTGCCGGATGACGTGCTCGCCAAGCTCAAGGAGGTCTCTGCCGGTGTGGTCGATGCCACCGCTGCCGCCGACCCTGCTGCGCAGAAAGTCTGGGAGCAGCAGAAGGCCTACCTGGCGCGCCTGTACGAGTACGCCGAAGCCAACGAGAAGGACATCTACGCGATTCGTTGAATGCTGCACCCTACGCAAACAACAACGCCGGCTGATAGCCGGCGTTGTTGTGCTGCGCAGAGCGATCAGTGACGTTTGCGGTTGCTGATCAGGGTGCCCACACCGGTGTCGGTGAAGATTTCCAGCAGCACGGCATTGGGTACGCGACCGTCGACGATGTGCGCGGTGGTCACGCCGCCTTGCACCGCTTCCAGTGCGCAGCGAATCTTCGGCAGCATGCCGCCGTAGATGGTGCCGTCGGCGATCAGCCCGTCCACCTGCTCGGTGGTCAGGCCGGTGAGTACCTCGCCCTGCTTGTCCATCAAGCCAGCGATGTTGGTCAGCAACATCAGTTTCTCGGCCTTCAGCGCCTCGGCGACCTTGCCGGCCACCAGATCGGCGTTGATGTTGTAGGACTCGCCGTCCGGACCCACGCCGATTGGCGCGATAACCGGGATGAAGTTGCCCTTGACCAGCATGTTCAGCAGCTCGACATTGACCCCGGTGACTTCACCGACATGGCCGATATCGATGATTTCCGGCTGGGTCATCTCCGGCGTCTGGCGGCTGACGGTGAGCTTCTTGGCGCGGATCAGCTCGGCATCCTTGCCGGTCAGGCCGATGGCGCTGCCGCCATGGCTGTTGATCAGATTGACGATGTCCTTGTTGACCTTGCCGCCGAGCACCATCTCCACCACGTCCATGGTCTGTGCGTCGGTCACCCGCATGCCGTCGACGAAGTGGCTCTCGATGGACAGGCGCTTGAGCAGATCACCGATCTGCGGGCCACCGCCGTGAACCACCACCGGGTTGATGCCTACGGCCTTCATCAGCACGATGTCGCGAGCGAAGCCGGTCTTCAGCTCGTCGCTTTCCATGGCGTTGCCGCCGTATTTGATCACCAGGGTCTTGCCAACGAAGCGGCGAATGTACGGCAGTGCTTCGGACAGAACCTTGGCGACGTTGGTGGCGGCATCACGCTCTAGGGTCATGCAGGGGCTCCAGTGCTGGGCGGATCAGAACGGTAATTTTACATCGGGTGCGACAAGGTGCATCTGCGTGCGGAACAGCTCCTGAATCCGCTCCAGTTCGGCCTGGTTCTCCGCTTCGAAGCGCAGCACCAGAACCGGCGTGGTATTGGACGCACGCACCAGGCCCCAGCCTTTCGGGTAGTCGACGCGCACACCATCGAGGTTGGTCACACTGCCTTCGCCCCACTGGCCTTCACGCTGCAGGCGCTCGACGATGGGGAACTTGGTCTGCTCAGTGACCTGGATGTTGATCTCCGGGGTCGACACGTCGTCAGGAAACGCGGCGAATACCTGTTCGGCAGTGCGCTTGTCCTGGCTGAGAATCTCCAGCAAACGGGCCGCGGCGTAAATGCCGTCGTCGAAACCGAACCAGCGCTCCTTGAAGAACACGTGGCCGCTCATTTCGCCGGCCAGCAGGGCACCGGTTTCCTTCATCTTCTTCTTGATCAGCGAATGGCCGGTCTTCCACATCACCGGACGACCACCGTAGCCGCTGATCAGCGGGGTCAGGCGGCGGGTGCATTTGACGTCGAAGATGATGTCGGCGCCAGGGTTGCGCGAGACCACGTCCTTGGCGAACAGCATCAGCAGACGGTCCGGGTAGACGATCGCGCCCGTGTTGGTGACCACACCGACACGGTCGCCATCGCCGTCGAAGGCCAGGCCGATGTCAGCGTTCTCTTCCTTGACCTTGGCGATCAGGTCGACGAGGTTCTCGGGTTTGCCCGGGTCCGGATGGTGATTGGGGAAGTTGCCGTCGACGTCGCAGAACAGCGGAATCACCTTGCAGCCCAGGGCTTCGATCAGCTGCGGGGCGATCACGCCTGCCGCACCGTTGCCACAGTCGACCACCACGCGCAGCGGCTTGGCCATGGCGATGTCGCTGCGTATCTGTTCCAGATAGCGTGGCAGCAGATCGACCGCCTCCACGCTGCCTTCACCGCTGAGCAGGTCATTGGTGTCGATGCGCGTCTTGAGTGCCTGGATCTGCTCGTTGGCCAGGGTATCGCCAGCGATGACGATCTTGAAGCCGTTGTAGTCCGGCGGGTTGTGGCTGCCGGTGAGCATCACCGCGGATTTGCCGGCCAGCACGTGGGCGGCGTAATACACCACAGGCGTCGGCACCATGCCGACGTCACTGACCTGGCAGCCGCTGTCGACCAGACCCTGGATCAACTGCTGTACCAGCGTTGGGCCGGACAGGCGGCCGTCACGGCCAACGGAGACGTTGGGCTCGCCTTCGGCGATGCTCTGCGAGCCGATGGCGCGGCCGATCCAGTACGCGGTTTCCGGGGTCAGGCCAGCGCCTACCACGCCGCGGATGTCATAGGCTCGGAAGATGTCTGCTGGGAGTTTCGGGGCTTGCGGCGCGGTCATGATCGGGGTCTGCTCCAGTCCCAGGAGATCCTGGTCGTCGTCGAGAATGTCGATATCGAGGATATCGGTGTCTTGAAACAGCGGATTTACGAAATCCGCCGGCTTGGCCGCGACGCTACTACTGGGTTGCTGACTGGCTGTGACGTCCGGGCGTACGGCCACGGACTCCTGGGCGCGACGGGGGAGTCGGCTCAGGCTTTGTGCCAGGTCATGCAGGGCGGGCAGGCTCAAGCTGAAGGCTTTGACGGCTTTGCCCGCGGAGAGTTCTTTAACCAGTTGGGTCAATTGCGACGTGTCACTGTCCAGACGCTGCAGCAAGCGCCGATTGACCAGATAAAGCCCGGCCAGCGCACCAGCCAGGGCAACCAGCAGCGCCAGTACCAGGAGCGTCGGCGACAGGCCGGTCGCACCGAGGCTGGAGGCTGGCGTGAAGTTCAGCGTCCAGTGTGGGTTGCCGGTGGCGAATGTCTGGGCGCTGCCATCGGCCTGGCCACGCTGGGTGAGGACCTGTGGGGCGCCGCCGTCGAAGCGCTGCACCAACTGGATCTGTCCGACATCGGCGGGCAGCGCTGGCAGGTTGGCAAGCACGCGATTTATGTCCACCGCCAACAGCAGGGTGCCGAGCATCGGCTGGGCGTCGTCCTGGCGCACGGGGGCAACGCTGTAGGCCAGCCAGCGATCGCCTACCCGATAGGCCTCCACGGCCGGTGCCTGACCGCCCTCGAGGCGGCGCAGCATGTCCAGCGCGGCGAAGTTCATCGGCGCGCTGCGGCTGCTGTCCGGCACGGCCTGGCCGGTGAGGTTGAGCTGGGCGTCGACCACGCCGTTCCAGTAGCGCAGGCCGTTTTCGGCGTTGCTCAGCTGCTGCGCATCGCCGCTCTGCAGCGCTTGTGAGAGTGCCGGGTTGCGTGCCGCTGCGATGGTATCGGCGCTGAGCTGCTTGAGCGCCTGCTGCAGGCTGGCTGCCTGGCTCTCGCCCCAGGCGCGGGTCAGCTGTTGCTGCTGCACCTGCTGGGCCGGGCTGACCGCGGTGAACCATAGCAGCGCACCGGCCAATACTGCGCCGAGGGTGGCGGCCAGGGCGCCGGGCAACAGGTCGGCAGTGGCCTTGGGTTTCGACTGGGCGTTACCTTGCGAATCGCCGGAGCGTTCTTCCTTGGGCGCGCGTTTGAAGCCTTTCATCAGACGTCTCCTGGCGATTGGGTCTGCTTCAGTGGCTGCCGGAGTGGCCGAAACCACCGGTGCCGCGCTCGCTGTCGTCGAAGTCCTCGACGACCTCGAAGCGCGCTTGCACGACGGGCACCAGCACCAACTGAGCGATGCGTTCGCCAATCGCCATCTTGAAGGCGCTGTTGCCGCGGTTCCAGCACGACACCATCAGTTCGCCCTGGTAGTCGGAGTCGATCAGGCCGACCAGGTTGCCGAGCACGATGCCGTGTTTGTGGCCCAGGCCCGAACGCGGCAGGATCAGCGCCGCCAGGCCAGGGTCGGCAACGTGGATCGCCAGACCCGTGGGGATCAATACGGTCTGCCCCGGTTCCAGGGTCAGGTCTTCCTTGAGCATGGCACGCAGATCGAGGCCTGCCGAACCCGGCGTGGCATAGGCCGGCATTGGGAAGTCGTTACCGAGGCGTGGGTCGAGAATCTTGGCTTGTAAGGCGTGCATGGGGCGCTCAGGTTTTCCGTGCTGATGAATGTCAGGGTTTGCGCTGGTGCGCAGCGATGAAGCTCACCAGTTGCCGGGCGATCTTGCCCTTGCTGGTCTGCGCGAAGCTGCTCTGGTGGAGCTCGCGATCGATGATGGTGATCGCGTTGTCTTCACTGTTGAAACCGATGCTGGGGTTGGCCACGTCGTTGGCGACGATCAGATCGAGGTTCTTGTCCTTGAGTTTGCGCGAGGCGTACTCCAGCAGATTCTCGGTCTCGGCGGCGAAGCCGACGCTGAAGGGGCGGTCGTCACGGTGTGCCAGAGTGGCGAGAATGTCCGGGTTGCGGACCATCTGCAACAGCAGGCCGTCACCGCTGTTCGGGTCTTTCTTCAATTTGTGCTGAGCGACAACTTCCGGGCGGTAGTCGGCGACCGCGGCCGCTGCGATGAGGATATCGCAGGGCATCGCCGCTTCGCAGGCGGCGAGCATGTCACGGGCGCTGACCACGTCGATGCGGTTGACCCGATCCGGTGTCGCGAGGTGCACCGGACCGCTGATCAGCGTGACCTTGGCACCGGCCTCCACGGCGGCCTCGGCGAGGGCGAAGCCCATCTTGCCGGAGCTGTGGTTGGTGATGTAGCGCACCGGGTCGATGTTTTCCTGGGTCGGGCCGGCAGTGATCAGCACGTGCTTGCCGGTCAGAGCGAGGTGTTCGAAGCAGTCGGCGGCGAGATGCGCCAGGTCATCGGCTTCGAGCATGCGCCCCAGGCCCACGTCGCCACAGGCCTGGCTGCCGGATGCCGGCCCGAACAGGCGCAGGCCGCGCGCGCGCAGCAAGGCGCTATTGGCCTGGGTGGCCGGGTCGCGCCACATGGCCTGATTCATCGCCGGCGCCAAGGCTACCGGGGCGTCGGTGGCGAGCACCAGTGTCGTCAGCAGGTCGTCGGCCACGCCCTGTGCCAGGCGCGCCATGAGGTCGGCGGTCGCTGGAGCGATCAGCACCAGATCGGCCCAGCGCGCCAGTTCGATATGGCCCATGGCGGCTTCTGCAGCCGGATCGAGCAGGTCCTGATGCACCGGGTGACCGGATAGCGCCTGCAGGGTCAGCGGGGTGATGAACTCGCGACCACCCTGGGTCATGACCACGCGCACTTCGGCGCCCTGGTCCTTGAGTCGGCGTACCAGCTCGGCGCTCTTGTACGCCGCGATGCCGCCACCCACGCCAAGGATGATGCGTTTGCGATACAGCCGCTGCATAACTCTGCCTTTGTCGTATGGAGTTACAGACGCAGGATGCCGGCGCCTCCCCAGCCCCGGCACCCCGCGAAAAACCGGGCTACGATAGCACAGCGGCAGCAGGGGAGCAGTGGCGTGCCGGGCGAGGATTTCGCCAGCGGCAGGTGATGCCGATTCGAATGGACAGGGAGTGTCTCGATGAGTATTCGTGAGTGGCCCGCGGCAGAGCGCCCGCGGGAGAAGTTGCTGGCCCAGGGGGCGGCCAGCCTGACCGACGCCGAGTTGCTGGCGATCTTCCTGCGCACCGGCGTGGCGGGGCAGAGTGCGGTGGATCTGGCGCGGCACCTGCTCGCCGATTTCGGCAGCCTGCGGGCGTTGTTGCAGGCTGACCTGGCGTCCTTCAGTCAACGCCTCGGGCTCGGGCCTGCCAAGTTCGCGCAGCTGCAGGCGGTGCTGGAAATGGCCCGCCGGCATCTGGCCGAGCAGCTCCGGCGTGATTCGGCGCTGGAAAGCCCCCAGGCGGTGCGGGATTACCTCAAGGCACTGTTGCGCCACGAGCCCCACGAGGTGTTTGGCTGCCTGTTTCTCGATGCCAAGCATCGCGTGCTGGCGTTCGAGGCGCTGTTCCAGGGCTCCATCGACAGTGCCAGCGTTTACCCGCGGCAGGTGGTCAAGCGCGCGCTGGCGCACAATGCCGCGGCGCTGATCCTCACGCACAATCACCCGTCCGGCGTCGCGGAGCCGAGTCAGGCCGACAAGGTGCTGACCCAGCGATTGAAGGAGGCGCTCGCCCTGGTCGAAGTGCGCATCCTCGACCATTTCATCGTGGGCGATGGCGAGCCGTTGTCGATGGCCGAGCACGGCTGGATGTAGCCGGCGCGGCCGTCGCCGCTCAGCGGGCGCGCAGCAGCTCACCTGCCTCGAGCAGAACCAGTTCGTTGTCATCGGCCTGGTTGGGCTCACGGCTGCTGGAGAACGGCAGGTTGTTGTCGTTGCCGACGACGATGTGCGTGTCATCGACGATGTCGACGTTCTCGATGGTGAAGAACGGAAAGGTCAGCACGCCGTCGTTCAAGGGCTTGCGGGCGATGCCCTTGGGGTCCTGAATCGCGAGCAGGTCGATATGGCCGACCTTGCGCACGGGCTGGCCGACGTTGCCGTCGTCGAACGCCACCTTGTAGACGCGCTTGAAGCGGGCGATGTCGGAGAAGCAGGTGCTGCCTTTTTCACCGGCAGGGCAGGCCTTGTCGGCGGTACCTTCGCCATTGTCGCGCTCGATGATCAGCCCGCTGGCGGCATCGATCATGTTGAAGTCGCCGATGGCGTGGCCGGGCTGCTCCAGGGCGTACAGCCAGTGGCGCCCGGTCCAGGCCTCGCGCTGCACATCGAACTCGACCATGCGCAACACGTTCTTGCCATCCTGCTGCTCGGCGCCGTTGCTGGCGGCATCCCACAGGGGGCCTTCGAGCAGGGCGTAGAGTTTGCTGCCGTCGCTCGAGGCTGCCATGCCCTCCAGGCCCTTGGAGCGCCGTACCTCGACATTCATCGGCTCGGCAGGCCAGCCAGGCAATTTGACCGCGGGGTTGTCTGGCGAGCGCAGCGGTTTGCCCGCTACCTCCACGTCGAAGACCTTCTGCACCCGGCCCTGCAAATCGGCCTTGATCACATAGGGGCCGAACTCGTCACCGATCCAGATTGCATCACCCACGAACTGAAAACTCTCGGGGTCGAAATCGGCGCCCGACAGGTAGCGCGCTTTCGAGCCTTCATGAACGATGCGAAACGGTACCTTCTTGTCCGGGTCGCTGAGAAATACCGTTGCCAGGCGCTTGAATTCGCCTGACTGGAAGTCGACGTCGTAGTGGTTGAGGTAGAGCATCGCGTCGGCCGAATTGGCCTTGGTGCCGAAACCGTTGTCGGTCAGTACCCAGAAGCTGCCGTCAGGCATGTGCTTGATACCGGAATGGCCCTGCAGCGGCTGACCCTGAAAAGGCAGCGACATGCCGGTGGGGCGATTGGCCGACATCCCCTCCACGCTGCCGATTTTCTCGCTGCGCTGGCCATCGGAGAATTTGCCGCTGACCGCGAAATCGGCCGGTGCATCAGCCGGCGGGGTCACGAAACTGGCTGCCGGCAGCACGGCGTGGCCGGCCAGTATCGCCGGGTAGGCGGTGCCCGTGTCCTGCCCGTGGCAGAGGAGTGGGACGCAGCAGAGTGTGGTGGCTAGCAGTTTGCAATCGAAGCGCATGGCCGAGCGATCCCCGTCTGTAGAGAACGGACAGGGTGGGGCAGGCGTGTGTCATGACTGTGACAACTGCCTGCGACCTGCCCAGCGCCAGAGCGGGCAGGCAGCAGGCAATGCATGGGGTGTCAGGGCTTCACGCTGACCTTGGAGAAATCCTGGCGGCCGAACGGGCTGACGCTGTAGCCCTCGACATCCTTGCGGATGAGGGCGTAGGCCGTCGGATGTGCCAGGGGCAGCCACAGCGCCTGCTGCTGGATGATCGCCTGAGCATCTTTATATAGCGCGGCGCGTTTTGCCTGGTCGCTGATGGCCTTGCCGTCGGCGATCAGCTTGTCGAGCTTGGCGTCGCAGTAGCGGGCGAAGTTCAGGCCGGACTCCACCGACGCGCAGGAAAACTGCGGGGTCAGGAAGTTGTCCGGATCACCGTTGTCACCGGCCCAGCCCATGAACAGCAGATCGTGCTCGCCGGCCTTGGCGCGACGAATCAGTTCGCCCCACTCGATCACGCGGATTTGCGCCTTGATACCGACCTCGGCCAGGTCGGCCTGCAGCAGTTGCGCGCCCAGGCTGGGGTTGGGGTTGAGCACGCTGCCCGATGGCCGCGTCCAGATGGTGGTGCTGAAGCCGTCGGCCAGCCCGGCTTCTTTCAGCAGTTCGCGGGCTTTCTGCGGGTCATGGGCATAGCCCGGCAGATCGCTGGCGTAGCCCCAGGTGTTCGGTGGGTAAGGGCCGTTGGCGGGTTCCGCGCTGTTTTCGAATACCGCCTTCAGGTAGCTAGTCTTGTCGAAGGCCAGGTTGATGGCCTGGCGCACGGCAGGCTTGTCCAGTGGCGGGTGCTGGCTGTTGATGCCGACGAAGGCGGTCATGAAGGCCGCGGTTTTCACGCTGCCGAGGTTGGCGTCCTTGGTGGCGGCTTCGACGTCCAGCGGCTTGGGCGACAGGGCGATATGGCATTCGCCACGGCGCAGCTTCTGCAGGCGCACGTTGGCATCCGGGGTGATGGCAAAGACCAGTGCGTCGACATTCGGTTTGCCGGCGAAGTAATCCGCGTTGGCGACATAACGGACGGCGGCGTCCTTCTGGAAGCGCCTGAACACGAAAGGCCCGGTGCCGATGGGCTGGCTGTTGAGCTTCTCGGGGGTTTCGGCCTTGAACAGCTGGTCCGCGTATTCGGCCGAGTAGATGGAGGCGAAGCCCATGCTCAGCGTGGCGAGGAAGGTCGCGTCCGGTTTGTTGAGGGTAATACGCACCTGGTGGGCGTCGACCTTCTCGACCGCCTTGACCAGCTCCGGCCACTGCATGGATTGGGCGTGGGGATAGCCGCTGGTGGCTACCTTGTGCCAGGGCTGGGCGGGATCGAGCATGCGCTGGAAGCTGAACAGCACGTCGTCGGCTTCCAGTGGACGGCTGGGCTTGAAGTAGTCGGTGCGGTGGAACTGCACGTCGTTGCGCAGGGTAAAGGTGTAGACGAGGCCGTCCTGGGAAACCTCCCATTTGCTGGCCAGGCTCGGTACCAGCTTGCCGCTGGCGGCATCGAAATCGACCAGGCGGTTCATCAGCACGTCGGCCGACGCGTTGGTGGTGGTCAGGGAGTTGTACTGCACCACGTCGAACCCGTCCGGGCTGGCTTCGGTACAGACGCTGAGCGTAGCGGCCTGGGCGGACAGCGGGGCGATGAGCAGCGGCAAAAGGGCGAGACGCATGGGGAACTCCTGAGCGGGGCGGCGCGCATCCGGCGGGCCGTCGAATGGAAAACGCTGACTGGGGTGGGTCGCGTTGACGCGTGAACAGACACTAAGCGATAAGTCGGAGGGGAACAACGTATCGTCGCGACGAATGGTCATTGCCGGGCGAGCCCGCATCGCCGGGCCGGCGCACGGCGAGCCGCGTATTTAAAGTGTGGTCGTGCTTGTTGCTGTGGGGGCTTTCTGGTATAAAGCAGCGCTCTTTTCTAGGGGCCCGGTTGCTTGATTGCGATCTATCGCCGGTAAGACCCTGAAGAAACGCGGCGCCCAGCGCCGAAAAACAGAGATTAAGCGGCCAACCCATGCCGGGTTGGGCATGTGGTTTTAGAGGGCTGAGGTATGTCGAGAGTCTGTCAAGTTACCGGTAAGGGTCCGGTAACCGGGAATAACATTTCCCACGCCAACAACAAAACCCGTCGTCGTTTCCTGCCGAACCTGCAGCATCACCGCTTCTGGGTCGAGTCTGAGAACCGTTTCGTTCGTCTGCGTCTTACCGCTAAAGGTATGCGCATCATCGACAAACGTGGTATTGACGTAGTCCTGGCCGAGCTTCGTGCTCGTGGCGAAAAGGTTTAAGGAGCTATCATGCGCGAAC
Source organism: Pseudomonas sp. MEJ086 (assembly GCF_030209025.1). Classification (NCBI taxonomy): domain Bacteria; kingdom Pseudomonadati; phylum Pseudomonadota; class Gammaproteobacteria; order Pseudomonadales; family Pseudomonadaceae; genus Pseudomonas; species Pseudomonas sp. MEJ086. Next base: position 142,948 of record NZ_JARVSV010000008.1, read on the forward strand.
TGATCCGTTTGGTGTCCAGTGCCGGTACCGGCCACTTCTACACCACCGACAAGAACAAACGCACCACCCCCGACAAGCTCGAAATCAAGAAATTCGACCCTGTCGCACGCAAGCACGTGAACTACAAGGAAGCCAAGATCAAGTAATTGATCGGCGACCCTGTTGTTGAAAAAGCCTGCCTCATGGCGGGCTTTTTCATGCCCGTGATTTGCCTGCCAGGCGGTCAGGGGGCGGGCTGCAAGGTCAGCGTGCTGCGGGTATTGGCGACGACGTCCTCGTCGCTCAGGTGCTGTGGTACGTAGGCGCCGTCGATGAAGCGCTGCGCCTGGTCGCTGTAGTAGTGATCGAAGGGCACGCCGCTCTGGCCGAGCGGGTTGATGCCCAGGCTGTGGCTGGCATCGGCCATATCGATCAGGCGCCGCGTGGAGGGGCCGTGGCCTACCTGCCAGGGCGCGCTGGCGATGCGGTGCGACAGGTTGTTCGGCGTTTCATGGCCACCGGGCGCAGCCAACGGACCGATGTTGAGTAGCGCGTCCAGTGGCCATTGCACGCCGAGCGGATGCTGATGGGTGAGCGTGTGTGCCGGCCCCCAGTGCCATTGCCCGGGATTCTCGCCAAGGGTCGCTCGCAGGTGCTGCAGGGTCGCGCGCCAGGCATCGGCCACTGCGTCGGCGCGGCTGCGGGATTGGCCGTCGGCACGTGCCCACCAGGGCGATTGCGGGTCGGCGGTGAGGCGCGGCAACGCACTGTCGATCATGCGCGTCGACAGCAATCGCTCGAAGGAGGCCTGGCCCAGCCTCTCGGCCATGGCCAAGCGGCTCAGCTCGAAGATGAACTGGTTGAACAGGGTGGCGGCCACTGAATCCAGCGGATGATCGCCCTTCCAGGTGGCCAGGGTTTCGACCAGTTCCCGTTCGGGCTCGTCCGCTGCCGCTGCGCGCAAGTCGTCGAGGATCGGCGCCAGCAGCCGCGGGCCGTAATCGGTGCCGGTCTCCAGTTGCAGGGCCTGGCTGTTGTGCAGATCCCAGCGTATAGCCGGGTCGGCCAGGTGCCGATTCAGGCGCTGGCCGCGTTCCGGCGGGTTGTAGTAGCCGGGAATCTCCAGGCCACTGGCCGAAAGCGGCTGGAAATTGGCTGAAACGATATACCCGCGCGCCGGGTTCTCCTCCTGAGGGTTGGCGCTGAAGGGCTGGAAGCCGGGTTTGTCCGCCGCGTCGCTGCCGCCGTCGAGAATGAACGCCGGATTCACCCCGGCAGGTCGTTCAGGCAGTTTCGCCGCGGCCCACCAGGCGATGTCACCGCTGGCGTTGGCCCAGACCAGGTTGAGGCCTGGAGCGTGTATGCGCTCTGCAGCGGCGCGGCCCTTTTCGAGGGTGTCGGCGCGGTTCAGGCGGTAGAAGGCGTCGAGCAGCGGGTTCTCGGTTTCCAGGAAGGCCCACCACATGGCGATCGGTGTCGTGCCATCGGCATCTCCCAGGGCATCGTTGATGATCGGGCCGTGGGGAGAGCGGCGCAACGCCAGGGTTACCGGCTCGGCATCCTTGACCTGAATGGTCTCCTGGCGACGCTGCAGAGCGACCCAGCGGCCCTGGTACCAGACCTGCTCGGGATCGTCCGGGTTGACCCGTTCGGCGATCAGGTCCATGTCGTCGTTCTGGAACATGGTCAGGCTCCAGGCGAAGTCGCGGTTGTGGCCGAGAAACGCCACCGGGGTCGCCGGCTGGTGATGGCCGTACAGCTCGAAGCCCGGGTACTTGAGGTGCGCCTCGTACCACACCGACGGTGCGGAGAAGCGAATATGCGGGTCGCCGGCCAGCAGGGGCTTGCCACTGGCGGTGCGCGAACCCGATACCGCCCAGGCATTGCTGCCCTCGAACTGTGGCAGGCCGTTGTCGATCAGGGCCTGCTGGCTGAGCTGGGCGAGGCGCTCGAGCGCCTGCCAGTCGTTCTTCCCGAGGGAGGCGTCGAGCACGCCTTCGGGGTGCCAGTCGATATCGAAGATTTTCAGGTAGTCGCTGCCGAGCTCGTCGCGAATGTGGGTCAGCAGCGGTTCGCTGCGCAGCGCTGCGGCGAAGCTGTAGGCCAGGTAACCGGCGATGGACAGGGTGTCGGCGGCCGTGAAAGGGCGCTTCTCGATACCCAGCAGGTCGAACTCCAGGGGCGCCGGGCGGCTGTCCTGATACTGGTTGATGCCATCGAGATAGGCGGCGAGTGCCTTGGCGTGGGGGCTGTCGGCATCCAGCAGGGCGGCCTGCTGGTCGGCCCTCGCACGGATTTCGAGGCTGCGGAACAGGCGGTCGGTGGGCAACAGTTTGGCGCCGAGAATTTCTGCCAGTTCACCGCGCGCCAGGCGGCGTAGCATCTCCATCTGGAACAGGCGATCCTGGGCCTGCACGAAGCCCAGGGCGCGGTACAGGTCGGCCTCGTTCTGCGCTTCGATATGCGGCACGCCGCGCTCGTCATAGCGCACCTCGACGGGCGCGCTCAAACGCTGCAGGGTCAGTTGGCCCTCACGCAGTGGCTGCTTGCCGTGCAGGTACCAGGCTCCTGCGCCAGTCACTGCCAGCATGAGTGCAGCCAGGGTGATAAATAGGCGTTTCATGCTCACATCCTTGTTCCGAGGGCGCCCATGCTGCGAGCAATCGGCGCCGGCCGCAACCAGGGTCTACTGACGTTTCAACGCGAGCCGCGTTGCCGCGAGAAATTTCGCCAGGAGAGGCAGAGTACACAGGGAATGGACTAGCCGTCCGCGCCTTGCCTTTTCAGGTCCTCCAGCGACGCACGGAGAAACTCCCCGCGCAACCCGCAGGGCCGGTCCCGCTTTGCCGCGATGCTGCGTTTCTCGCCGACTCATTTGGCCAGCCAAACTTCGCGGCTCGTGCCTTGCCTATCGGTAAAACCGACTCCGGCGCGGCTGTGCGTGAAACGTCAACAGACCCTAAGGCGTCGCGCGGTTCTGGCTGACGTGAAACTGGTCGCAAAGGCCATTGAGGTGCTCGGCCAGCGAGGCCAGGCGCTGGCTGTCACCAGCCACCTCGCCCGCGTCACGTGCAGTGTCTCCGGCGACCTGACGAACCTGTTCGATCAGGCGTGCCACTTCGGCGGTAGCCGCCAACTGCTCGCGCGTGGAAACGCCGATAGCCTGAATGGCCTCGATGGAGCGGTGCACGTTGTCCAGCAGGGCCACGGTGCGCTGGGTATGGCCAACGCAGCGGGCCACGCCAGCATGACTTTCGGCCATCGCATTCACCGCGTTGGTCGAGCCCTGCTGCAGGCGGGCGATCATGCCCTGAATCTCGCCGGTGGCCTGCTGGGTACGTTGTGCGAGCTGTCGTACCTCATCGGCCACTACCGCGAAGCCGCGGCCCTGCTCGCCAGCGCGGGCGGCTTCGATGGCGGCGTTGAGAGCCAGCAGGTTGGTCTGCTCGGCCACCGAGCGAATCACCTCCAGTACCTTGTCGATGGCTCTGGCTTCGTCGGCCAGTTCCTGCACCACGCTGCTGCTGCCGTCGATCTGCCGGGCCAGGCTCTGGATCTCGCTCTGCGTATCGGTGATCGCCGAGGCGCCCGCTGCGGCATCGCGATCGGCCAGGCGTGCGGTTTGCGCCGCCTGTTCAGCGCTGTTGGAGACCTCGCCCACGGCCAGAGTCATCTGCTCGATGGCACCACCCATCTGCGCAGTGGCGTTGAGCAGATCCTCGGCGCACTTGTTCAGCTCGAGGGTGGACTGGCTGAGGTGCTGGCTGGTACTGCGCAGTTCATCGCCTGCGCCGACGACCCGGCTGACCAGGTTGTCGAGCAGTGCCAGAAAGCGATTGAAGCGTTGCGCCAGGCGGTCGCTGGAGGTGCTGCGGTACGCCAGGTCGACAGGTTCGCCATCGCGCAGCAGGTGCGCGGAGGTGCGTTGCAGGTCTTCGCCTGCCGCCGCTTCACGGGCGCTGTGGCGAGCCAGCACGAGCAGGATGATGGTCTCGGCGATCACATAGGCGGCGTGGATGAACACCACGGGCCAGCCAGCGCCGGCTTGCAGGAGGAACACGCCGCTGCCGTTCTGCTGCAGGGCGAAGAAGCTCAGGTGATGCACGGCGATGGTGCCGGCAGCCAGCAGTATTGGCAGCCAGTCGCGGTAATAGACCAGGAACGCCAGCAGGACGAATACGCTGAAATGCATCTCGACCATGCCATGACTCTGCTGGATATGCAGCGCGGCCAGCACCATGAATGCCACCGCGATCAGGCAGCGATAGGGCCGGGTGCCGCCGATCATGGCGTACAGCGCACTGAGCGCGATGGCCGTACCGCCGCCGATGATCAGTGCCGCCGCCCAGGTCGCGTGCCAGAACGCCAGCCCGAGCGCGTACAGGGTCATCAGCCAGACTACGCAAAGCATCAGGCGGTCGGCCTGGCGATAGAAATTGTTGTGCATGGTGTCCCTTCCAATTGCTGCAGCGCCAAGAAGTTTTGGCAGAACAGTGAAGGAATCGCAAGTTCGATGCCATTCAATGGCCGTTCAGCGCAGTTTTACCCAATCGCAGAAGCAGCCGCTGGCCAGATTGTTGTTCGCAACGACTTTCCGGCCATCGAGCAACGCGTCGAGTACGGGCTCGATGAAGCTGTTGCCGGAGGTGCAGGTAAAACCGCTGCTGTAGGGGCCGAAATAGGCCAGTTCGCCGCGCTGATCCCAGATCGCCACGGCCGGGCTGGCTGGCAGGTTGTCGCTGCCCGTCAACCCATCGAGCGGTTGCAGGGCGCTCAGGCTGGCCGGCAGCTGTCCGTCCGTGCCCGCTTTCTGTACGACGTGGAAGCTCACGCCGCGCGACGAGTAACGCTCCGTGAGCTCGCTGAGGTGTTGCTGATTGCCGACGTTGCAGGGGCATGCCGGATCCCAGAAATGCACCAGGCGGATTTCGCCCGGCCCGGCCAGTGTTGCCGGCAGGCGCAGCTCGCTGCCCGTGAACAGGGCGGTGCGATCACTGAACGGGCGCAGATAACGCGCCTCGAACCACCAGAAGGCGACGACCATGGCGACCAGCCAGGTCACGGTGACCAGGCAGGCGAGCAGGGTGGTGCGTCGGGAACGGGCCATATGACAGCTTCCGTTGGGTGAGGGAGACGGCTTCCAGGTACACCGAGCCTGCAACTGCCGATGCCGGCTTGCCACGGGGCGCTCGGCGGCAGAAGATCGCTACTCTACCCGTTGCCCCGTTGGGGCGACGCTGCTGTGAGTCAAAAGAGTCATGAGCCTGATGTCCGATACCTTTGAGCCCCAATCCCTGGTCGCCAGCCTGCGTCCTCTGGCCAGCGCCGCGCCGCTTTCGCCGGCGGAGCTCGTCTACCGGCAGTTCTACGGCTTCGTGCCGCAGGATGCGGTGCAAACGCGGCTGGGCTGGTTCGCGGTGGACGATTATCGCATCGCCGCCCAGCTGTGGCAGCCCGTTGCGCCGCGCGCGACCCTGTTGCTCCTGCATGGCTATTACGATCACAGCGGCCTGTATCGCCATGTGATTCAGTGGGGCCTGGAGATGGGGTTCGCCGTGCTCGCCGTCGACTTGCCCGGGCATGGGTTGTCCAGTGGGCTGCGCGCCAGCATCAATGATTTCGCCGAGTATCAGGCCGTGCTGCGTGCTGCCCTGCAGCAGGCTGGTGCGCTGGGGCTGCCGGAGCCCTGGCACCTGTGTGGGCAGAGCACCGGTGGTGCGATCCTGATCGACTACCTGCTCAACGACAAGCCGCTGGGTGCCGTGGGTGAAACCATCCTGCTGGCGCCGCTGGTACGGCCGCGGCGCTGGAACTGGTCACAACTCAGCTATCGCCTGCTGCGCCGTTTCGTTCAGGAGATTCCACGGCGCTTCAGCGAAAATTCCAGTGACCTGGAGTTCCTCGATTTCCTGCGCAATCGCGATCCCTTGCAGCCCAAGGTAGTGCCAACTGTCTGGGTCGGGGCGCTGAGCCAGTGGGTGCCGCGCATCGAGCAGGCCCAGCGCAGTGCGCGCAGCCCGCTGATCATTCAGGGCGAGGCGGATATGACGGTGGACTGGCGGCACAATCTCGGCGTGCTGGAGAGCAAGTTCAGTTCGCCGCGGATCTTTCGCCTGCCCGAAGCCCGCCATCACCTGGCCAACGAGGCTGCACCGTTACGGCAGCGCTATTTCGATTATCTGGGCGAGCAACTGAGCTGAGCTCACTGACCTACTGCCAGGCCAGCGCGTACGGCGGCCAATGCAGCCTTGTAGTAAGCCGCGCCGTCATTGGATTGGGCGAACGTGACGAACTCCTCCAGTTCCGGGTCGGATAACGTGCGGTAGACATGCAGCAGGGTGTTGTCGAGGTCTTTGTCGATCTGCGTCATCAGACGCTGGCGCTGGCCGTCGAGCAGGCCTTGAGCCGTGCCACCGCCGAGCAGGCCGGGAATCATCTGGCTCAGGCTGTCGGCAGCGACACCTGCCAGAGCCAGGCTGATTTCCGCCCCCGCCTCGCTGGCCGGCAGGGCCTGCGCCAGGTGGCGAATCAGCAGGCGGCGGGTGGCATCCGCTTCGCTGAGCGGCAGGCCATCGGCGTACTTGGCCAATTGGTCCGGACGCGTGGCGAGCAGCTCCGCTTCGACGATCTTGCGGCCCAACGGCGATTCGAAGAAGCGCAGGGCCGGGGTCGGATCGGCCAGGTTCTCGCGCAAGCTGCGCTCTGCCCGTTCATCCATGGCCTTTGCAGCGAAGCGCTGGTTGCTGTTGCTCACCAGTGCCTGGTACACCGCCGGTGGCAGGCTCTTGCTGTAGCGTGCCTGAGCGGCGCTGAGGGCATCGCTGAAATGCGCACGTTGCTGCGGCCAGCCGGCTTTCTCGTACAGCTCGGCATGAGGCTCGGCCAGAGCGGGAAGGCTCAGGAGCACCAACAATAGACAACACAACGTGCGCATAAGGACTCCTGTCTGGGGCAGCTATTTTCGGCAGCCAGGTGACGCTTGTCGAGGTGTAGTCGACACAGGGTAGAATCTTGTCATGACGACCGACATTTCCGATTCGCTGCTGAGCCGCATCATCGATGACCTTGCCGAATTCGGATGGTCGTTGCAAACCCAGTTCGCCCCTCAGTCTCTGACGCGGCAACTGGCCGAAGAGTGCCGCCAGCGTATTTCCCAGGGCACCCTGGCGCCTGCCGGCACGGGCCGCGGTAACGCCGTGGCGGTGCGTGAGGGCACCCGTGGCGATCATATCCAGTGGCTCGAGGCCGGGCAGTCTCCGGCCTGTGATGGTTACTTGCAGCTGCTCGACGAACTGCGTGTTGCACTCAATCAGAGCCTCTACCTCGGATTGGTCGACTACGAGAGCCACTTCGCCTTCTACCCGCCTGGGGCTTTCTACCTCAAGCACCTGGATCGCTTTCTCGACGAGGATCGGCGAGCCGTTTCCGCAGTGCTTTATCTCAATGAAGACTGGTTACCGGAGGAGGGCGGCGCGTTGCGGCTGTACTTGGCCGATGGCGAAGTGCGTGATGTCTGGCCTCAGGCCGGCACCCTGGTCGTCTTCCTGTCTGCCGATGTGCCCCACGAAGTGCTGCCCGCCAGCCGTGATCGACTGTCGTTGACCGGCTGGTTCCGCCGTCGCGGTGATAGCCCGCTCTGACGGGTGCCAGAAACGAAGAAGGGAGGCCGAGGCCTCCCTTCTTGATGCGGCTAGGTTCTTAGAACAGAACGCGGCTACGGATGGTGCCGTTGACGTGCTGCAGCTTTTCCAGCGCCAGATCCGAGTACTCGGCGTCGACGTCGATGACCACGTAACCGACCTTCTCGTTGGTCTGCAGGTACTGACCGGAGATGTTGATACCGTTGTCGGCGAACACCTTGTTGATCTCGCTCATCACGCCCGGAACGTTGGCGTGGATGTGCAGCAGACGGTGCTTGCCCGCGTGTGCCGGCAGGGCCACTTCCGGGAAGTTGACCGAGGATACCGAGGTGCCGTTGTCGCTGTACTTGACCAGCTTCTCGGCCACTTCCAGGCCGATGTTCGCCTGGGCTTCGGCGGTGGAGCCACCGATGTGCGGCGTGAGGATCACGCGATCCAGGCCTCGCAGCGGGCTTTCGAACACGTCGTCGTTGGACTTCGGCTCGACCGGGAACACGTCGATGGCGGCGCCGATCAGGTGCTCGTCCTTGATCGCGGCAGCCAGGTGATCGAGCTCGACCACGGTACCGCGGGCGGCGTTGATCAGGATGCCGCCCTTCTTCATGGCACGAATTTCCTTCTCGCCGATCATCCACTGGGTGGATGCCAGCTCGGGCACGTGCAGGGAAACGATGTCGCACTGACCCAGCAGGTCGTGCAGCTTGCCGATCTGCTGCGCATTGCCCAGCGGCAGTTTGGTCACCACGTCGTAGAAGAACACCTGCATACCCAGGGCTTCGGCGAGCACCGACAGCTGGGTGCCGATGGAGCCGTAACCGACGATGCCAAGCTTCTTGCCACGGATTTCGAAGGAGTTGGCTGCCGACTTGATCCAGCCGCCACGGTGGCAGGAGGCGTTCTTCTCGGGAATGCCGCGCAGCAGCAGGATGGCCTGGGCCAGCACCAGCTCGGCGACCGAGCGGGTGTTGGAGTACGGCGCGTTGAACACGGCGATACCGCGCTCGCGGGCGGCGTTCAGGTCGACCTGGTTGGTGCCGATGCAGAAGCAGCCAACGGCGACCAGTTTCTTCGCGCAATCGAAGATCTCTTCGGTCAGCTGGGTGCGCGAGCGGATGCCGATGAAGTGCGCGTCGGCGATCTTGGCCTTCAGTTCCTCGCCGGACAGCGCGGTCTTGAGGTACTCGATGTTGGTGTAACCGGACGCCTTCAGGGTATCCACTGCATTCTGGTGGACGCCTTCGAGAAGAAGGAACTTGATCTTGCTCTTGTCGAGAGAGGTCGTGCTCATCGGAGTACCTGTTGTCCCACTAAATTAAGTGTCAGGAGAAGTATCGGCGCTGGCGCCAATGGGCCTGCAGATCGCGGCAAAGCATGATTTGCGGGGGGCATATGCTAGCATGGCTTCCCTTTTCCTTGCTCGGTTGCGACCTGAACGGTTCTCAGGGCGACCATGAATGTTTCGAGAGTTGAAATGACCGATCACCTGCCGATTGAAGAACTCAAAACCCTGGTCGAGCCCGGTAAGGTGCTGACCGACGCCGCCTCCCTGGAAACCTATGGCAAGGACTGGACCAAGCACTACGCGCCAGCCCCCAGTGCCATCGTCTTCCCCAAGACCATCGAGCAGGTGCAGGCCATCGTGCGTTGGGCCAATGCCCACAAGATCGCCCTGGTGCCTTCGGGTGGCCGTACTGGCCTGTCGGCAGCGGCGGTCGCGGCCAATGGCGAAGTGGTGGTGTCGTTCGACTACATGAATCAGATCCTCGACTTCAACGAGTCCAACCGCACCGTGGTCTGCCAGCCGGGTGTGGTCACCGGCGCGCTGCAGCAGTTCGCCGAGGACAAGGGCCTTTATTACCCGGTGGATTTCGCCTCTGCCGGCTCCAGCCAGATTGGCGGCAACATCGGCACCAATGCCGGTGGCATCAAGGTGATTCGCTACGGGCTGACCCGCAACTGGGTGGCTGGCCTGAAAGTGGTCACCGGTACCGGTGAGCTGCTCGAGCTGAACAAGGACCTGATCAAGAACGCCACCGGCTATGACCTGCGTCAGCTGTTCATTGGCGCCGAAGGCACCCTGGGCTTCGTGGTCGAGGCGACCATGCGTCTGGATCGTGCGCCGCGCAACCTTACCGCCATGGTGCTCGGCACGCCTGATTTCGACTCGATCATGCCGGTGCTGCACGCCTTCCACGGCAAGCTCGACCTCACCGCCTTCGAGTTCTTCTCCGACAAGTGCCTGGACAAGATCCTCGGCCGTGGCGACATTCCGGCACCGTTCGAGAGCCGCACGCCGTTCTACGCCCTGCTGGAATTCGAAGCCGTCAACGAAGACGTGGCCAATGCCGCGCTGGCGACCTTCGAGCATTGTGTCGAACAGGGCTGGGTGCTCGATGGCGTGATGAGCCAGAGCGAGCAGCAACTGCAGAACCTGTGGAAGCTGCGCGAGTACATCTCCGAGACCATCAGCCACTGGACGCCTTACAAGAACGACATCTCGGTGACGGTCAGCCAGGTGCCGGCGTTTCTCGCCGATATCGACACCATCGTTTCCGGCAGCTACCCCGATTTCGAAGTGCTCTGGTACGGCCACATCGGCGACGGCAACCTGCACCTGAACATCCTCAAGCCCGACGCGCTGAGTAAGGAAGACTTCTTCGCCAAGTGCGCGACCGTCAACAAGTGGGTGTTCGAGACCGTCGAGAAGTACAACGGCTCGATCTCCGCCGAGCACGGCGTGGGCATGACCAAGCGTGATTACCTGGAATACAGCCGCTCGCCGGCAGAAATCGCTTACATGCGAGCGGTCAAGGCGGTCTTCGACCCCAACGGCATCATGAACCCAGGCAAGATCTTCAACTGATCCCCGGACCAAGGAGCGACCATGAGCTACCAGCACCAGTATATCGATGGCACCCGTATCCACTTCCCGCTGGGCAAGGTGGTGTGCGTAGGCCGCAATTACGCCGAGCATGCCAAGGAACTCAACAACCCGCTGCCGACCGAGCCGATGCTGTTCATCAAGCCCGGCAGCTGCGTGGTGCCGCTCGAAGGTGGCTTCAGCATTCCGGAAGACCGCGGCTCGGTGCACTACGAAGTGGAAATCGCCGTCCTGATCGGCAAGCCGCTGTCGCGCAAGCCGAGCGAAGAGGAAGTGCTCGACGCCATCTCCGGTTTCGCTCCTGCTTTGGACCTGACCCTGCGCGACGTGCAGAACAAGCTCAAGGACAAGGGGCATCCCTGGGAGCCGGCCAAGGCATTCGACGGTGCCTGTGTACTGGCGCCGTTCGTGCCGGGTGACGCGGTCGAGGACCTGGCTGCCATCGGCATCCGTCTGACCATCAACGGCGAAGTGCGTCAGGACGGCATCAGCGGCGACATGATCTTCGCGATCGTTCCGGTGATTCAGGAAATGGCCGGCCACTTCAACCTGCAGCCCGGCGACGTGATCCTCACCGGTACCCCCGCAGGCGTGGGCCCGCTGCACAAGGGTGATGAGCTGGTGCTCGACCTGGTCGGCCACTCCAGCTTCGCCAGCCGGGTCATCTGACACGGCGATCGCTGCAAGGCTGTAGCGGCCGTTCGCTGCTCCACTGTGGGAGCGCGCCATGCGCGCGAAAAATCGCGGGCTTGGCCCGCTCCCACAGATACTGCACCGATGACCACTCTCGCCTCGCAACCATCCCGAATCCACGTCTATTCCAATTAAGCTTCGCTTAAGCCGGCTTTAAGCCTGGCTTCAGCTGGGCGACTTAACCTGACCCCGTCATCTACAGATAGAGGGTCATCCCCATGAAAGCTCCCGTACTCGCACTGCTGCTCGCTCCGCTGTTCTCCACCGCTGCCATGGCTGCCGGTTACACAGGCCCAGGCCAGGTCGCTCAGGTCACGACTGTCGAGCAGGCGCTGAAAGCTGGCGACGACACCCCGGTGGTACTGCAGGGCCAGATCGTCAAGCGTCTGCAGGACGAACTCTATGAGTTCAAGGACGCCACCGGCACCATCCACGTTGAAATCGACGACGAAGACTGGCCGCCGCAAGCCATTTCCGAGAAGGCCACCGTCAAACTGACCGGTGAAGTCGACAAGGATCTGACCAGCCGTGAAATCGACGTCGATATCGTCGAACTGGTGAAATAAGGCGCGCGCTGTTAGCGTCCCACCACTGCACTGAATGGCCGCCTCTCGGAGCATCCGGGGGGCGGCGTTGTCGTTTTTGCTGATGGATAAGTGAATCGCCATGCGCCGTCTGATTTCGATCAAAGGTTTATCCCTGCTGTTGATGCTCGTTCTGCTGGTTGCGCTGGGTATCGCGAGCCAGCAATTTCGCCTGTTCGAGCGGGCCTGGTTCAATGTCAGTCAGCCAGCCGAGGCGCCCTCGCATTCGCTGTGGTTGAGCGACTACAAGGTGGTGATAGAGGCGCAGCGTATCGAAGGACTGGAGGACGACGTCTCGGCGTTGACCTACGATCCGGATCGCCAGAGCCTGTTCACGGTGACCAACCAGCATCCCAAACTGATCGAGCTGTCCCTGGACGGCAAGGTACTGCGGCAGATCGAACTGGTCGGCTTCGGTGATCCCGAAGCGGTGGAATACGTGGCGCCCGGGCGTTTCGTGATCGCCGACGAGCGCACCCAGCGGTTGGTCAAGATCCGCGTCGACGACGACACCACCTCCATCGATGCCGCCGATGGTCAGCAGATGTCCCTGGGCCTGGAGATGGGCAGCAAGAACAAGGGCTTCGAGGGTCTGGCCTACGACCTGGCTGGCAAACGCCTGTTCGTGGCCAAGGAGCGCGACCCGATGCGCATCTACGAGGTGCATGGCTTCCCCAACCTCGACCCGGACACGCCTGATCCTGTGCAGATTCGCGATGACCGCAAGCGCGATGCGGGCATCTTCGTGCGAGACCTCTCCAGCCTGCATTACGACAGCCTCACCGGCCATCTGCTGGCGCTGTCGGATGAGTCACGACTGGTCGTCGAACTGGACGAGGCCGGCAAGCCGATCAGCAGCCTGTCATTGCTGCAGGGCCAGCAGGGCCTCAAGAAGTCGGTGCCGCAGGCGGAGGGCATCACCATGGATGATCATGGCGTGCTCTACCTGACCAGCGAGCCCAATCTCTTCTATGTCTTCAGCAAGGGCGGCAAGACCGACTGAGCCTGCGGCACCGCCCTGGTGGCGACAGCCCTGCCTGCCTCACCGCGCTGGTGAAGTGAGGCGAGGGCTGGTAGTTTCGCCCGTCACTATGGCCGCCCCCGGGATTCTCTCGGGGATAGCACCGTTTTCCTCGCCGATGGACAAGTGAACCGATATGCGTCGTCTGTTTTCCCTCAAGGCATTGCTGGTGCTGTTCGTACTCATCGTGGCCTCGTTGCTGGCTGTCTGGGGGCAGGAGTTCCGGGTCTTCGAACGGGCCTGGTTCAACGTGCAGCAGCCGGATGAGGCTCCAGCGGATGCGCTATGGCTCGATGGTTATCGGGTAACCCGTGAAGCGCAGGTGATCGAGGGCCTGGACGATGACGTTTCGGCATTGACCTACGATCCACTGCGCAAGAGCCTGTTCACCGTCACCAACCAGAACTCCCGGCTGATCGAGCTTTCCCTGGAAGGCAAGGTGCTGCGCGAGATCGAACTGGTCGGTTTCGGCGATCCGGAGGCCGTGGAGTATGTCGCGCCGGGAGTCTTCGTGGTCGCCGACGAACGCCCCCAGCGTCTGGTGGAGGTGCGCATCGATGACACCACTACCCGTGTCGACGCTGCCAGTGGCCAGCAGCTTTCCCTGGGCCTGGAGATGGAGGCCAAGAACAAAGGCTTCGAAGGCCTGGCCTACGACCTGGCCGGCAAGCGCCTGTTCGTCGCCAAGGAGCGTGACCCGCTGCGCATCTACGAGGTGCATGGTTTTCCGCATCTCGACCCGAACAGCCCGTCGGCAATCCGCATCATCGATGACCGTGAGCGTGACGAGGGGCTTTTCGTGCGCGATCTGTCCAGCCTGCAATACGTCGCCGGTAGCGGGCACCTGCTGGCGCTCTCCGATGACTCGCGCTTGCTGGTGGAGCTCGATACCAAGGGCGAAGCGGTCAGCAGCCTGTCGCTGATCGGCGGTCAGCAGGGGCTGAAGGCGTCCGTTCCTCAGGCCGAAGGCATCGCCATGGACGAGCAGGGCGTGATCTACATGATCAGCGAGCCCAATCTCTTCTACACCTTCAGCAAAAAGGCCGAGTGACTGCTCACCCGGCCTTTCGGTGTTGCCCGCGTTACTCAGCGCTGCAGCGACTTCACCCCTTCGGCGGTGCCGAGCAGCAGCAGGTCGGCCGGGCGCGCGGCGAACAGGCCGTTGGTGACCACGCCGACGATGGCGTTGATGTCCGCTTCCAGTTTCACCGGGTCGGTGATGCTCATGTTGTGCACATCGAGGATCACATTACCGTTGTCGGTCAGCACGCCTTCGCGGTAGACCGGGTCGCCGCCCAGCTTGACCAGCTCACGGGCCACGTGGCTGCGGGCCATGGGAATCACCTCCACCGGCAGCGGGAAGGCGCCGAGCACCGGCACCAGCTTGCTGCCGTCGGCGATGCAGATGAAGGTGCGGGCCACGGCGGCGACGATCTTCTCGCGGGTCAGGGCCGCGCCGCCGCCCTTGATCAGGTTCAGGCGCTCGTCACTCTCGTCGGCGCCGTCGACGTAGAACTCCAGATCGCTGACGCTGTTCAGTTCGTACACCGGGATGCCGTGGCCCTTGAGGCGTGCGGCAGTGGCTTCGGAGCTGGCTACGGCACCGTCGAAGTCCAGTTTGTGCTTGGCCAGGGCGTCGATGAAGCAGTTGGCCGTGGAGCCGGTGCCGACCCCAACGACGCTCTTGGCGTCGAGCTTGGGAAGGATGAAGTCGACGGCGGCCTGAGCCACGGCTTGTTTGAGCTGATCCTGGGTCATGCGGGTTCCACGAGAGAGAAGGAAACGAGGCGCTGATTATAGCCGGCAAAACCCCGGAATTCGTATGGTCGCTCGGCAGATGGCTGGGTTAGACTCCGGGGTTCCTCATGAAACCGCCTGCGATGCCTGCCATGCTCGAACAGTACGTCAAGAAGACCCTGACCTCCCGTGTCTATGACGTTGCCGTGGAAACCCCGCTGCAACCCGCTCGCCAACTCTCCGAACGCCTGGGCAATCAGATTCTGCTCAAGCGCGAGGATCTGCAGCCGGTTTACTCGTTCAAGATTCGTGGCGCCTACAACAAGCTGGCGCAACTCACCCCGCAAGAGCTGGCTCGTGGCGTGGTTACCGCCTCGGCCGGCAACCACGCCCAGGGCCTGGCACTGGCCGCCAAGCACATGGGCGTGAAGGCGACCATCGTCATGCCGCGTACCACGCCCGAGCTCAAGGTGCAGGGCGTTCGCTCCCGTGGCGGCAAGGTGGTGCTGCACGGCGACGCCTTTCCCGAAGCCCTGGCGCATTCGCTGAAGCTGGTCGAGGAAAAGGGCCTGGTGTACGTGCACCCCTACGACGATCCCCATGTGATCGCTGGCCAGGGCACCGTGGCGATGGAGATACTCCGTCAGCATCAGGGCCCGCTGCATGCGATCTTCGTTCCGGTCGGCGGTGGTGGTCTGATCGCCGGCATCGCCGCCTACGTCAAATACCTGCGTCCGGAGACCAAGGTGATCGGCGTCGAGCCGGACGACTCCAACTGTCTGCAGCAGGCCTTGGCTGCAGGCGAGCGCGTGGTGCTGCCGCAAGTCGGGCTGTTCGCCGACGGCGTGGCGGTGGCGCAGATCGGTCAGCACACCTTCGATATCTGCAAGCTGTGCGTCGATGAAGTGATCACCGTCAGTACCGACGAGATCTGCGCAGCGATCAAGGACATCTACGACGACACCCGCTCGATCACCGAGCCCGCGGGCGCGCTGGCCGTGGCCGGAATCAAGAAGTACGTCGAGCGCGAAAACGTCAGCGGCCAGGTGCTGGTGGGCATCGATTCCGGCGCCAACGTCAACTTCGACCGCCTGCGCCATGTGGCGGAACGTGCCGAACTGGGTGAAAAACGCGAAGCGATCATCGCCGTGACCATTCCCGAGAAGCCGGGCAGCTTCAAGGCCTTCTGCGAAGCGATCGGCAAACGGCAGATCACCGAATTCAACTACCGCTACCACCAGGATGGCGAGGCGCACATCTTCGTCGGCGTGCAGACCCACCCGGAGAACGACCCCCGTGCGGCGCTGGTCGAGAACCTGCGTGGCCAGGGCTTCCCGGTACTCGACCTGACCGACAACGAGCTGGCCAAACTGCACATCCGCCATACCGTCGGCGGGCATGCCGCTGCCGTGCCGGACGAGTGCGTGTTTCGTTTCGAGTTTCCGGAGCGGCCGGGTGCGCTGTTCAACTTCCTCAACAAGTTGGGCGGGCGCTGGAACATCACGCTGTTCCACTACCGCAACCACGGCGCCGCCGATGGCCGTGTGCTGGCTGCCCTGCAAGTGCCGGAAGACGAGCGCCATCTGCTCGCGCCGGCGCTGGATGCGATCGGTTATCCGTACTGGGACGAGACCGACAATCCGGCTTACAAGCTGTTTCTCGGTTAGTCGATTCGCGCAGACGATTTTCCCGGGCATCGCGCTGCTCCGCCCAGGCTACGGACGTTTCTACCCTTAGCCTGGCGCTGAGCGCTGCGTTACCAGGGTACCTATTAGAAAATCAAAGGAAACCGTGATGGAACATTACCTGCTGCTGCGCATCCTCCACAGCGTGCCTGGCATCTTGCTGCTGCTCGGCGTGCTGGCCCATGCCTTCATGCTCTGGAAGGCGTGGCGCAATGGCGACAGTGCCGTGCTGCAACGCAAGCTGCAGCGCACCCGTACCATCAGCCTGCCGGTGTTCGCCCTGCTGGCGTTGAGCCTGCCGGTGACCGGATGGTGGATGGTCAACCTGGCCGGTTGGCCGCTGAGCCAGACCTGGCTGCTGCTGGGTAGCATTCTCTTCGCGGCGCTGATGATCGTCGGCCTGCTGTTGCTCGGTCGTCTCGGTGCCTGGCAGGCTCAGGCCGGCGGCACGGTGCCGGCCAGGTCGCTGCGTTTCGTGATGGCCTATGCCGCGCTGATCGTCGTGCTGCTGGTGGTGATAATGGCGGTGATGGGCGCCAAACCCGTCTAACGTCTGCCCTGTCGCTGCGCCACCAGCGGTTGCAGCAGTGCGGCCAGTTGCGGCTCGCTCAGGGTCGCACGCAGTGCTTTGTAGAGGGCCCGGGTTTCCAGCAGGTTCCAGACCCGCAGCATGGTTTCCAGGGCGTCGAGCGGCTTGCTGATGAAGTCCCGTGCACCCAGCGCCAGGGCGCGCAGGCGCGTGGCGCGGGTCACGTCGGCGGTCAGTACCAGCAAGGGCACGTAATCGTTCTGCGGGATGCGCCGGTTGAGCTGCTCCATCAGGGCGAAACCGTCGAAATCCGGCATGTGCAGATCGAGGATCACCAGATCCGGCTCGAAGCTGTTGTACAGCTCCAGTGCCCGCATCGGCTGGGTGCTGCTGAGCACGTTGTGCAGACCTTCGCGGGCCAGCAGCTGCTCCATCAGATCCAGGTTGGGACGCTGATCGTCGATGATCAGGATGCGGTAGTCGTCGCTCATGCGGGCTCCGGCAGGTGCTGGTCGAGAAAGGCCAGAAAGGTCGGTACGTGGATGGGTTTGGTGAGGATCGCCGTTGCTCCCGCCTGCTGCATGGCGCGCCGCGAAGCAGTGCTGGCGTCGGCGGTGATCATCAGTACGGCGATACCCGCCGTGGCCGGGTCGGCACGCAGGCGCTTCAGTACATCGATGCCGGTCATGTCCGGCAGGTTGATATCCAGCAGGATCACCCGGGGCAAATGCTGGCGCGCCAGATCCAGACCAAGCTGGCCCTGCATGCTCGACAACAGTTGTACGCCTTGGCGACGCTGCAGCAGGGTTTCGATCAGGGCCTGGCTGGACAGGTTGTCCTCGATGCACAGCACGCGGGTCAGGTTGCCGCTTTCCAGCGTACCGGCAGGGGCCGGGGAGGGTGGGTGGCGCCAGGGGTCGTCAGCGCCAGCCAGGGTTTCGACTTGCGCCGTGGGCAGTGTCAGCACGAAGCGGCTGCCGGTGCCCACCACGCTGATCACCTCCAGCGTGCCGTCCATTGCCTGCAGCAGGTTGCGACTCAGGGCCAGGCCCAGGCCGGTGCCTTCGCTGTGTTGGTCGGCGCCCAGGCGTTCGAAGGGGCGGAACAGTCGCTCCAGATCGTCCGCTGCGATGCCCGCTCCGCTGTCATTGACGGCCAGGGCCAGGCGCTCGCCCTGCAATTCGATATCCAGATGTACTTCGCCACCCGGGCGGTTGTACTTCACGGCGTTGGACAGCAGGTTGAGCAGCACCTGGATCAGCCGCTGCCGGTCGGCCATCACGCCTGCCGGCGAGGTGCTCGGCGGCAATGGCCGCAGACGGATGCCGGCCTCGTCGGCCAGCGGCGAGATCAGCGTCATCGCTTCCTGCACAACGCCATGCAGGTCGATGGCTTCCGGGCTCATGGGCAGCCGGCCGGCTTCGATACGGGCGATGTCGAGCACTTCGTTGATCAGCGTGAGCAGGTGCTGGCCCGCCCGCAGGATGTGCGTGACCTGTGGCCTCGGCGATTCCAGATCGAGCAGTTGAGCGAAGCCCAGAATGGAGTTGAGCGGCGTGCGCAGCTCATGGCTCATGCGCGAGAGAAATTCGCTCTTCGCCTGGCTGGCGTTCTCGGCTTCCTCACGGGCGTCGCGCAGGGCGATATCGGCGGCGCGACGGTCGGTGATGTCGCGGGTGACCTTGGAAAAACCGCGCAGGGTGCCGCTGGCGTCGTGCTGGGCGGTGATCACCACGCTGGCCCAGAAGCGCGAGCCGTCACGCCGCTGACGCCAGGCCTCTTCCTCGTAGCGGCCTTTTTCGGCGGCCACCTGCAGTGCCCGCAGCGGATGGTGGGGGCGCTGCTCGTTCGGATAGAACAGCGAGAAATGGCGGCCGATGATTTCCGTTTCGCTGTAGCCCTTGATTCGTTCGGCGCCCGCGTTCCAGGTGGTGACGTGCCCCTGCGGGTCGAGGGCGAAGATGCCGTAGTCGCGTACGCCTTCGATGATCAGGCGCATGCGCTCTTCGTTCTCACGCAGGGCGCGCTCGCGCTGGGCCAGCAACTGGCTGGCCTCCTCAAGGCTGGCGCCGAGGCGGCCGATCTCGTCACGTTCGTGGTGACGGGTTTTCAACGGCATGCCAAGTGCCAGGTGGCGAGCACTGCGCTGCACACGCTGAACGCGGGTGACGATGCCGCTGGACAGCAACAGCACCGCGATGATCGCACCGAACAGGCCGCAGCCTGCCGCCAGCAGCGTGGCCAGGAGCATGCGCTGGCGATTGTCCGCGGCATTCGCTGTGCGGTCGGCGAGCAGGGCGTCCTCACGCACGCGCATTGCGTCGATCTCCTGGCGCAGGGTGTCGAGCATGCGTTTGTTCTCGACCAGGATGGCGATGATCTGCTCGCTGTCCTGACGCATGTCGACGTTGCGTAGCACATCCAGGCCCTGCAGCTTGGTGCTGATCAGCGGCCTGATGCGCTCCAGGCGCTGGCGTACCTCGGTGTCGCGGATAGTGGCGTCGAGGCGGGCCAGGGCTGCTTCGATGCGTGGTTCGGTCTGCAGGTAGGTGGGCAGAAAGTTCTCGCGGCGGGTCAGCAGGTAGCCCCGCACGCTGGCGGCACCCTCGGCCAGCAGGGTCTGCACGGCCTGGATATCGCCCTGCACCTGCAGTACTCGGCGCACGTCCTCCTCGGCCTCGGCGGTCTGCCGCTCGGTGATGTAGATCAGCACCAGCGACAGCAGCAGGATCACCAGCGGCAGGGAGATGCCGACCAGCGCCTTGCCGCGCAGGGGCAGGTCAGCCCAGGAACGATCGATGCGGCGCATCATGGCGACGAACCGAACCAGTCCGCCGCTGGCTGGGCCACCAGACCCAGGGCGATGCCACGCACGGCCGCCTGGGTGCGGTCGGCCACGCCGAGCTTGGCGATCACCCGCTCGACGTGGGTTTTCACGGTGCCGGCGGCAATCCCCAGTTTCTCGCCGATCTCGCGATTGCTGAAGCCACCGGCGACCAGGCCGAGCACCTGCCGCTCGCGGCTGGTCAAGGCGTCGGAAGGCGGGGTGCCAGCATTACTGCGGTCGGCGATGCGCCGCAGCAGGCGCGCGCTGACCGCGCTGTTGAGCGCTTCCTCACCCGCCGCGACCCGGCGCAGGCTGGCGATCACCTCGTCGCGCGTGGCGTCCTTGAGCAGGTAGCCGACGGCGCCCGCGGCGATGGCTGCCTCGAGGTGATCGGGGCTGTCGTACATGGTGAACATCACCACTTTCAGGCGTGGCAGGCGTTGCTGCAGCAGGCGTGCGGCACCCAGCCCGTTGAGCCCGGGCATACGGATGTCGAGAATGGCGATGTCCGGCTGCAGGCGCTCGCACAGTTGCAGCGCGCTATCACCGTCGGCCGCCTGGCCGACCACCTCGAATTCGTCGCAGCTCGCCAGCATGGCGACGAAGCCCGCACGGGTCACTTCATGGTCATCGGCCAGCACCAGACGCAAGGGCGTGGTCATTGCGGGCTCCCTCCAAGGCTGGGGACCCGAGCCAGCAACCGGGTACCGCGTCCCGGCTCGCTGCTGCAATGCAGATGGCCACTCAGTAGGCTGGCCCGTTCGTGCATGGCGGCCAGGCCGAGGCCGCCGCTGCCTGATACCGATCTGTCAGGTGCCGTGTCGAAGCCGCGGCCATCGTCCTCGACCCGCAGCTCGGCGCTTTGTTCGGCGCTGCTCAGGCCGATGCGCACGCTGCAGGGGCCGGCATGCTTGAGGATGTTGTTGATACCTTCCTGGGCGATACGAAACAGGGTGATTTCCACGTTGGCGGGCAGCCGCGCGTCACTGCGTTGCAGCCATTGCACCCGGTAACCGGCTTCGCGCAGACGATCGGCCTCCTTGTCGAGGGCCTGCAGCAGGCCGAAGTCATCGAGCAGTTGCGGGCGCAGCCCGGCGATGGCCTGGCGGCCTTCGCGCACGCAGCGCTGGGCCAGGTCGAGGATGGTGCTCAGTTCCTGCTGCTGGGCGTCGGGCAGCGTCGGGCATTGGCTGGCGAAGCCCTGCAAGCGCTGATGCAGGCCGGCGAGGGTCTGGGCCAGGCCGTCGTGCAGGTCATAGGCGACGCGTCTGCGCTCGTCTTCCTGTGCGCTGAGCAGCCGATGGACCAGCTCCGACATGGTGCGCTCGCGAGCCAGCAGGTCGCCGTGCAGGCGCTGGTTGTCCAGGTGCGCGGCGAGCAGCGTGGCGAGCAGTTGCAGTGACTCGAGGTCTTCGTCATCCGGCGGGTTGATCTTCACCGCGCTGGCCAGCAGGACGCAGCCGAACGGGCTGCCCTGAGCGGTCGACAAGGGCAGTCGGATGACCAGTTGCAGCCCGCTCTTGTCGATGGCCAGGCATTGCGCCAGTGGTGAGTCGTTTTCGGCCAGTGCCAGCAGTGCCACGCGTTGTTCGCTGGAGTGGGCGCCATGGCTGGCGAGCACCTGGTTTTCACCATTCAGCTCGCGGACCACCAGACCGCTGTCCATGGCGCAGAAGGCGCAGGCGCGTTGCAGCACGCGCTCGCCCATTTCGCCCGGTGCCAGTGCACCGAGCTCACGTCCGGTATCGACCAGCAGGCTCAGGCGCGCGGCGCGGCTTTCCCATTGCCGGTACTGGCTGCGTAGGGCCAGGGCACTGCCGTTGTCATTGTGCATGGGTGTCTCTCCAGCGGGGCAGCGCCGATCGGTGGCGCAATCATCCCATTAAATCGACTTCAGGCGGTGGTCGCCCATCCGCCGAACGGCATAGGCCGTCGGCGCCAACCGGCCGATGGCGGCGTCGCGCGGGCCGGGCAAAGTACAGGCATCAACCAACGAGACAGGAAAGACCATGAAAGTGCATGCAATCGCCGCCGCTCTGTTGCTTACCGCCAGCTCCTCGCTGTTCGCCGCTGCCGAGCAGAAGCCGTACACCTACAGCAGTATTGCCGAGGCGCCTGCCAACGCCGCCGACCGTGAAGTGGCTGCTCTTTTCGACCAGTGGAACAACGCGCTGCAGACCGGTGATTCGTCCAAGGTGGTCGCGCTGTACAGCAAGGACGCCGTGCTGCAGCCAACCGTTTCCAACCACGTGCGGGCAACGTCTGCGGAAATCACCGACTACTTCGACCACTTCCTGGCGCTCAAGCCGGTCGGCCAGATCAATTACCGGGAAATTCGCCGCCTGGGCCCGACCACTGCCCTGGACAGCGGTGTATATACCTTCCGCCTGACCGATGCCAAAGGCAAGAAGCAGGATGTGCAGGCGCGTTATACCTTCCTCTATACCCTCGTCGACGGGCAGTGGAAGATCCTCAACCATCACTCTTCGGCGATGCCGGAAAAAGTGCCGAGCGAAGTCGCCAAGCAGCTTTGAAGGTGGTTACCGACTCACAAAAAACCGGCGCCTGGAGCGCCGGTTTTTTCATTGCATGCCAAATGCTTTCTAGCGCAGCGACAGCACCGGCCAGCCACGCTTCTGCGCTTCGGCCAGCAGCTTCGGATCCGGGTCGACGGCCACCGGGCGGCTGACGCACTCCAGCAACGGCAGGTCGTTCATCGAGTCGCTGTAGAAGCTGGCGCCCTCCAGGCTGAAGCCGTTTTCCTGCATCCAGCGATTGAGGCGGGTGACCTTGCCCTCCTTGAAGCACGGCACATCGGTGGTGCGCCCGGTGTAGCGGCCGTCGACCATCTCGCACTCGGTCGCCAGCAGCGTGTCGACGCCCAGGCGGGCGGCGATCGGCGCGGTGACGAAGCGGTTGGTGGCGGTGATGATCACCAGCTTGTCGCCGGCCGCACGGTGCTCGTCGAGCAGCGCCAGGCCCTTGGGCAGAATGATCGGCTCGATGCATTCGGCCATGAACTGCTCATGCCACGCCTGCAACTGGGCCATGTCGGTACGGCCGAAGATATCCAGGGTGAAGTTCAGGTAATCGGTGATGTTCAGGCGCCCGGCCAGGTAATCCTGGTAGAAGGCATCGTTGCGGGCCTTGTAGGTCGCGCCGTCGAGAATGCCGCGCTCGCACAACCAGTCGCCCCAGGCGTGGTCGCTGTCGCCGCCGAGCAGCGTGTTGTCGAGATCGAATAAAGCCAAACGCACGGAGCCACCTCTTTATACGGAGCCATGGAAGGCGCCAGAATAGCGGCTTTGCCTGGCTGGGGAAAACCTGATCGGGTGTTGCGGCCGGCCTATGGCGAAGTCCCGCGCGGGCGCGTTGCCGCTGTCCCGAGCTTTGTGGAACAATGCCGGGACATGCGTTTACGAGGTTGTGCGCCGTGATCGATCCTGATGGTTTTCGCCCCAACGTCGGCATCATTCTCACCAATGATGTTGGCCAGGTGCTCTGGGCGCGTCGAATTAACCAGGATGCCTGGCAGTTCCCGCAAGGCGGCATCAATGACCGCGAGTCGCCGGAAGAGGCGTTGTACCGCGAATTGAACGAAGAAGTCGGTCTCGAACAGCAGGATGTGAAAATTCTCGCCTG
Organism: Pseudomonas sp. MEJ086; assembly: GCF_030209025.1. NCBI lineage: Bacteria > Pseudomonadati > Pseudomonadota > Gammaproteobacteria > Pseudomonadales > Pseudomonadaceae > Pseudomonas > Pseudomonas sp. MEJ086. The sequence continues at coordinate 166,166 of NZ_JARVSV010000008.1, forward strand.
TACCCGGGGCTGGTTGAGGTATCGTCTGCCGCAGCGCCTGGTGCGCACCCACAGCCAGCCGCTGTGTATTGGCCAGAAGCAGAAGTGGTTCCTGTTGCGCCTGACCGCCGATGAGCAGCGGGTGCGCATGGATCTGACCGGCAAGCCTGAGTTCGATGGCTGGCGCTGGGTCAGTTACTGGTATCCGTTGGGGCAGGTGGTTACATTCAAGCGCGAAGTTTACCGTCGCGCGCTCAAGGAACTCGCACCGCGCCTGCTGGCACGGGACTAGGCAGGGTCAGGCATGCTCAACACGCTGCGCAAGATCGTCCAGGAAGTCAACGCCGCCAAGGATCTCAAAGCGGCGCTGGGCATCATCGTGCAGCGCGTCAAGGAAACCATGGGCACCCAGGTGTGCTCGGTTTACCTGCTCGACCCGGAGAGCAACCGTTTCGTGCTGATGGCCACCGATGGCCTCAACAAACGCTCGATCGGCAAGGTCAGCATGGCGCCCAACGAAGGCCTGGTCGGCCTGGTCGGTACCCGTGAAGAGCCGCTGAACCTCGAAAACGCGTCCGAACACCCTCGCTACCGCTACTTCGCCGAGACCGGTGAAGAGCGCTATGCCTCTTTCCTCGGCTCACCGATCATCCACCACCGTCGCGTGATGGGCGTGCTGGTCGTGCAGCAGAAGGAGCGCCGCCAGTTCGACGAGGGTGAAGAAGCCTTCCTGGTGACCATGAGCGCGCAGCTCGCCGGGGTCATCGCCCACGCCGAGGCGACCGGCTCGATCCGCGGCCTCGGCAAGCAGGGCAAGGGCATTCAGGAAGCCAAGTTCATCGGCGTACCGGGCTCGCCCGGCGCTGCCGTGGGTACCGCCGTGGTGGTCCTGCCGCCGGCCGATCTGGAAGTGGTACCCGACAGGGCCGTCACCGATATCGATGCCGAGCTGAAACTCTTCAACGATGCGCTGGAGGGCGTACGCGGCGACATGCGCAGCCTCTCGGAGCGCATGGCCACTCAGCTGCGCCCGGAAGAGCGTGCGCTGTTCGACGTCTACCTGATGATGCTCGAAGACGCCGCGCTCGGTAACGAAGTGGTCAAGATCATCAAGACCGGCCAGTGGGCCCAGGGCGCCCTGCGTCATGTGGTCAGCGAGCACATCAACCGCTTCGAATTGATGGACGACGCCTATCTGCGCGAGCGTGCATCGGACGTGCGAGACCTTGGCCGCCGTCTGCTCGCCTATCTGCAACAGGCGCGGCAGCAGACCCTGGTCTACCCGGACAACTGCATCCTGGTTGCCGAAGAGCTGTCGCCCGCGATGCTCGGCGAAGTGCCGGAAGGCAAGCTGGTCGGCCTGGTGTCGGTACAGGGGTCGGGCAACTCCCATGTGGCGATCTTCGCCCGCGCCATGGGCATTCCCACGGTCATGGGCGCGGTCGAGCTGCCGTACTCGAAGATCGACGGCATTCAGTTGATCGTCGATGGTTACCACGGCGAGGTGTTCACCAACCCCAGCGAGATCCTGCGCAAGCAGTATGCCGATGTGGTCGAGGAGGATCGCCAGCTCACCAAGGGCCTCGACGCCCTGCGTGCGCTGCCCTGCGAGACCCTGGACGGTCATCACATGCCGCTGTGGGTCAACACCGGCCTGCTCGCCGATGTGGTGCGGGCTCAGGAGCGTGGCGCCGAAGGCGTTGGCCTGTACCGCACCGAAGTGCCGTTCATGATCAAGGATCGCTTCCCCAGCGAGAAGGAACAGCTGGCGATCTACCGTGAGCAACTGGCCGCTTTCCATCCGCTGCCCGTGACCATGCGCACCCTGGATGTCGGCGGCGACAAGGCGCTGAGCTATTTCCCTATCAAGGAAGACAACCCCTTCCTCGGCTGGCGCGGTATCCGCGTGACCCTCGACCACCCGGAAATCTTCCTGGTGCAGGTGCGCGCCATGCTCAAGGCCAGTGAAGGCCTGGACAACCTGCGCATCCTGCTGCCGATGATTTCCGGCATCCAGGAGCTGGAAGAATCGCTGCATTTGATTCACCGCGCCTGGGGCGAGGTACGTGACGAAGGCACCGATGTGCCGCTGCCACCGATCGGCGTGATGATCGAGATTCCCGCTGCCGTCTACCAGACCCGCGACCTGGCACGCCAGGTTGACTTCCTGTCGGTCGGCTCCAACGACCTCACTCAGTACCTGCTGGCCGTGGACCGCAACAACCCGCGCGTCGCCGACCTCTACGATTTCCTTCACCCGGCGGTTCTGCAGGCGTTGACCAAGGTGGTCGAAGACGCCCATGCCGAAGGCAAGCCGGTGAGCATCTGCGGTGAAATGGCCGGTGACCCGACCTCTGCCGTATTGCTGATGGCCATGGGCTTCGACAGCCTGTCGATGAACGCCACCAACCTGCCCAAGGTGAAATGGCTGTTGCGCCAGATCAGCATGGCCAAGGCCAAGGACCTGCTCGGCCAGGTGATGCGCATCGACAACCCGCAGGTCATCCACAGCACCCTGCAACTGGCCCTGCGCAACCTCGGCCTGGGCCGGATGATCAACCCGGCGTCGGATATCCAGGCTTAACGCTCCTGGCAGGGCATAGCGGACCTTCGAGTTCCCCCAAGATCGTTCCTCAGGCTCCGCGTGGGAATGCCGCTGTGACGCTGCGCGTCCGGTGTTGAATGCCAACATCCAGCGATAGGGTAGGTTGGGCGGCGCTGCGCCTCAGCCCACCTATTGGTTTCCTGTCTCGACCCTCACTTCACCGATCGCTACCCCTCCAGCCCCGAAACTGCGTTCGATCAGTTGCCGTGTTCCGTCTGCATGGCTGAACAGCAGGGTGCTGGCACGGGTGCCATAGTTGGCGCTGGCGATGAAGACGCTGGCGAGCAGCCGTTCCGTATCGAGGCCCACGCCTGTGTCCGGCAGTGCCGCGTCTGCAGGCTTCGCGGTATTGGCCAAAAGAGCGAACAGCGTTTCCTCATCGGCTCTCTCGAGGGCACTGGTAAGTGCAGCCTTGGCGCGTTGCAGCTTTGGCCATGGTGTATCCAGGTCGGCATTGGAAATGCCGTGAATGCCTGGCTGTAGCACCTCGATCCGCCCGCTCTGCGAGTTGTAGTGGCAGAGCTGCTGACGGTCGCCGACCAGCAGGTTGAAGCCGCTGTAGTCAGCCGCCTCGCTGTGCAGTCTGCCTAGAAAGGCTTCTGGCCCTAGGTCTCCCTGCAGAAAACGCAGCGGCAGCTCGCCTCGCGAGCGTGAGCCCTGAGGCGCGCGCGGGTCACGAATGTTGGTGAGGGCCGCGAAGCGCCCGCCAGGGCCGATACCCAGCCAGGTACCGCCGGCTTGCAGGTCACGCCCGGCTATCAGCCCCGGCATCTGCGGCCACTCGGCCAGTGCAGCGGTAGGGCGGGCGTAGAACTCATCGCGATTGGCGGCGACCAGCAGGGGCAGGCGATGACCGGGGCGCCAGGCGAGAACGATCAGGCACATGGTCGTTCCAGCTTGGCGCGCACACCTGCCGCGTCAAGGACTTCGCCGATATGCACCACGACCTTTTTGGCGCCACAGCCTTTGCCCAGTTCGAGCAGTAGGCGTTCTTCTACCTGAGAAAGGCCACCTTCCAGCCGCTCAAGGGGATGAATGACCATGCGCGGCGGCAGGCTCAGGCGCATGAAGCGCTTACGGATCACTGACTGAGCTGCCTCACTGATCAGTCTGTCAGCGATGCTGAATTCGGCAACCAGCAAACGTACGCTGCTGAACGGTGGATCGGCATGCAGCTCCCGTTCGGTGCCGCTTTCCAGATGCGTGATCCGCAGGTGGTTACAGGCGATACGCAGATACAGAGTGTTGAACACAGCGGCTTCTCGTCCATTGAAAGGCTCACTGTACGCAACACGCGTAGTCGCTTCCATCGCCTAAAGTAGAGTGCGTGACCAGCTTCCGTTACCATGCCGCATCGCTTTACAGAGCACACCATGATCTTCTTACTGTACATACTGCTCGGCGCCGCGGCAGGCCTGCTTGCCGGGCTGTTCGGTGTCGGTGGCGGCATGGTCATCGTGCCCGTGCTGATCTTCACCTTCACCGCCCAGGGCTTCGACGCATCCGTGCTGACCCATATGGCAGTAGGCACCTCGCTGGCCACCATCCTGTTCACCTCGATCAATGCCGTGCGTGAGCACCACAGCCGTGGTGCGGTGCGCTGGGGACTGTTCGTCTGGTTGACCGTCGGTATCGTCTTGGGCTCTGCGCTCGGCGCGTTGACCGCCGACTCCATCGACGGTCAGGTCTTGCAGAAGATCATCGGCGTGTTCGCCCTGTGCGTGGCTCTGCAACTGGCGCTGGATCTCAAACCCAAGGCCAGCCGTGACGTGCCGGGCAAGACCGGGCTTGGCGTTGCCGGTGGCGTGATTGGCTGGGCTTCGGCGATCATCGGCATCGGTGGTGGTTCGCTGACCGTGCCGTTCCTGACCTGGCGCGGCGTCTCCGTGCAGCAGGCGGTGGCGACGTCTTCGGCATGCGGCTGGCCCATCGCGGCTGCCGGTGCCCTGAGTTATCTGTGGCTGGGGTGGGGCGATGCGCGTCTGCCTCACTGGAGCCTGGGCTACGTTTACCTGCCGGCGCTGCTGGGCATCGCCCTGACCAGTGTGTTCTTCGCGAGGACCGGCGCGCGCCTGGCCCATCGCTTGTCGCCGCGGGTGCTCAAGCGCCTGTTCGCTTTGCTGCTGTTCATCGTCGGCCTGAATTTTCTGTTGTGAGGAATCCTGATGCTGCCCTACCCGAATATTGATCCGGTCGCTCTCGACCTGGGTTTCCTGCAGATTCACTGGTACGGCCTGATGTACCTGGTCGGCATCGGCGGTGCCTGGTTCCTCGCCTCGCGGCGCCTGAACGCTTTCGACCCGACCTGGAGCAAGGAGAAACTTTCCGACCTGGTGTTCTGGGTGGCAATGGGCGTGATCCTCGGTGGTCGCCTTGGCTACGTGCTGTTCTACGATCTGTCGGCCTATATCGCCAACCCGCTGCTGATCCTCGAAGTGTGGAAGGGCGGGATGTCGTTCCACGGCGGCCTGATCGGCGTGATGCTGGCCACCCTGTGGTTCGCCAGGCGCAACGGCAAGAGCTTCTTCGAGCTGATGGACTTCATCGCGCCGCTGGTGCCGATCGGCCTGGGTGCCGGGCGTATCGGTAACTTCATCAACGGCGAGCTGTGGGGCAAGGTCACCGACGTACCCTGGGCCATGGTCTTCCCCACTGGCGGGCCCGAGCCGCGTCATCCGTCGCAGCTGTACCAGTTCGCGCTGGAAGGCGTGGCGCTGTTCGTGATCCTCTGGTTCTACTCGCGCAAACCACGGCCGACCATGGCGGTCTCCGGCTTGTTCGCGGTGTGCTACGGCATCTTCCGTTTCATCGTCGAACTCGTCCGTGTGCCGGACGCTCAGCTCGGTTATCTGGCATGGGGCTGGCTGACCATGGGCCAGGTGCTGTGCATTCCGATGATCCTCGCCGGCCTGGGCGTGATGGCCTATGCCTACAAACGACAGGCTGCCCAGGAGGTCGCACGATGAAACAGTACCTCGACCTGATGCGCCATGTGCGCGAGAACGGCACCTTCAAGGAAGACCGCACGGGCACCGGCACCTACAGCGTGTTCGCCCACCAGATGCGTTTCGACCTGGCCGATGGCTTTCCTCTGGTGACCACCAAGAAATGCCACCTCAAGTCGATCATTCACGAGCTGCTGTGGTTCCTGCAGGGCGACACTAACATCAAGTACCTGAAGGACAACGGCGTACGTATCTGGGACGAGTGGGCCGACGAGAACGGCGACCTCGGACCGGTCTACGGCTACCAGTGGCGCAACTGGCCGGCGCCGAACGGCGAGTCGGTCGACCAGATCAGCAAGCTGATCGAGATGATCAGGAAGAACCCGGATTCGCGCCGCCTGATCGTCTCCGCCTGGAACCCTGCGCTGGTCGAGCAGATGGCCCTGCCGCCGTGCCACGCGCTGTTCCAGTTCTACGTCGCCGACGGCAAGCTCAGCTGCCAGCTGTATCAGCGCTCGGCCGACATCTTCCTCGGCGTGCCCTTCAACATCGCCAGCTATGCACTGCTGACGCTGATGGTGGCCCAGGTGTGCGGCCTGCAGCCAGGCGAGTTCATCTGGACGGGTGGCGACTGCCACCTGTACGCCAACCACCTGGAGCAGACCGACCTGCAACTGACCCGCGAGCCGCTGCCGCTGCCGACCATGAAACTCAACCCTGAGGTGAAGGACCTGTTCGCCTTCCGCTTCGAGGATTTCGAACTGGTCGGTTACGAAGCGCACCCGCACATCAAGGCGCCGGTCGCGGTCTGACCCAGGCTGCCACAAGTAGGGTGGGCCGGGCGGCGATCCGCTTCAGCCCACCAATGCCCGCCCATCCGACGATGCATTCAAGGAGCGCCGGTCTAGAACGATCGCTTCCGGAGCAGCTTGGGATAGGGTGGCTTGGCTGGTCTGCGGTGGGCTGAAGCGGATCGCCGCCCGGCCCACCCTACGGCTAAGTAGCGCGGCGCTGAGCGAAGCGATGCCCGGCAGATGGCTCGCTCACTTGCGTAACGAAAAGCGCTCGGCGATTTCTTCGACGAGCTCGCTCGGGCCGCTGAGTTTCCACTCGAACCAGTTGTCCCACTCCAGCCTCAGCTCATCCAGGCCGCGGCGCAGCCTGTAGCTGTCGTAATCGATACCCTTGTCGAACGCCATTGGGCTGTATTGCGCGACCTGCCTCCAGCCCTCGGCCTTGAGACTTTCCAGAATGCGGTTGCCGACGTCGGTTTCGATATCTTCGAGGGTGACGTGATCGGCCGTGCACACCGGTTGACGCTCCAGGCGCCGCCGCTCCAGCCACTGGCGAAACCGCTCCATCAACCCGGTCATAACGCGGGGCCTTTGCCCAGCCCCTCCGCGAGGTGGTCGATGAGCACCCGCAGCTTGGGCGGCAGGTGGCGGGTCGGGTGGTAGAGAATCCACGCGGTGCCCTGGTAGGAACCGGTGTAGCGCCACTGTGGCAGCACGCGCACCAGCGCGCCGCTGGTCAGTGACGCCGCAGCAGTGAAGTGTGGCAGGCAGGTGATGCCCAGATGCTCGAGCACAGCGTTCAGGCGTACTTCGCTATGGTTGCTGGCGAAGCGGCCGTTCACCGCCACCACGCATTGCTCCGGCCCATTGCTGAAATGCCAGCGGTGGTCGTCCGCCGTTTCGTCCAGATACAGGCAGGCGTGGCGCACCAGTTCGCTGGGGTGCTGGGGCATCCCGTGGCGCTGCAGATAGGTGGGGCTCGCACACAGCAACTGTTGCACATTGCACAGCGGCCGACCGGCCAGGGTGGGTGGCGGCTGGTCGGTGATGCTCACCAGCAGGTCGAATTGATCGCTGATCAAGTCGGGGCTGCGGTCGCTGAGGTTGAGGCTGATATCCACCTCCGGGTAGCGCTGCAGGAAGTCGTTGATCAGCGGCATGACCAGAAAGCGCCCAAAGGCCTTGGGCACGCTCAGGCGGACCCGGCCGCGAGGTTGGCTCATCAGTCGCTCGCCCACATCCAGGGCTGCCTGGGCAGCGTCGAGCATGTCCTTGCAGCGTTCGAATACTTCGCTGCCGGCCTCGCTCAGGCGCAAGCGGCGGGTGGTGCGCTCGAGCAGACGTACGCCGAGGGTCTGCTCGAGATGGGCGATCTGTCGGCTCACCGCCGACGCCGTACTGCCTTGCTGGCGGGCGGCGGCAGAGAAGCTCCCTGCCTCGACCACGCGTACGAAGATGGCCAGATAGGGAAGCAACTGCGGCGTGAGATTCGTGCGCATGGGGAACAGGTCTTGTTCAGAGTTGATGGATTATCACGCTGAAGGACGCAATGGACAATGCGCTTCTCGCCGATGTCCAGGAAACACTCCCATGTCCACGCTGATCAGTCGTTCCCCTTCCCGCCTGTTGCAGGCCAGCGATCTGCTGCTCCTGCTGGTCGCGCTCGTCTGGGGTACCAGCTACGGCGTGGCCAAACAGGCGCTGGTGTTCTATCCCGTGCTCGGTTTTCTCGCCGTGCGTTTCTGCCTGACCTTTCTGATCCTGCTACCGCAATTGCGTGGAGAGGGCCGCCAGGCCTGGGCGCCGGGCATTCCGCTCGGCGGTGTGATGCTGGCCATCTTCCTGTGCGAAACCTATGGCGTGCTGCATACCTCGGCCAGCAACGCGGCGTTCCTGATCAGCCTGTGCGTGGTCATCACCCCTTTCGTCGAATGGCTGATGTTCGACCGCAGGCCTGATTCGCGCCTGCTGCCCGCGGTTGCGCTGTCGCTGTTCGGCACCTGGCTGCTCAGCGGCGGGGTCGACCTGCAATTCAACCTGGGTGATGGCCTGATGCTGGTGGCGGCTCTGCTGCGCGCCGTTCTGGTCTGCCTGACCGGCAAGCTCACAGCCCACACTCAGGTTCCCGCACTGGCGCTGACGGCGGTGCAGACCGGGGTGATCGGTCTCGGCTGTTTGTTACTGGGGGCGATCTTCCTGCCAGGCGGGTTGCCCGCGCTGCCGGTGGAGCCGGCGTTCTGGATCGGCACCTTGTATCTGGTGCTGTTCGCCACGCTGTTCGCGTTCTTCGTGCAGAACTACGCCCTGCGCCGCAGCAGCCCCACACGAGTGTCCCTGTTGATGGGCAGCGAGCCGCTGTTCGGGGCGCTGTTCGCCGTGCTGTGGCTCAGTGAGGACCTGAGTGTGCAGGCCTGGGTCGGTGGCTTGCTGATCGTGGCCGCGACCTTGTGGACGAGCCTGCTCAGGCGCTGACAGTCGTGGTGGAAGGGTGAAGCGCCTTCCACCCTACGGCTAAAGTCGTGCGTGTATGTGGGAGCGGGCCATGCCCGCGAATTTTCGCGCGCATGGCGCGCTCCCACGGTTAACTACAATTGCCAGTTTCGTAGCCTGGGTTAGCCGAAGGCGTAACCCGGGACGGTGGCAGGGGTTTTCACAAATCCCGGGTATCGCTGTGCTCAGCCCGGGCTACGGGTTGCTGGGGTGCAAATGAATCGCCAGCCACAGCGCGCCGTCGCTGGTGCGCTCCACGCGGTGCGGCGTACCGGCCGCCAGGAACAGATGATCGCCGGCCGTCAGTTCCAGCGCTTTTCCCGCAATGGTCATGCTGGCCGTGCCGCGTACCAGCAGTACCCACTCATCCTGTTCCTGCACGTAGTCCACCGACTCGATGCGGGTGGAACTGACGATGCGCTCGATCACCAGATTGCGCTGGCTCAGCAGGGTTTCGAAGCGTTCGCCCTGAACGGGCGGCTCGCTGTCGGTGAACAGGTTGGCGAGTGAGGTGGTGGTCATGGCGGCTCCGAGACGCGCGGCGTTCAGCCCGCGTCGATTTCCTTGGCCAGGCGCTCGACCTGTTCCAGGCGTTCGACCTGATCGAGGCGGGCACCGGGGTTCAGGGAAGACCACTCCGGTCGTGCCCGGGCTATGCGCAGCGCGGGCGGCAGCTTGCCCTCGCGCCACTGGCTGTCCTGCAGGGCGTCGAGGCGTACCGCTTCCACCGCTGCATGGCCACGGTGATCGAGGGCCTGCAGCAGGTGCTGCTGGCGCAGCGCGAGCAGGCGCAGCACGGCGTCGTCGACGGTCAGCTCTCGCTGGCCCTGGAGCTTGCCCTTGAGACGCGAACCATAATTACGCAGGGTCTGCGCGCCACCGCCGAGCAATGCGCCAGCCAAGGCAGCGGTTCCCAGGGTCAGGCCGCCGACCAGCAGGTCCACGCCGGCACCGGCCGCGGCACCCGCGGCAGCGCCGCCGCCCAGGCGAATGCCCAGTTGCTTGATGGTTTCCGGGTTGAACAGATCATTGCCCCAGCGGCCGTCCAGCAACGGCAGGTCGTCGGCGCGGGCATCTTCGCGGCGGAAGGCATACAGACGCAGCAGGGCTTCCACGCAGCGTTGTTCGCGCTGGCGAACCTCTTTGCGCAGTTCGCCGATGGCGCTCTTTTCCAGTTCGCTTTGGTTGGCCACGCTGCGTCGGCAGGCGGCGCAGTCGATCAGCAGTTCGGCGATCAGGCGCTTGGCGCTGCGGTGGCGGGCCACTCGTTGAGCCTCGTGGTCGTCGATCAGGCGTTGCAGCTGCGGGCGCGACTTCTCGTGCATCAGCGCCAGGCTTTCATAGAGCCGCCGTTCGCCATCGAGTGGCGGTGCCACGCTGTCGAAACGAACCAGGGCATGCAGTCCCAGGCGTGCCAGTGCTTCGCGCCAGTCGTCTTCGCGATGATTGGCACTGGCCACGAAATTCAGCACGGGCAGCAGCGGCCGCCCGCACATGGCCAGCACGTTCAGCTCGTCCCGGTACTTGGCCAGTACCGGCTCGCGTGCATCGATCACGTAAAGACCGGCGTCGGATGCCTGTAGCTGGCGCAGCACCTTGGCTTCCTGTTCGAAACGCTGGCGCGCCTCACTGCCTTCCATGAAGCGCGCCAGGCGGGCCGGGCCGTCGAGGCGCTCGCCGGGACGATCCAGCCTGTCGAGGTAGTCGAGCAGGGCGATGGCATCTTCCAGGCCGGGCGTGTCGTACAGCTCCAGCAGTGCTTCGCCGTCCACCGACAGGCGTGCGCCCTCGACGTGGCGGGTGGTGCTGGGGCGATGCGACACTTCGCCGAAACCGATATCGCGGGTCAGGGTACGCAGCAGCGAGGTCTTGCCGACGTTGGTGTGGCCGACCACGGCGAGCTTCAGTGCCTGGCTCATGGGCGGCGCTCCCGCAAGCGATTGTCGCCGCCTAGGAGCGAGAGGCGTCGCGCCGCTGGCTGCTCTATCGCGCCTGCAATCGCATCGCCGGCTAGCCGGCTCCTACAGGATTGATTGCGGGCAGAGGGCTTTTGCAGGAGTCCGCTTGCGGGCGATCGCGATGGTCGGCAGGCTGCAAGAGCGATCGCCGGCAAGCCGGCTCCTACGGAAATGCGGCTAGTCATGGCCCGTCTCCAGCCAGGTCAATGGCGAACTGTTGCGATGCTCAAGCTGCAATCGATCCAGCGCACTATGCCAGTCACCCAGACGTTCGCCGTCGAGGCTTTCCCCGGACGGTGGCGGTAGCAGCCAGATGCGTGTTTCGCCGGCGCAGCGTGCCAGCTCGGCGAGCAACGCCAGGCTGCCGCGGTCCGGCGAGCGCCGTGGATCGCAAGCGATGGCCAGGCGAGCGGGCGGAAAGCGGGTGAGCTGGTCGAGGAGTTGGCGGCGCTGCTCGCGGCTGTCGATGATCCCGGCGTCGGCCACCGACTTGGGCAACTGCGGTGGCCAGGGGCGCCGGTCGTCCAGCTCGATGGCCACCAGCAGCGCGCCCTGGCTGGCGTCGACGCCGGCGCCGGACTGCACTTGATAAAGCTGCGCCGGCTCTGCATCGCACACGCCCAGGCGTTCGCTGTTGGGTTGCAGGCGGTCGCGCAGCAGGCCGTAACCGGGCAGGTCGACATCCAGTTGCAGGTGGGCCACGCCGCTACGCCAGCGCCACAGGCAGATCAGCCCCAGCAGCAGGCGTGGCAGCAGGCCGTAGAGCACGACCACGCCGATCAGCCAGCCGGCCCAGGCATGCCGGGCCGACTCCAGCGGCAGCGGGCTGTCGCCACTGGCGCGTACGGTGGCGGCATCGGGAACCGGAAAACCCAGCAGGCCGGGCAGGGCGCCGAGGGCCTGGGTGAGGGCGACGAAGGTATCGCCGCCCAGCAAGGTGGTTTCCCATACGAAGCCATAACGGCGGGTAGACAGCAGCGCGAGGAGCATCAGCAGGGCGGTGGTCAGTGCCACCAGCCAGAGCCCGTGTACGGCCATGCCGACCAACCAGCGATTGAGGCGCTGGCGACGCAGTAGCAGGACCAGGGCGGGGCCGGTGTGCAGCGCGCTGGCATCGCGGGCCAGCTTCTCGCTGAGCCACAGCCAGAGGCGCCCGAGCACCGCGCCATGGCCGCCGCCAAACAGCAGGCCGATCAGCCAGCCAAGCAACATCAGCAGGTGCAGGCCGAGCAGGCTACCCAGGGCCCAGAACACGTTGACCGGCGTTTGTCCGTCGCCCAGTGCGGCTACCGCCAGGCCCGCGCCACTGGCCAGGGCCAGCAGGCCGAGCAGCAGCAACGCCAGGCGTGCGCCTTGCAGCCAATGGCGCTGCGCCTGCTGCTGGCCATCGCGCTCGGCGAGCAGCAGGGCGCGGTTTTCGATGCGGGTGGCCAGGTCACCGCCTGCCACCTGAGCACGGCGGTTGGCTTCGCTGTCCTCGAGCAGCCCGGCATGTTCTTCTCGCAGGCGTACGGCCTCGCAGAGCCATAGGCGTTGCAGCTTGGGTAAGGCCACGCGATCTCCCGGCAGTTGGAATCCACGGGGAGCATAACCGCTGTGAGGCGATTGGCAAAAACTCGCGTTTAACGGACCTGTTGCTGGCGCAGTCGCACGGCGATATCGGGCTGGTCGATGAACAGGCCGTCTATGCCGGTGGCCAGGAAGGCACGGACCTCCGCGTCGATATCGCCGCGGTCTGCGGGGCTGCTACCCCGTTGCAGCTCCGCGGGCAGAAACTGGTTCTCGGCGCGGAAGGTATAGGGGTGGACCAACAGCCCCGCGGCATGGGCATCGGCGACGAATCGCGTCGGTTCGCCCAGGCTGCCGTCCGGCTTGCGCGGGATGACGTAGCTCTTGTCCGGGCCCACGCCATTGGCGTATTCGGCGACTGCCCGCAGCCCGGCTGGCGTGGCCATCTGCGCGTAGGTCAGCGGATTGCCCTGCACGACCTGATCATGGGGCTGGCCCTTGCCGTACAGCTGGACCAGGCGCAGCGAGCTGAGTTGACGCAGTGCTTTCAGGTTGCTCACCTCGAAGGACTGGATGTACACCGGTGCAGCGGCGTCGCGATAGCCATTGCGGGCAAGGGTCTCGATCAGCGGCTTGTCCATGCCCAGGCCCAGCTGTTGGAAATGCGCGGGATGCTTGGTCTCGATGTACAGGCCGATCTCACGGCCCTGGCTGACCTGCAGCGCTTTCACCAGATCGATGACTTCCTGCAGGGTGGGGATCTCGAACTGGCCATTGAGGCGGGTATTGCCCGGGCGGATATCGGGGATCCGCTCGATGGCACGCAGGCGCTTGAGTTCGGCCGCGGTGAAGTCTTCGCTGAACCAGCCGTCGAGCTCGACGCCATCGATGTTGGCCTTGCGTTTGCGGTCGGCGAACTCGGGGTGCCTGGCGACGTCGGTGGTCAGGCCCAGCTCGTTGTCGTGGCGGGCGAACAGTTGGCCGTCCTTGCTCATCACCAGATCCGGTTCGATGTAGTCAGCACCTTGCAGCACGGCGACCGCATAGGCAGCGAGGGTATGTTCGGGCAGGTAACCGCTGGCGCCGCGGTGCGCGATGATCAGTGGTTTGCCGTCGTCGGCACGCTTGGCGGCGGGCGCTGTCGGGGTTTCTGCGTGCGCCGTGAAGGGCAGGGCGAGCAGTGTGCTGAGCAGTAGCAGACGGGGCTGGCGTAGGGGCATCGGGCATCTCTCCTGAGCGGCATTGGCCGGTGGTTTTCCAACAGCCTGCACCGACAAAGATGGCGTGGCGATGACAGTGCGGCAAGTCATGCAGCGCGATGCGGCCCTCTGCTATGCTCGCCGCCATGACGACTCGACTCCCCCTCTGCCTGATCGCCGCCCTTGCGGAAAACCGCGTGATCGGCCGCGACAACCAATTGCCCTGGCACCTGCCGGCGGATCTCAAGCACTTCAAGGCCAAGACCCTCGGTAAGCCGATCATCATGGGTCGCAAGACCTGGGATTCTCTCGGCCGTCCGCTACCTGGGCGGCTCAATCTGGTGGTCAGCCGCCAGTCCGGCCTCGAGCTGGAAGGTGCCGAGGTGTTCGCGACCGTCGCGGCCGCTCATCTGCGGGCCGAGGCCTGGGCTCGCGAGCAGGGCGTCGACGAAGTGATGCTGATCGGCGGCGCTCAGCTGTACGAGCAGGCGCTGACCATTGCCGACCGCCTGTACCTGACCCGCGTGGCGTTGCAGCCCGAGGGCGACGCCTGGTTCCCGGCGTTCGACGAGGCGCAGTGGCAGCGCACCGAGCAGGACGATCAGCCGGCTACCGATACCGCGCCCGCGCACAGTTACGAGACCTGGACTCGCCGGTAGTCCGCCCCCTTATATATTCTGATTCGCCACCCTGACCCGGTGGCGTTTTACCTTGTGCGCCCAGTGAGAGATACACCATGAACGACACCCCGGACGCCGGCGAGCGAGAGACGATTGCCGACTTCTTCGTCCGTCATCCACTCTGGGAGGATGCTCTGGCGCTCGTCCTCGGTACCGCCATGGTCGCCCTGGGCATCACCCTCTACAGCCACGCGGGCCTGCTGACTGGTGGCACGGTGGGGCTGGCCTTTCTAATCAAGTACCTGGCCGGCTGGCCGTTCGGCGTGGTGTTCTTTCTGCTCAACGTGCCGTTTTACTTACTGGCGATCTGGCGCATGGGCTGGGCATTCACTCTGCGTACGGTCTGCGCGGTCGGCCTCGTGTCGCTGCTGGCCGAGCTGACGCCGCACTGGATCACTTTCGCTGCGCTCAACGAGCTTTACGCTGCGCTGTTCGGTGGTTTCGCCATGGGCCTGGGTTTGCTGATGCTGTTCCGTCACCGTGCCAGCCTGGGCGGTGTGAACATCCTCGCGCTGTATCTGCAGGAGCGCTTCGGGTTGCGCGCCGGTGCCGTGCAGATGGGGGTGGACGCCGCCATCGTGCTGGCGTCGATCTTCGTCGTGGCCCCTGAGAAGGTCGCGCTGTCGGTTCTCGGTGCCGTGGCATTGAACATGGTGCTGGCCATCAATCACCGCGCCGGCCGTTACATGGGCGTGAGCTGACAGGCGACTCGCTGCACTCCGTCGCTCCCTGAGCATCGCCCCTGCGCCATTCCCCTCTCGTCGAGCGGGCACCTGTCGCGCAGCGCGATGCCCTTCACCCTATTTTTCCGGGTTCAGGCCCCTGCCGCTGGGTTTGCCGTGGGAAGGAGGGCGGCGGCTTCGCCATATTTGGTAATAAGATTTAAGGAGTTAATGAGAGGTGATATCGTTTATGCGTCTGCGTATCACTCTACTCAAAACAACAGGAGACTCCTATGAATCCCCATGCCATGGCGGGCGCTGGCTGTGCTCGACGGCCGCTTCCCTGCGCCCCCAGCCTGTTGGCTGTCGCGATCACCCTGGCTGGCATCGCGATGCCGCTGATGGCCCACGCGCAACAGGCCGCACAGGGCGATAGTGGCAGTACCGTGGTCCTCGAGCCTCAGGACGGAACACTCGAACTGGAGGCCACCTCGGTCACCAGCAACCAGCTCGGTACCATCACCGAGGAATCCCAGTCCTACACGCCGGGCTCCATCGCCACTGCGACCCGTCTGGTACTGACGCCGCGCGAAACGCCGCAGTCGATCAGCGTGGTCACGCGCAAGCGCATGGATGATTTCGGGCTCACCAGCATCGACGACGTAATGCGTCACACCCCGGGAGTCAGCATCGTCACCTATGACACCGAGCGTACCGAGTACTACGCCCGTGGTTTTGCCATCAACAACTTCCAGTATGACGGCATTCCAATGTCGCGCGACTCTGCTTACTCGGCAGGCAATACCTTGAGCGATATGGCGATCTATGACCGTATCGAAGTGCTCAAGGGGGCTACCGGCCTGCTGACGGGTAGCGGTGACCCGGGTGCGACCATCAACCTGATCCGCAAGAAACCAACTCACGAATTCTCAGGGCATCTTTCCGCTGGCATCGGATCGTGGGACGACTACCGCACCGAGATCGATGTCGGTGGCCCGCTGACCCCTACTGGCAACGTACGCGGTCGTGCAGTCGCAGCCTATCAGGACAAGCATTCGTTCCAGGACAACTATGAGCGCAAGACCAACGTCTATTACGGCATTCTCGAGTTCGACCTGAGCGAAGACACGCTGCTCAGCGTTGGGGCCGACTATCAGGACAACAAGCCGGAAGGATCGAGCTGGGGATCGATGCCGATCTTCGACAGCAATGGCAACTTCAACAAGGTTTCTCGTTCTTTCAACCCAGGCACCAACTGGAGTGGCTGGGAACAATACACCCGCACCGTATTCGCCACGCTGGAGCACAACTTTGCCAATGGCTGGCTGGCCAAGATGCAGCTCAACCACCAGATCAATGGCTATGACGCGACCCTGGGGTCTGCCAGTGCGGGTAATCCCAACCCGGCGGACGGTTCTGGTGCTCGTCAGTGGCAGGGCAAGTACGTCGGCGAGACGAAAGCGGATGCGGCCGATGGCTACGTGAGCGGCTCGTACCAGTTGTTCGGCCGCGAGCATGAGCTGGTCGTGGGAGGCAGCATTGCGCGCCGCAAGACGGATCGTGATGGCTATGCCTTCTTCGGCCCGGACGTCGATGACTTCTACAGCTGGAATGGCAATGTCCCCGAGCCGGATTGGGGAGCGCCGACCAACGACAAGGAGACGATTCGTGAGAACGGCCTCTACACCACCTCGCGTTTCAATCTGCAGGATGACCTGAAGCTCATCCTCGGTGCGCGCCTGGCCAATTACCGGGGGGAAGACACCAAGAAGAGCGGTGTCGTCGTGCCGTACGCAGGGCTGATCTATGACCTCACGGACACTATCTCGGCCTACACCAGCTACACCACCATCTTCAAACCGCAGAGCAGCCGCGACCGGCAGGGCAGAACCCTCGAGCCGCAAGAAGGTGACAACTACGAGATCGGCCTGAAGGGCGAGTTCTACGACGGCCGTCTGAATGCCAGCCTGGCCTACTTCGAAATCCACCAGGACAACCGTCCTCAGGCCGATGGGTTCATCAACGGCACGGCAGAGCAGGCTTTCCGCGCCGTGCAGGGGGTGAAGACCAAGGGCTACGAGGCCGAAGTCTCGGATGAACTGACACCGGGTTGGCAGCTGCAGGCCGGGTACTCGCACAAGATCGCTCGCGTCGACGGCAGGAAGCTCTCCACGGTAGAGCCAGAAGACCAGTTCAGCGTTTACACCACCTACAACCTCAAGGGGCAACTCGAGCCATTGACCGTTGGCGGCGGTGCGCGCTGGCAGAGCAGAAGCTGGGGCTCGGTGTGGAATGCACCGCGTGCTCGCAATGAGGACTTCGGCCAGAGTGCCTACTGGCTGCTGGACGTGATGGCCAAGTATCAGGTAACCGATAACCTGTCCGCGACCCTGAACGTCAACAACCTGCTGGACAAGAAGTACCTGACCATCATGGACTTCTACAGCGTTTACTCCTGGGGCGAGCCGCGTAACGTCATGCTGACCACGCGCTACGACTTCTGAGTCACCTGCCAGATGCGAAGAGGGCCGCTTACCCTGTCTCCCTCATGACCGGAATCGGCATTCACGCTGTTCCATAGGAGCCGGCTCGCCGGCGATCAGTGGCCATTGCGCGCCTTGCGTGACGGCTGGCATCGCATCGCCCGCAAGCGGGCTCCTACGGGCATGGCGAGTGCGGGTGGTCTGGCGGTAGCCGCCAGACAGGCCGTGGATCATCACGCGGTCACGTAGGAGCCGGCTTGCCGGCGATCAGTGGCCATTGCGCGCCTTGCGTGACGGCCAGCATCGGATCGCCCGCAAGCGGGCTCCTACGGACATGGTGAGTGCGGGTGGTCTAGCGGTAGCCGCAGGCAGGCCGTGGATCATCACGCGGTCACGTAGGAGCCGGCTTGCCGGCGATTAACGACCATGGCACGGAGTGTGGGGCGGCCCGAGCTCGCATCGCCCGCAAGCGGGCTCCTACGGATGTGGCGAGTGCGGGTGTGGCGGTAGCCGTAGGCAGGCCGTGGATCATCACGCGGTCACGTAGGAGCCGGCTTGCCGGCGATCAGTGTCCATGGCACGGAGTGTGGGATGGCCCGAGCATCGGATCGCCCGCAAGCGGGCTCCTACGGATATGGCGAGTGCGGGTGTGGCGGTAGCCGCAGGCAGGCCGTGGATCATCACGCGGTCACGTAGGAGCCGGCTTGCCGGCGATTAATGGCCATTGCGCGCCTTGCGTGACGGCCAGCATCGTATCGCCCGCAAGCGGGCTCCTACGGACATGGTGAGTGCGGGTGGTCTGGCGGTAGCAGCAGGCCGTGGATCATCACGCGGTCACGTAGGAGCCGGCTTGCCAGCGATCAGTGGCCATGGCACGGAGTGTGGGATGGCCCGAGCATCGTATCGCCCGCAAGCGGGCTCCTACGGGCATGGTGAGTACGGGTGGTCTGGCGGTAGCCGCAGGCTGTGGATCATCACGCGGTCACGTAGGAGCCGGCTTGCCGGCGATTAACGGCCATGGCACGGAGTGTGGGGTGGCCCGAGCTCGTATCGCCCGCAAGCGGGCTCCTACAGATAGGGTGAGGGCATGTGCCCGGTGCCTGGATCAGCGATCGCTCTGCTCGCCCTTGGGCGGGCTTTCCGGCAGGAACCAGTTGAGCAGCAGGGCGCAGATGCCGCCGGTGGCCACGCCGGACTCCAGTACGTTGCGCAGTGCTGCAGGCATGTGGGCGAGGAACTCCGGCACCTGCGACACGCCAAGGCCGAGGGCCAAGGACACGGCGATGATCAGCAGCGCGCGGCGATCCAGATCGATGCCCGCCAGGATGTTGATGCCCGAGGCCGCCACGGCGCCGAACATCACCATGGCCGCACCGCCGAGTACCGGCTCCGGTACCGCCTGGATGACCCCGGCCACTGCCGGGAACAGGCCGAGAATCACCAGCATCAGCGCGATCCACACGCCGATGTGGCGGCTGGCGATGCCGGTCAGCTGAATCACGCCGTTGTTCTGGGCGAAGATCGAGCTGGGGAAGGTATTGAACACGCCCGCCAGCAGCGAATTGACGCCGTTGACCAGCACGCCGCCCTTGATTCGCTGCATCCACAGCGGGCCCTCGACGGGCTGCTTGGACACCTTGCTGGTGGCGGTCACGTCACCGATGGCCTCCAGGGAGGTCACCAGATAGATCACCAGCATCGGGATGAACAGGCTCCAGGAGAAGCCGAGGCCGAAGTGCAGGGGCGTTGGCACCTGGAACAGCTCTGCCTGGTGCATGCCGGTGAAGTCCAGGCGGCCCAGGTAACCGGCCAGCGCATAGCCGACCAGCAGGGCAATGACGATCGCGCAGCTGCGCATCCACACCACGGGAATGCGGTTGAGCGCCACGATCACGGCCAGCACCACGCCGGACAGCAGCAGGTTCTCGCCATTGGCGAAGGTGCCGTTGGCCATGGCGCCGTAGCCGCCACCCATGCTGATCAGGCCGACCTTGATCAGCGTCAGGCCGATCATCAGCACCACGATGCCGGTGACCAGCGGGGTAATCAGTTTTTTCACGAACGGCAGGATGCGCGAGATACCGATCTCGACGAACGAGCCTGCAATCACCACGCCGAAGATCGCCGCCATCACGGCTTCGACCGGTGTGCCCTGCTTGACCATCAGCGCGCCGCCGGCAATCAGTGGGCCGACGAAGTTGAAGCTGGTGCCTTGCACGACCAGCAGCCCGGCGCCCAGCGGGCCGAAGCGACGGCACTGCACGTAGGTGGCGATACCGGAGATCACCAGGCTCATGGAAACGATCAGGTTGGTGTCGCGGGCCGACACGCCCAGGGCCTGGCAGATCAGCAGGCCGGGGGTGACGATCGGCACGATGATCGCCAGCAGATGCTGCAGGGCGGCGAGGATCGCCACCAGCGGACGCGGGCGGTCTTCGAGGCCATAGATCAGTTCGTCACGCTTGGGGTCGACTGGTTGCATGGTGGTCGCTGCCTGGAAAAACGGCGGATTCTACTGACACGCCAGGCTAATCCCAAGTAGCAGACGACGGGCTAGATATGAATGAATCTTATTATCTGATAGCGTGCGCGGCGTTCAGACACCGAGATGCCGCCTTGTCGTCCTGGAATGCCCAACTCACCCGACTGTTTCTGGAGCACAAGCAGGCTCTGGAGGCATTCGTTGCGCGGCGAATCGGCAGCCGCCAGGTGGCCGCCGACCTGACTCAGGAGACCTTCCTGCGGCTGGCGCGCATGCCGGGCGATGCGCGTATCGATAATCTGCGCGCGTTTCTTTTCACCGTAGCCGGCAACCTGGTACTCGACCATCAGCGCCAGGCGTTGCGCCGAGGGCTGGTAGAGGGCGAGTTGCCGGCCGACGAGGCTGTCTGTCCGGCGCCAGGCATTGCCGACTGCCTGGCGGCCGAACAGGAGCAGACGCTGCTGAGCGATGCCATCGCAGCGCTGCCTGAGCAGCGGCGGCGGATTTTCCTGCTTTACCATGTCGAGGGCATGGCTTACCGCGAGATCGCCACGTGCGAGGCGACCACGGTGCGCAGCGTGGAATATCATCTGCGCCAGGCGTTGATCGATTGCCGGTCTTTCATCAAGAAGCGCTTGCAGCCGAAATCGCCATCAGGAATTTCCCCGCCATGACCGACGATGAATTATTTGCCCAGGCCAGCGCCTGGCATTTTCGTTTGCAGGCCGAGGACGTCAGTTCGCATGAACGTCAGGCATTCACTGACTGGCTGGCGCAAAGCGACAGGCATGGCCAGGCGTGGGACGAGGCGCAGATGCTCCTCGCGGCCTTGCAGCCTGCCGCGCGCCAGGCGCATCGGTCGCTTGCGAAAACGCCCCGCACCGCCTGGCCGTGGGCCACCGCCGCGGCGCTGTTGCTGGCCTTGGGTCTTGCCTGGCAGACACCCTGGGCGGATCGCCTGCGTGCCGATCACTACACCGTCGTCGGAGAAAGCCAGTCCATCGAACTGGCCGACGGCTCGCGCATCGAGCTGAATACCGATGCAGCGTTAAGCGTCGAATTCGCCCACGGTGAGCGGCGCATTCGCCTGCTACGCGGCGAGGCCTGGTTTGACGTTAGGCACGATGCCAGCCGGCCGTTCGTGGTGGAAAGCGACGGCGTGCAGGTGCGCGTGCTCGGCACCCAATTCGGCGTGGCCCGACAGGATGGCCATACCCGGGTGCAATTGGTGCAGGGGCGGGTCGAGGCCAGTGTCGCGGGCGACGCCAAGGTCGTGTTGGCACCGGGGCAGGCGGTGGATGCGACGCGTCGCCAGCTCGCTGCGGTGAAAATCTTCGACGTCGACCAGGCATTCGCCTGGCGGCAGCGGCAACTGGTGTTTCGCCAACAGCCGCTCGGTGAGGTGATCCGCGAGCTGAATCGTTACTGGCCAGGGCGCATTCTGGTCTTCGATCAGGCGCTCGAACGGCGCGCGGTGTCCGGGGTGTTCGAGATCGACAAGCCCGAAGCGGTGCTGCGCGCGCTGCAACTCACCCTTGGTTTGCAAGCCCGGCAGTACACCCCGTACGTGACTGTGCTGCAGCCTGGCATGGCGGCCACGCCAAACTGATCGAAAGTTTTTTCAGGGATTTCTCCGCGGTTGTCGTCCTTGATCTTGAGGCGCGAATTACAAGCACTCGCAAGTAGTGCCGCCGATATGGATTTCGATCACCGGGGAGTTTTTCATGCACTACGTTACCGACACTAGCCATTGCGGCCTGCCGACTCTGTTGTCCCTCGCCATTGCACTGGCCGTCGCGCCACCTGTTGCGCTCGCCGCAGAAGTCGCCGCGACCCAGCAGCAGGTGCTGCGTTTCGACATCCCGGCGCAGTCGCTGGATGCTGCGCTGAGCGCTTTTTCGGCGGTAACCCGCACCCAAGTGCTGGTGCCCGCCGAACTTACCCGCAACCAGCTTTCGCCAGGCATCTCGGGCAGTTATGCACAGACCGAAGCGTTGTCGCGGCTGCTGGCGGGTACAGGCCTGGCTGCACGTTTCGTCGATGGCGATACCGTGACCCTGGAACGCCCCGCAGGTGATCAGAACGACGCCGTGCAACTGGGCGCCACCACTGTGAGCGGACAGAGCCTGGGCATTACCACTGAAGGTTCGGGCTCCTACACCACCGGACAGACCGCTGCTGCCACCCGCCTGCCGCTCACGCTGCGGGAAACGCCGCAATCGGTGAGCGTAATCACCCGCCAGCAGATGGACGACCAGGGCCTGCAAAACATCTCCGACGTGCTGCAGCAAACGCCGGGCATCAAGGTCAATCAGGAAAACTCCGAGGGTTATACCTTCTATGCTCGCGGTTTCGAGGTGCAGAACTTTCAGGTCGATGGCATCTCCAGCCTGTCCAGCGACGGCGGCACTCTGCGTGACAACTACAGCATCGGCAACTCGCTGATCTACGACCGTGTGGAGGTGCTCAAAGGCGCTACGGGCCTCGTCAACGGTGCCGGCTATCCGTCCGCGGTGATCAATATGGTGCGCAAGCGGCCCACCTCCGAGTTCAAGGGCCATGCGGCAATCGGCGCGGGCTCCTGGGACAAATACCGCAGTGAGGTGGATATTTCCGGGCCGCTGACCGAGGGCGGAGCAGTGCGCGGCCGCATGGTTGCCGGAACCGAAGAGCACCAGAGCTACATCGACCACCTCAAGGGCGAGCAGAACGTCTTCTACGGCATTCTCGAAGCCGACCTGAGCGATGACACCACCGTTGCGGTGGGCTATGACCTGCAAAAGAACTACAACGATGGCAGCACCACCGGATCTCTGCCTGCCTTCTTTGCGGACGGTCGCGAAGCGCGCTTCTCCCGTTCGAGCAACGCAGCGGACAAGTGGGCTTATCGCAATCAGGATACCCAGCGGGCATTTGCCGAGGTGGAGCAGACGCTGGCCAATGACTGGTCGATCAAGGCAGTGGTCAGTACGCGGCAGTACAAGTCCCGTGAGTTGATCTCCGGCATCAATAGCCAGGCAATCAACACCGATAACAGCGCTGTGCACGGGTTTCTCTGGGGGGAGTCCTCCAAGTTCAATGTCGACAGCAGCGAGAAGAGTTTCGATGCCCAGGCCAAAGGCCCTTATCAGTTGTTCGGCCGCAGCCACGATCTGGTGTTGGGCTACGGCTACAACCGTACCGATACCGTGACCAGGCGTTATGACGGCCTGACGGACGAGCTTATCGATGACGTCTTCAATTGGGATAACAACGCCACCAAGCCTGCCCGATTCGATTGGTGGAACCGCTTCAACATCGATGCGCGGCAGAAGATCGCCTACATGGCGACGGTGCTGAAACCGACCGGTCGCCTGTCGCTGGTTCTGGGTGCGCGCGTGACCGACTACCAATGGCAGATTGAAACGCTCAACGCCTTGGGCAGCCGTGGAAAATTCCAGAGCACCGTCTCCGGCGAAGTGACTCCCTATGTTGGGGCGACCTTTGTACTGGATGACCACCATTCGGTTTACGCCAGCTACACCGACATCTTCAAGCCGCAGGCGTACAGCCGCGGGATCGATGGCAAGCCGATCGATCCGCTAACCGGCGAGAGCTATGAAGTGGGTATCAAGGGTGAGTACTTTGACAGCCGTCTGAATGCCAGCCTGGCCCTGTTCGAGCTGCATCAGGACAACGTCGCTGACGAGCGCTCGGATGGTAATGGCGATAGCTACAACGTACCGATCCAGGGTGTTAAGACCCGTGGCGTCGAGCTGGAAATGTCTGGCGAACCTGTCGAGCGGCTGCAGGTGCAGGCCGGTTACGTCTACCAGGAATCTCACGATGCGGACGGCAAGCGCGAAAGCACCGATCAACCGCAGCACATGCTCAAACTGGCGGGT
Source organism: Pseudomonas sp. MEJ086 (assembly GCF_030209025.1). NCBI lineage: Bacteria > Pseudomonadati > Pseudomonadota > Gammaproteobacteria > Pseudomonadales > Pseudomonadaceae > Pseudomonas > Pseudomonas sp. MEJ086. Next base: position 189,836 of record NZ_JARVSV010000008.1, read on the forward strand.
AACTATCGCTTGCCGGGCGACTGGCAGCGCCTGACGGTCGGCGGCAACCTGCAATGGCAGAGCTCCACCTACTTCGTGCCGGGCGATTGGTACTCGGTGGTGGGCGACCCCAAGTTCGAGCAAAAGGCCTACACCCTGGTCGGCCTGGTGGCTGGGTATGATTTCAGCACTCAGTTGAAGGGCACTCTGAACATCAACAACCTGTTCGACAAGCACTACTATAGCGGCCTGGGTAACTATGACACGGTCTATTGGGGCGCGCCGCGCAATCTGATGGCAACGGTGAAATACAGCTTCTGATACCCGCCGGACCAGGCAAAAGGGCAGCCGAAAGGTTGCCCTTTTGCGTTTCTGAGGGGGGCCGTTGTCAGGCAGCAAGGCACCTGAAGCGCTGGCGTTGCGGGAAAACGCGCATTCACATCGACCCACTTCAGTACCGCCGCCGCTCTGGCTCGCGGCTGTTACCGACAGCTCTAAGCTAAGTGTTAAATGTTATTGGTTTTCTATTTCTTATAACCATAAATTTCACTCCATCAGCGCCGTGGTGGCGCTTCGGCAGCTGGGATCAACCGCAGCGGTGCCACTTGCGAGGAGTCGAACGTGAAACAGACCATCAAAGCCCTGCTGCTCGCTGTCGCTGCGGCAACCGCTGTTCAGGCCCATGCCGCCGACATCGTGATCGGTTACCAGACCGGTGTGGATCCGTCCAAGGTCGCCCAGGCTGACGGTGCATACGAAAAAGCCATCGGTGAGAAGCTCGACTGGCGTCGTTTCAACTCCGGTGCCGACGTGGTGACGGCACTGGCTTCCGGTGACGTACAGATCGGCAACCTCGGTTCCAGCCCACTGGCCGCCGCCACGTCGCGCAAATTGCCGCTGGTGACCTTTCTGGTCGCTGCCGAAATCAATGCTGCCGAGGCGCTGGTCGTACGCAACGGCAGTGGCATCGACAGCCCCGAGCAACTGGTCGGCAAGACCATCGCCACGCCGTTCGTGTCCACCTCCCACTACAGCCTGCTCGGCGCCCTGAAGCACTGGAAGATCGACCCCACCCAGGTGAAGATCGTCAACCTCAACCCGGCCGAGATCAATGCGGCGTGGAAGCGCGGTGACATCGACGGTGCCTTCGTCTGGTCGCCGGCACTGGGTGAAATCAAACGCAGCGGCAAGGTGCTGACCGATGCGGCCGAGGTCGGCAAATGGGGCGCGCCGACGTTCGAGGTCTGGGTGGCCCGCAAGGATTTCGCCGAGAAGCACCCTGAAGTGCTGGCCAAGTTCGCTGGCGTGACCCTCGATGCCTTCGCCGACTACCAGGCCAACGTCGCCACGTGGACGGCTGACTCCGAACAGGCCGGCAAGATCGCCAAGCTGATCGGTGCCAACGCTGCCGACATCCCGGAATTGCTCGCCGGCTCCGCCTATCCGAATGCGCAGCAGCAAGTCAGTGCCGACCTGCTGGGTGGCGGTACTGCCAAGGCGATTGCCCGCACCGCCGAGTTCCTCAAGGAACAGAAGCGTATTCCCGCCGTACTGCCCGACTACTCGCCCTATGTCAGTGCCGAGTACGTCCGCCAGGCGCAGTGAACCCCCAGAGCTACGTTCATGCCACGTTTCGCCCCTCTCCGGAGGGGCTTTTTTACTTTGAGGAGTCGACCATGAGCCGACTGAGCGCCGAGCGGGTCAGCTTGAGTTTCAAGCGTCGCGGTCATTCGCAGGTCATCTTGGATAATTTCGATCTGCAGATCGAAAAGGGCGAGTCCGTGGTCGTGCTCGGCCCGTCGGGCTGCGGCAAGTCCAGCCTGCTCAACGTGCTGGCCGGCTTTCAGCCACCTGGCAGCGGCCGTGTGCATATCGATGGCCGCACCCTCGAAGGCCCGGGCGGCGATCGCGGCGTGGTGTTTCAGGATGACGCGCTGATGCCATGGCTCGATGCCCTCGACAACGTTGCCCTGGGGCTGCGCCTGCGCGGCCTGAGCAAGCAGCAACGCCATGCCCGGGCGCGTGAAGTGCTCGAACTGGTTGGCCTGGCCAGTCATGCTCATCATCAGATTTCCGAACTGTCGGGCGGTCAGCGTCAGCGCCTTGGGCTGGCGAGGGCGCTGGCGGTCGATCCGGACTTTCTGCTGCTCGACGAACCCTTCGGTGCCCTCGATGCCCTGACCCGCGAGCGCATGCAGTTGCTGCTGCTCGACGTCTGGAAGCGCACCGGCAAGGGCCTGTTCCTGATCACCCACAGTGTCGACGAGGCACTGTTTCTCGCCACCGACCTGATCGTGCTGGACGGCCCGCCTGCCCGTGCGGTGATTCACCGGCAACTGCCGTTCGCTCGCCGTTACATCGGCGGTGAACCGGTGCGCTCGATCAAGAGCGATCCGGCCTTCGCCGAGCTGCGTCAGGAGCTGCTCGATCTCTTCCTTCAGGAGTCCGCCGACCATGCCTTCTGATGCACTGAAAAACACCGTAAGCGACCGCAGCCGCCGTTTCGTGATCCGCTTCGACCGTCGCCGGGCGGCAGCCTTCGGTACCTTGGCGGCGTTGGCGAGCCTGTGGTGGCTGGCAACGCACCTCGGCTGGGTCGACACCATCTTCCTGCCTGCCCCCGAACAACTGCTGGTGGCCCTCAAGGGGCTGCTGCAGGACGGTTATCTGGATGCCACGCTATGGCAGCACCTGAGTACCAGCCTGTGGCGCGTGCTGGTGGCGCTGTTGGCTGCGGTCGTCACGGCCATCCCGCTGGGAATCGCCATGGGCTTGAACCCCACGCTCAACGCCGCGCTCGACCCGCTGGTGGAGTTCTATCGGCCGATCCCGCCGCTGGCCTATCTGCCGTTGATGGTGATCTGGTTCGGCATCGGCGAGCTATCCAAGGTGCTGCTCATCTACATGGCGCTGTTCGCGCCGCTGCTGATCGCCACCGTGGGCGGCGTGCGCAGGGTCGACAAGGCACGTATCCAGGCGGTGCGCTGCCTGGGTGCCAGCCGCTTGCAGGTGGTGCGTCACGTGATTCTGCCCAGCGCGCTGCCGGACATCCTCACCGGCCTGCGTATCGCCCTGGGTGTCGGTTGGTCGACGCTGGTCGCTGCGGAGCTGATCGCCGCCAACCAGGGGCTCGGCTTCATGGTGCAGTCTGCCGCGCAGTTCCTTGCCACCGACGTGGTGGTGGTCGGCATCCTGTTGATCGCCAGCATCGCCTTGACCATCGAACTCGGTTTGCGCGCGCTGCAAAAGCGCTTCGCTTCCTGGAACTGACTGCTTAACGGGACTGAATAGAGAAAGACCCATGACCCTCGTATTCGAACGTATCGGCCAAGCCCTGGGCGCGCGCGTTACCGGTGTCGACCTGAGCCGCCCGCTGGATGCCGAAAGCTACACCAGCTTGCGCCAGGGGCTACTTGAACATCAGGTGCTGTTTCTGCGTGATCAATTGCTGACGCCTCGCCAACAGCGCGATGCGGCAGCCATGTTCGGTGATCTGCATATCCACCCGATCTATCCGAAGATCGAAGAACAGCCGGAAGTCCTCGTTCTGGATACCGAGCTCAATGACCTGCGCGACAACGCCCTGTGGCACTCGGACGTATCGTTCATCCCGTCGCCGCCGCTGGGCTCGCTGCTCAGTGCGCGGCACGTTCCGCCGCATGGTGGCGACACGCTGTGGGCCAGTTGCTCTGCCGCCTATGAAGGGCTTTCTGCACCGATCCGCAACCTGCTCGACGGCCTGACGGCTGTGCATGACCTGACCCTGTCGTTTCCTCTGGAGCGCTTCGGCACTACGCCCGAGGCACTGGAAAAATGGAATGCCGCTCGGGCAGCGAACCCACCGGTCACTCACCCGGTGATACGCGTACACCCGGAGACGGGCCGCAAGGGGATCTTCGTCAGCGAGTCGTTCACCACCCGGATCGTCGAGCTGGAGCCGGGCGAAAGCGATGCACTGCTGAAGATGCTCTTCGCACAGATCGCCAAACCGGAATTCAGCGTGCGCTGGCAATGGCGCCAGGGCGACCTGGCGTTCTGGGACAACCGCCTGACCCAGCACTACGCCTGCGACGACTACCGCCCGCAGCGGCGCATCATGCACCGTGCGACGATTCTCGGCGATCGGCCTTTCGGGCCTTGAAGCCGCTGCAAGCCATAAGCTCCAAGCGGCAGCTCGAACCGTAGGAGCGGGCCATGCCCGCGATTCGTGCGCATGGCGCACTCCCACAGATAAGGGTGCAGGGGCGGCCCAGGTTTATAAATCGTACTGTGGCCGAAACTGAGCGGCAGCTCGAGTCGTGGGAGCGGGCCATGCCCGCGATTCGTGCGCATGGCGCACTCCCACAGGTAACGGTGCAGGGGCGACCCAGGTTTGTAAGTCGTACTGTGGCCGAAACTGAGCGGCACCTCGAAGCGTGGGAGCGGGCCATGCCCGCCATTCTTGCGCACGGCGCACTCCCACAGGTATCGGTGCAGGGGCGACCCAGGTTTATAAGTCGTACTGTGGCCGAAACTGAGCGGCAGCTCGAACCGTAGGAGCGGGCCATGCCCGCGATTCGTGCGCATGGCGCACTCCCACAGGTATCGGTGCAGGGGCGACCCAGTCTTGTAAGTCGTACTGTGTCCGAAACCTGAGCGGCACCTCGAACCGTAGGAGCGAGCCATGCCCGCGATTCGTGCGCACGGCGCACTCCCACAGGTATCGGTGCAGGGGCGACCCAGGTTTATAAATCGTACTGTGGCTGAAACTGAGCGGCAGCTCGAGTCGTGGGAGCGGGCCATGCCCGCGATTCGTGCGCATGGCGCACTCCCACAGGTAACGGTGCAGGGGCGACCCTGCTTAGAAGCTGTACTTGGCCGACACCTGATGATACCCACGCTCTGCGTTATGCACTTGGCCGAGCCGAATGGCCGCAGAGCGTCAAGAGATGCGTTCTCCACGCGGAGCGTGGCAACGATCAACCAACCGACCTAGAAGTCCGCTTTTACCGACAGCATGAAGTTGCGCGGTTCGCCGTAGAAGTTGCCGAAACCTTCGGTGCCCACGGTGGCGTAGTAGCGTTTGTCGAAAAGGTTGTTGCCGTTGAGGGCCAGTGACCAGGTGTCATCGACGCGGTAGCCGATGCGGCCGTTCCACACGGTGTAGCCCGCCTGGGAGATGTTGTTGCCGCTGATCGGCGAGGTCCGGTAGTTGTCGCTCTGGGCGTTGAAACCGGCGCCGACCGTGAAGCGCTCCAGAGGGCCGCTGAGGCTGTAATCACCCCAGACGCGCAGCAGGTGCCGCGGCACGTAAGAGTTGTACGACACACCGTTCTGGTTGGGGTTGGCATCCTCCAGCACCTTGGTCTGGGTGTAGGTATAACCGGCCAGCAGTTGCAGGCGGTCGATGACTTCACCGCTCAGCTCCGCCTCGAAGCCCTGGGCGCGCACCTTGCCGGAGTTCTGCGAACAGCTGCCGTCGGCGCAGTTCGGATCGGTCTGGGCCGCATCCTCCTGAAGGGTGCGGAACAGGTTGAAGGAGCTGTTCAAACGGCCCTCGAACCACTCGCCCTTGATGCCCAGCTCATAGCTAGTGCCGATCAGTGGTTTCAGGGTACTGCCATCGATGGTCCTGAGGTTGCCCTGGGGCGTGAAGATGTCGGTATAGCTGGCGTAGGCCGTCAGGTTGTCGTTGAGGTCGAGCAGCAGGCCGGCGAAGGGCGTGACCTGTCCGGTTTCGGTGGTCTCGGAATTGCGGGGGGTGCCGACGCCGCGAAAGTAGGCGACGGAGTCGGTTTCGGATTTGTACCAGCTGACGCGGCTGCCGACTACGAATGTCAGCGGCTCGGCCAGTTTCAGGCGCGCGGTGGAGTAGACGCCGTACTGCTTGATGCGGATGTCCAGCGGGCCGCCGCGCGAGGCATTGGCCAGGTAGTAGCTCTCGTCCGGTTGCGGTAGATGATGGTCAGGATCGAGCACGTTCTGACGCTGCGGCAGTGCCGCCACTGCGAAGAAGTCGTCCTTGTGGGAGCGACTGGTGTTGGCGCCAACGATCAGCTCGTGCTGCTGGCCAAAGGCGTCGAACTTGCCATCCACGTAGGCGTCGAGGCCGTAGTCCACCTGGTCGTAGTCATAGATGCTGCCAAGTACCAAGGTGCTGGAACTGCTGGCGCCAACCGGAACCGAGCCGCTAGGAAAGGCGTACTCCATCTCCTGGGTGTTTCGCGACCAGACGCCCGCCACCTTCAGCGCCCAGTTGTCATTGAGCGGGTGCTTCAGATCACCGAACAGCGTGGTGCGTTTGCTGCGCTGGTTGTTCCAGGAAGGATTCTGGCAGGTGGAGCGGTTTAGCTTCAGGTCTTTGCCATCGGCGTAGCGCGGCACGCCGGCCCAGCAGGGTGTCGCATCGAGGTCTTCATAGGCGAGGCCCAGGCCGAACGTGGTATCGGCACTCAGATCGAAATCCACGGCACCGTAGTAGATCTGATCCCGGCGCTCGGCAACGTCATAGAAGTAATGGCGGCTTTGCTGGGTTGCCACGGCCCGCCCGCGGATGGTGCCGGTTTCATTGAGCGGGCCTCCGGTGTCGACCTGGGCGCTGTAGTTGTCCCAGGTGCCCGCAGCGAGAGACAGTTGGGTATGTGGCGTGTACTGGCCGCGCTTGCGCACGAAATTGACGCCTCCCGCTGTACCGCCAGCGCCTTTCATCATGCCTGCCGCACCGCGAAGTACTTCGACCCGGTCATAAATGGCCATGTCGCTGGCAAAACTGTCGGCCTGTGCGTAGCTGCTGCCAATATCCAGCGGCACGCCGTCGTACTGATACTGTCCGGTCATGCGGAAGCCGCGGGAGTAGAAGTACTTGCCGCCCATGGGCGAGTCGTACACGGTGATGCCCGGGGTCTTTTCCATGACCTGTTCGATGGTGTTGAGGTTCTGGTCGTCGAGCATCTTGCGGGTTATCACCGTGACCGATTGCGGCGTTTCCCGCAGCGAGTGCTGTCCCTTGCCGATGGTTACCGCACCCGTGGTGTAGGAGCCGCTGCCCTCGGTTGTTTCGCCCAGACCGCTGGCGTTGATGCTGGTTGCGCCCAACTGCAGTGAACCATCGCCTTCCTGCGACGCTTCCAGTGCATAGTCGTCTCCGGCCTTGAGCGGCCGCAAACCGGTACCGGCCAGCAAGCGGGCCAGGCCTGCGTCCACCGAATAGCTGCCGTCGAGCCCGGGACTGCGTTTGCCCGTGGTAAGCCGCGAATCCACCGAAAGCAGAATGTCGGCTTCGCTGGCGAAGCGATTCAGCGCCTGGTCTAGATCCCCCGCGGGGATGGCATAGGCGCGGGTCTGTTCGGTGGCGGCCGATTGCGCCTGTGCGCTGGTCGCGATCAGCAAGGGGCTGGTGGCCAGCAGGCCGGTGAGCAGGACTCGGGTGATCGACAGGCTCAGTGTCGAGCGGTGGGATGCAGGCAGGTACGGCATTCTGGATATCCTCTGAGAATGCGTCTTCATTGGGTTCAAGAGGTATCCCGAGCGAGCGTGTGAAACCGACAATGGGTTTTGGAAATTATTTGCTGATTGCTCTGAAATGCACGTCAGTCAGTTTGATCGTTCCCACGCTCTGCGTGGGAACGCATGTCAGGACGCTCCGCGTCCGTCAGGTTCAGCAGTCGCCAATAGTTCGAGGCGCGGAGCGCCACACGTGGCATTCCCACGCGGAGCGTGAGGAACGATCAGCGGTCAGCCTCTCGGCCGCACGGTGACCCAGTAGCGGGTGACGCGTTGCACGTCCACCGGCAGCGATTGCTGCAAGGCGGCGAGTACGCGGTCAGTGTCGGCCAGCGGAAATACGCCGGTCAGCGGCAGCTCGGCGATGGCCGGGTCGCAGCGCAGTACGCCGGGGCGGTGACGTGCCAGTTCATTGAGGAACTGGCCCAGCGGCATGCGTTCGGCGATCAGCCGGCCCTCGTTCCAGGCGATGGCATTGCGGTCTGCCTGGCCGATGGCCGTGGTCCGCACGGCGCTGAACCAGCGTTGCTGGCCAGCCCGCAGGCGTGAGGGCGGGGCATTGCGCGGCCGCAGCTCCAGCTCGCCTTCGTAGAGTTCGACGCGGCTGCCGCCGTCGATCTCATACACCGAGAAGCGCGTGCCGAGGGCCTGGATTTCACCGGCGGCGGTCTCGACGATCAGCGGGCGGCGAGCGGCATCATGGCCACTCTCCAGCAGCAGTTCGCCCTTGAGCAGCCGGATGCGTCGTTCCGTTTCGCTAAAGCGAACATTCACCGCGCTGTCGCTGTTCAGCGCCAGCTGGCTGCCATCGGCGAGGGTGCGCTGCAAGCGTTCGCCGGTGCCGCTGCGCAGGTCTGCCATGGCTTCGCGCCAAGGTAGCTGCGACTGGGCCAGGTATCCGCTGCCGCCCGCCAGCAGCGCCAAGCCGAGCATCTTGAGGGTCTGCCGACGACGTGCGTCAGGCTGCTCGCGCAGCACGGCGCTGGCGGTGTGGGCGGGAACGCCAGCCAGGGTACCCTGCAAGCGCTCCAGGCGTTGCCAGGCGCGCTGGTGTTCGGGGTCGCAGGCCTGCCAGTCTGCGAAACGCTGGCGTTGCTCGGCATCCAGTGCGCCGCCCCAGTGCAGCATCAGCCAGTGGCTGGCCTGTTCGACGATGGCTGGCGGGATGGGTTCATCGCTGGCGCGCTTCATTCTGCGTACAGTACCTGATAGCAGGCCGAGATGGCGCGCAGCATGTACTTCTGCACCGAGCTGACGCTGACCTGCAGGCGTTCCGCGATCTGTGGATAAGTCAGGCCTTCGAACTGCGACAGCAGGAAGGCTTCGCGTACCTTGGTGGGCATGGCGTCGAGCATCGCATCGATCTGCAGCAGGGTTTCGATGACCATGGCGCGGGTCTCCAGTGACGGCGACTCGGGTTCTGCAAGGTGAGCGATGCTCTCGAGGTAGGCCCGCTCGATTCGCTGCCGGCGCCACTGGTCGATGATCAGATTGCGTGCGATCTGGGTCAGGTAGCTGCGGCCTTCGTCGATGCTCGGCAAACGGCCGCTGAGCAGCAGGCGCAGGAAGGTGTCCTGAGCGATATCCGCCGCCTGTTCGCGGTCGCCCAGGCGCTTGCGCAGCCAGCCATGCAGCCAGCCGTGATGATCGCGGTAGAGCGTATCGACGCTTTGCAGCGTTGATGGGGGCGGAGCGCTGGACACCGAAACTCCCTTGGCGTGCGCCAGTGCGGATAAGAATTGATCGCGATTGTAGGAGGGCTTCTCGTCTTTGGGAACAGGGTTGAACATAAATGGCTGACCATGAATTCTACTGCGGCTTGGGCGCGACCATCTTTTTCATTGTGTTTGACAGAAACCAAGCAGGAAGCCGATCGCTCGCGGCATGACAATCGAAAACCTGAACTTAGCTGCGTACTCCGAGGACTGATTGATTAAGGGCACTCAGCCCACTTTCATCTACCAGCCCTGGAGGCGGATATGTCGGATCATCACACCTACAAGAAGGTCGAGCTGGTTGGCTCGTCCTCGACCAGCATCGAAGATGCGATCAGCAATGCACTGGCCGAAGCCAGCAAGAGCATTCGTCACCTGGAGTGGTTCGAAATCACTGAAACCCGTGGTCACATCGCCGATGGCGCGGTGGCCCATTATCAGGTCACCCTGAAGGTCGGCTTCCGCGTCGCCAACAGCTGACCACGGGCATCCGTAGCTGCGTTTACTTGTCATGACGGTAAATTTGCGGCTTTATTGAAGCGGGCCACTTTTGGGCGCCCGGACTAGTTCATTGGTAACGAGGGAGCGTTTGTGATGAGAAAAGTGTTGTTTGCAGCAGGTTTGATGGCCCTTGCCGGTTCGGCTTTCGCGGCCAAGGATTGCGAAGAGCTGAAGGGCGAGATCGATGCGAAGATCCAGGCCAACGGTGTAGCGTCCTACACGCTGGAAGTCGTCGACAAAGGCAGCGTGACTGACCGTCAAGTGGTCGGCAGCTGCGGTGGCGGCACCAAGGATATCGTCTACCAGCGCAACTGATGGCGATGGTCGAAAGCCGGCTCGCAGCTTCTGCGACGCCGGCTTTTTACTGCCTGCAATTTGCCATGAGGTGGTCTCCGCCCAGCTGTAGGCGTAGGATAAGACCTACTGTTTTACTCGGATAAAGCCCTGGCTTTATCCACAGCCAAGGTTTTTTCTCATGACTGCACTCGCGAAACTTCCCTTCTCCGTTCTCGACCTGGCGCCGATCCGCGATACCGGCAGCCCAGAGCAGGCGCTGCACAACTCTCTGGGGCTGGCCAGGCACGTCGAATCGCTGGATTTCAAGCGTTTCTGGGTCGCTGAACACCACAACATGGACGGTATCGCCAGCTCCGCGACTGCTGTACTGCTCGGCTATCTGGCTGCCGGAACCTCGCGTATCCGCCTGGGCTCCGGTGGGGTGATGCTGCCCAACCACGCGCCGCTGGTGATCGCCGAACAGTTCGGTACTCTGGCGACCCTGTATCCGGGGCGCATCGAACTGGGCCTTGGGCGTGCGCCGGGCGCCGACCAGTTCACCGCTCAGGCCCTGCGCCGCGAGCGCTCCGGAAGTGCCGACGATTTTCCTCAGGACGTTGCCGAGCTGCAGCGATACCTGGGCCCACGTACGCCGGATCAACGCGTCCTCGCCGTACCGGGTACCGGCACCAACGTACCGATCTGGCTGCTCGGCTCCAGCCTGTTCAGTGCGCAGCTGGCCGGTGAGCGCGGTTTGCCTTACGCCTTCGCCTCGCACTTCGCGCCCCGTTACGTGCACGAGGCCATTCGCGTTTACCGCAATGCCTTCAAACCATCCGAAACCCTCGATAAACCCTACGTGATGCTCGGCGTGCCGTTGATGGCGGCCGATACCGACGAACAGGCTCAGCACCTGGCCACGTCCGCCTATCAGCGCATTCTCTCGTTGATTCGCGGGCAGAGCCTGGTGCAGCGGCCGCCGGTGGAATCGATGGAGGGTCTATGGCTGCCCCACGAGCGCGATGCGGTCGGCAGCTTCCTGGGTATGGCGGTAATTGGCGGCCCGCAGAAGATCCGTGCGCGGCTGGAGGTGTTGCTGGAGCAGACCCAGGCCGACGAGCTGATCTTCACCTGCGACCACTACGACTTCGCCGATCGTCTGCACGCCTTCGATATTCTCGCCGGGCTGCGCTGATCGCTTGATCGATCGCGGGGGCAAAAAACTCGAACTTGCCAGGCTGCCGCCTCTCTGAACTCTGTACCCCTCATCAACAGGAGCATAGAGATGAAGAAGACAGCATCGGCCCATTGGCAGGGCGGCATCAAAGACGGCAAGGGCACCATTTCCACCCAGAGCGGTGTGCTTTCCGAGCAGCCCTACGGTTTCAATACCCGTTTCGAAGACAAGCCCGGCACCAACCCGGAAGAGCTGATCGGCGCTGCACATGCCGGCTGCTTCTCCATGGCGCTGTCCAAGGAGCTGGGTGAAGCGGGCATGACTGCCGAGAGCATCGATACCAAGGCCGAAGTGACCCTCGACAAGCAGGATGGCGGCTTCGCCATCACCGCTGTGCACCTGTCGCTGAAGGCCAAGGTGCCGGGTGCCGACCGTGCGGCATTCGAGAAAGCGGTCGAAACCGCCAAGACCGGCTGCCCGGTCTCCAAGGTGCTCAACGCGGAAATCACCCTGGAAGTCGTGCTGGAGGCCTGATCGGCTTCCACGCTCCTCTGCACTTCAGCCGCGACGCCCGTCGCGGCTGAAGCCGCTTGCGATCAGAAACTCCCGCAACGCAGATTCTTGCCGCGTGCCAGCACGTTGCGCTCGGCATCATAGAGAATCGCCTGGCCACGCATGACTATCGAGCGCGCTTCGACACGGTAGCGCTGACCGGCTTTGAAGTCGTCATAGCGAATGCGGATATCGCAGGTCAGTTGCTGGGGCTCAGACATCATGTTCGTGCCGCCCCCACCACTGACTTCGAAGCGAAAGCGCATCTCCAGCTCGTGAGCACCCGGCGTGACCTGAAAATAGCGTCCGTCATCGACGCGTTGGCGATCCAGGCGCTCGGCCATCAGCAGGTCGATACCTTCACCCTCCAGATCGACCCAGGCCATGTTCGGATCGGCGGCAGGCAACGGCGAGGCGCAGGCACCCAGCAACAGCAGGCTGGCGAGCAAGAGAGGCTGGCGCATGGTGATGTCTCCGATGGGGCGCGGACTGAGTATGCTGCAGTATCGCGCAAAAGCCGCCGCGACTTCGCGGTAGGATGAAGCGCTTACCTTCACATGACGACGGCCATGCTCGAGCACTGCACCTCCTTCCTTGTCGACCTGCCGCGCCGTATGGCGGTTCCCCTGTTCGCGCTGCTGCTCACGGGCTGCAGTACGGTCGACTACTACGGCCAGCTGGCCCGTGGGCAACTGCAGTTGCTGCATGCACGGCAACCGGTGCAGGCGCTGATCGACGATCCCTCGACCGAGCCGCAACTGCGCCAGCGCCTGGCCTTGTCCCAGGAGGCGCGCAGCTTCGCCAGCGGGCACCTGGGGCTGCCGGACAATCGCAGCTATCGCCTGTATGCCGACCTGCAGCGACCGTTCGTGGTGTGGAACCTGTTCGCCACCCCAGAGTTTTCCCTGCAGCCGCAATTGCACTGTTTTCCGATCGCGGGCTGCGTGGCCTACCGCGGCTTTTATGAGCAAAGCCGTGCTCGCGGTGCGGCTGCGCTGCTCGATGGGCAGGGATTGGACACCTACCTGGGCGGGGTGGAGGCCTACTCGACCCTGGGCTGGTTCGACGATCCGATCCTCAACACCATGTTGCGCTGGAGCGATGAGCGTCTGGTCGCGGTGATCTTCCACGAGCTGGCGCACCAGCAGTACTACCTGGCTGGCGACACCGCCTTCAATGAGTCCTACGCCACCTTCGTCGAGCAGGAAGGCTTGCGCCAATGGCGTGCCGCAAGGGGCCTGCCGGCGCTGAAGGCGTTGCCGATCCGGCCGCGCGAGCAGTTCAGCGAGCTGGTACTGGCCAGCCGCGCGCGCCTGGAAACCCTCTACGCCAGCGACCTCGATAGCGAGGCGATGCGTGCCGGCAAGCAGGCCGAGTTCGACCGTCTGCGCGGCGAGTATCGGCAGTTGCGGGCCACGCAATGGAAGGGGGTCGGCTATTACGATGGCTGGATCAACGGGCCGCTGAACAATGCCAAGCTGCTGCCCTTCGGGCTCTACGACCGCTGGGTGACGGCCTTCGACAGACTGTTCCGCGAGGCGCAGGGCGACTGGCCAACTTTCTATCGTCGGGTGGCCGAACTGGGTGCTTTGCCCGATGCGCAACGGCTTATACAACTGCAAGCGCTGGACGCTGTCCGAGACTAGGGTCTGTTGACGTTTCAGCGCAGCCTGCTTCGTCACGAGGCATGGCTGCGCTCGCCGGAGGGTTCGCGGCATTCCCGTGCCCTCTACGCCACGGATAGACACCCCCTAATCGATTACACGCAGAGGAAGGTCGTGATGAAAGGATGGACGGCAGTGATGCTGGTGCTTGGCCTGGTGGGCAGCAATGCCTGGGCCGCGCCCAAGTCGTGCGAGGAGCTCAGGCAGGAGATCGAAGTGAAGATCCAGGCTGCGGGCGTGGCCAGCTACACGCTGGAGATCGTCTCGAACGAGGAAGTCGAGGACGACAGCATGGTGATCGGCACTTGCGACAACGGTACTCGCAAGGTGATCTACCAGCGCAATGACCTGAGCGGTTCGAGAATGATGTAGCGCTCAGTCGGCGAAGGCCTGGTGCAACTGCGCCAGCGTCTGGAAGTGATGGGCAGGCCGTTCGCCGCTCAACTCTTCCAGGCTGCCGAAGCCGTAACCGACCGCCACGGCGTTCAAGCCGTTGCTGTGGGCACCGATCAGGTCATGCTTGCGGTCGCCAATCATCAGCGTATCGGCTGGGTCGAGGCCTTCCTGCTCGAGCAGGTAGGCGATCAGTTCCACCTTGTGGGTGCGCGTGCCATCCAGCTCGCTGCCATAGATGGTCTTGAAGTAGCGGGCGAAATCGAAGTGGCGGGCGATCTCCGTGGCGAACACCGTGGGTTTGCTGGTGGCGATGTACAGCGTGCGCCCCTGCTCGCGCAGCAGCTGCAGCAGCTCGATGACACCCTCGAACAGCTCGTTCTCGTAGAGCCCGACTTCGCGAAAGCGCACCCGGTAATGGTTCACCGCCTCCCAGGCGCGGGCCTCGCTGAGGCTGTAGGTGTGCATGAAACATTGCAGCAGCGGTGGGCCGATGAAGTGTTCCAGCGCGACCAGATCGGGCTCATGGATGTCCAGTTTCGACAGCGCATATTGTACCGAGCGGGTGATGCCTTCACGCGGGTCGGTGAGGGTGCCGTCGAGGTCGAAGAGAACGGTGCGCTGCTGCATGGTATGGATATCCGCTGGCCTGAATCGGCGCGGATTGTCCCGCACCGCAAGCCGCTCAAGCAACTCAGGCCGACGTCGTCCGATAGACCCAGCGCAGGCTCAGGCGCGTCAGTGGCCAGAGCAGCGCCAGCAGCACAAGCCCGAACAGCAGCACCAGCGCCACGGCCACGAACTCCGAGCCGGCATACAGAGCCACCAGCAGCACGACGCACAGCACGGTCGCCACGACCAACCAGATCCCCATGCACAGCAGCACGCTTGCCAGCAGACGACCGACGGCCAGGCGCGGCAACTGTGGCGGTAGCGCGCCGCGGGCGGCGAGCAGGGCGATCAGCCCGTACAAGAGTCCGGAAGCACTGCTGACCGCCTGCAGCCACTCCATGCCGTAGGGGTTGATGACGCCGATCGGCAGCAGCGTGAGCAGTTTCATGTAGATCACGCAGAACAGCAGGCCGAAGGCCAGCGCAGTCTCGCCGCGGCTGACCAGGCCGAGCCCGCTTTCGACCTGGCCCGTACGGCGCATCAGGTGCAGGCTCAGCCAGAGTGGCAACAACGTCGCCAGTACGAAGGAAACCAGGTTCAACGGTTGCAGCAGCAGAGTGGGGGATACCCCGTGGTCGCCTTCGTAGATCCATGCAATCCACGGAGTCACCAGCAGCCTGAAGAACAGGCCGACCAGGACGAAGGCCACGAAGTAGAAGCCGGCGAAGAGCGCGATGAGACGACCCGGGCGGGTGACGTTGACCAGGTCGTGGCGCTGCAGGTAATAGCGGGTCAGCAGCAGCGCACTGCAGCCGTCGATTGCCAGCGCGCCAAGCCAGTAAGTCGCCAACTGCCACAGATCGTCCAGATAGGCTTGCAGGTATTCGGGCTCCAGAGTCAGCCACATGATGACCCAGGAAATCACCTGGCCCGCTGCACAGCAGAGCATCGCCGTGATCAACAGGCGCATGGGCAGCCCGGATGGCTGTCGAGCCTCGCTCGCGGGGCTGGGGTCGACCTGAGCGATGGCGTAAGGGTTGCTGTGCATGGGCGATTCCTTTCCGGGCAGGTCTTTCAATGCGGGCAGGATATACCGGCGCAGCGTGCGTTGCTGTGATGGTTCTACCGTTCGCTAGACAAGAGCAGCCATGAGGTAGTCGCACGGGGCATGGGCTGCATTTTCCCGATGCGAAAACCTGTTACTGCAGCTGGACTTTCAGTTGTGAAACATTTTGTTTCATTTGTTCCCCTTGGGGGCGCCGGGTTTTCCCGGGCTCATCCGTCTTGGGTGGTAAGAGCCGGATATTTCTCGCTCTCCACGAGTTGCACGGCGCCTGCACGGGCGCATTGCGTCTTCACCTTGCACCTCACCGTGGCGCGTCGCGCTGCCTCCGTTCGCCTGAGTGCGAGCGCAGGTTCGGTCGACGGCGGGGATGGTTATTGGATGCTCAGGCAGAGGTCGGGCCCGTCATGACGTTTTTCCCTTTTTCCATTCGCCGGCGTTGGCTGCTCGGCGCGGTCGCGCTCGTGCCGGTCATCGCTGTGGCCTGGTTCAACGGCGAGCCGACGCCTGCCTATGAAACCGCTGTGGTTGGCCGAGGCGACGTGGAAGCCACGGTGGTCGCCATCGGCACCCTGCAGCCGCGCCACTCGGTGGATGTCGGCGCCCAGGTGTCCGGGCAGATCATGCGTTTGCATGTGGAACCGGGTGATCAGGTGGAAAAGGGCCAGCTGCTCGCCGAGATCGATGCCAGCCTGCACGAGGCCACGGTCGAAGCCGACCGCGCGGCTCTGCAGGGATTGCGCGCGCAGCTGGAGGAACAGCAGGCGCAGTTGCTGCTGGCTCGTCAGCAGCACGAGCGGCAAACCCAGCTGGCCAGGCTCGACGCCACCCGCGAAGAGGATGTGCAGGCCGCCGCTGCAGGCTACAAATCGGCCAGGGCGCGCCTCGACAACCTGCGTGCGAAGATCGCCGAAAGCCAGGCACTGCTCAAGCGCAACGAGGCGCAACTGAGCTACACACGCATCTATGCGCCCATTGCCGGCTCGGTGCTGGGCGTCGATGTTAAGGCGGGGCAGACCCTCAACGCCACCTACCAAACGCCGACGGTGATGCGCATCGCCGACCTGCGCAGCATGACCGGCTGGACACGTGTCTCCGAGGCCGATATCCGTCGGGTCAAGGCAGGCCTGCCGCTGTACTTCACCACCCTCGGCGGTGACGAGCGGCGCTGGCACAGCACGGTGCGCCAGGTACTGCCCGCGCCCCCGGTCACCCCTACCGGGCAGGGCGAGGCGAGCAGTGCCGCCGCCGAACCGGAAAAGGTGGTGCAGTACACCGTGCTGTTCGAGATCGATAACAACGACGGCGAGCTGATGCCACAGATGACCGCGCAGGTGGTATTCGTCACGGCCTCAGCCAAGGGGGTGCTCACCGCTCCGCTGGACGCCTTGCAGGGCAAGCCGGGTCATTATCAGGTGCGCATTCTTGCCAAGGGCCAGGCCGAGCTGCGCACGGTGAAGGTCGGCGCACGGGATCGCCAGGTGGCGGAAATCCTCGAGGGTCTCCAGGAGGGCGAGCGCCTGGTCACGGGCGATGCCCCGGCCGAGTCGGGTATGTCGAGGTTCCAGTGGTAGTTCCACTGATCGAGCTGCAAGGCATCAGACGCACCTACGGCGGGGAGAACGGTGCGCCAGCCGTCGATGTGCTGCGCGGTATCAGCCTGTCGATCCAGGCGGGTGAGTTCGTCGCCATCGTCGGCACGTCCGGCTCCGGCAAGTCGACGCTGATGAACATGCTCGGCTGCCTGGACCGCCCCAGTGCCGGTAGTTACCGCTTCGCCGGTGAGGATGTGGCGGCTTTCGATGGCGATCAGCTGGCCTGGCTGCGGCGCGAGGCGTTCGGTTTCGTGTTCCAGGGCTATCACCTGATCGCCACCGAGTCCGCGCGGGAGAACGTCGAGGTGCCGGCCATCTACGCCGGCATGCCGGCCGAGCAGCGCCGCGAACGGGCGTATGCGTTATTGCGCAGGCTGGGGCTGGACGAGCGCCTGGAACATCGACCGGGGCAGTTGTCCGGTGGCCAGCAGCAACGCGTATCGATTGCCCGGGCACTGATGAATGGTGGACGCATCATCCTCGCCGACGAACCCACTGGCGCGCTGGACAGCCGCAGCGGCGAGGAGGTGATGGCGCTGCTGCACGAGCTGGCAGACGCCGGGCACACCATCATCCTGATCACCCACGACCGCGACGTCGCTGCTCAGGCGCGGCGGGTGATCGAGATCCGTGATGGAG
The DNA here is from genome assembly GCF_030209025.1 of Pseudomonas sp. MEJ086. NCBI lineage: Bacteria > Pseudomonadati > Pseudomonadota > Gammaproteobacteria > Pseudomonadales > Pseudomonadaceae > Pseudomonas > Pseudomonas sp. MEJ086. Next base: position 207,484 of record NZ_JARVSV010000008.1, read on the forward strand.
CAATCATCAGCGATAGCGGTGCCACCCTACCGAGCAACGCGCTGCCGGCACCGGACATGCGTCAGGCCGGGCGTGACAGCGGCGCCTCCTTCTTCAGCGAACTGGGGGAGATGATGCGCGGTGCCTGGCGCGTGCTGCTGATCCACCGGTTCCGTACCGCGCTGACCCTGCTGGGCATCGTCATTGGCGTGGCCTCGGTGATCGTCATGCTCGCAGTCGGTGAAGGGGCCCGGCAGAAAGTGGTCGCCGAAATGGGCGTGATGGGCGCCAACATGATGTACGTGTCCAGCGACGTGCCACGTACCGGCGGCCCCATCGGGGTGCTCACCGAGGGTGATTTCGAGGCCATTGGCAAACTGCGCGAGGTCGCCCGGGTAATGCCGGTGCTGCGTGATCCGGCTCTGATCCGTCACGGCCAGCAGGCGCTGCAGACCGAAGTGCTCGGCGTTGGCGAGAACCTGCCGCACATTCACCGCTGGCCGGTGGCGCGCGGGCGCTTCTTCAGCGCCGCGGAGAACCGCGAGATCGCCCCCGTGGCCGTGCTCGGGCACGAGGTCTACACCAGCGTGTTTGCGGATGGCAGCGATCCGCTCGGCACGATCATCCTGATCAACAGCTCACCGTTCGAGGTCATCGGGGTGATGAGCGAGAAGGGCAGCGAAGCGGGTGGCAACTACCCCGACGAGCAGGTGCTGGTGCCGCACAGCACCGGTGTGGTGCGGGTGTTCCCCAAGCTGCGTGACGAGAGCTACGCGGCCATCGAAGTGAAGCGCAGCGACCTGGTTGCCCAGGCTCAGGCCGCGCTCGAAGCACTGATGCTGCAGCGCCATGGTCGTCAGGATTTTCGCATCTACAACTCGGCCGCCAAGTTGCAGGCCGAGGCCAAGACGCGGCAGAGCATGACCCTGATGCTCGGCCTGATCGCCGCGGTGTCGCTGCTGGTCGGCGGTATCGGCGTGATGAACGTGATGCTCATGACGGTACGCGAGCGCACCCGCGAGATCGGCATTCGCATGGCCACCGGCGCCCGGCAGCGCGACATCCTGCGCCAGTTTCTCACCGAATCGGTGCTGGTGACGCTGGTCGGTGGCAGCGTCGGGGTGGTCACCGGGTTGCTGTTCGGTGCGCTGCTGATCGCCTGGAACGTGCCGCTGGTGTTCTCGCTGTCGGCCATGCTGCTGGCATTCGCCTGCTCGGTAGGCACCGGCCTGGTGTTCGGCTACCTGCCGGCGAAGACCGCGGCGCAGCTCGACCCGGTCGTCGCGTTGGCCGTGCAATGACAGGATTATCGATGACGCCTTATCTGATCTCCGGCCTGCTGGCCGCGCTGCTGCTGGGCGGTTGCACCCAGACAGCCGATGCGCCGGCAGACCTGCCCGCAGCCCCCGAACATTGGCGCAACGCCGCTGCCGGAAGTACGCCGGCGCCCAGTAACCAATGGTGGCGAGCTTTCGCCAGCAGCGAGCTCGACGACTTGATGGTGCGGGCCCTGCGCGACAACCAGAATCTGGCCGCCGCCATGGCGCGTCTGCGCCAGGCCGCTGCAAGCGCGCGGCGTGCAGGTGCCGAACTGTCGCCGCGCCTCGACGGCAATCTTGCCGCCGACCGCCAGGCGCGGCTCGGCGGCAATGCGCATGTCGATGGCAATGCCTACAGCGGCAATCTTGCCGCCAGTTATGAAGTCGACCTCTGGGGGCGCCTGCGCGCCAGCCGCGACCGTGCTGCTTTTGCCCGCGATGCCAGCCAGTTCGACCGCGATGCCCTGCAGGTCTCCCTGAGCGCCGCAGTGGCCTCGGCCTGGCTGGACACGGTTGGCCTGCAGGAGCGCCAGCGTATCGCTCGCCTCAACCTGGAGAACGCCGAGCGCGTGCTGGGTACCGTCGAGGCGCGGCAGAGCGCCGGTGCGGCGACGTCGCTGGAGCTGGCTCAGCAGCGTGGCGTGGTGGCGCTGCAGCGGCGCGAGCTGGCAGCCGTCACCCAGCAACGTGAAGACGGCCTGGCAACCTTGGCCGTCCTGCTTGGCGGGCGAGTGGATCAGCTTCCGGCCAGCCAGGCACGCCTGTTCGAACTGCCCGCGCCCGATATCGGCGCCGGCATTCCCAGCGAACTGCTGCTGGCCCGTCCGGATCTGGCTCGTGCCGAAGCCAACCTGGCGGCTGCCGATGCCAATCTGCAGGCCGCGCGTGCCGCACTCCTGCCGCGCCTCAGCCTGAGGGCCACGCTTGGTGGCAGTGCCGACAGCGCATCGAGGCTGTTCGCCAATCCGCTGTACTCCCTCGGCGCAGCACTGAGCGCACCGATCTTCGACGCGGGCAGCCTGCGCGCCGACCGTGATCTGGCCATGGCGCAACGTGAGGAGCTGCTGGCCGCCTATCGCGGTGCGCTGATCAACGCCTTCGCCGAGGTCGAGGTGGCCCTCAATGGCCTGAGCGGCAGCGCTGCGCAGCAGCAGGCTCAGGATGAAGTGCTGCGGCAGGCCGAGCGTGCCTTCCGCCTCGCCGAGTCCCGCTACCGTGCAGGCGCTGAAACCCTGCTTACACTGCTCGATACGCAACGCAGCCTCTACAGCGCGCAAGACGAAGCGGCGCGACTGCGCATGCTGCAGCTGCAGGCGAGCGTCAATCTGGCACGGGCGCTGGGCGGCGGCTGGCGTGAGGAGCCAGCCGAATCGTCAGGGGCTGCGCCAAGCCACGATGGTGGGCAATGAGGGACATTTCGATCTGGTGATCGCCACCTTGGGTAAGCGTAAAGGCAAGACACTGCCGAGGGATTTCGCACAGTTGCTGGAGCAGGCCTCGTTCGCCGAGCTGGTCGCCGTGTTCGATGATTGCGAGCGCGAAGCTTCTGGTGGCTGCAGCAAGAGCACGGCTACGCCCGGTCCATCATTCGTAAATCTTGCCGCAATACAGAAAGACGGCAAAACGCTTCCACGGGTTCGCTCCAGCCAAGTCCTGGCGATCACCGAACTCGCTATCTTCGGCCCATGCCAGTGCGCTCTCTAGAAAGTCTGCAAGACTGCTGTTGGCCCAGTCACTTTCTCGGCCTGCTTGCTCCAGTTCAATGGCGGCGCGTCGGTCTGCCAGCAGAGCCCTGACAAACACCAGAAAACTGGCCTGGTCATGGACCGCTTGTAAATGGGCGTACAGATTCATAGACGGCATGGACCCTCGTTTCCCAAGCGGTATTGGCCGATGAACGCTCAAGTCTCTTCGCCGTAGCGATTCCTGAGCCACGCATCGATGGCATGCTGAATGTCGGGGCATGCCCGGTTGGCCTCTTCGACGATGCTGGCACCCGTTGCCGGACAGGTCAGGCCGAATTCGACGTGCAGCCAGGCGCGCAGATTTTCTGCCGAGCCTGGATCATCGGGTGGCTGGTTCAGGTCGGCGAAGCCCAGCTCGTCGTAGCCGATGCCGAACAGGAGCAGAAAGTCCTCGAAGTTCTTCGCCAGCACCCGGTTGTTACTCGCTTCCGAATCCAGATGAACCACCGGTGCCTGCCGCGCGTCGGTGTCGCCGAGCAGCCAGAAGGCGATCAGTGAACCGTCCGGGCCGGCGCCGAAGCAGGCGAACTGGGCCGCCATGGTCGCGTCGCCATCGAACCAGGCGAGCAGGCCACCATAGTCGTCGGGCCTGAGGCGCATGCAGCCGCTGATGGGGTAATCGGTTTCATCCAGATAGTCGCAGAGCCGGCGCAGCGCATCGGGGAGCACGACGCCTGCGGGAACGCTGGCCTGGATACGCTGGAAGCGAGTCACGTCATGAAGTCCGTTTTGGTTTGTGACCATTTTCGGTCGTTGCAACCCTAGAGCTTCGGCTGCTGTGGAACAAGATCCTGCAGCTCCGCCCGTGGGTAGGTGCGGAATTCGTCAGCCCATTTGTCCGGAGATGGAATTATCTCGAACGCAGGTAGTTCATCGTAGACGAAATCGAATTTGAAGTTGCCGTCAGGGGTAAGTGTGAACGTAGCGGTGTACCAGGCATGCCCGTTTTCATGGAGGGCTGCCATTTTGGTACGTAGCTCGCGAAACGCATCGCTTACTTCATCTTCCGCAACGAACGACACTGTTTTTACGCCATTGAGCAGATAGTGCCCGGTCTCCGAAAAAAACGGGTAATGGCCTGGAACGAATAGGTAGCATTTGTCCAACCGTCCTCTGGCAGCACTTCGTACACACCTTGTGCGATGGTTTGCTGCAGCTGTTGAATTTCGGGTGTCATTTCATTGACCTGTAGGGTTTATGATCGTGTGCCTGGACGTAGTGCCGCCGATGGTCTCGGTAATTCTGAATTCACTGGCCCGCAAGCTTCCGTCGGTATATACGGGCTTGATTTTAACATGCACATCTTTGCCGGCCGCCAGCTCGCTGGCCCAGCGCTTCTCCATCTGCCCCCACTCACCTGCGTGATAGTTGTTGATGTCCTTGTGCATGGGTGTCAGGTTGCCTTTGCCGCCGTGCCCGCCGAACTGTGAGCCGATGAGGTGTCCGCCTTGGTCATCAGCGATGCGACCATCGTTCTTGCCGACAGTACGCTGAGCGTACTCGTTGCGTTCAGCCTTTTTCAGTGACAGCTTGCCCTCGACGGAGCTGATACGGCCTTCTGCGTTGGTGGTGTATCTGTGGATTGAGTTCGAGTGCATGCGGCTTGGCCAATCTCACCTGCCCCGATAATCTTTAGAAGCCCCATGCAGTCCCCTGGGATGCTTGGGTAACGGGTAAGAGTATTTCTTTCATTGATCTGCAGAGATGGCCGTCATCTAGTCGATTGCAGAACCGCTGCCTTTTGGTCTACTGGTAGTAGCTGTATATGTCCGAGTCTTTTTCGGTTTCAAGTGAATAGCAGGGTCTTGAAGTCGGCGAAGGAGGGTGCAACTGGCTCCGTATGCGGAGCGAAATCATCGGATTGGTTGTGATCCCAAAGTACTACCTCAGGGCATTCAGCGTTTTTCCGAAAATCTAAGCAGAGAAAGTCACCAGAAAAAAGCGCTGCGAAAGGAATGAGCTTGCAGCCGATCTCGTCAGGATCATCGCCGAGTCGGGAGTCCAACGCTGTCATCACTACCGATATGTCGTACTCACCTATATCCTCTGAGTTAGGGTCTAGCATAACGGGTAGAAAGCGTTCAATCAGTCTGTCCGTACCCTCATGCATAAATAGATTTTTTTCGGGGATTCCACCATTGCCGTATTGGAGGAACTCAATAAAATCCTGAGGCAGTTTTACTCTGCAGTAACGCTCGAGTGAAGTGGTCGCTTCAATAGGGGGCGCTGAAATCTGGCCTACTATTTTTAATTCCATAACAAACTCCTGGTTCATCTCTTGCCTGCCGCCCACATGCCTGTAGACCGACCGCCAGAGTGAGTAATGATGTTATGCGGCCCAAACGGAACAAGTTCCATTCTACCCGGCAGCTCTGAGTGGTGCCATGTGAACCCGCTAGGGCGACCTCCGGGTATCTGGCTATCCAGCCATTTGAACTGCGCTTTGTCGCCCGTTTTCCACAAATGCTCAGGGAGGTGTTCGACCCGGCTGACCAATCCTGCTTTCTCGAAATCTGGAAACTTGGTGCCAGGTTTGAAAGGCACATCTGGTATCAAACCCTCCGCTATTGCTTGCCGCTTTATCGCTTCCTTTTGTCCTCGGGTGAGGTTCTCACCACCAGGGAAATCTTTTTCCCATGACCAGCGTTTGTTTGAGTTCACTAGCTTTGCGTATTGTTGAGCGTTTGACAATTTGGCTACATGCACACCGGTCACGGCTGCATCCGCGGCTTTTTCTGCTTCCTTGGCGGACTCCGGCAGGCGCCGCCCCAAACCACCCGCATCCGATGCTACGTCGGCCCCCCTTGTTGCATCCGCTGCAGTATCCAGTACACGTGCTGCCTTGCCCGCTCTACTCGCCCCCTTCACCACCACGCTGCCGGGTATGAACATCGACAGTACAGAGCCGCCTTTTTGGGCATCGCTGGTCAGCTCGAACAGATCACCTGTGGTACCTGCGCTCATTAGCTGGCTTGCCTGACGGGCGAGCTCATTGGCCTTGGCCAGATCGCCGGCCTGATGGGCGGCAACGGCTGCCTTTTCCATGGCGTTGGCGCGTACGGCTACGGGGGGGATACCAGCCACCGCTGTGTACTTGCTGGCCATCACGCCCAGGTTCCACAGGTCGGTGGGCAGGTTGCCGATGCCCTTAAGCACGCCGACGCCAGTATCCAGCGGGTCGTCTGCACTCGCTCCTGCGATTCGCTTGGTGCTGCTCCAGGCGCCGGAACCGAAGTCTTTGGTCTTCTCCCATAGCGAGCGTTCGTCGGCTTCTGCGTCGAGCAGCGCCTGCAGTTCCGGGTTGGTCTCCTCGGCGGTTTTTTCGGCCTGGGTATCTGCGCCGCGCTGGGTGGTGACGACCTTGCCCAGCGCACCACCGACACCTGCGCCATTGCAGTTGACCAGGCAGGTGCTGTCCTGGCGCACCAGCGGGATACCGTTGACCTTGACGTCGTTCTGGCCGCTGAGGAACTTGACGTAGCCGCCGCCGAGCGAAGTGCCGGCCACCACGTGGGAACCGGCGTCGCCCTGAACGCCCTTGTGCAGGTCGCCGACGCGATACACCGGCACGCCCTGAGCTTTCACGTCCGGTGAGGACTGGGTCTGATTGCCGATGGTGGCGAAGCTGTCGAAGGGCACCACGGCATTGCCGACCTTGCAGAGGTCCGGTACCGAGCACACGGCTTTCCATTCGTGGCTGTCGTTGGCGGCGTGGCGGGCGTTGCCCACCAGATCCTTGCCGTCCTCCGTCGGTTTCGACTCCGCCAGCTCGCCATCCTTGTAGACCCCTTTGTCGTACAGATCCTTGACCTGTCTGGCGGTCTTGTCGAAGCTCTCGCGCTGGCCCGGAAAGTATTCGCCGTTGGCGGTGAAAGCTTCCCAGGGGTGACCGCCACGGGCATACAGGCTATCCAGATTGTTGAGGGCGCCTGCGGCCTGTTCGGCGCTGTCGATACCGAAGTTCTTACGGAACAGGTCGGCGTTGTGGTACCGCCCGGCCCCGATGTCTACATCAAGCGCCATGCACGTCCTCCTGCACCAGGGGAACGTCCAGCGTGCCGATCGCCAGCCGTCGCCAGGGCTCGCCGCGCTCGAAGGTGCCGCGCCAGATCAGCGAGACGTGCCGGGCATCCAGGTCGATGGCCACGGTGTCGAGCACCAGCGGCCCTTGTCGGGTACGGCCGTGGAACGGGGTCAGCGACACCAGCGCCAGGATTCCGGGCAGACGGAAATGCGTCAGGCCCTCAGGCAGCATGCCGAGCAGGGAGATGAATTCGTCGCCGGTCAGGTAGCCGGGCTGGATCAGCCCCGGCGGCGCAGCCTGGTAGAAGCGTTCGTCGAAGTCGTCGGGCAGCAGGGGATAGCGATCGCGCTGCCAGTGCTCGTCGTAGGTGCCGGCGTATTGCAGGCGTGCCTGGCTCCAGCGGGCGAGGGGGGCGAAGCCTTGTGGCGGCAGCGCGTCATGGGGGCTGGTGATGGGCGCATCGACATCCTCGATCTGTGGCGCCGGCAGCTCGCTTACGCCCTCCAGCCATTGGCGTATCTGCGCCTGTGCCTCGGGCGACACGGTCCTCAGGTCAGCCTCGCCGGGAAGCCAGCCGCAGCCTGCCGGATTATCCGGGTTGTACACCCGCTCCACCTGGTTCTCTTCGCCAGCCATCACGCTGTAGCACCCGCCGAAGGCATAGCGGTAGTCGAGGGGCACCTGGTTGACGGGTTCAGCGCTGCTCAGACGCCACTCCTGCCCGTGGCGTTCGAAGCGCCGCGGGCCGTGCAGTTGCAGCAGCTTGCGCCGGGTGCCGACGCGAATACCGGCGAGCCAGCCCGGTTGGGCGACGCCGCCCTCGCTACACGCGGTACCCGTGACGTAGACATCACTGGCCGGTTTGAGCAGCGTCAGGTCGCCTTCGCGGCGCAGCACGCTTTGCAGAGGGTTGGCTTCGGGATGACCATCGTACTCATCGGCATAGACGATGGGTGCCTGCACATCGGCCCGCGGCAGTGGAAGATAGCTACCGGTCAGCGCGAAGGTGCCGCGCAGCACCAGTACGTCGTAAACGACGCCGCCAGGGCCGGTCTTCTCGAACCAGGCATGGGGGAAGCCACTGCGATTATCGATCTGCACGCTGTGTCCGTTCGCTATGAATCAAGATTCGCCGGGTGTCGATTGCACGGATGGAATGATCGATACGCTGTGCACGCACTCGGGGTTGTTCTGTTTGAACGCGAAGCGCAGTTGGCCCCAGGGGCGTGCGCTTTCCCAGACACTCGTCTCGTGCGGTGAGCGGCCACGCGGAGCCGAGACCAGAAGCAGTTCACCGTACTGTGCTTCTATGTCATGGCGGCCTATGCAGGCACCGGCCAGAAACAGGCCGATGGTGCTCTGGCGCGCCGCATGCTCCTTGTTGAGCACCGTGAAACCCGTCTGCGCGATACGCACGTTGCCTTGCAGGACAACCTCTCCGCCAATCCAGCGGGTGCGGTGCTCATCCTGCTTGTCCAGCTGCAAGGTGCTGCCCAGCGTCTGCTCGATCTTGGCCTTGGTCAGCGGCCCTTGCTGCGCCAGTTGCTCGATGGTTTGCCAGAGCGTGAAAGAGGCTTGGTTCATCCGTTGGTTCTCGTTCGCTGTTGAACAGGCTGCCGTGCTCGCCACGAGCAGGTAGGCAAAGAGCCTGAAAAAGGGCCGCTTAATCGTCGACGTTATCGTCATACCAGCTGCCGTAGTAATCGTTGTACGTGACGAACTTGCCGTCGACCTTGACCGATGAGGTTTCGCTGCCCCACACCTGCCCGACGGCCTTGCGGGCTGCAGCGTTACCGCCGCTGCTGACGAGCTGGTCGTAGGCTGCGTTGTAGGCCGCATGGTTGGCTGCCGAACCATTGATGCTGATGTCCGGGCCGCCGTTGGCGATGATCTCTCGCTGTACCTTGATGTTGTTCAGCACCGCAGCGCCCTCGTCTTGCAGGGCACCGCTGACGTAGGCAGCCTTGGAAGAAAGGTTTTCCTCGTAGGGGTGGGTGGCATGGCCCACCTCGTGAGCCAACAGTTGGGTCACCGTGGCGGGCGAGCCACGCATGTCGCCGTCGATGACGATCCGGCTCACGTCACCTTCCTGACTCACGTACGTGCCTGCGCCTGCAGGGCCGTATTCGATATCCCAGCCTTGCTCCTGCAGCGAGCGCAGATCCTCCTGCAGCGCGGGTGACTGGGCGGCAATGCGATCCACTGCGCTGCCGAGGCCGGTGGTAACGGCGGCAGGCGTATCGGCCGCCGCGGGTGCATTGCTCCTCAAAGAGAGGCTGCCCTGTGCGTCGGCGCCCGGGCGCTTGTCATTACCCTGGGCGCTCGATGCGGCCTGCGAACCGAGGTCGCGCAGAACGCCAGTGACCGCTGCGAGTGCACCGACCTGCGAGCCGGGCTCCGCCTTGCCGCTGTGTTCTGGCGCTGGCTGTGCGGTACCCGAGTTGAGCAGGATATCGGAGGGGGCATCGGCGTGCAGATACTCCTGCGCCTTGAAGTGGATGTCCTTGGCACTGAGGTAGATGGCATCCGGCGTCAGGGTCAGTTGCGAGCTGCCGACCTTGAACTCGATCTTGTCGCCGGCCGAGACGGCCCAGGTCTTGCCGACGAAATCGGTGCGGTTCATGCCCACTGCCGAGAACATCGCCATGCCGATGTTGCGGTTGTAGCCCAGACCGACGTTGGTCATCTTGGCCATGCCGATGCTCTCGACCTTGAAGCGGCCGATGTTGACTGTCTTGTTGTGGCCAATGCTGTAGCGCTCGTTGCGGGCGATCTTCTTGGTGCGGTTGGCGCCGACATCGACGGTCTCGTTGCGGCCGATGGACTTGCTGCGGTCGCGGCCGATGGCGTGGGTCTCATCCAGCTCGACGACGATGTCCTGATTGCGTTCGGCATGGATGTACAGCTGCTCTTCGCCCTTCTTGTCCTCCATGCGGATTTCATTGAACTGAGCAGGCGTACCTCCCTTGCTGGAGCGGCTCTTGACACCGCTCTGCGTGGCGTTGGCTGGCAGGTCGTAAGGCACGGTCTGTTCGGCGTTGTAGACGCGGCCGGTGATGATGGGCCGATCGGGGTCGCCCTCGAGGAAGCTGACGATGACTTCCTGACCGATACGCGGAATCTGGATCGAACCCCAGTTCTTGCCGGCCCAGTTCTGCGATACGCGGATCCAGCAGGAGCTGTTCTCGTTGGACTGGTCGTGACGATCCCAGTAGAAGTGCACCTTCACCCGGCCGAACTGATCGGTCCAGATTTCCTCCCCTTGTGGGCCTACCACCATGGCCGTCTGCGGCCCCTGCACGATCGGCTGGACGGTCAGTGGCAGCGGGCGAAAAACCTGGCTGGCATCGATGCAGTCGAGGCGGCTGTCGAACTGCAGCGGTTCGTCGCTGGTATTGTTCTCGAAAGCTTCCTGAACGATCTGGTAGTCGGCACTGACCGTCAGGTATTCGCGGTTCTGATCGGCGCGTGGGTAGCCGGTCATGCTGAACAGATGACCGGCTCCGATCCCGCGCGCGTTGCTGCGCAACTGCACGCGCTCGTACTGGGTATGGATGGCCTCGATGCGATTGCGCGCGTATTGCTCGCCGTCCTTGCTCTGTACGTATTCACCGGGATAGTCGAACAGCGGGTGCCCGGCGTTGCTGTGCGGGCGCGAGACGATCGAGCGCACTTCCAGACGCGCGCTGGGGCGTTGAAAGTCGTAGTCGTTGAGTTCCAGCGAACCTGGCTGCACTTCATGGTTGAGGTGCCAGTCGTAGATGTGGTCGCGCTCGCGCATCTGATCTTCCAGCGGGAAGTAGGGCACGCTGGCGTAGCCGGGAGCGGCTCGGTGTGCGCCATAGGCGTCGCACAGCACCAGCACGTGGCGGGCCTGCTCGTGGCGGAAGTAGTAGTAGATGCCTTCCTGCTCGAGCAGCCGGCTGACGAAGTCGAGGCTGGTTTCGCGGTATTGCACGCAGTATTCCCACTCCCGGTAGGAGCGGGTGAGGGCGTCTTCGAAATCGGAGAAACCCAGGTCGCGAAATACCTGCTTGACGATATCGGGCACCGTCTTGTTCTGGAATATCCGGCAGTCGGAGGTTCGCGACAGCAGCCATAACCAGGGCTTGAGGCTGACCCGGTAGCTGGCGAACTGACCGCTGCCAGCCGCCTGGCTGCAGCGTGCAGCGATGCCGTGGAAGTAGCGGTCGCTACCGTCGGCCAGTTGCAGGGTCAGCCCCATCGGCTTGCCCAGCAGGGCATCGAGTGGCAGCGCATGATCTTCGGAGATCAGCGCCAGCTCATAGGCGAAGGGGCGGCTGAGTTCGTCCCGGCCCTCCATTCGTCGCAGCACCAGCACGTCACCACCCAGCGGGGTGGTGACGATTGCCATGCGTGCATCCTGAGTGATTGCCATCTAGCGTCCTCTAGCGCGGCGAGCGCCGCTGATGCTCACTGCGTTCGTTCGAAGTTGTAATGCAGCTCGTTGTTCTGCTGCGTTACCTGCACCCCACTCAGCGGTTTGCCCTCGAGCAGGCGGGTCAGGAACTCGCGGCTCATGTCCGGCAGCATGCTGTTGGTCAGGATGGCGTCGATCTGCCGGCCGCCACTCTCGTTCTCGGTGCAGCGCGAGACCACCAGATCGATCACGCTGTCGTCGTAATCGAACGGCACCTTGTGGGTGCTTTCGATGCGCTTCTTGATGCGCTCGAGTTGCAGGCGAGTGATCGCCTTGAGCATGTCATCGGAGAGCGGGTAGTAGGGGATGGTCACCAGGCGGCCGAGCAGGGCTGGCGGGAAGATCTGCAACAGGGGGGCGCGCAGTGCCTTGGCGATGCCTTCGGGGTCGGGCATCAGCTCCGGGTCGCTGCACAGCCCGGCGATCATCTCGGTACCGGCGTTGGTGGTGAGCAGGATCAGGGTGTTCTTGAAGTCGATCTGACGGCCTTCGCCATCTTCCATCACGCCCTTGTCGAACACCTGGAAGAAGATCTCGTGCACGTCCGGGTGAGCTTTCTCCACCTCGTCGAGCAGCACCACGCTATAGGGCTTGCGACGCACCGCTTCGGTCAGCACGCCGCCCTCGCCGTAGCCGATGTAGCCCGGTGGCGCCCCCTTGAGGGTGGAAACCGTGTGCGCTTCCTGGAACTCGCTCATGTTGATGGTGATGACGTTCTGCTCGCCGCCGTAGAGGGCTTCGGCCAGGGCCAGGGCGGTTTCGGTCTTGCCCACGCCGGAGGTGCCCGCGAGCATGAACACGCCGATCGGCTTGTTGGGGTTGTCCAGGCCGGCACGGGAGGTCTGGATACGCTTGGCGATCATCTCCAGGGCGTGGTCCTGGCCGATGATGCGCTTCTTCAGGTGCTGGTCGAGCTTGAGGATGGTTTCCAGCTCGTTGCGTGCCATGCGCCCGACCGGGATGCCCGTCCAGTCGGCGACCACCGAGGCGACCGCCTGGTAATCCACGGTCGGCAGAATCAGCGGCGTTTCACCCTGCAGGGCACTGAGACGTTGCTGCAGGTCAGTGAGAGTGTCGCGCAGCGCGCTGCGTTCCTCGTCGCTCAGAGCCGGTTGTTCGGCGCCTGCTTCACGGCTGGTGTCGTCCACCGGCTCGGCGGCGGCGCGCAAGCGGGCGCGGGTGGCCAGCAGTTCGTCCACCAGGGCCTTCTCGTCGGCCCAGCGGGTTTCCAGGGTGACCAAGCGCAGGCGCTCTTCGGCCAGCGCCGTGTCGACGTCCAGCAGGCGGCTGCCGATGGTGACGCCAATGGCCTGTTCACGGCCGATGATCGCGCGCTCGGTCTCCAGGGACTCGATGCGCCGACGGCTGTCGTCCACTTCGGCGGGCACGGCGTGCAGGCTGATGGCTACGCGGGCGCAGGCGGTGTCGAGCAGGCTGACCGACTTGTCCGGCAACTGACGGGCCGGAATGTAGCGGTGCGACAGCTTGACGGCAGCCTCCAGGGCTTCGTCGAGGATCTGCACCTGATGGTGTTTTTCCATGGTCGAGGCAACGCCGCGCATCATCAGGATCGCACGGTGCTCGGAAGGCTCGTCCACCTGCACGACCTGGAAGCGGCGGGTCAGCGCAGGGTCCTTCTCGATGTGTTTCTTGTATTCCGCCCAGGTGGTGGCGGCCACGGTACGCAGGGTGCCGCGGGCCAGCGCAGGCTTGAGCAGGTTGGCGGCATCGCCGGTACCGGCCGCGCCACCGGCGCCGACCAGGGTGTGGGCTTCGTCGATGAACAGGATGATCGGCTTGGGTGAGCTCTGAACGTCCTCGATGACCTGCCGCAGGCGCTGTTCGAACTCGCCCTTCATGCTTGCGCCCGCCTGCAGCAGGCCGACGTCCAGGCTACGCAGCTCGACGTCCTTGAGGCTTGGCGGTACGTCGCCGGCGACGATACGCAAGGCGAAACCTTCGACCACCGCGGTCTTGCCGACCCCGGCCTCACCAGTGAGGATCGGGTTGTTCTGACGGCGACGCATGAGGATGTCGACCAGCTGGCGAATCTCGTCGTCGCGCCCGACGATGGGGTCGAGCTTGCCGCTGCGCGCCTGTTCGGTGAGGTCGACGGTGAAGCGCTTGAGCGCCTCCTGCTTGCCCATTGCGCTTGGCGCGATGGCACCACTGGCTTCACCCGGCACCGCACCGGCATCGAAACCGTCGGTGGCGCTCAGGGCATTCTCCGGCGAGGCACCGACGATCTCGTCGAAGCGTTCGGTGAGGGTCTCGATCTTGACCTTGTCGAACTCGCGAGAGATGGCCAGCAAGGCATTGCGCAGGCTCGGTGTCTTGAGAATGCCGACCACCAGATAGCCGGTGCGTACCTGGTTTTCACCGAACATCAGGCTGCCGTAGACCCAGCCGCGCTCGACCGCTTCCTCGACGTGGGAGGACAGGTCGGTGATCGATGTGGAGCCGCGCGGCAAGCGATCCAGGGCTTCGGTGATGTCCTTGGCCAGGCGGCCCGGCTCGATGCTGAACTGACGCACGATCTGGTGCAGGTCGGAGTCCTGCAACTGCAGGATCTGATGCAGCCAGTGGGTCAGCTCGACGTAGGGATTGCCACGCAGCTTGCAAAATACGGTGGCGGCTTCGATGGCCTTGTAGGCGACGCTGTTCAACTTGCCGAATAGCGCGGCGCGACTGATTTCACCCATTTTTCTGTCCTCTAATTCGGGGTATGGAGCGGCTGGCTGACGACATGCTGTCGTGCCAGCAGCAGATCCTTTGCATCCTGGTCGGGCGTGCCGAGCCAGGTATCGAAGCCGAGTCGGTAATCGCCGGCCAGGTTGGCCTGCGGTACTTCCTCCTGTTTGAGCACCAGGTTGGTGTCCCAGTCCAGTTCTTCACCGACGTATTCGGCCACCCAGGCCGCCAGCTCGGCGAGCAGGGGCTGATCCGGCAGCAAACGTCGGTACTGCGCCAGGCTCAACGGGCCCATGCGCAAGCGAAACTTGTGTTGCCGATCCCACACGTGGGTACCCAGGCACAGGTCCACGCCGAGGGTGCAGGTCGAGGCGCCCAGGCGGCTGTATTCGGGGAGTTGCAACCATTGGCCGACATATTCCTCGAGAGCCACCGGCACGCCGAAATACTCGCTGAGGATCGCCTGCAGGCCGTCCGGATAGCGGGTCTGCGCGGCCAAGTGGCCGGTGAAGTAATAGCGTGCGGCGTCGTTGATCGGGCCTTGGCCCATGAGGCTGTGCATGCCTCGGCCCGACAGCGCGCCGAGACGTGGTGACCAGTAGTCATCGCCTGCACGATCCTGACTGACGGTGGGCCGTGCCTCGGCCCAGGCGCGGTAGAACAGGGTCAGCAGGCGATGATTGAACACGTCGAGAAAGCGCTTGAACGTGGCGTCGCCGTGGTGCCGCTGGCGCTCGCGGGCGTGTTCGGTCAGGTGCAGCGGCAGCGGGCCGTTGGGCCCGGTGAGACCGAAGAAGAACTGCTCGATGCGCGGTGTGCCGGTGCTGTCGTGGATGACGCTGGCCAGGGTCGAGGGCGCGAAACCGCAGTCCGGCTTCTGGCCGAGACGCAGCGGGTCGTCGACCAGGCGCACGGAATGGCCGAGGCGCGGGCGTTCGGGGTATTCGCACTCGATGCGCCGCATGGCCTGGAAGAAGTCATAGTTCCAGGGCGCATCGGCCATCGCCGCCAGCGTGTTTACAGGGTCGGCCGACATCCGGGCTTGGCCCTCCATCGCATCACTTCGCCCCGCTCGGTGGTGCGCAGCACCGTTTCGGTGAAGCTGTTGATCGATACGTAACGTGTCAGGAAGCGCTCCAGCACCGAGCCGAGCAGGAACACCCCGGTACCGCGGAAGGCGTTCTCGTCGAACTCCAGGCCGATCTCCAGGCCGCGGCCGAAGACGATCGGCCCGGGCATCGGCAGGCGTCGCGTGCAGGCCTTGCTGCTGACCTGACGCAGGCCGTCGATCTGCAACTGCAGGGCGTTGTCGCCAGCGTCGCCGTACAGGCGCATCAGCTCGCGCAGGGCGGCGGCGCCCTGGCCCTGTTCGCTGAGCGACAGGTAGTTGAGCGACAGCTGGCTGATCAGGCGCCAGGCGCTGGCATCATGGGCGCGACTGGCGCGCGGTCGGCTGGGGCCGGCCAGGCAGCGCACCGCGACCACCGGCGCACTGTCCTCCAGGGTGAAATCGCTGCGCGTCCCGCCGATCGGCATCGACAGCGGCAGATCGCGATTGGTGCACAGTGCGGCGATGCCCAGTTGGCGCAGATCGTGACGATAGGGTGCCTGGTTGGCGTCGACCAGGGAGATGAAGGTCTCACTGCCGATGTAGGTGGAGCGCGGGCCGTTGCGACGCTGTTTGCTCGACAGCACGCGAGGCTCGCGGCGCAGGCTGTACCAGGCCTGTTCGCGACCATAGCGCGAAGGGTCGCGCACGGCATAGAACGGCTGGAACGGTTGCTCCGGGCCGCTGCCATGGCCGCTGACTTCGGTGATCGAATGGATCTCGAAGTCTTGCGGGCGCGTGCGGTCGGCGATGATCTGATGTTCGTGGACACGGTCGCTGAGGTGAATGCGGTCGGCGCGCCGGGCGAACAGGTTGATCGCCGGAGTGCAGAACAGGCGGAACTGCTCGGCGCCGATGCTGTTTTCCAGGCTGTTGTCGAGGCGATTGAACAGCACCACGATCTCCAGCTCCTGGCTGGCGTTGCGCTGCACGGCGCGTTTGAGCCCGGTCAGTTCGACGAACAGGAAACGGTTCGGCAGGGCGAAGTATTCCTGCAGCAGGCGATAGCCCTGGAACGCTCGGGGCACCACCGGCAGTGCCGCGTCCTGGTCGTCGAAACCCCGTGGACGCAGGCTGTCGGGGGGCAGACGCTCGACCCACGAACCATCCACCGCCCGTACGAACAGGGCACAGGCATTGCCGAGCAATTGTTCGTAAAGACGGAAGGGTTGCTCGTCGGCGCCGTGCAGGAAGAACGTCAGGGTATCCAGATCCAGGGCATTGAAGGGCAGGCCGGCGCCAGTGCGCAGGCGCAGTTTCAAACCGGCCTTGGCACCGGGCTCGCTGGCGGCGAGGCGGCCGAGCTGCGTCGTCGGGTTGCCGAAATAGCTGGCCTGGGTCACTTCCAGCGGCCATAGCGTGACTGGCTGGCAGGTGCGGTATTCGCAGGCGGTCTGGGCTTCGCTGCCGAGCAGGCCACGTAGCGATGCGCCGCGTTCGAGGGTGAAGCCGCTACTCAGAGAGCCTTCGTTGGGATCGGCGCACAGTTGCACCACGGTCATCGACGGGGTCGGCGCCAGGTAGTGCGGGTAGGCGATCTCCAGCAGGTTGTGGGTGAAGGTCGGGTACTCGGCATCGAGCTTGAGCTGGACTCGTGCGGTCAGGTAGGCGAAGCCCTCGAGCAGTCGCTCCACGTAAGGATCGGCGCACTCCACGCCGGACAGCGTCAGGCGGCTGGCGATCTTCGGGAATTCGCCGGCGAACTCTTCGGCGCTCTCGCGGATATGTTGCAGTTCCTGGTTGTAGTAGCCGAGCAGGCGCGGGTTCATCGTCGTCTCCGTGATGCGTCGGCGGGTAATACCTGAACGTGGCCGGTTTCCAGGTCCAGCTCGGTGGTCAGCAGCAGGCGTAGCGGCATGGGATGTGCCCAGAGGTCGCCTTCGATCTCGAAACTCAGGGAGTTGTGGCTCATCTCCTCGGCCTCCTGGCGGGCGCGCACGCGCAGCGAGGCGCGCACGATGCGTGGTTCGAAGTCGGCGATGGCCTTGGTCAGCAGGCGTTCCACCGCCTGGATATCGATACTCGAGGCGCTGTGCCCCGCCAGCGGCGGCAGGCCGAAATTGACCACCGAGCTGCCAGCCCGGGTCAGCGCCTCGTCATCGCTGGTCAGCGGTGCGACGGTGTTGAACAACCAGGCAAGGTCGCGCAGCACCGAAGCGCGCAACTGGTTGAGCGTCAGCACGCGCTTGTCGACGCTTTCCACCGGGTTGCCCGGATCGTCGTCGAGCAGGCGATCGAGCAGCGCAGGTTGCAGGCGCTCCTGACGTTTCAGGTCGGCCATGCCGCTGCATTCCCGTGCTCGAAACTCAGTGTGCGGACATCGAACAGCGCCTGTTCACCCTGATCGAAGGCGAACAGCCGCTGGCCCAGTGGCAGGCCGTTGTCCTGCCATTCGGTCTTGCGCGCCATACGCACCGCGCCGTCGGTACTGGTGTGGCTACCGGGATAACGGCTGGGAATCAGCGCCACGGTGCTGCCGCCATTGGTCAGGGTCACCTGAGCCGGCAACCAGACCAGGTCACGCAGGTCGCTGGGCGCTTCCAGGCTCAGGCTGGCGATGTTTTCCATGGGCAGCCAGACGTAGCGGCCATTGACGATCAGCTCGAGTACCGGGCCCAGGCGCGGGTCGGCATCGGCCAGCCAGGCGAAGGGGGCATCATCGAGCTGGCCCGGTACCGCTGACGCGGCTTCGAAGGCCTGGTCGCGCAGGCTCTGGGCGGCATCGGCGTTGCCCTGGGCATCCTGCTCCAGTGCCAGGATCAGCGGTGCCACCCACTCGGCGGGTTGGCCGAGGACTACCGGCGAGGTACGCCCGGCGAACACGTTCTCACGCAGTGCTTCGCAGTTCAGCGCGGTGCTGTAGGTCTGCACCATGGGCAGGCAGGCGGCATCGAGGTCGCCGGCAACCTTAAGCTGGTTCTGGGCGCGACTCCACTGGCCCATCACGGCCAGCAGCTGGAACAGGAAGACCCGCAGCTCCGCCTTGGCGGGTTGCGCCCGCACCTGATCCTGCAGCGCCTTCAGTGCCTCGTCGAGCCTTGCGTTACGCAGGTGTTCTTCGGCAGTCATCGTCGTTCCCTGTACTGGCGCGGCCATCGCTGCAGGGCGATGGCCATGAGGCCCGCGGCCCTCGCCCTGTGGGCAGGCGAGCTACGGACCATTGAAATTCGCTATGGTCAAAACCATCAATGCCCGGCGTGGTGCCGGGCATCGATGTACGCCCGAAGCTCGGGCGGGTGTTACACCTTGACGTTCTGGCGGATGTTCCAGCCGTACTTGACCGGGCCGCCGTCTTTGGCGCCGTCGGCTTTCTGCGGCTGATAGTCGACCAGAACCTGGGCGAAGTTCAGGGTGACGTTTTCGGTGAGGCGGTCTTCGCCACCGCTACCGCCAGTGCTGATGGAAGACACCAGGACTTCCTTCAGGGTGATGATCAGGTACTCGACCTGAGAATCGCCACCGGCCTTGCGGATGGTCAGCTTGGCTTCCGGATAATGCTTGCCGCTGGAGCAGGCCATCATCAGGTTGGGGCTGGACTTGTCGACGTACTTGGTCAGCGACAGATCCTGAATGTTGACCTTGCCGGCACCGCCGCCACCACCAACATGCATCGAGCCGGATTGGCTCATGCCCCAGCTCCAGGCCAGTACATCGACTTCGTCGGCATGGGTCTTGTCCTTGGACTCGCCCTTGACGTCGCCAATCTTGATGAACATATCAACAGCCATCATTCCTCCTTTCGTGGCTTTTGCCACTCTGTTTCAACTGCGTCCGCGAGAGCGGACGCCACAGTGACGAACCTCAGGCCCCCTTGGCCGAAGGCAGTTTGGATACCAGGCGCAGCGACACGGTCAGCCCTTCGAGCTGGTAGTGCGGGCGCAGATAGAACTTGGAGCTGTAGTAACCGGGGTTGCCCTCGATTTCCTCGACCACCACCTCGGCTTCGGCCAGCGGGTGCTGGGCCTTGGTGGTTTCGGTGGAGTGCGCCGGATCACCGTCGACGTAGTTGAGAATCCAGTCCTGCAGCCAGCGCTGCATCTCGTCGCGTTCCTTGAACGAGCCGATCTTGTCGCGCACGATGCACTTGAGGTAGTGAGCGAAGCGGCAGGTGGCGAACAGGTACGGCAGGCGCGCGGCCAGGTTGGCGTTGGCGGTGGCGTCCGGATCGTCGTACTCGGCCGGCTTGTGCAGCGACTGGGCGCCGATGAAGGCCGCCAGGTCGGTGTTCTTCTTGTGCAGCAGCGGCATGAAACCGTTCTTCGCCAGTTCCGCTTCGCGGCGGTCGGAGATGGCGATTTCGGTCGGGCACTTCATGTCCACGCCACCGTCGTCGGTGGGGAAGGTGTGCGCCGGCAGGTTCGGCACTTCACCGCCCGACTCCACGCCACGGATGCGCGAGCACCAGCCGTACAGCTTGAACGAACGGTTGATGTTGACCGCCATGGCGTACGCCGAGTTGGCCCAGGTGTACTTGCTGCTGTCGGCGCCGTCGGTTTCTTCCTCGAAGGCGAACTCTTCGACGGGATCGGTCTTCGCACCGTACGGCTGGCGAGCCAGGAAACGCGGCATGGTCAGGCCGATGTAGCGCGAGTCCTCGGAGTCACGCAGCGAGCGCCAGCCGGCGTACTCGGGGGTGGTGAAGATCTTGGTCAGGTCGCGCGGGTTGGACAGCTCCTGCCAGGAACCCATGCCCATGACCGTCGGCGAGGCGGCGGAGATGAACGGCGAGTGCATGGCCGCGGAGATCTTGGCGATTTCGCCGAGCAGTTCGACGTCGGGTGGCGACTGGTCGAAATAGTAGTCGCCCACCAGGCAGCCGTAAGGCTCGCCGCCGAACTGACCGTATTCCTCTTCGTAGAGCTTCTTGAAGATCGGGCTCTGATCCCAGGCGGTGCCCTTGAATTTCTTCAGGGTCTTGTGCAGTTCGGGCTTGGAGATGTTGAGCACGCGAATCTTCAGCTGCTCATCGGTCTCGGTGTTGTTGACCAGGTAGTGCAGGCCACGCCAGGCGCTTTCCAGCTGCTGGAAGTCCGGGTGGTGCATGATCAGGTTGACCTGAGCGGTCAGCTTGGCATCGATCGCCGCGATGATCGACTCGATGGACTTGATCGCGTCATCGGAGATCAGGTCGGTCTTGCCCAGTGCGTGTTCGGCCAGGGTGCGTACGGCGGTTTCCACCGCTTCGCGGGCGCGCTCGGTCTTGGGTTTGAATTCTTGCAGCAGCAGCAGCGAAGCGAACTCGCTGGTCTGTTCGGTGGTGGCGGCCGCTTGCGCGGAATCCTGAATCAACTGGGCCATCGGGACGTCCTCTTAAGCTTGCGGCTCGTTGTCTTGGGGCTTGGGCGCGCTAGCCAGTGCCTGCAGCAGCGCCGGATCCTTGATCGCCTTGATGATCAGCTCTTCTGCGCCAGTCTTGCCGTCCATGTAGGTCAGCAGGTTGGCCAGTTGAGTGCGGGCTTCGAGCAACTGGTTCAGCGAGTCGACCTTGCGGGCGATGGCGGCCGGGCTGAAGTCGTCCATGCTCTCGAACGTGATGTCGAGGCTCAGGTTGCCTTCACCGGTCAGTGCGTTGGGCACGTGGAAGGCCGCGCGCGGCTTCATGGCCTTGAGGCGCGAGTCGAAGTTGTCGGCGTCGATTTCCAGGAACTTGCGGTCGGCCACGGCGGCCTGGGGCTCGGCGGGTTTGCCGGCCAGATCGGCCATCACGCCCATGACGAAGGGCAGCTGCACCTTTTTCTCGGCACCGTACAGCTCTACGTCATATTCGATCTGTACCCGCGGGGCGCGGTTGCGCGCGATGAATTTCTGGCTGCTGGTATTGCTGCTCATGTTGCTCCTCCTGTGCATGTGCACTGGCTTCGTCGGCCATAGGCCGGTAGCGATGTGCGTGGGGCTTCCCTGAAGATCCGCCGCACGTTAGTCGTATTCGGGGCCACGCAGGTTTTCGAACTGCGACATACCGTCGGGAATCAGATTGCGCACGATTTCCGCGAAGTCTGCGGTGACCAGCTTCTGCGCGCGCGTCAGTAAGACCGGCACCGGGCTGGAAGGTTCGTGCTGGGCGTAATATTCCAGCAGACGATCGAGCGTGCGCAGCACGTCGTCGCGGCTGGCTATGCGTCCCGGTGCTGCCGGCGCCTGGCGCGCTGTGTGTTCTGCTGCACCCTGCGAAGGCTGTTCGTCGGCCTGCTGGTAAGCGTCATCGGCAAATGATGAGTCGTTGCCTGCGGCGGGTGCCTGGTCGTTGAAGATCTGCCGAGTGTGGCGCAGTACCTGCTTGAGCACTTCGAGGTTGGCACTTTGTGCCGAGCCGACCCGCTCGCTGAGCAGGCCCTCGATATCGGCCAGCGCCGCGCTGGCTTCGTCGAGGGCGGTGCGGGTGCTGTCGAGCAGCTCGGCATCGGTGTCGAGGAAGGCGCCGCGCAACTGGTCGGCGGAGAGCGTCTCGCTGGAGAAACGCTGCAGGTCCGCGGCGTTCAGGGCAGCACGGATGCTCACCGAGCCGAAGGCGCGCGAGCGGGTGATGCTGGCTTCGCGCAGCAGGACGATCACCGGCTCGGCGCTCAGGGCGTTGAGGGCGTTGATACGGATGGTCGGGTCGTTGTCGTCGTCGGCGTCCAGCTGCGGATAGACACCGTCCCAATACTGGGTCAGCAGCTCACGAACCAGCGTCAGGCTCTGTGCCAGGCCGCTCAGGCCCTCGAGGGCGATGGCGCTCTGCAGGTACAGGTTGGCGAGGCGCAGATCCTTGCTGCGGGCGAACAGTTCGCTGGCGCGTTCGCGTACCTGGCGCCAGTCCGGCGGTTCGGCGGCGATGACCGACTGGCCCATCTGGCGTTCCGGCTGGCCCAGCGCCAGGCGCTCCAGCTCGAGGAAATCGGCATCGTATTCGAGGTCTTCCCCGCATGGGTTTTCGTCGGATACTGCGTTGAGCAAGTGCGACACATCCACCACGTCAGGTGCTCTCCATGTCAGGCCTGGAAGTCGAAATGAAGCAGTGACGGCGAGCTGCCCGTCAGACTGGATTCATCACATAAAGCGGCAAAATGCCACTATTCAGGCAGGGTTCGATGCTAATCCGGATCATTCTCCGAGTGCTCTCAGATCATTGTCAAGCGAGGGCAAGGCGGTAGAAACTGTCATGAGGCACAGTATTTCCTTCTTCTGTGCAGTGACTCACAACCGCTTCGAAATATATGCCCGCTTGGGCATTGAACAGTATTGGCCAAGGGCAAAAAATAGTGCGTTTGGCATATCGACACCCCTCGAAGAACATGGTTTTTTTACCGCACTGCAAGGAGCCGCAATGCCGCTGCGTCTGGTCATCACCACCTATCACAAACTGACGCCCGGACAGCGGGCCGAGGTCGAGCTCGATCGGGGTGAGCTGAAAATAGGGCGCAGCGCCGGTAACGATTGGGTGCTGCCCGATCCCGAGCGGCTGGTGTCCAGCCAGCACTGCGTGATCCAGTACCGCGACGGCATCTACTACATCACCGATACCAGTACCAACGGGGTGATCCTGCAGACCGCTGGTACGCGTTTGCGTCGCGGCAGCAGTGAGCCTCTGGAAGATGGCGAAGTGCTGAAGATCGGCGAATACGAGATCCGTGTGCAGATCAGCGGCATTGCCCTGGCCGCGGCGCCGGTAGCGAGCGGTAACGCCCCGGACGATCCGTTCAACAGCTTCGAGGCGTTGCTGAGCCGCAGTGCTCAGCCTCTCGAGATGCCACCGGTGAACGCCCCGGCAGCGCCCGTGAGCCCGACACCACGGCGTGATTCGCCATTCGATACCAAGCCGGATCTGTTCGACTTCCTCAGCCCTCCGGCAGCCGTGGCGCCATCGGTATCCGACCATGTGCCGGCCCAGCAGCACGATTTTCGCCCGCCGCGACCGTCACAGCCGCCACCTGCCGTGGTCGCGGCTCCTGCTGCGCCCGTCACCGCACCGGCTTCGGTGATTCCGGACGATTGGGACCCTTTTGCCGACCTTCGCGCCGCATCGGCAGCGCAGCCGATGCCCGATCCTTTCGCCGAACCGCCCAGTGTCGACGCCATGGAGGTGCCGGACCCGTTCGCCGAATTGCCACCGATGCCGGCAGTGGAAATCCCTCCCTTCGTCGTGGATGAGTCGCCGGTGCAGCAGGTCCAGCCGTTACCGCTTGGCGAGCCGGTCGCGGTGCCCCAGCCTGCACCTGCACCTGCACCTGCACCTGCACCTGCATCCGCCACGCCGGCTGCCATTGACGATGACGAGTTGATGGAGGCGTTCCTGCGTGGTGCCGGCCTGCAGCATCTGCGCCTGGATCGTGCCGCGGCTGCCGCGCAGATGGAGGCCATCGGGCGCAGTTACCGGTTGATGGTCGAAGGGCTGATCGACGTGCTGCGTGCGCGGGCCAGCCTCAAGGGCGAGTTCCGCATGGCGCAGACCATGATCCAGCCCGTACAGAACAACCCGCTGAAGTTCGCGCCCAACGTCGATGAAGCGCTGTTGATGTTGCTGCGTCACGACAATCAGGCTTTCATGGCGCCCGATCAGGCGGTCGGCGAGAGTTTCGACGATCTGCGCGCCCACCAGTTGGCGCTGATGGCTGGCGTTCAGGCTGCCATCAAATATTTGCTGGCACGGTTTGAACCGCGCGAGCTGGAAGGGCGTCTGAACAAGCCGAGCGGGCTCTCGGCACTGTTGCCCAATGGCCGTCGTGCCCATTACTGGGAACTGTTCACCGAGCTCTACGCGACCATTTCCCAGGAGGCCGAAGATGGTTTTCAGGAGTTGTTCGGTCGTGAGTTCAGCCGCGCCTACGAGGAGCACATCGCACGCTTGCGGGGCCGTTGAGATCATTCGGCCCGCGCACTCGCGGGCCTGCTGCAATCATTGAGGAAGCGTTATGCCAAGGATTCTGACACTGCTGGTTTTCCTGTTGCTCGGCGCCTGCGCGTCCGGGCCGGAAAAGCCGGTACCCACCACCGTCGAGCTGCAGCTGCAGGCCAGCCGCGATCTCAACCCGGCGCTCGAAGGCGCCGCCGCGCCGGTATGGGTGCACGTCTACCAGTTGCGCAACGCCTCGACCTTTTCCCGTGCCGACTTCTTCTCGCTGGTCGATCGTGCCGACGCCACCCTGGCCGGCGAGCTGATCGAGCATGATCGTTTCGTGGTGCGTCCCGGCGAAAACCAGCGCAAGTCGCTGACCCTGGACGAGGCCACTCGCCACCTTGGCGTGGTCGTGGCCTATCGCGCCCTCGACCGTTCGATCTGGCGCCAGGTCATCGAAATTCCGGCCCATCAGGCAAGCGCCCTGCGCCTGCAGCTGGACGCCTATGCCATCAGCGCCACGCCGCTGACCCCTCTTGAGTGACTGGAGACCCGTTCATGTCCTGGAACAATCGTGTGGTTTGGTCGGAGGGGATGTTCCTGCGTCCGCAGCACTTCCAGCAGCAGGATCGCTATATCGAAACCCTGGTCGAGGGCCGCAACCATGCCTCGCAACCCGGTGCCTGGGGCTTTTCGCAATTGCTCATCGACAGCGCGCTGCTGACCCAGGGCAAGCTGGCGATTCTGTCCGCGCGGGGCCTGCTGCCCGATGGCACGCCGTTCAACATTCCCGAGAACGATGCGGCGCCGGCTCCGCTCAATATCGATGACAGCCTGCGTGACGGGGTGATCTACCTGGCCCTGCCGCTGCGCCGCGCCGGCTCGCGCGACACCGTGGAAAGCGGCGAGAGCCTGGGCTCGGCCCGCTATCAGAGCAGCGTGCACGAGGTCCGTGACGACAACGCCTCCCTCGAGAGCCGTGCGCCGGTGGCCATCGGCTCCCTGGCCCTGCGCCTGATCACCGAGCGTGACGGCCTCGACGAGCACGCGGCCATCGGTGTCGTGCGCGTGGTGGAAAAGCGCGAAGACCGCAGCCTGCTGCTGGACGATGGTTACATCCCGCCGCTGCTCGACGTCAGCGCCTCGCGGGCACTCTCGGCGTTTCGCAACGAACTGCTCGGCCTGCTGCATCAGCGTGGCGAGGCCCTGGCTGGTCGGGTGGTCGCCTCTGGTGCCGGTGGTGCGTCGGAAATCGCCGATTTCCTGCTGTTGCAACTGGTCAACCGCGCACAGCCGCTGGTGGCGCACCTGGCACGCATTACGCCGCTGCATCCGGAAGTGCTGTACCGCGAGCTGGTGGCGCTGGCCGGTGAGTTCGCCACTTTCACGGCCAGCGAACGGCGACCGGGTGAATACCCGGTCTATGAGCACGACGACCTGACCACCACGTTCGCGCCGGTGATGCTGGCGCTGCGTCAGGCGCTGTCGATGGTCATCGACAGCCGCGCGATCCCCATCCCCATCATCGAGAAATCCTACGGCGTACACGTGGCGATGCTGGCGGACAAGTCGTTGCTCGATTCCGCCAGCTTCATCCTGGTGGTCCGTGCGGACGTTCCGGGCGAGAGCCTGCGTGGGCACTTCCCGCAGCAGGCGAAGATCGGCTCCGTGGAGCACATCCGCGACCTGGTCAACCTGCAGTTGCCGGGCATCGGCCTGTTGCCCCTGCCGGTCGCACCACGGCAGTTGCCGTATCACGCCGGCTCCAATTATTTCGAACTGGATCGGGGCAGCGACCACTGGAAGCAGCTGATCCATTCCGGCGGTTTCGCTTTCCATATCGCTGGCCAGTTCCCTGGCCTGAACCTGGCCTTCTGGGCCATCCGAGGCTGACGCGCGATGACCATCGACGATCCATTTGGCGCCTTGCCCGGTCAGCCCGGCAAAGGACACGACCAGGCGGGCAACGACCGCACCATGATCATGCCGCGGCCAGGTGGCCGCGGCGCCGAGCCCTCGCGGCCGACCTCCGCCGGTTCGCCGCCGCCCGCCATGCCCAGTGCGCCGCCACTGGCCGCACGGGGGCTTGGCCTGAATCCCATCGAGGCCGCCGCCGGGCCGATGCTGGCGCTGCTTACCCGCTTGCGCAGCACCATCTCCCATCCCGCGCCGGCCAGCCTGCGAGCGCAACTGCTCGGCTACCTGCGCCAGTTCGAAGACAAGGCGCGAGCCGCCGGAGTCGCTCAGGATGAGGTGATGCTGGCGCGCTACGTGCTCTGCACCGCGCTGGACGAGGCGGTGCTCAGCACGCCTTGGGGCAGCGCCAGTGACTGGAGCAAGCAGAGCCTGCTGATCACCCTGCATAACGAGGCCTGGGGGGGCGAGAAGGTTTTCCAACTGCTCGACCATTGCCTGCAGAACCCCCGCCAGCGCCTGAACCTGATGGAGCTGCTGTACCTGTGCATCAGCCTCGGCATGGAAGGTCGTTACCGGGTCATGCAGGATGGCCGCAGCCAGCTCGACGCGCTGCGCGAGCGGGTCAGCGCGACCATTCGCAGCACGCGGGGCGAGATCGAACGCGAGTTGTCGCCGCACTGGCGCGGTCTGGTGGTCGCCCGTGACCGCCTGCGCCAGTTCCTGCCGCCGTGGGTGGCGGTCGCCATTGGCCTGGCGATCCTGCTGTTGCTGCTGTTCGGCTTGCGCATGAAACTGGCTGCCGAAGCCGAGCCGGTGTTTCGCAATCTGCACGCCCTTGGCGACGTGCCGGTGCAGACCATCGACCGTCCGGCCCAGCAGCCGCGCGTCGTCGAGCGTCCACGCCTGGCTGGCTTCCTGGCCGAAGAGATTCGCGCGCAGAAGGTCGCGGTGGAAGATGCCGTCGACCGTTCCGTGGTGACCATCCGCGGAGATCAGCTGTTCGCCTCCGGGAGTGCCTCGATCGCCGATGACTTCCAGCCGCTGCTGCTGCGCATCGCCGAAGCCGTTCGCAAGGTCAACGGCCAGGTGCTGGTGACCGGGCACAGCGACAACCAGCCCATCGCGACGCTGCGTTATCCGTCCAACTGGAAACTCTCTCAGGATCGCGCTCAGCAGGTGATGGACGTGCTGGCGGCCAAGACCGGCCAGCCTGAGCGCTTCCGTGCCGAGGGACGCAGCGACACCGAAGCCAAAGCTTCGAACGCTACGGCGGAGGGCCGCGCGCGTAACCGCCGGGTCGAAATCACAGTCTTTGCGGAGGGCGTCGAGTGAAGGCGTTTTTCGGTTTCATGGCCCGCTGGGTCATGCCGGTTTTGGGTTTGCTGGCGTTGAGCCTGGTGATCTGGTTCGTCGGTCCGCTGATCGCCATCGGCGGTTTCGAACCGCTGGCCAGCAGCACCGCGCGCTGGACCCTGATCATTTTGCTGTTCGCCCTGTGGGCGGCCTGGCGGGTGCTGCGCATTATCCAGGCGCGTCGCAATGCGGCCAGGGTCATGCAGGGCCTGGTGGACGTTGCACCGGACCCGACCAGCGTGGCCACCGCGGAAGAGCTGGCCACCCTGCGTCAGCGCATGGACGAAGCCCTGGGCCTGCTCAAGCGCGCCAAGCTGGGCGGCGGTGAGCGGCGCAACCTGTACGAGTTGCCGTGGTACGTGATCATCGGCCCGCCCGGTTCCGGCAAGACCACCGCGCTGGCCAACTCCGGGCTGCGATTCCCGCTGGCCGAGCAGATGGGCGGCGGCGCGGTACGCGGCGTCGGCGGCACGCGCAACTGCGACTGGTGGTTCGCCGACGAGGCCGTGCTGCTCGACACCGCCGGGCGTTACACCACTCAGGACAGCCATGCCGCAGTCGACAAGGCCGCCTGGCTGGGCTTCCTCGACCTGCTGAAAAAGCAGCGTTCGCGTCGGCCCATCGATGGTGCCTTCGTCGCCATCAGCCTGTCCGATCTGCTGCTCGGCAGCGAAAGCGAGCGGGCGGCGCACGCCGTGGCCATCCGCGCCCGTGTGCAGGAGTTGTATACCCAGCTCGGCGTGCGCTTTCCGGTGTACGTGATGCTGACCAAGCTGGACCTGGTGCCCGGCTTCATGGAGTTCTTCGACGGCCTGAGCAAGGAAGAGCGTGCTCAGGTCTGGGGCATGACCTTCAACCTCGACGATGGCAAGAGTGCCGAGGGCCCGCTGCAGGTATTTCGCAGCGAGTTCGATGCGCTGGAACTGCGCCTCAACGAGCGCCTGGTCGAGCGCCTGCAACAGGAGCGCGACCCTGCGCGGCGCGACCTGATCTATGGTTTCCCGCAGCAGTTCGCCGCGCTGCGTGAAGCGCTGGCCGGCTTCCTCGACGGCGTGTTCAAGCCCAACCCTTATGAAGAGCGCGTGCTGCTGCGCGGCGTCTACCTGACCAGCGGTACCCAGGAAGGCAGTCCGATCGACCGTCTGATCGGTGCCATGGCGCAGAGCATGAGCCTCGACCGTCAGCACCTGGCCCGTCAAACCGGTACCGGGCGCAGCTACTTCATCGAACGGCTGCTGCGTGACGTGGTGTTCGGCGAACGCGGCCTGGTCGGTGCCAACCCCAAGGTGGAGCGGCAGAAGCGCTGGCTGGCACGAGGCGTCATTGCAGCGAGCGTGATTCTGGTGCTCGGCACTGCGGCGGTATGGTTCGCCAGCTTCCGTGCCAACCAGGCCTACATCGCCGCCGTGGATGCCCGCGTGCAGCCGCTGCGTGGCGAGCTGCAGGCGCTCAGCCCGGCACAGCGCGACGTTCTGGCGGTGCAACCGCTGCTCAATGCCATCCGCAATGTCAGTGGCGATGCGCCGGGCTGGGCCGAGGGCTTTGGCCTCTACCAGGGCGACATGCTCGACAGCGAAGCGTCCAGCGTCTACCGCAAGCTGCTGATCGCGGTCATGGCGCCGCGGGTGCTGGCGCGGCTGGAAGAGCAATTGCGCACCGGGGGCAACTCGGACTTCCTTTACGAAGGCCTCAAGGCTTACCTGATGCTCGGCGAGTCCGAGCATTACGATGCCGACTTCATCAAGGCCTGGATCGCCCTCGACTGGGATCGCAGCCTGCCGCGGGATCTGCTGCCGGAGCAGCGCGAGGCACTGAATCAGCATCTGGCCGCATTGTATGACCGTCAGCCACCGGTGGTGCGCCTCGACGAGAATCTGGTCGAGGACGTGCGTCGGCGTCTGCAGCGGCTGTCCGTGGCGCAGCGCGCCTATGACCGGGTCAAGCGCCAGAAGCTGCCCGAGGGCATCGCGGACTTCCGTCTCAGCGATGCCGCCGGCCGTGATGCCGCGCTGGTGTTCACCCGCAAGAGTGGCAAGCCGCTCAACGAGCCGCTCAGCGGCTTCTATACCCAGCGTGGCTACCGTGAGGCCTTCCTGGTCGGCAGCGTCAGCCAGGCCGGTACCCTGGCCGAGGAGCAGTGGGTCCTCGGTCGCAGCCTGGACGATGGACAGGATGCCGCCGCCCTGGCGTTGGAGGTCCGGCGTCTTTACGTGCAGGACTACATGGCTCAATGGGATGCGCTGCTCGCCGATATCGACTTCGTGCCGGTGACCAGCGTGGCCCAGGCGGCGGACGTGCTGCGCGTGCTGTCGGGGCCGGCGTCGCCGCTGAAGAAGCTGCTTCAGGCGGTCGCCAAGGAAACCGATCTGCAGAAGGAGGAACGTCTGGTCGCCGAGAAGCTCAAGGCGCGTGGTGACGATACCGTCGACCGCCTCAAGCAGCAGCTCGGTTCCCTGGTAGGCCAGTCGGAGGAGGGTGTGGTCAATGCCCTGGCCAGCGAAATGGACCCGATCACCGCGCACTTCGCCGAACTCAACGGTCTGGTCGAAGACACAGACGGCCAGACGCCAGCCATCGATGCCCTGCTGCAGGACCTCAACGCACTCTATGTGCAGGTCAGCGCCATGAGTGGCGCCAGTGGCGAGGCACTGCTGGGCGAGTCGCGCAACCAGACCACGGCCGCTGCCGATCAGGTGCGCCTGAGTGCCGAGCGTCAGCCACCGCTGGTACAGGGGTTCCTCAAGTCGGTGGTCGGCTCGACCACCGGCACCATGATGGGCGGCATCCGCAACCAGTTGAATGCCGCCTGGATGAGCGAGGTGGTGTCGGTGTACCGCCAGTCCCTGGCCGGGCGTTACCCGCTGGACCGTGGCAGCAGCCGTGATGCGACCCTGGACGATTTCGGTCATTTCTTCGGCCAGGGCGGGGTGCTCGACAGCTACTTCCGCAAGTACCTGCAACCTTATGTGGATACCTCGGCAAGCACCTGGCGCTGGCAGCCCGGCGCTGCGCAGAAGCTCGGCATCGGCAGCGGCGTGCTGCAGACCTTCCAGCGTGCAGCGAGCATTCGCGAGGCGTTCTTCCGTTCCGGTGGTACCCAGCCGATGGTGCGCTTCGAGCTGAGGCCGGTGGCGATGGACTCCAGCATCGAGCAGTTCCAGCTTGACCTCGATGGCCAGCAGTTCAGTTACGACCACGGCCCGGCCAGGCCGGTCGCCATGCAGTGGCCGAGCAGCAACGGCACCGGGGTGGTACGTCTGAACATTTCGCCGGCCTCGGTCACCGGGCGTTCGGGGATCACCCTGGAGGGGCCCTGGGCCTGGTTCCGACTGCTCGATCAGTCGGATCTCGCCCAGGGGAATTCACCCGATCGATTCACCCTGCGCATGCGCGTCGACAACGCCAGCATTTCCAGCGAGCTGCGGGCCAGCAGTGCGTTCAATCCATTCCGCCGCCAGGTCTTCAGCGGTTTCACCCTGCCGGAGCGTCTGTGAGTAACCCGGGTTTCTACGGCAAGCTGGCCGTACGTGGCGATTTCATTCATCGCGGTCTTGCGCCGGGCTTCATCGAAGCCTGGGACAACTGGTTGACGGCTGGCCTCACCGCCAGTCGGCAGACCCTGGGCGAAGCCTGGCTGGATGCCTATCTGGTCAGCCCGCTCTGGCGCTTCGCGATCGCGCCGGGCCTGCTTGGCCAGGAAGCCGTTTGCGGGGTGATGATGCCCAGCGTCGACCGCGTCGGTCGTTACTTTCCCCTGACCATCGCCCTGCCGCTGCCGGCACAGACCGATATCGGCCACCTGCTCAGCGACAGCGACGACTGGTTCGAGCGTGCCGAGGCGCTGTTGCTCTCGACCCTGGAAGCCGATGCCGATGCCGATGCCTTCGAGCGCGGCGTAGGCACCCTTGGCAGTCCGCTGCTGGCGATCGGCAGCGCCCAGCGCCAGGATGCCAGCGGGGCGGCGATCTGGGCCGTGGATAATCCGCGAGCGCGAGGCCTGGCCCTGATGCAGCACGCCTGCAGCGGCGCCAGCCTGTGGTGGGGGCGCGGTTCCGAGCGTGTCGCGCCCGGCCTGGTGCGGTTCGCCGGCTTGCCCCCGGCCGAGGCGTTCTGTCGCCTGCTCAGCGAGTCCGCAGGAGGCGAGGCATGAGTCCGTCAAGCGTTACCCAATACCACTCGTCCAGCCATACCCACGTCGGCATGGTGCGCACGATCAACGAAGATGCCTGCCTGGATGCCCCGGACAACGGCCTGTGGGCTGTCGCCGACGGCATGGGCGGGCACGCCAGCGGTGATTACGTCAGCAGCCTGATCATCGACAGTCTGCGTGCGTTGCCGCCCAGCGCCGTCCTGAGCACCTATGAAGGGGCGCTGATCGACACCCTCGATCACGTCAATCAGCAGGTGCGCATCGAGGCCGAGAAGCGTGGTGGGGCGACCATGGGCAGCACCGTGGTGGTGCTTGCCGCGCGGGGTGCCGAAGCGCTGTGCCTGTGGGCCGGGGACAGCCGCCTGTATCGGCTGCGCAACGGTGACCTGAAACCGATCAGCCGGGATCACAGCTACGTTCAGGAACTGGTCGACAGCGGCCTGCTCGACGAAGAGGCGGCGCGCAGCCACCCCATGGGCAATATCGTCACCCGTGCCCTGGGCGTGCAGGATGACCTGCAGTTGGAAAGCGCACGCCTGGACGTGCGACCGGGCGACACCTTTCTGCTCTGCAGCGATGGCCTGAACAAGACGGTCGAGGATTACGAATTGCGCGAGGTGCTGGGGCACGAGGATCCGTACCAGATGGTGCGCAGCCTGGTACACCTTGGCTTGACCCGAGGCGCTCCGGATAATATTACCGCCGTGGTGATCAAGGCCGCCTGACGGGCTGGTGAAGACCTTGGCGAAGCAGGTGGTTTTCACCGGCTGGCCAGGCAGCCCGTCGAAATGCTCGATGGGCGCCCGCTGCACACTGATCTGCCAAACATTCAAATAGCTGCCGCGCCCGAGTCTCTCGGGGTGGCCTCGGAAGACCGATAGCATGGACATGCAAATACCGGGTTACGACATCGAACGCGAGCTGGGCGATGGTGCGATGGCCGTGGTCTACCTGGCTACACAGCGTTCCCTCGACCGCAAGGTCGCGCTGAAGATCATGGCGGCCTCGCTGGCCGCGGACCCGACCTTCTGCGAGCGCTTCCTGCGCGAGGGCAAGACCCTGGCGCGGCTGTCGCATCCGAATACCGTGACCATCCACGACATCGGCAATGTCGGTAGCCTCTACTACATGGCCATGGAATACCTGCCCAACGGTACCCTCAAGGAGCGCATCAGCGCGGGCCTGAGCATCGATCAGGGGCTGGTGTGGATTCGCCAGATCGCCTCGGCCCTTGGTTACGCTCATGCCCAGGGCATGGTTCACCGTGACGTCAAACCGGCCAACATCCTGTTTCGCGCTGACGGTACGGCGGTGCTCAGCGACTTCGGGATCGCCAAGGCGCTGGACGACCGTACCCAGTTCACCCAGGCCGGTTTCGCCGTCGGTACGCCCAGCTACATGAGCCCGGAACAGGCCCGTGGTCTGGATATCGATGGCCGTGCCGATCTCTACGCCCTCGGCGTGGTGCTGTACGAAATACTCACCGGCAAGCTGCCTTACATCGGCAGCGATTCGCTGTCCACGGCCCTGGCGCATCTGACCGAGCCGTTGCCCGCGCTGCCCATGGTGCATGGCCGCTACCAGCCGATTCTCGAACGCCTGCTGGCCAAGGATCCCAACGAGCGATTCGCCGATGCGGCGCAGTTGATTGCCGCGCTCGATCGCCTGCAGGTGCCAGCCGCTGCCACCGACGATGCCACCCTGTTCCAGCCGCTGGTGTTGCCACCCGTCGCCGAGGTCAAGGGCGATACCAGCGTGCCGCCGCTGGCAGCGGTTTCCGTGGACATACCGACCCATGCACCGGCGGCGGATACCGCCGTGCCGCCACCGCGCCCGCAGCCCTCGCCGTTGGCATCGTCGGTACGTGAAGGCAACGCGGGCTCCAGCAGGAAGCCGCTGATTCTCGGCGCTTCCCTGGCTGGCGTGCTGTTGCTGGCCGGTTGTGGTTACTGGCTGTTCGGCTCCGACAGCGCGCCGCCAGCCTCGCCGCCGGTAGCCGGCGAGCCCGCTCAGCCCCTGGCCCCGCCAAGTGGCGAGGCTGGCCCGCTCTCGGCGGTGGCGGACAGCGATGGTGGTGATCGCCCGCTGCTCATGCCAGGCAAGAAAACCCTGTTCCAGCGCGTGCTGAGCAAACCCGGCGCCAAGCTGGTCGAGACGGCGGGTGCCAGCAGCGGCAAGGACATGCCGGCGTTTTCGGTGTTCTATGTGTATGCCCGGCAGGACATCGACGGCCAGCCGTGGCTGCAGATCGGTGCCTCCAGCGACGGCCGCCGCGATGGCTGGCTGCCCGCCACGGCGGTGAGCGACTGGAAGCAGAGCCTGGTGCTCAAGTTCACCGAGCGCTCCGGTCGTGCCCCGGTGATGTTCGTGCGCGACGCCTCGGCTCTGGAGCAACTGCTGGCCGAGCCGGCCCGCGCTCGCGAGGCATTGCGTGAAGCGCTGAAGGGTACCGGCCACAATGTGGTGGCGGTGGAGCCGGGTGGCAGTGCGGTACCGCAGGACCAGTTCTACCTGCTGCCGATCTTCGACTCGGAAGAAACCTTCGACGCCAACGGCCAGCCGATGCAACTGCTCAACGTCGCCTCCATCGACCCCGGCAACGCCCCGCAGAACCAGGGTGAAAGCGCGCCAGTGGCAGGCCCGGAGGGGTTCAGAACGGCCATCGTGCTGGTGGTCGACACCTCGGTGTCGATGCAGCCCTATATCGACCGGGTACGCGACGTCGTCCACGAACTACAGGGCCAGATCGCCAGCCGTGGCGATCTGGACAGCGTCAGCTTCGGCATGGTCGGTTTCCGCAGCAATACCGCCAAGACGCCGGGCCTGGAGTACACCGCCAAGACCCTGGTATCCCTGGAGCAGGGGCGTGATCCCGAGCGTTTTCTGCAGTTGGCGCAGCAGATCAAGGCCACCGACGTGTCCAGTCATGACTTCAACGAGGACGCCTTCGCTGGCGTCATGCAGGCCGTCGATGACATGGACTGGAATGGCTATGGCGGCCGCCTGATCCTGCTGGTCAGCGATGCCGGGGCGTTGCGCAAGAGCGATCCGCTAGGGCTGACCAAGATGAACGAGGCGGAAGTGCGCGAGGCGGCACTGCGCAAGCAGATCAAGATCTATGCCCTGCACCTGAAGACCGCCACCGGCAAGCGCAATCACGGCTTTGCCGAGCAGCAGTACCGCAGCCTCACCGCCGACCCCAACCCGCGCATCGGCGACCTGTACGTTCCGGTGGCCGGCGGTGACGTGAACGCCTTCGGCAACAGCGTGACGGAAATCGGCAGCGCCTTCGCCGATCTGGTGCATCAGGTGCGCACCGACAACAGCCTGCCCGAACCCAAGGGCGGTGCCAGCATCGCCGACAAGTCCGCGGCGGTCGGCTACGCCATGCACATGGACTTCCTCGGTCACCAGGCCGAGGCGCGGGCGCCCCAGGTGGTCACTGCGTGGACCAGCGATCGTGACATCACCGATCCTGCCTTGCCGGCCTTCCAGGTCTGCGTGCTGCTGACCAAGCTGCAGCTCAACGACCTGCAGCAGTCGCTGCGCATGGTGGTCGATGCGGCGCGGCGCACGCAGAGCTCGCCGAAGGACTTCTTCCAGGAGATCGCCAGCGCCAGTGCCCATATGAGTCGCGATCCGTCGGCCATGGTCAAGGGCGGCAACCTGGCCCAGAGCGGCGTGCTGGGTGAGTACCTGGATGGTTTGCCCTATCGCAGCAAGGTGCTGAACATGAGCCAGGATCTGTGGTTGTCGCTCAGCGTGGCCGAGCAGGAGGATTTCATCGACGAGCTGGATTCGAAGATCCAGCTCTACGAGACCTTCCACAACGACACCGCCAACTGGGTGCGTTTCGGCGATGCGGCTCCGGGAGACGCGCTGTATCGCGTGCCCCTGTCGACCCTGCCCTGATGCTCACCCTTGGCGCGATCAGCAAGACCCGTGGGAGCGAAGGGCAGCGCTATTGCCTGGAAATTCCCGCTCTGAGGTTGCGCGCCGGACAGCGGATCGCCCTGATCGGCCCCAGCGGCAGTGGCAAGAGCACGGTGCTCGATCTGCTGGCGCTGGCCTTGTCGCCTGACTCGGGCGGCAGTCTGCGCTGGGACGACAGCGTGCAGTCTCTCGACCTCGCCGAGCTGTGGCGTCTTGGCCGGCATGACGAGCTGGCAAAGCTGCGCGCTCGCGCCTTCGGCTACGTGCTGCAGACCGGCGGGCTGCTCGGCTTTCTGAATGTACGCGGCAATATTCAGCTACCCCGCGAACTGCTGGGGCTGCCAATGGACGGTGCGGTCGAGCAACTGGCCGAGCAACTGGGCATTGCCGATCTGCTCGACCGGCAGCCCGGACGGCTTTCCGTCGGTCAACGGCAGCGCGTCAGTATCGCCCGCGCCCTGGCTCATCGTCCCGCCATCGTATTGGCCGACGAACCGACCGCATCGCTCGACCCGCTGAACGCCGAGCGGGTGATGCACCTGCTGGTCGAGCAGGCGGCGGTGCGTGACCTGTGTCTGGTGATCTCCACCCACGACGAAGCGCTGGCCGTGCGCTACGGGCTGACACCCATGCGCCTGACGGTGGAGCAGCGCAGTGACGGCCTGGTGGCTGCACGGCTGGGGGAGGCGGGCTGATGCGCCTGGCCCTGTTCGCGCGTCTGGCCTGGCAGGATTATCGCTGCGATGCGCGCCTGTCCTGGTGCGCGATCCTCGCCCTGGCGGCCGTCATCGCACCCTTGCTGGTGCTGTTCGGCCTCAAGTTCGGCCTGGTGACGACGCTCACCGAGCGCCTGGAGCGCGACCCCGGCGTGCGCGAGGTCATTCCGCTCGGCGGTGCCCGCTACAGCCTGCAGGCCATCGAGGCGCTGGCCCGGCGTGACGACGTGGCCTTCGTGATTCCGCGAACCCGGCAGATCGCCGCTACCGCCGAACTGCAGGGCGCGGGGCAGGCCATCACCGTGGAAATG
Source organism: Pseudomonas sp. MEJ086 (assembly GCF_030209025.1). Lineage (NCBI taxonomy): Bacteria > Pseudomonadati > Pseudomonadota > Gammaproteobacteria > Pseudomonadales > Pseudomonadaceae > Pseudomonas > Pseudomonas sp. MEJ086. Next base: position 243,986 of record NZ_JARVSV010000008.1, read on the forward strand.
CTGCCGACTGCAGTCGGCGATCCGCTGCTCGGCGCCTTGCCTGCGCCGGCCAGCAGGGACGCCGTGCTGCTCAGCCAGAGCGCGGCGGAGAAACTCGGCGTCACGGCGGGGGACACCCTCGAGGCAGGCTTCGGGCGTACCGTGCAGGGCGCGCCGCAATACGCGCGTGCCCGCCTGCAGGTGCAGGCGGTACTGCCGCTGGCAGCATTCTCGCGCGACGCACTGTTCGCCGCATTGCCGCTGCTGGAGGCGGTGGAGGATTATCGTGATGGCCTGGCGGTCGCCGATTTCGGCTGGCCGGGAGCGCAGGCCACGGCGCGGTCGGAGCGGGTTTACCCCGGCTTTCGCCTGTATGCCCGTGATCTCGATGGTGTGGAAAGCCTGCGCCTGCATTTCCAGCAGGCGCGGCAGGCCGTGGTGACCCAGGCCGAAGCGGTGGCTCAGGTCCGCACCCTGAGCCGCAACCTGGCGTGGATTTTCTGGTCGGTGGCCTGTCTGTCCCTGGCCGGAGCCTTCGCCGCACTCACCGCCAGTACCCTGGGCGCAGTGGAGCGCAAGCGTCATGAATTGGCGGTACTGCGTCTGCTGGGTTTTCCGGCGGCAGCTCTGGTCGCCTTCGTGGTCCTGCAGGCGCTGTACACCGGGATTGCCAGCCTGCTGCTGTCGGCGCTGTTGTACGGCATCGCGGCGAGCGGCCTGAATCTGCTGTTCCAGTCGGCGTCCGGCGAATATGCTTGCCGACTGTTGTTCTCTCATTACCTGCTGGCGGCACTGGCAACGCTGCTGTGCTGCATGCTCGCGGCGGCCGCCGGTGGCTGGCGGGCGGCCTACCTGGAAGCCTCGGAAGGATTGCGTCATGTATAAGGTGCTGAGTGCCGCGCTGGTTCTATGCTGTTTCACCGGTGTCGCCCGGGCCGAGGCGGATGCCGACCCGCTCTACAATCCCAAGCCGTTGAAGGGTGACGTCAGTCTGCCGCTGCCCTGCGAGGGGCAGATGGTCTTCCGGCATGTCTACGTGCTTGCCAAGGGCTCGCTGGACGACCGTGAGGTGACCCTCGGCTACCCCTTCAGCGAAGGTGAACCGGGCTATCAGCAGTCGTTCATCTCGGGCTACCGACGCGACTACATCAATGGTCAGTTCACCCTCGGCGACCTCTCCAAGGACTGGCAGGCCCACGTCCGCGGTGAGCTGCCCAAGGCCGACGGGGTGACGCCGCTCAAGCCGATGCTGTACTTCATCGGCAAGTACGAAGTGACCCAGCGCCAGTACGATCTGGTCATGGCCCAGGCCCCGGCGCTGGCCGGAGAGGGCGAGGCGCCGGCTTGCGAGGCGCCGTCCGGAATGGCGGGTCGGCTGCCCAAGGTCAATCTGTCGCGATTCGACGCCGAGCGTTTCGCGGCGGTCTACAGCGCCTGGTTGCTCAAGCATCATCGTGACCTGCTACCGGTCAGTGGTCGTAGCGGTAATCGCGAAGACGGTGGCCAGGGCTTCGTGCGTCTGCCGACCGAAGTGGAGTGGGAATACGCGGCCCGAGGCGGTCATGCGGTCAGCCGCCAGCAACTCGAGGCGCGTCTGTTTCCACGCCCGGTGGAGGGCAGCGACAGCGACGGGCCGCTTGGCGACTGGGCGGTGTTCAATCAGGTATCCGGCGGTACCGGGCAGAACGCGCGGCTATTGCCCATCGGCCTGAAGAAGCCCAACCCGGTCGGCCTGTTCGACGTGGTCGGCAACGCTGCGGAGATGGTCCAGGAGTCGTTCCAGCTGGTGCACGCGGGGCGCCGCCAGGGCACCTACGGCGGCTTCGTGGTCAAGGGCGGCAACTACCTGGAAGGGGAAATGACCCTGTTCACCGGCATGCGCCGCGAGTACCCGCTATTCGCTGCCGACGGTACCGAGCAGCGCAACGAAACCACCGGCTTCCGTGTTTCCATCGGTGCCTTGTCGGCACCGCGTTCGCGTTACAAGGAACTGTTTGCGCAATGGAAGGACGAAGGACGAGTGAGTACGCTCACCGACGAGATCGACGAAGAACAGGACGCCACCAAACTACTCGATGGCCTGATCGCCAACAGCGACGATCCGCAACTGCGTGATCGCCTGGCGATCGTCAACGAGGAGCTCAAGCGCAGCGTGTCGCTGATCGCCAAGCAGCGCGAGGATGCGGCAGGCAACCTGATCCAGTCGGCGGCGCTGGTGGCCGAGACGATCAACAACTACAACATTCGCCTGACCAATTTACGCAAGAGCCGTGACGAAGCTCGCAGTGCCAAGGATGAAGCCTCGGCGAAACTGTTCGAGGCGGCGATGGCCAATGGTCGCAGTGCGCTGGACGGTGCGCTGGCGATCTACATCGACAACCTGGACAACGGCACGCGTTACAGCAATGCGGTCATCCAGGCGCAGTTCCAGCGCACCAAGGAGGAGCTGGCGCGCAAGCCGGTACTGGGTAAAAGTCTGGTGAATCGGGCTACGCTGTTCGTGCGACATGTCGGTGAATACCGCAAGAACCGCAAGGCCGACGCCGAAGTGATTCTGAAACAGCTGCTGGCGCCCTGATAGCGGCAGCAGCACTGCAACGATGGATGCCGGGCATCGGCGGTTGACCGAGCCGGCTTTGAAAGGAACTCTGGCGGCCTTGGCCGTGATCAAGCAGGCGGTTGTCATGCGACGCAGCCTGAATGGAATAAACACTCACTCAAGTACGAGATCGACGACGATGCAAAATCCCAACAAGGCCCCCGCTTTTTCCTCGATACGCACTGCGCTGCTTTCCGCCGTCACCTGCACCAGCGTACTGCTGGTCGGTTGCGCCGGCTCGCCGAGCTCCCAGGTTGCCGCGACCACCAAAGCGGAGTTCTTTCCGCAATGCTACGAGCCTGTGAAGCAATTGCGCAGCTCGGAAGACGCGATGAGTCGCAGTGTCGCTATCGGTGCCGTGACCGGCGGCCTGATGGGCGCCCTTGGTGGTGCTCTGGTCGACGATGAGAAACGTGGTCGCAATGCCGCCATCGGCGCCGCAGGTGGTGCCCTGGCGGGCGGTGCGGTGGCCTACTACAACCAGCGTCAGCAGCAGATCACCGACGACAACGCGCGTCTGGCTTCCTATGCCGCCGACATCGACACCAACAACCAGAACATCGACCGCAACATCCGTTACGCCAGCGCTGCCCAGAGCTGCTACCAGCAGGCGTTCACTCAATTGCGTGCCGATCGCAAGGCGAACAAGATCAGCGACGCCGATGGTCGTACGCGCCTGGCGGAAATCGTCAGTGGTCTGAACGAAACCAATGCGCTGCTGGCCAAGGTGGACGGCCGTACCGGCGAGAACGTCAGCACCTACACCCAGGCATACGAGAAGGACCTGCAGAGCGTTGGCGTCGAGCGCAAGGAAGTGACCAAGGTGGCCACCGCCAAGCAGCCTAAGGCGACCACCAAGGTGACCAAGGAAGTCATCAACACCGAGCAATCGCTGCAGAAGGCCCAGGCCAAGCAGAAGGAAAGCCAGCAGGTTGCCAGCCGAGGCCGCACGCTGGTGAGCGATGTGTGCAACAACCCGGATATGGGTGACTGGGCACCGGCCAGCTGCAAGGCCTGACACCTGGCTGTATGGAAAACCGCGCCTGGCGCGGTTTTTTTATGCCTGCCGTCCAGGGGCTGTGGACGTTTCAGCGCGCGCCGCGTTGCGGCGAGAAATCTCGGCAGGCAGAACATTTTGGGTGTCTCTAGCTAGCGCACCTGGCGACCCAAGGCCCTGGCCCGCAGTGGCGTTCGTATAGACTGCTCCGACAGCTCCGTCGCTCAGCGTCGACGGCCCCCACGTCATGAATGTGCACGGGGGATTGATGCCGGTCACTATCGGCAGTGCGGCCCTGGGCAATCATGGCGGGTGCCGGGTGGGTGACCAGGCTGTCGGGGGCAGGGGCGACGTGCTGAATGAGGCGTTTCCCGGTGAATGCACGCCACCCCAGCGTTCGTGCAGAAACGTACGGTTCGAGTCTCCGCGCACTGCCGTGCATCACACGGCGGGCGAAGCGCCCCGGTTCACAACACTTCTCTCTTAGCCGTTTTGGATTAGCTGATGAACAAGATGATAGTGAGTCTGCTGGTGGCTCTGGGCCTGGTCGGGGCTGTTCAGGCTGCAGGCGATCCGGTTGCGGGGCAGGCGAAGACCATCGTCTGCGGTGCCTGCCATGGGCAGGATGGCAACAGCCCTCTGGCGAACTTCCCGAAACTGGCCGGCCAGGGCGAGCGCTATCTGCTCAAGCAGATGCAGGACATCAAATCAGGCGCCCGGCCGGTGGTCGAGATGACCGGCATGCTCGAGCCGCTCAGTGACCAGGACATGGTGGATGTGGCGGCCTATTACGCCAGCCAGAAAATCTCCGTCGGCGCCGCAGACCCTGCGTTGGTGGACCGCGGGCAGGCGCTGTTCCGTGGCGGCAAGCTGGCGGAGGGCATGCCGGCCTGCACCGGCTGTCACTCGCCGGACGGTAGCGGCATCGCCACGGCCGGCTATCCTCACCTGGGTGGCCAGCACGCTGACTATGTCGCCAAGCAACTGACCGCCTTCCGTGAGGGCGAGCGCAGCAACGACGGTGACAGCATGGTCATGCGCGACATTGCCGCCAAGCTCAGCAACAAGGACATCCAGGCGATATCGAGTTACATCCAGGGCCTGCACTGAGACGTTGATCGGGGCATGACGAAAAAGGGTGGTTCTGACCGCGCTTTTCGGCTGACGAGGCGGCTACAATGGACGGAACCTGCCGGGTGGCTCTCCAGTCGAAGCGAAGCTGTCCGCAGTACCCTCATAGCAAGGAGTCATGCATGCGTAATCTGATCCTTTCCGCGGTTCTGGCTGGTGCAAGCCTGTTCGGTGTCGCTGCCCATGCCGCCGAAATCGAAGCCGGCAAGCAGTATGTCGAGCTGAACAACCCGGTACCGATCTCCAAACCCGGCAAGATCGAAGTCGTCGAGCTGTTCTGGTATGGCTGCCCGCACTGCTACCAGTTCGAGCCGACGCTCAACCCATGGGTCGAAAAACTCCCGGACGACGTCAACTTCATCCGTATTCCCGCCCTGTTCGGCGGCGTATGGAACGCCCACGGGCAGATGTTCCTGACCCTGGAAAGCATGAAAGTCGAGCACAAGGTGCACAACGAAGTGTTCCGTGCCATCCACCAGGAAGGTCGCAAGCTGGCCACTCCGGAAGAAATGGCTGATTTCCTGGTCACCCAGGGCATCGACCGTGACGCCTTCCTCAAAGCCTTCAACTCCTTCGGCGTGAAGAGCCAGATGGAAAAGGCCAAGAAACTGGCCATGGCTTACCAGATCAATGGCGTACCGGTGATGATCGTCAACGGCAAATACCGTTTCGATATCTCCAGCTCGGGCGGCCCGGAGCAGACCCTGCAGGTTGCCGACCACCTGATCGCCAAAGAGCGCGCAGCCAAGTAACCGGTCCATACGGAGCGCCCCGCCATGCTGCGCCGCCGTTCGATGCCCCGTCAGGCTGGCCTGTGTGATCCACAGGTCAACCCGGACTGCACACCCGACGGCGATTGGCCGCAGAACGGGCGCCTGCGCCTGCTCAGCTTCAATATTCAGGTCGGTATCAGTACCGAGCGTTATCACCATTACCTGACCCGCGGCTGGCAACACCTGCTGCCGCATCAGGGCCGCGCTGGCAACCTGCAGCGTATTGGCGATCTGCTCGGTGACTACGACATCGTGGCCCTGCAGGAAGCTGACGGCGGCAGCGTGCGCTCCGGCTTCGTCAACCAGATCGAACACCTGGCTCGTCTGGGTGCCTTTCCCTACTGGTATCAGCAGCTCAATCGCAATCTTGGCCGCTTCGGTCAGCACAGCAATGGGCTGCTCAGCCGCTTGCGCCCGTCCATGCTGGAGGATCACCCGCTTCCAGGGCCTGCTGGCCGTGGCGCGATCCTGCTGCGTATCGGTGAGGGTGACGACGCCATCGCCGTGGTCATGATGCACCTGGCGCTGGGGCCGCGTACCCGTACCCGGCAACTGGCCTACATCCGCGAGCTGATCAGCGGCTATCGCCATCAGATCCTGATGGGCGACATGAACACCCATGCTGCGGATCTGCTGGAGCATTCGCCACTGCGCGACCTTGGCCTGATCGCGCCGCAGATCGAAGCGACCTTTCCGAGCTGGCGCCCACAGCGCTGCCTCGACCACATTCTGCTCAGCCCCGGTCTGGAGCTCGAGCGCTTTCAGGTGCTGGCCCAGCCGATCTCGGACCACCTGCCGGTGGCCGTGGAGATCCGCCTGCCCAACTCCTTCGCACCACCGTTGCCGCCCTGTATTCAGGAGCCCTGAACATGGCCGACGACGCCCAGCGCTGGCGCGAGAAATACCTTTCCAACCTCGAGCAGCAGGAGAAGCTCGAGCGGCGCTGGGATGCGCGCATCGACTTGCTGCGGCGCGGCCTGGTGCGTAGCAGCCTGGCAGCGGAGGGGGCCGACAAGTCGGTCGACCAGTGCATGCAGGATCTGCGCGAGATCCTTCGCCGCGACGATATGGATGCGGGGCTCAGCGCGCTGATCCCACGTCTGGAGAAGACCGTACTGGATTCCGAGCAGCGCCGTCAGCAACGGATCGAACAGGTTGCCAGCGGCCTCTCCAGCCTGGTCGGGCAGTTGTTGAAGATGGACCTGCCGAGTGACGTCCGCAAACCGCTCAAGCGCTACGCCAAACAGGTCGACGAGCGGGCGCGGCAATCCCGTGAGATGCCTGCGTTGCTGGCCGAGTTGAGCCAGTTGCAACAGCAGGCGCTGGCCGCATTGGGAGCGGAACAGGTCGAGCGACCGGGTTTCATCGAGCGGCTGTTCGGCAGCCGTGATGCCGCCAGCCCGAGCGTGCCGGGCGAAGCGGCAACGGAGTCGGCACCTGTCGTCCAGGCCCTGCCGCTGCAGGCCGCGCCCGCTGCAGTCGCGCTGGCCGAGCAGCCTGCTGCGCCGCAACCGGCGCTTGCTGACGCCGAGCCGCAGTTGGTGTCGCAGCCCAAGGCCCTGGAGCCCGTGGTGCTGGCTGCCAGCCCGGCGGCAGCCAGCGGCACCGTTCTGCTGGATAGCCTGCCGCTGTCATCCGCGCTGTTGATGCCGACGCCTGTCGTTCAGCCTGCGAATGAGCCCGTTGCCGAGACCGCGGAAGCCGTCACGCCTGTAGACGCTGCGTTGGAGGAAGCGGTACCCGCAGACGATGCACTGCTGCAGGCCGATCCCGCCTATGCGCTGCCGCCGGCGCCCGAGCCTGGCTACAACGCCATCGCCAGCCATGTCGAAAGCAGCCTGCTCGGTCTGCTCGAAGAGTTGCCCTTGCCCGAGCGTCATCAGGCCCAGGCCGATGTCCTGCGTCAGCGCATCATGGCCGGCCTCAACATGTATGAGCTGGTGCCGGTGCTGGACGACCTGGGCGTGCTGATGCTGGCGATCGCCGACGTTGGCCAGCGCGAGTTCGAGGGCTATCTCAAGCAGCTCAACCAGCGCCTGGCGGCTTTTCAGGGCAGCCTGCGTGACGTGCATGCCGATTATGCCGACTCGACTCAGGCGGCCCGCAGCCTGGACAGCGAGCTGCGCCAACAGGTCGATGGCTTGCACAGCAGCCTGCTCGAAGCCACCGACCTGGACAGCCTCAAGAGCCTGGTGGAAAACCGCCTCAGCGGCCTGCTCGGCACCATGGAGCAGTATCAGCACCAGCGCGACGAACGTGAGCAACAGGTGGGAGAGCGTCTGCAGATCCTGGTCGAGCGTGTGGCGAGCATGGAACTGGAGGCCAAGGGCTTCCGCGACCACCTCGAAGAGCAGCGCCAGAAAGCCCTGCTCGACCCGCTCACCGGATTGCCCAACCGTGCCGCCTGGACCGAGCGGCTGGATCTCGAGCTGGCGCGCTGGCAGCGTTATGGCGGCGACCTGCTGCTGGCGGTGCTGGATATCGACCACTTCAAGCGTATCAACGATGATTACGGCCACCTGGCTGGTGACAAGGTGTTGAAGATCATTGCCGGTGAGTTGTTCAAACGGTTGCGCAAGACCGATTTCATCGCCCGCTTCGGCGGCGAGGAGTTCGTCCTGCTGATCCCTTCCACGCCCATGGACGGTGGCCTGAAACTGCTCGATACCCTGCGCACGGCGATCAAGAGCTGCCCGTTCCACTTCAAGGGCGAACGGGTGACCATCACCCTGTCTGGCGGTATCAGCGCGTTCAGTGCCGCAGAGCGCAGCGAGCAGGTGTTCGAGCGCGCCGACCAGGCGCTCTATCGCGCCAAGCGCAGCGGCCGCAATCGTATCGAGCCGGGCTGACGGAACCGTATCGCCGCTGATCGCTCGGGCTCATGCTTACCCTCGATTGTTCGTCCCGCTGCAGGGGCTGGAAAGGGGGGAGCGGTGCATTCTGTGCATCAGGCACGCCCGGCCTGTGCCGGTTGTCGCAAAGCGCACAGGCGGCAGTCGCCCGGCCAGCGAGACGCTGCTAGTCTTTGCTCGCCGAACACTTGATAACCAGATCGACTCGATATGCTAGGGCGTTTCTCACTCCTCCTGGGACTCTGTGCGTTTGCCTGTCAGGCAACTGCACTGACCGTCTACAAGTACACCGATGCCAATGGCGTGGTCACCTATAGTGATCAGGCCGCGCCCGGTGCGAAGGTGTTCGTGTTCAGCGACCGCATGGTCGAGAAGCTCGATAACCAGGTGAAGCTGGAAACCCGCAAGCACGCCGCAGGCGAAACCCTGCTGGTGCGTAACGATCTGTATGCGCCGGTTCAGGTGGAGCTCAAGCTCGAGAAGGTCGCCAACGCCAGTGGCGTGCCGGCGAAGCCGATCAACTGGGTTCTGCCGCCGCGCAGCGAGATCCGCCTGGCCACCCTGGCGCCGCTCGATCCTTCCAAGCCGCTGCGTTACACGCCGAAACTGAGTTACGCCCTCGGTGACCCGCGTCTGCTGCCGATCAAGAACAGTTACCCATTGCCGTGGCAAGGCGGGCCTTTTCGCCTGACTCAGGGCGCCAACGGCCAGTACAGCCACTTCACCCCCAAGGGTCGCTACGCCATGGACATCGCCATGCCCGAAGGCACGCCGATCGTTGCAGCGCGCAGTGGCATCGTGGTGAAGACCGAAAACGCCCAGAGTGGGCGTGGCAACAACCCGTCCGGCAACTTCGTACGCATCCTCCACGACGACGGCACCATGGGCGTCTACCTGCACCTGATGCAGGGCTCGGTGAGCGTTCGTGAGGGGCAGCGGATCGCCACCGGTACGCCCATCGCCCGTTCCGGCAATACCGGCAACAGCACGGGCCCGCACCTGCATTTCGTGGTGCAGCGCAACGTCGGCATGGCGCTGGAGTCGATTCCTTTCGAATTCAGCCAGCCGGTGGACAGCCTGCCCAACTTCGCCGTAGGGGGCGAGTGAGGCCAGCCTCGAATCCGTTGCGAATGCTCCTCGGCAGTTGCCGGCTCAGGCTTTGCTCAGGCGGCAGCTGACTGCGCAGTGGTCGGAGACACCGGTACTCATGCTGGCGTTTTCCAGCCGGTAGCCCGGCGTGTGGAACAGCCCGTCGACCATGAATGGAATGTCCCCGGCACGGTGTAGCGAGCCGTCGATGCTGCTGGTGTAGTGCGCCGGTATGCCATCGATGAAGTGCTCGGCGATCATGTCGAAGGTGTCGCGTCCGCGCGGCGCATTGAAATCGCCTACCAGCAACAGATCGCCAGCCTGCTGCGCTTGCGCCTGAGCCAGGCTGATCAGCTTGCCGGCGCTTTCCCGCTGGTACGCCGTTGAGGTGCCGAGCGGGGTCACGTTGAGATGGGTCACGGCGATGCGCAAGCCGCGCACAGTGGCCGTCAGCATGACTTCGGCAATGCTCAGCGGATCGGCCGTGCGCAGACCCTGGGTGCTGAAGAAGGTCATTTCACGGATGCTTTGCGCGCTGCCCGAGTAGTACTCGGCGACCACGTCCGTGAGCGCATCCGTGCGGGCGATCATGCCGACGCCGACCACATTCGCAGGGCCTTCCCCCGGATAGCGCACCATGGGTGCGAAGGACATGCTGCCGCCCATCAGGGCTTCGAAGAACGGAATGTCACGCTCGCAGAGCTCCTGCAGGCAGAGCAGATCGGGCCGTTCACGATTGACGAAGGCCTCGACGCGCGGCAGGTGTCTGGAGCGTTCGATATTGATGGAAGCGATGTTGAGTGACATGGGATCAGTAGGCGATTACGGCATGAAAGGCAGCGTGGAGCACGCATGGCGCGTGTCTGTGCGAGGGAGGCCGAAGTATATCAGACGCCCTCTCCGCCAATGGGACTCCACGCTCGTACTCGCCCGCGGCCGGGCTATCGTTCGGCTCACTGTCCTCGTCCCTGTGTCTGCCTGCTACCCAGTGACATAAAAGACGTGCCAGCAGAATATTCAGCGCACTTTGTTGGTGCTGACTGATGGCCTTTGGTCGCTAAACAGATTGGCAAATCCCTCATTAATCTTCTGTTTTTTTCACTTAATCAGTGGCTTTAACTGAGGGTGTCGAGCGGCGCAGCAGACGCTCGTCGGAAATGCTCGAAAGTGGTGCCTGGCGCTCTTTTTTGGCGCCCTGCAAGCCAGCTTTTTCGTATGTCCCGATGATATTTTTAATATTTTTCCAACTGCCATCCTTTCCGCCACTATCCGTTCGCAGCAGTAACCAAGTGGCGAAAAAAGGGGATGGTGGTGTACGGACTCGGCGATTGGCAGCAACGTGCTCGGCAGCAACCTTTCATCAGCCAGGCGATCATCGGAGGCCGCCGAGTTGCAGCGCAATCCGGTGCCACCTTCGCTTCAATCAATCCAGCCACCGGCCAACTGCTCTCCAACGTCGCGGCCTGTGATGCAGCCGATGTCGACCTGGCAGTACGCGCCGCACGGCAATCCTTCGAGGTGGGTAGCTGGTCGCAACGTGCGCCGGTCGAGCGCAAGCAGGTGCTGCTCAAGTTAGCTGAGTTGATTCTGGCCAATCGAGATGAACTGGCGCTCCTCGACTCACTGAACATGGGCAAGCCGGTGATGGATGCCTGGAACATCGACGTGCCCGGCGCCGCCGGTGTGTTCCGCTGGTACGCGGAGAGCCTCGACAAGCTGTACGACGAAGTCGCGCCAACGGCCCGCAACGTGCTCGCCACCGTAACGCGTGAGGCGCTGGGCGTGGTCGCTGCCGTGGTGCCGTGGAATTTCCCTCTGGACATGGCCGCCTGGAAACTCGCGCCGGCCCTTGCCGCCGGTAACTCGGTGATCCTCAAACCCGCCGAGCAATCGCCGTTTTCCGCCTTGCGTCTGGCCGAGCTGGCGCTGGAAGCGGGCATTCCCCCAGGCGTGTTCAACGTCGTGCCCGGCTTCGGCGAAAGTGCCGGCAAGGCCCTCGGTCTGCACATGGATGTCGACTGCCTGGCCTTCACCGGCTCCACCGAGGTCGGCAAGTTCTTCATGGCTTACTCGGCGCAGTCCAACCTCAAGCAAGTCTGGCTTGAGTGCGGTGGCAAGAGCGCCAACCTGGTGTTCGCCGACTGCCAGGATCTGGATCTGGCTGCAGAGAAAGCTGCCTTCGGCATCTTCTTCAATCAGGGCGAAGTCTGCTCGGCCAACTCGCGCTTGCTGGTCGAACGCTCGATCCATGACCAATTCGTCGAGCGTCTGCTGAGCAAGGCCCGCGACTGGCAGCCGGGTGACCCTCTGAGTCCGACCAGTCGCGCTGGCGCCATCGTCGAGGCACGGCAGACCGCTCGGATCATGACCTTTGTCGACGACGCCCGGCGTGAGGGTGCGCACCTGGTTTGCGGCGGGCGGCAGCTCAGCTTCAATGGCTCGGACAATTTCATCGAGCCGACGGTGTTCACCGACGTTTCTCCCACCAGCCGTCTGGCCCGCGAAGAAGTGTTCGGCCCGGTACTGGCGGTAATGCCCTTCGACGGTGAAGACGAAGCCGTGCAACTGGCCAACGACAGCATCTATGGCCTTGCCGCCTCGCTGTGGAGCGACGACCTCAATCGTGCCCATCGCGTGGCGCGTCGCCTCAAGGCGGGCACCGTGTCGGTCAACACGGTTGATGCCCTGGACGTGAGCGTGCCTTTTGGTGGCGGCAAGCAATCCGGTTTCGGCCGCGACCTGTCACTGCACTCGTTCGACAAATACACCCATTTGAAGACCACGTGGTTCCAGCTGCGTTGAGCAATGCCAGTCGCGCCGAACCCGATCACAGGAGCCTTGCCATGAACGCCCCGAAACACAGCACGCAGCAATACCAGGCGCTGGATGCGGCCCACCACATCCATGCTTTTCTCGACCAGAAAACGCTGAACGAGAAGGGGGCTCTGGTGATCGCCAAGGGGCAGGGCCTGAACCTGTGGGATACCGATGGAAAACGCTATCTGGATGGCATGTCCGGGCTGTGGTGCACTGCGCTCGGCTATGGGCGTGCCGACCTGAATGCCGCTGCCAGTCGGCAGCTCGAAGAGCTGCCTTACTACAACCTGTTCTTTCACACCACGCACCCGCGGGTCGTGGAACTCTCCGAGCTGCTCTTCAGCCTGCTGCCAGAGCACTACAGCCACGCCATCTATACCAACTCCGGTTCCGAGGCCAACGAGGTACTGATTCGTAGTGTGCGGCGTTACTGGCAGATTCTCGGCAAGCCGCAGAAGAAGGTGATGATCGGCCGCTGGAACGGTTACCACGGTTCGACCCTGGGCAGCACCGCGCTTGGCGGCATGGGCTTCATGCACGAGATGGGCGGCATGCTGCCGGACTTCGCCCATATCGGTGAGCCGCACTATTTCGTCGAAGGCGGCGAGCTGAGCGATGAGGCGTTTGGCCTCAAGGCCGCCCGCGAGCTCGAGGCGAAGATCCTCGAACTGGGCGCGGAAAACGTCGCCGCCTTCGTGGCCGAGCCCTTCCAGGGTGCCGGCGGCATGATCTTCCCGCCGGCCAGTTACTGGGCCGAGGTGCAGCGCATCTGCCGTCGGTACGACGTATTGCTGTGTGCCGATGAAGTGATCGGTGGCTTCGGCCGCACGGGCGAGTGGTTCTCCCATCAGCATTTCGGTTTCGAACCGGACACGCTGACCATCGCCAAGGGGCTGACCAGTGGTTACATCCCCATGGGTGGTCTGGTGTTCAGTGCGCGGATGGCGGAGGTGCTGGTGCAGCAGGGTGGCCTTTTCGCTCATGGCCTGACCTATGCCGGGCACCCGGTGGCGGCGGCAGTGGCCATCGCCAACCTCACTGCGCTGCGTGACGAGAAGATCGTCGAAACGGTGAAAACCGACACCGGCCCCTACCTGCACAAACTGCTGCGCGAGACCTTTGGCGGGCACCCGCTGATTGGCGATATCCAGGGTGTCGGCCTGGTTGCCGCGTTGCAGTTCGCCGAAGACAAAGGCACGCGCAAACGTTTCGCCAACGAGAACGACATCGCCTGGCACTGCCGCACTGTGGGTTTCGATGAGGGGCTGATCATTCGCTCGACCCTCGGCCGGATGATCATGGCGCCAGCGCTTGTCGCCACTCATGCCGAACTGGATGAGCTGGTGGAGAAGACCCGCCGCGCGGTGGATCGAACCGGGCGTGAACTGAATCTGTTGTAAACCAACGTGTTCCGTAGAGAGCGCTGAAGACTACTGTGCCGGCCCCACGAGGCCGGCCTGCGATACGCCCTTGGCCCTTGGCCTGTCCCTGCCCCATGAAAACCAAAAACAAGCCAGCAGGCTGTGGGAGTGCTTCATGAACAAGTCCTTGCGCCACCGTATCGTCCGCTCTTTTGCATGCACCGCCGTAGCCGCCGGCATGGCCGCCAGCGCCCAGGCCGGAACCCTGACCCTCGGGCACACCACCTGGGTCGGTTACGGCACGCTTTATCTGGCCCGTGACCTCGGCTACTTCAAGGAGCAGGGGCTGGATATCGAGTTCACCGTGATCGAGGAGTCGGCCATGTACATGGCGGCTCAGGCCTCTGGCAAGTTGTCGGGCTCGGCGTCGACCATCGATGAAATCCTCAAGTATCGCTCGAAGAACTTCTGCTTCAAGGCGGTTGCCGCGCTGGACGAAAGTCACGGTGGCGACGGTGTACTGGTGGGTAACGAAGTGACCAGCCTGGAGCAGCTGAAAGGCAAGGCGGTGGCGGTCAACGAAGGTTCGGTATCGCAGTTCTGGCTGTCCTACCTGCTCAAGCAGAAGGGCATGAGCATGAGCGATCTGGAAATCCAGAACATGACTGCTGACGATGCGGCCACCGCATTCATCGCTGGCCGCATACCGGCTGCTGTGACCTGGGAACCGCACCTGTCGCTGGTCAAGGCGAAAGGGCAGGGCAAGGTGCTGGTCGACAGCAGCGAGACGCCTGGGGTGATCGTCGACGTGGTGGCGTTGTCCTGCGACGTGATCGAGAAGCAACCTGAAGATGTGAAGGCACTGGTCGCTGGCCTGTACAAGGCAGTCGAGTACACCAAGACCCATCCGCAGGAAGCCTACGAAATCATGGCCAAGGGCGTCGGCGGCTATCTGTCCGATCCGAAGGATCTGGCCGAGGCAGCCAAGGGCGTGAAGTTCTATGACCAGGCCATGAGCGAAAAACTGCTTGGCACTCCGGGAAAACCGGGCGACATCGCCGGCGTTATCAGCCTGGCCAACGAAACCTGGACCAGCCTGCAGGGCAAGCCTTACGCAGTGAGCTACGAGGACTTGGTGGATACCTCGTTCGTTACCCCGTAAGCGTTCCGCCCGCAGGCTGTTCACGCCCCGCTGCCGCGATGACTCTCGGCATCCGCGCGCGGTGTAAGTCGTGGCAGCCACGGGTTTCTCAAATACCTGCAACACGAGGTGGTTCATGGCCACGCAAAAAACCTGGGCGCAGCGCTGTCTGACGCCGAAAGTGGAGCTGCCACGCAAGCTGGTGCTCGGCACCGGCGCCCTGTGCTGGCTGCTGGTGCTCGGCCTGTGGGCCGCTCTGTCCTATGGCGGCGTGGTGCCGTCCATGTTTCTGCCAAACCCTGGTCAGGTCGTCGAAGCCGGCGTGCGCCTGGCCGGTGACGGCACCCTGAGCAAGCATGTGCTGGCCAGCCTGGAAGTGGTGCTGATCGGCTTTGCGGTTTCGTCTCTGGTCTCGGTGCCATTGGGCCTGTTGATGGGCAGCTTTCGCATCGTCCAGGCGTTCCTCGAACCCCTGGTCAACTTCATCCGCTACCTGCCGGTGACCTCTTTCGTACCGCTGTTCATTCTGTGGATCGGCATCGGTCTGGAACAGCGCGTGGCGGTCATCATCTTTGGTGTGTTCTTCCAGCAACTGGTGATGATTGCCGACGTGTCCAAGGGCGTGCCGCGGGATCTGATCAACGCCAGTTACACCCTCGGTGCAAGTCGCCGCGACGTCGTGCTGCACGTTCTCGGTCCGGCCTCACTGCCGGGCATACTCGATACGCTGCGAGTCACCATGGGCTGGGCCTGGACCTATTTGGTAGTGGCCGAGCTGGTCGCGGCCTCGAGTGGCCTCGGCTACATCAGCCTCAAGGCCATGCGCGGCTTTCAGGTGGACGTGATTTTTCTGGCCATTGCCATCATCGGCCTGCTCGGGCTGCTCACCGATCAACTGTTCCGCTTGCTTCGACTGAGGATTACCGCATGGGCGCAGTAGCCAAGAAACCCTACGTGATGCCCGCGCTCAGCGAGTACGCCGAGGTCACCGCACGCCTGCGTGTGGACAACGTCAGCCTGCGCTATCAGTCGCCCAACGGCGATACCTTCACCGCCCTGGATCGGGTTTCCTTCGAGGTACCGGATCAACAGTTCGCGGTGATCGTCGGTCCGTCCGGCTGTGGCAAGTCGAGCCTGCTCTACCTCACCGCTGGCCTCAATGAGCCCAGCGATGGTGACATCTACGTCGGTGGCAAGAAGGTCGAGGGCCCCGGCGCCGACCGCGGCATGGTGTTTCAGGGCTATACATTGTTCCCCTGGCTGACGGTACGTCAGAACATCGAGTTCGGCCTCAAACGCCGTGGGCTCGGCAGTGGTGAGATCAATACCATCGTCGACTACTATCTGGGCGAGGTGGGGCTGGCCAAGTTCGCCGGGCATTACCCCAAGCAATTGTCCGGCGGCATGATGCAGCGCGTGGCGATTGCCCGGGCATTGGCCAACGACCCGCAGATCCTGCTGATGGACGAGCCCTTCGGTGCGCTCGACAGCCAGACGCGTCTGCAAATGCAGCAATTGCTGCTGCAAGTGTGGGGCAACAGCAAGAAGACCGTTGTGTTCGTCACCCACGATATCGACGAAGCCATCCTGCTCGCCGACCGCATCTACGTGATGGGCGCGCGCCCCGGGCGGATCAAGGAAATTCTCGACGTACCCATCGATCGGCCCCGCAATCTGGACGTGGTCATGGAGCCGGAGTTCATCCGCATGAAGCGGCATATCCTCGGCCTGCTGCACGATGACATGGAGGCGGTGCACTGAAATGGATGACGCCTTCGACTACCTGATCGTCGGTGCCGGCTCCGCCGGCTGCGTATTGGCCAACCGCCTCAGCGCCGACCCTGGCGTTCGCGTGTGTCTGATCGAGGCCGGCGGCAGCGACGCCAGCCCGCGCGTGCAGGTACCGGCCGGCACCATCACCCTGTACAAGAGCCGCGTGTTCAGCTGGAACTACTTTTCCACACCTCAGCAGCATCTGGCCGGGCGCAGCCTGCACACGCCACGCGGCAAGGTGCTCGGTGGCTCCAGTTCGATGAACAGCATGATCTACATCCGTGGCGATGCCAGCGATTACCAGCGTTGGCAGGCGGCGGGCTGCACCGGCTGGAGCTGGCAGGACGTACTGCCGTATTTCAAGCGTTCGGAAGGTAACCGTCTCGGTCAGTCGTTGCTGTATCACGGCACTCAGGGCGAGTTGCTGGTGGACAAGCCGCGTGATCCCAACCCGCTGTCCAGGATTTATATCCGCGCGGCCGAGCAGCTGGGTCTGCGCCAAAACGACGATTTCAACGGCGGCACCCTGGAAGGCGTGGGTATCTACAACGTGACCCAGAAGAACGCCAAGCGCCTGTCCAGCTATCGAGCCTTCGTCCATCCAGTGCGTGAACGCAGCAACCTCACCGTGCTCACTGGCTGCCAGGTGGAGCGGCTGATCCTCGAGGGCGACCGCGTCACCGGTGTAGAGCTACAGCAGGGCGAACAGTGGCGTACCTTGCTGTGCCGTCGTGAGACCATTCTCTGCGCCGGCTCCCTCGGTTCAGCGCATCTGCTGCTGAAGTCCGGCATCGGCCCCAAGGCCGAGCTGGAGGCCGCCGGTGTGGCTTGCCGGGTTAATCTGGCCGGAGTAGGCAAGAACCTCCAGGATCATGTTGATGGCCTGGTTACCGTGCGCTCGAAGAGCCCGCTATCGCTGGGCTTCTCCCTCGGTTCGCTGCCCAAGGTGCTGGTATCGCCGTTCAAGTACCTGGCGCAGAAGATGGGTTGGCTGACCACCAACTACGTCGAGGCCGGCGGCTTTGCCCGTACGCCCCTGGCCGAGGCGTTGCCCGATGTGCAGATGCATTTCGTGCCCGGTTATCGAAGCCACCGTGGGCGGCTGTTCGAGTGGGGCCATGGCTATGCCATCCATACCTGCGTGCTGCGCCCGAAGAGCATTGGTGAGGTGCGTCTGGGGGCGGGACGCAGCCTGCTTGTCGACTTCAACTTCTTCAGCGATGAAGCGGACGCGCGCGTATTGATCGAGGGTATGAAACTGGCGCGCAGGATTCTTGCCCAGCCAGCGTTCGATAATTCGCGTGGCGTCGAGATGCTGCCAGGGTCGGAAGTGCAGACCGATGAGCAGTTATTGGCGCATTTGCGCGAGTGCGCGGCCACCGTGTTTCACCCGGTTGGCACCTGCAGGATGGGCACTGACGAGATGGCGGTGGTGACACCGGCGCTTAAGGTGCGCGGCATTGAGAACTTGCGGGTTGCCGATGCCTCCATCATGCCGACGCTGATCAGCGGCAACACCAATGCGGCGTGCATCATGATCGGCGAGCGTGCGGCGGATTTCATTCTGAGCAGCGAGGTACCCAGCCTGACGGCCGGGCACTCGCTTGTGCAGGAAGCTTAGAACGCCAGGCCGACTTTCAGGCCAACCTGTTCCTGTTTGAGCTTGCTGTTTTCAGCCAGCACGCTGTCGCTGTCGACTTTGTAGTTCGTGCGGGTGTAGTACAGGCTGGTGCTGACTGGCAGGTTGTTGATGCCCTTGTTCCACAGCACGGTCAGCTCGGCGTACGGGTTGGCCTTGTCCTTCAGGTCAACGGTGTCGCTGCCTTCGCCTCTGACTTTCAGTTCGGCTTCTGCATCGAGCGAATAACGTGCGCCGGCCTCGAGGCGGACGGTGTAATCGGACGTCAGGTAGTTGTAGCCGATGCCGGCCTTGGCAAAGGGGGCTTTGCTGGTCAGTTTGACGTTGGTATCAAGCGGGCCGGCATCGTCCTGCTCGATGCGACCCCAGTCATAGCCGCCACCAACGATGAAGTCGATGTAGTTGTTGGTGCTCAGCGCGGCACGCAAGCCCAGGTCGAGGTCGGCACGGGCTGCCTGGTACTTGTCGTCGTCTTTCTTGCGGTACTGGCCTTCGATGCCCGCTTGATAGATGAAGCCTTCATGGCCCGTCAGCTTGTTGCCGAAGTTATAGAACAGACCGCCCTGATTCAGACGCTCCTTGTCGCTTTCGCCAAAGGTGCTCAGCTTGTACTGATTGTGCGAGCCGATGACGCCGATGGTGGAGATCGGGTCAGTGATAGAGTCGGCGTAGGCGTGCGAAGCACCAGCGAGGCAGAGGGCGAGTGCGGTTTTCGACGTGATTCCATTGAGTTGCATGGCTGAATCCTTGGCAGTCTGTTCATGTGATGGCGTGCACCCATTCGATGCGGTGCACGCCGATGGACTGCCCACTTGCACAAGTTATTCGAGTAGCCCGACGAACGGTCGTAAGTGATTGTTTCGGATCAGATATGAGTGTGCTGGATAGAAGCGTAGATGACCGATCGGTCAGCTTTTTCGATCGCTTCATTCGACCCGCCTCCAGGCGTTGATACGCCTGGGATGCGCGTCGATCAGTCGAGTTTGATGACCTTGGCCAGCAGGATCTTCGGGCCCTTCATCTTCTTGACGATCAGGCGAAGGCCGGCGACCTCGAGTGATTCCTCTTCCTCGGGCACCCGCTTGAGGGTTTCGTAGATCAGCCCCGCGAGGGTTTCCGCCTCGATATGGTCGAGGTCGACGCCGAGCAGCCGCTCCAGCTTGAACAGCGGCGTATCACCGCGCACCAGCAGCTTGCCGGGTTGATAGGCGAGGATGCCGCGCTCGGCCTTGCGGTGTTCGTCCTGAATATCGCCGACCAGGGCTT
This sequence comes from Pseudomonas sp. MEJ086, assembly GCF_030209025.1. NCBI lineage: Bacteria > Pseudomonadati > Pseudomonadota > Gammaproteobacteria > Pseudomonadales > Pseudomonadaceae > Pseudomonas > Pseudomonas sp. MEJ086. The sequence continues at coordinate 263,403 of NZ_JARVSV010000008.1, forward strand.
CGAGCACGTCTTCCATGGTCAGGTAGCCGATGACCTTGCCATCGGCTTCCTCGACCAGCGCGAAGTGGGCGCCGCCTTTGCGGAACTGCTCCAGCAACTCGGAGAGTGGCAGGTTGCGGTTGACCTTCTCCAGGGGGTGCATCAGCTCGCTGAGGCGCAGGGTCGAGGGCAGCATTTCCAGCAGCGACAGGTGCAGCAGCAGGTCCTTGATATGCAGCACGCCGACGAACTCGCCAGCGGCCTCGTCGTAGATCGGGTAGCGGCTGTACTTGTGGCGACGGAACACGCTGAACACTTCATCCAGCGAGGCGTTGAGCTCGAGGTAGATCAGGTCTTCGCGGGAGTTGGCCCAGTCCACCACGTCCAGCTCGCCCAATTCGACCGCCGAGGCGAGCACGCGCATGTCCTGGTCGGTCGGGTCGCTGGCACGGCTGGAGTGCAGGATCAGCTTGAGCTCATCGCGGCTGTAGTGATGGTCGTGGTGCGCCCCCGGCTCGCCCTGGCCGGCGATACGCAGAATGGCGTTGGCGCTGGCATTGAGCAGGAAAATCGCCGGGTACATGGCCCAGTAGAACAGGTACAGCGGCACCGCCGTCCACAGCGACAGCAGCTCGGGCTTGCGAATCGCCCAGGACTTGGGCGCCAGCTCGCCGACGACGATGTGCAAGTAGGAAATGATGAAGAAGGCGGTGAAGAAGGCGATGCCGTGAATCAGCTTCTGCGACTCGATGCCGATGGAGGTCAGCAGGGGTTCGAGCAGGTGGGCGAAAGCCGGTTCACCGACCCACCCAAGGCCGAGGGACGCCAGGGTGATACCCAGCTGGCAGGCCGACAGATAGGCGTCGAGCTGGTTGTGCACGGTACGCAGGATGTGTCCGCGCCAGCCATTCTCCTGGGCCAGGGCTTCGACCTTGGTGGCCCGCAGCTTGACCATGGCGAACTCGGCGGCAACGAAGAAGCCGTTGAGCAGCACCAGAAACAGGGCGAACAGCACGAGGCCGAAATCGGCGAAATAGGTGGAGAAGGAGACGCTCGTAGAGGGATCCATGGGGAGTTCGTGTGACCAGATATTGCTAAAGGGTGGGGCTTGGGACTGTGCTTTGCAATAGGGCCCGGGTCACAGGCCCTAAAGTAGTCAGCGCTCGCGCTGCGCTATCTGGGCCGCCGGGAAGTGACAGGTGAACAGGCTGCCCTTGCCGACGACGCTGGTGATGTCCAGTTGGCCGCGGTGGCGCAGCAGCACGTGCTTGACGATCGCCAGGCCCAGACCGGTACCGCCGGTGTTGCTGGCACGGCTGGAGTCCACCCGATAGAAGCGCTCGGTCAGCCGCGGCAGGTGCTTGGCCTCGATGCCCGGCCCGGTGTCCTGCACGGACAGGTGCGCGCCCTGTTCGTCCTGCCACCAGCGAATGCGGATTTCGCCTTCGGCCTGGGTGTACTTGACCGCATTGAACACCAGATTCGAAAAGGCGCTACGCAGTTCCGACTCGCTGCCCTTGAGCCTGACTCCGGCGTCGGCGTCCAGGCTGATGCGGTGGTTATGCTCCGCAGACAGCGCCTGGGCATCGGTCTTGATTGCCTGCAGGAGTTGCTCGACCGGCACGGGCTGGTTGTCGGACGGGTAGTCGGTGGCTTCCAGTTTGGCCAGCAGGAGCAGATCGTTGAGCAGGCACTGCATGCGCGAGCCCTGTTGCTGCATCTGTTGCAGGGCACGGCGCCAGCGCGGATTGATCTCGTCGACGTTGTCCTGCAGGGTTTCCACGTAGCCGGAAATCACCGTGAGCGGCGTACGCAACTCGTGGGAAACGTTGGCGACGAAATCCTTGCGCATCTGTTCGAGCTGATGCAGCCGCGTCACGTCACGGACCAGCATCAGGTGTTCCTGATTGCCATAGCGGGTGATGTTCAGTTGCAGCTGCTTGCGCGGGTTGACCGGCGAGGGCAGCTCCAGCGGCTCGAGGTATTTGCCGCGCTCGAAGTATTCCTTGAAGCGTGGATCACGTACCAGGTTGGTGATCGACTGACCGCTGTCCTGAGGGGTTTTCAGGCCCAGCAGGGTTTCCGAGGCCTTGTTCCACCATTCCAGATTGCCGTGGCTGTCGAGCATGATCACGGCATCGCGCAGGGCCGCGGTGGACTCCTGGACACGGTCGATCACCGCTTGCAGGCGGCCGCGGGCACGCTGGTTGCGACGTTGCAGGTGATAGATGCTGTCGAACACCTCGCCCCACAGGCCGTAGCCGTCTGGCGGTGGTTCGTCGGGCTGGTGATCCTTGAGCCAGGCATGCAGGCGCAACAATTGGCTGAGCGTCCATGCCAGGTGAATGGCCAAACCCAGGGCCAGCGCCCAGGCATACTGGCCGGTGATCACGCCCAGCACCAGACAGGCGGCGACCAGTAGCAGCAGGCGGCGGGTTATGGCGCCGCGCCAGTTGCTCGTCACGTTGCGCTCATCCGTCCGCGTGTCCCTGTCATGTTGCGCTCCAGGCTGCCGGTCAGCCCTTGGTGGAGAAACGATAACCGGTGCCGCGCACCGTCTGCACCAGATTTTCGTAGGCTTCGCCGAGCGCTTTGCGCAGGCGGCGGATATGCACGTCGACGGTACGTTCTTCGACGTAGACGTTGCCGCCCCATACCTGGTCGAGCAGTTGGCCGCGAGTGTACGCGCGTTCCTGATGCGTCATGAAGAATTGCAGCAGGCGATATTCGGTGGGCCCCATTTCCGCCGGCTTGCCGTCGATGGTCACGCGGTGGCTGATCGGGTCGAGCAACAGCCCGCCCACTTCGATCGGGCCTTCGCTGTCGCTGGGGCCGGCGCGGCGCAGTACCGCTTTCAGGCGGGCGACCAGCTCGCGGGGCGAGAAGGGCTTGGTGATGTAATCGTCGGCACCGACCTCCAGGCCCTGGATCTTGTTGTCCTCTTCGCCCTTGGCGGTGAGCATGATGATCGGGATGTCGCCGGTCAGCTCGTCGCGCTTGAGGCGTCGGGCCAGCTCGATGCCGGAGGTGCCGGGCAGCATCCAGTCGAGCAGGATCAGATCGGGTTTGCGATCGACGATGATGGCGTGGGCCTGCTGGGTATTTTCCGCTTCCAGGCACTCGTATCCGGCCATTTCCAGCGCTACCACGATCATTTCGCGGATCGGCGCTTCGTCATCGACGATCAGGATGTTCTTGCCAACCATGGGTCGAGCCTCAATTCATTCAACTGTCATGCGGCGCATTAGATAACGGAATTATTGCAGCGATATGACAGCCGTGCGGCAAGGCGAGGCGCGGCGGGCGCTGCACAAGGTCCTAGCGCAGGGCGTAATCCAGCACGATGCCGATGAAGATCGCCAGGCCAGCCCAGTGGTTGTGCAGGAATGCCTGGAAGCAGACCATCGGCTCGCGTTCGCGAGTCATGTGAAATTCCCAGGCGAAACAGGCAGCAGCGGCCAGCAGGCCAAGGTAGAAATACAGGCCCAGCTCGAAGCGCGCACCGGCCAGGCACAGGCACAGCAGTGTCAGGCCCTGCAGGCCGAGGATGATCACCCGGTCGGCGTCGCCGAACAGGATCGCCGTGGATTTCACGCCGATTTTCAGGTCGTCCTCACGGTCGGCCATGGCGTAGTAGGTATCGTAGGCGACGGTCCAGATCACGTTGGCGAGCAGCAGCAGCCAGGCGGCCACCGGCAGGCTGCCGGTTTCTGCGGTGAACGCCATCGGCATGCCCCAGGAGAACGCGGTACCCAGCACCACCTGGGGGTAATAGGTGTAGCGTTTCATGAAGGGGTAGAGCGCGGCCACGCCCAGTGCACCGAACGACAGCCAGACGGTGGTGGCATTGGTCAGCAACACCAGGCCGAAGCTGAGGGCGATCAGCACCGCGAACAGGATCAGCGCTTCGCGGGCGCTGACCCGCCCGCTGGCCAGCGGGCGGGCCTTGGTGCGACTGACATGGCCGTCGAAGTTGCGGTCGGCGTAATCGTTGATCACGCAGCCCGCCGCGCGCATCAGAATTACCCCGACCACGAAGATCACCAGGTTTCTGGTACTCGGTACACCCTCGGCAGCGATCCACAGTGCCCACAGGGTCGGCCAGAGCAGCAGGTAGATGCCAATCGGCTTTTCCAGGCGCATCAACTGCACGAAGTCCCATGCCCGTGGGTGCAGGCGGTTGAGCGATTGCAGCAGGCGGGTGTACATCGTCGGTTTCTCCTGGCGGGGTGCGCGGATTATACGGGCGCAGGCACCGGGCGCCAGGTGTGTCGGCGCTAGTGGGCGGCGAGCCAGAACGCGGGCAGGAACACTTCGGCGACCAGCACCGCCAGACGGTCACGGCGAAAGCACGAGCGCCGCGCCCACAGTCCCTGATGCGGGTTGTCTGCAGGCAGCCAGGCGGCCGGGTAATGACACACCTGCAATGCGCCTCGTTCGAAGGCCTGGTCGCTGAACAGCAACTCGCCAAGGGAGCGGCTACCCAGCTGCTGCAGGTCCAGGCCGGAGTCGGTCAGCGCCTCACGGGCCGCTACGCTGCGAGCGAACACCCAGGGCTCGGCATTGCCGCGCAGATGCACCTCGCGCACCCAGCCAAGGCTGCCAGACGGCACATCGAGCGCGGCGCACTCGTCGTCACGCAGCTCCAGCCAGCCTTCACGCAGCGGGATGACGCTGAAACCGCCATCGGACAGCTCGCTCAACCGGCGGGTCAGTGAGCGCTCGTCGAACAGCCAGGCGCAGATGGCGGCTGATGGCGCGGGCTGCAGTTGATCGCGGGACAGCCAGTCTGGCGTCTGGGAGGCGGAACGGGGCACGGTGCGGATTCGCGATATGGAGATGCGCGGAGTCTAGCATGGGCATTGCCGCGGGTTTCGGCCTGCCCCGGCGTTCGTCGCGTGTGCTTGGCGCGTCCCGGCATTTGCGGTAGCGTGCCCGCGCAATGACCGTGACTACGCCGGAGAGCGTTTATGAAAAAGTGGCAATGTGTGGTCTGCGGACTGATCTACGACGAGCGTGATGGCTGGCCCGATGACGGCATCGAGCCCGGCACCCGCTGGGAAGATGTGCCGGAAGACTGGCTGTGCCCCGACTGTGGCGTGGGCAAGATCGACTTCGAGATGATCGAGATCAACTGAGCCCTCGCGAGACCAACCCAACAGGAACGAGCAATGAGCGACCCCGTGGTAATCGTCGGCACCGGCCTGGCCGGCTACAACCTGGCACGTGAATTTCGCAAGCTGGACAGCGAAACGCCGCTGTTGCTGATCACTGCCGATGATGGTCGTTCTTACTCCAAGCCGATGCTGTCCACCGGCTTCGCCAAGAGCAAGGATGCCGATGGCCTGTGCATGGCCGAGCCCGGGGCGATGGCCGAACAGCTGGCTGCCCAGGTGTGGACCCACACGCGGGTTACCGGTATCGACCCGGGGCACAAACGCCTGTGGATCGGCGAGGAGGCGGTGCCATACCGTGATCTGGTGCTCGCCTGGGGCGCCGAGGTGCTGCGCGTGCCCATCGAGGGCGACGCCAGCGAGGAGCTGTTCACGGTCAACGACCTGCACGGTTACGGGCATTTTCGCCAGGCGGCGCAGGGCAAGCGCCGCGTGCTGATTCTGGGTGCCGGCCTGATCGGCTGCGAGTTCGCCAACGACCTGTCGCTCGGTGGCTACGAGGTCGATCTGGTTGCACCCTGCGAACAACTGATGCCGGCCCTGCTGCCTGCCGAAGCGGCCGCTGCCGTGCAGGCGGGGCTGGAGGCATTGGGCGTGCGCTTGCACCTGGGGCCAGTGGTCAGCCGGCTGCAACATGCGGGTGACGGGCTCGCGGCGCATCTGTCCGATGGCCGGTCGATCGCCTGTGATCTGGTGATCTCTGCGGTTGGTCTGCGCCCGCGCACCGATCTGGCTGCCGCTGCCGGCCTGGCCATCAACCGCGGCGTCATGGTCGACCGCCAACTGCGCACCTCCCACGCCAATATCTACGCACTCGGCGATTGTGCGGAGGTCGACGGTCTCAATCTGCTCTATGTGATGCCGCTGATGGCCTGCGCCCGTGCACTGGCGAAAACCCTCAGCGGTACGCCGGGAGACGTGACCTACGGGGCCATGCCGGTGACCGTGAAAACCCCTGCCTGCCCATTGGTCGTGTCGCCACCACCGCGTGGAAGCCATGGCAACTGGACGGTCGAGGGCAGCGGTGCGGATATACGGGCGCTATGCCACGACGCCTCTGGCGCCCTGCTGGGGTATGCGCTGACCGGCGCAGCGGTTCAGGAAAAACTGGCACTCAATCGTCAACTACCGGCCCTGCTGCCCTGAGCGTTCTGTCGCCTGCTCGACAAAATTGCCTGATTTAGCCTGAAACGGGGCTGGCGAAGCCCTCTGGAGCGTGCCATTCTCCCCATGCCTGCCGCAGTGTAGAGCTGTCGCGGCGCCTTGGCGCCGCATGGCACGGAACACAACAACAACAAACCGTAAATGAGGCATTTATGCGCAAACCCGAACTCGCCGCCGCTATCGCGGAAAAAGCCGATCTGACCAAGGATCAGGCCAATCGTGTACTCAACGCCGTTCTCGAAGAAATCACCGGTGCACTGAACCGCAAGGACAGTGTGACGCTGGTCGGCTTCGGTACGTTCGTACAGCGCCATCGCGGTGCTCGTACCGGCAAGAACCCGCAGACCGGGGAGCCGGTGAAGATCAAGGCCAGCAACACCGTCGCCTTCAAACCCGGCAAAGCTCTCAAGGACTCGGTCAACTGAGCCCTGGGGTCTGCTGACGTTTCAGCGCAATGCTGGCAATCACGGAATGTGTGAAAACTACTGCGCTCAGTCATGCGGGTGTTGAAAGCCGGCTGTTCCGAAATGTCAGCAGACCCTCGTCTGGAGCTGGCGCTAGCAATGTCCCCAGGCTAGCTGTCAGGCTTGCGGTAAGTCGCTACAATCGGCGGCCTCCGTTTTCTCCGCCCAAGCAGGCCATGCCATGAAATTCCGTTTTCTTCTCTGGATGCTGGGCCGTCTCATGGCCAAGGCAAGCCGTGACAATCCGGCATTCCGTCAGCAACTGGAGGGTCGCGATCTGGTGTTTCAGTTGCATACGCTCGATGGCAAAGTCGCTCGTCACTTCGTCGTCCGTGAACAGCGCGTCAGCAGCAAGCGCGGCATGGCCAGCGAGCCGGCCTTCGCCATCGGCTTCAAGGATTCACCTTTCGGCTTCGCCACCCTGACGGCGAAGAACAAGCAACTGGCCTTCATGCAGGGTATCCAGAACAAGGACATCCAGATTCAGGGCAATCCCGCTCTGGTGATCTGGTTTCAGGGTCTGACCAAATACCTGCGTCCCAAGCGCCCGGCCGACAAGAAAGCGGCCTGATCCAGCGGAAAACCTTCGCGGCCACGCGCAGCGCGAGTGGCCGCAGCCGCTATCAGTTCGGTGACCCGAACTGCGACGCGAGATCGCGTAGCGCGACCTCTGCGGCCAGCACCTTGCTCAGCGCTTCTTCCGCCTTGTCCCGGGTAATGCCCAGGTTGTCGAGCAGGCTCTGCGGGATTTCACGCTCCGGCCCGGTACCGATACCGTGGTTGCGCAACAGGCTGACCGCCAGATAGACCAGGTTCGGGTAGGTGGAGTGGTTGCCGCTGTAGCTCGAGTCGTGCTGAAAGCGCAGTGCCACCGCCAGCTCTTCGGGCATGTCCCAGTAACGCATCAGCCAGGAGCCGATCTGTTCGCGGCTGATGCCCAGCAGGTGCTGCTCGATATAGCTGTGTGGCAGGTGCTGGTTGACCTCCAGGTGGCGGCAGATCAGCGAGAAGTGCGGCGGGAACACGTGAGCCAGCACCAGATTGCCGAAGTTGTGCAGCAGCCCCGCCAGATAGGTCAGACCCGCTTCCGGGCGTTGGGCGCGCGGCATGGCGCGCGTCAGGCCTTCGATCACGGCGGCGGTGTAGATCGCCTGTTGCCAGTAGGGCGTGGTCTGCTGCGGTTGGTCCTTGGGCAGGCTGAGGGTCTTGCCCAGGGCCAGGCCCAGGGCCAGGTTGATCACCAGGTCGAAGCCCAGTACGCGAACGATGGCGTCTTCCACCGAGCGGATCTTGCCGGGGGCGGCGTAGTAGGGCGATGCGGCCCAGCTCACCACCTGCGCCGCCAGGGCCGGGTCGGTCTCGACCACGCCGGTGATATCGTCGACAGTGGCGTTGGGGTCGACCCGCAGCTTGATGATCTTCTGCGCGGTTTCCGCCAGCGGTGGAATCTCGATGGTCTCTTCCAGACGTTGCTGGATGCGCCGCGCGGTGAAGGCCTGTACGGCGTGGCTGATCTCGTTGCGATCATCGTCGGGGCGGGTCAGATTGAGCCGCACCTTGCTCACCGGCTCGCCGAAGCGCGCGGCACTGGCCTTGCCCAGCAGGCCCTTGAAGGATTCGGTATGGAGTTCCAGCAGCACGCCGGGCTCGCCCGACTGGATGTACAGGCTCGGCGCCTCGAGCAAGCGCTCGTCGTACAGGCAGGGCGAGCTGGTCAGTGCGGGGATTCCGGGCAGTATCACCAGGTCATGCTTGCCGAGCATGCGATCCAGGCGCTCGGGTTTGACCGCCGTGAGCTTGCGACCGGTCAGTTCGGCCAGGCGATTGAGGTCCAGCAACTGGTTCTGAGGGAACAGCACCAGCAGGGCGCCCACCGCATCCTCAAGCAGCACGGTCTGTACGCGCTGTGCGGCTGGCAGCCCAGGCTGCTCATTGCGCACCTGATAGCTCAGACCAAGCTTTTCCAGCAACTGGCGAATCACCAGAGGCGGTTGGGGGGAGAGGTCGGCGATGGCTACTTCAGTCATGACGTGTTCCGTCGTAAAGGGGGATGCAGCTCCCCAAGTATAACCAGCAAGCTGACAATGCGACCTCGCGAGTCGACGATCGTCCTGTGTAATGTTCAAACTTGCCCATATTGTTGACCATGCCGCATCCAGCGTTCCAGCAGCGGGCTGACATGCTGTGGCCAGTGCTCCAGCAGGGCCTGAGCCGCATCGCGAACCGCCGGCAGCAGGTCGGCATCACGCATCAGATCAGCTACCTTGAACTGCAGCAGGCCGGTTTGTCGAGTGCCGAGCATTTCTCCGGGGCCGCGCAGCTCGAGATCCTTCTCCGCAATGATGAAGCCATCACAGGTTTCGCGCATGATGCCCAGCCGCTCGCGACCGATCTGTGACAGCGGCGGATGGTAGAGCAGCACGCAATGGCTGGCCGCGCTGCCCCGGCCGACCCTTCCCCTTAACTGATGCAGTTGTGCCAGGCCAAGGCGCTCGGGATTCTCGATGATCATCAGGCTGGCATTGGGCACGTCGACGCCTACCTCGATCACCGTGGTGGCTACCAGCAACTGTAGTTGACCCTGTTTGAACTGATCCATCACCGCGGCTTTTTCGGCGGGCTTCATGCGCCCGTGGATCAAACCGACCTGCTGACCGACCAGCGCTGCAGCCAGGTCTTCGTAGGTGGTTTCCGCCGCCTGGCAGGTCAACTCCTCGGACTCTTCGATCAGCGTGCAGACCCAGTACGCCTGACGGCCTTCGTTGCAGGCCGAGCGCACCCGCTCGACCACCTCGAAGCGACGGCTGTCCGCCACCAGTACGGTGTTCACCGGTGTACGGCCCGGCGGCAGTTCGTCGAGAATCGAGGTGTCCAGATCCGCATAGGCGCTCATCGCCAGCGTGCGTGGGATGGGCGTCGCGGTCATGATCAGCTGATGCGGGCTGAGCCGGCCGCCAACGCCTTTCTGGCGCAGTGCCAGACGCTGCTGTACGCCGAAACGGTGCTGTTCGTCGATGATCGCCAGGGCCAGGTTGCGGAAGCGCACCTCTTCCTGGAACAGCGCGTGGGTGCCGACCACCATGGGGACACCGGCAGCGATCTGTTCCAGGGCGGTGGCGCGCGCCTTGCCCTTGAGCTTGCCGGCCAGCCAGGCGGTTTCCAGGCCCAGCGGCTGCAGCCAACGGCTGAAATTGAGGTAATGCTGCTCGGCGAGGATTTCCGTGGGCGCCATCAGCGCGACCTGATAGCCGGCTTCGATTGCCTGCAGTGCGGCGAAGGCCGCGACCACGGTCTTGCCGGCACCCACATCGCCCTGCACCAGGCGCAGCATCGGTTCGCCCTGGCTCAGGTCATAGGCGATTTCTGCGCCGACCCGCTGCTGCGCACCGGTGGGGGTGAAGCCGAGGTTGGCGAGGAATTTACCTGGCAGCTTCTGCGCGACCGGCAATGCAGGCGCGCGCTGCGCACGAGCGCTTTCTCGCAGGCGCTGCATCGACAGCTGGTGGGTCAGCAGTTCTTCGAAGGCCAGCCGATGCTGGGCCCAGTGCCGGCCTTCGGCGAGCTCCTCGAGGTCTGCATCCGGTGGCGGGCGATGCAGGTAGCGAATCGCCTGGTCCAGCGGCGCCAGCTGATAGTCGTCGGCCAGCTCGCGGGGCAGCCAGTCCGGCAGGCTGTGCGGGCCAAGGCGAACCAGAGCCTGTTCGCTGAGCTGGCGCAGGCGCTGTTGGGTCAGCCCTTCGGTGGTCGGATAGATCGGCGTCAGGGTTTGTTCCACGGCCGGCGGTTCGTCCCCGGAGAGCGCGCGGTACTCGGGATGGTAAATCTCCAGCCCGGACGAACCCGGGCGGATTTCACCGTAGCAGCGCACCTGGGTACCACGCTTGAGGCCTTCCTTCTGCGCATTGCTGAAATGGTAGAAGCGCAGACTGAGCGTGCCACTGCCGTCACTCAGGCGCACCAGCAGGCTGCGACGCCTGCCCATGACCACATCGGCCCCGGAAACGGTGCCCTCGACCACGGCATCCTGGCCAGGTCGCAGGGCACCGATAGGGACGATCCGGGTGCGATCCTGATAGCGCAGAGGCAGGTGGAAAAGGATGTCCTGCAGGGTTTCCAGGCCAACCTTGGCGAGTTTTTCCGCCAGGGCCGCACCAACGCCTTTGAGGTCGGTGACGGAAACCGTCGACAGCTCACTCATCGTTGCCCTCAGACGTTAAGCGGCAGGGGCTTGGCAACCGAGCACAGGCGGATGGAGTCGGCCAGCACTTCGATGGCCTTCGGCCGTGGGAAGCTGGCGCGCCAGGCGATGGCTACGGTGCGGAACGGCGCCGGCGGGCTGAGGGGGCGTACTTCGATCACGCCCGGGGCATAGTGGTGGCTGTCCACTGCCGAGAAAGGCAGGATGGAAACGCCGAGGCCCGAGGCGACCATATGACGGATGGTTTCCAGCGAGCTGGATTCCACCGTGGTGTGCCGGGCTTGTTCCTCGCCTTTGCGCAAGGTCGGGCAGGCCTCCAGCACCTGGTCGCGGAAACAATGGCCCTCGCCAAGCAGCAGCAGACTCTTGTCATTGAGCAGCTTGGTGTCGATGGTCTTCATTGCCGTCCACGGGTGATCGGCAGGCAGCAGGGCGTAGAAGGGCTCGTCGTACAGCGGCAGGGTCAGCACGTCGGCTTCCTGGAACGGCAGCGCGACGATGATCGCGTCCAGCTCGCCGGTGCGCAGTTTGTCGCGCAGCACGTGGGTGAAGTTTTCTTCGATGTACAGCGGCATCTGGGTGGCCACGCGATGCAGCTGTGGGATCAGATGAGGGAACAGATAGGGGCCGACCGTATAGATGGCGCCGATCTTCAGCGGTGCCGCCAACTGGTTCTTGCCAGCCTGGGCCAACTCGCGGATGCCCTGAGCCTGCTCCAGTACCTTCTGAGCCTGGGTGACGATGCCTTCGCCGACTGGCGTCAGGCGCACGGCGCTCTTGCTGCGTTCGAAGATCAGCACGCCCAGTTCGTCTTCGAGTTTCTTGACGCCGACCGACAGGGTGGGCTGGCTGACGTGACAGCGCTCCGCGGCTCGACCGAAATGTTGTTCCTGAGCGAGCGTCACGATGTAGCGCAGTTCAGTGAGGGTCATAGTCTTAGTCCATTGAGATGCAGCCAAGCATAGCCGCTGTCTTCCATGTAACCAACCACTGAGGTGTGTCTGCGGGGCGGATATTGCAGCTGGGGAGGGTATCCGCCCCGGCTTTTCGGCCAGGGGCGGATAACGGCATCAGCGGCCGCGGCCGCGCTCCAGGGAGTAGATGAATGGTGCGACGATTTCCACGCTGCCATCCTTGAGCAGTTCGGCTGGCGGTTTCGGCAGCGGTTGTGCACGGCGTATCATCTGCAGCGTGGCCCGGTCCAGGGACGCACTGCTGGATTTGCCGACCAGCGTGTACGACAGCACCATGCCATTGGCATCGACCACGAAACGCAAGCGGTTGACGCCCTCGAGACCGCGACGGCGCGCGTCTTCCGGGTAGCGCTTGTGCTTGGCCAGGTGGCCCAGCAGCTCACTCTGCCAGCTGACTTCAGCCTTGCTCGGCGAACTGATCGGCGCCTGCTGGGGGGCGGCCGGCTTGGCTTGCGCCGGTGCAGGAGGCGCAGGTGGGGCGTCTTCTGGCGGTTCGTCCTGAGGCTCCGGCGGCTTCGGCTCGGGTGGCTTGGGCTTCGGCGGCTTGGGTTTGGGCTTCGGCTTGGGCTTGGGTGGCGTCACCGCCAGCGTCGGCTTCGGCGCTTCGACCAGTTTCGGCTGAGGCTCGGGCTCCTCCGGAACGACTTCCGGTGGCGGTGGCGGTGCAGGCTTGGGCGCGGCCGGGGGCAGTGGCTCCAGTTCGACGATCATGGCTGCGGGGGGCAGTTCGATGGGCGTCGCCTGGGGTTGCCAGTACATGGCCCAGAGGAACAGGCCGATGTGCAGCCCAACCACGATGACCAGGCTAGCGAACCAGGAGAACGTGCGGCTGGATTTCTTCATTGCGAGCCGACCGTCTCCAGGCCTACCAGGCCGATCTTCAGATAACCGGTGCCACGCAGGGTGTCCATGACTTCCATCAGGTCGCCGTATTCGACGCCCTTGTCACCGCGTACGAAGATGGTCTTGTCCTTGTCATTCTGCGTCAGCTTGTCCAGCGCCGCGCCGAGCATGGCCGGCTGTACCTCGTCGTTGTCGAGGAACAGCTTCTTGTCGTCCTTGATGCTCAGGTAGATCGGCTTGTCCGGGCGCGGTGCCGGCTTGGCGCTGGATGCAGGCAGATCGATCTTCACGTCGACGGTAGCCAGTGGCGCGGCGACCATGAAGATGATCAGCAGCACCAGCATCACGTCGATGAAGGGCGTGACGTTGATCTCGTGGTTTTCCTGAAGATCGTCGCCGCCGTTTTCGTTGAGATGAAGACCCATGGCCTTAACCCGCCTTGACCATGTGAGGCTGTTGGGCGCGATCGCTGTTCGGCAGCATGTCCAGGTCACGGCTGACCAGCAGCAGCACCTGAGCGGATGCATCGGCGACCTGCGCCTTGTAGGCACTGATCGAGCGCGAGAAGGCGTTGTAGATGATCACCGCAGGAATCGCGGCAACCAGGCCCAGTGCGGTGGCCAGCAGTGCTTCGGCGATGCCTGGAGCGACGACGGCCAGGTTGGTGGTCTGGGTTTTGGCGATGCCGATGAAGCTGTTCATGATGCCCCAGACGGTACCGAACAGGCCGACGAAGGGGGCGGTGGAACCGATGGTGGCGAGCACCCCGGTGCCTTTGCTCATGTCGCGACCGCAGGCGCCGACCAGGCGCTCGAGGCGGAAACTGACGCGTTCCTTGATGCCTTCCTTCTCGCGGCTGGTAGCCGAGAGTTTCAGCTCTTCGCGGGCGTCTTCGATGAGGATTTCGCTGAAGCTGTGCTTGGCGCGAGCCTGGTCGCTGGCCTGAGCCAGGTTGCGGGCGCCTTTCAGCTCGATGATTTCACGACGCAGACGGCGACGTGCGGTCACCAGTTCGATGGTCTTGGCGATCCAGATGGTCCAGGTCAGGATGGATGCCAGCACCAAACCGATCATCACGCTTTTGACCACGACGTCGGCGCCCTGATACATGCCCCATGGGGACAGATCGTGGAAGACCGCTTCTGCTTCGGCGGCGGAGCCATTTTCGATGTCCAGATTATCGGCCGCTGCAGCCAGATCCAGCATGTTCTGCAGGATTTCTGGTGGCACGCCATTCTCGATCATGAACTGTTCGCGCACTTCCCTGATCTGTTGTGGAGTGGCATCGGGGCCGAGGGCGTCGATCCGCTTCTCCAGCTCTTCGGAGGCCAGGCGGGGATCCAGAGCAGGTGCTGCTGGTGCCGCGTCCGTTTGTGCTGGTATCTGAGCATTCGCGTCAGGTGCCTGCTGCGCACCGGCAGCGGGCTCGGCAGGCGCAGTCACCGACTGATCGGCGAAGCTCGCGGTCGGAGCCAGCGTCAGGCTGAGCAGCAGGGCGAGGAGCGCGCCGAGGCGTTGCGGCCGAGCGGCGACAGTGGTTGGCTTAGCGCTATGGGCGGTAGAGTTCATGCTTGCCGGACCTAAGTGTGATGACGGTGACCTGCGCGGGCGAAACCCTGCGCGGCAAAAAAGGCTGAACATTATTGCAAGTAATTCTTGTTTATGAAAGCGTTAATGTAACTATATTACATTCAGGTCGTCGTGATAGAGCGTTCGCCGGGCTGAGAGAGGGCAATGATGAGCAGAGTTGCAAGCGTGATGATCGCCGGGTGCGGGGATGTGGGGGGGCGTCTTGCAGTGCGTCTGCATGGCGCTGGCTGGCAGGTTTTCGGCATGCGCCGAACGGTGTCCGAGTTGCCCGAAGGCATTCTGCCGGTCGCAGGTGATCTGCACGAGCCTGGTTGCCCCGAGCAATGGCCGCAGGGTGAACTGGATTATCTGGTATACAGCGCGGCGGCCACTGAGCACGACGAGCCCGGCTACCGTCGGGCCTACGTCGATGGCCTGCGTCACGTACTGAGTTGGCTGCAGTCGCGAGGACAGCGTCCGAAGCGCCTGTTGTTCGTGTCCAGCAGCGGCGTGTACGCCCAGGCGGATGGCGAATGGATAGACGAGACCTCGCCTGCCCAGGCGCAGAGCTACTCGGGCCGGGTGATCCGCGAGGCGGAGCAGGTGGCGTGGGGGGCTGAGGTGCCAGCCACCGTGGTGCGGCTGACCGGCATATACGGTCCGGGCCGTGAGTGGCTGCTCAAGCAGGTGCGCATGGGGTATCGGGTGTCGGTGGAGCCGCCGCTCTATGGCAACCGCATCCATGCCGATGACGCAGCCGGGTTGCTGGCCTTTCTGCTTCAGGCGGACTGGGCAGGCAAGCCACTGGATGACTGTTATATCGGTGTGGATGACGAGCCTGCGCCGTTGCACGAGGTGGTGGGCTGGCTACGGCAGCAACTCGGTGTCGAGCATTGGGCGCAAGAGTCGACCGTGCGCCGCTCCGGCAGCAAACGCTGCAGCAATGCCCGGGCTCGGGCGCTGGGCTGGTCGCCACAATATCCCAGCTATCGAGAGGGGTATGGCGCGGTGTTGCGTGAACGATAAGGCGTGTCGCCCGGAGCCTGGGCTCCGGGCGTGGGCGCTGGTCAGTCGATGACCAGAATGCCGTCCATCTCGACCTGCGCGCCCTTCGGCAGGGCGGCCACGCCAATGGCGGCGCGGGCCGGGTAGGGCTGCTGGAAGTAGCGGCCCATCACTTCGTTGACGGTGGCGAAGTGGGAAAGGTCGGTGAGGAAGATGTTCAGCTTGACCACATCCTTGAACGAGCCACCGGCGGCTTCGATGACCGACTTGAGGTTCTCGAATACCTGCACGGTCTGTGCCTCGAAGCCTTCCACCAGTTCCATCGTCTTCGGGTCCAGGGGAATTTGCCCGGACAGGTAAACGGTATTGCCGGCCTTGATAGCCTGGGAGTAGGTGCCGATGGCGGCCGGAGCCTTGTCGCTGCTGATGACGCTCTTGCTCATGGAAAACTCCTAGGTAAGGGCAGCTTCAAGCGACAGGGCTCAAGCTGCAGGAAGAACCCAGGCAGGCTACAGGCTGGCGTTGCCCACCTCAAGCCGAGTCAAGGCGATGAGGCTTTCGTTGGATGTTGCCGGGGATCGCTGCGTGCCGCCGGCTGGGGAGAGGGTCATGCCTTCATGCGCGTGATGCGCATGACGCCGGGCAGGGTGCGCAGCTTCTTGATCACCCGCGCCAGGTGGACGCGGTCGTGCACGCTGACCACCAGTTGGACCACGCTAACGCGGCCGTCGCGTTCGTCCATGCTGATCTTTTCGATGTTGCCGTCAGCCGCGTTGACACTGCCGGCCAGCAGCGCGATGAGGCCGCGCTGGTGCTCCAGTTCGACACGCAGCTCGACGTTGAACTCGCCCGTGACGTCCTTGGCCCAGGACAACTGGATGCATTTTTCCGGGTTGTGGCGCACTTCGCTGATGTTCCGGCAGGTGTCCATGTGC
Source organism: Pseudomonas sp. MEJ086 (assembly GCF_030209025.1). NCBI lineage: Bacteria > Pseudomonadati > Pseudomonadota > Gammaproteobacteria > Pseudomonadales > Pseudomonadaceae > Pseudomonas > Pseudomonas sp. MEJ086. Next base: position 279,708 of record NZ_JARVSV010000008.1, read on the forward strand.
ACCACCATGCCCTTGCCGGCCGAGAGGTGCCCGACGATCGGGTCGCCCGGAATCGGCGTGCAGCACTTGGCATAGCTGAGCACCAGGCCCTCGGTGCCGCGAATGGCCAGTGGGCTCTCGGCGTTGGGCAGTTCCTCGCCTTCGCTGGCCAGCAGTCGACGAGCGACCACGTAGGCCATGCGGTTGCCCAGGCCGATATCCTCGAGCAGGTCTTCGAAGGTCTCCAGGCGGTATTCGTTGAGAACCGCCTGCTGGCGCTCGGGCTGCAGCTTGTCCAGGTGGCTTTCGAAGCTGGCCAGCACCTTGTTGAGCAGGCGCTCGCCGAGGTTGATCGACTCGGAGCGGCGCTGTTGCTTGAGGGCGTGGCGAATGTGAGTGCGCGCCTTGCCGGTGACCACGAAGTTCAGCCAGGCCGGGTTGGGGCGTGCGCCCGGCGCGCTGACGATTTCCACCGTGGAGCCGCTTTCCAGAGCCTGGGAAAGCGGTGCCAGGCGGCGGTTGATGCGGCAGGCGATGCAGGTGTTGCCGACATCGGTGTGCACCGCATAGGCGAAGTCCACCGCCGTGGAGCCTTTGGGTAGCTCCATGATGCGGCCCTTGGGCGTGAACACGTAGACCTCGTCCGGGAACAGGTCGATCTTCACGCTCTCGATGAATTCCAGCGAGTTGCCGGCGCGTTGCTGCATCTCCAGCACGCCCTTGACCCACTGGCGCGCGCGGGCGTGGTTGCCCTTCGGCGTTTCATCTTCGTTGGATTTGTACAGCCAGTGCGCGGCGATGCCGTTGTTGGCCATCTCTTCCATTTCGCGGGTGCGAATCTGGATCTCGATGGGCACGCCGTGCATGCCGAACAGGGTGGTGTGCAGCGACTGGTAGCCGTTGGCCTTGGGGATCGCGATGTAGTCCTTGAAGCGGCCCGGCAGCGGCTTGTAGAGATTGTGCACGGCGCCCAGTACGCGATAGCAGGTGTCGACCTTGTCGACCACGATGCGGAAGGCGTAGACGTCCATGATCTCGTTGAAGGCGCGGCGTTTGCCACGCATCTTCTGGTAGATGCTGTACAGGTGCTTCTCGCGGCCCATCACCTCGCCCGTCATGCCCTCGCGTTCAAGGCAGTGCAGCAGCGATTCCTCGATACGGGTGACGATTTCCTTGCGATTGCCACGGGCCCGGCGCACGGCCGCACGAATGCGCTCGGAGCGCATCGGGTGCATGGCCTTGAAGCCAAGATCCTCGAATTCCACGCGCATGCTGTGCATGCCCAGTCGATTGGCGATGGGGGCGTAGATTTCCAGGGTTTCCTTGGCGATGCGTCGGCGTTTTTCGCCGGACAGCACTTCCAGGGTGCGCATGTTATGCAGGCGGTCGGCCAGCTTGACCAGGATCACGCGGATGTCGCGCGCCATGGCCATGGCCATCTTCTGGAAGTTTTCGGCCTGGGCCTCGGCCTTGGTCTCGAAATTCATCTGGGTCAGCTTGCTGACGCCGTCCACCAGCTCTGCCACCGATTCGCCGAACTGCGCGTGCAGGGCTTCCTTGGCGATCCCGGTATCCTCGATCACGTCGTGCAGCATGGCGGCCATCAGGCTCTGATGATCCATATGCATGTCGGCGAGGATGCTGGCCACGGCCAGCGGATGGGTGACGTAGGCTTCGCCGCTGCGGCGGCGCTGCCCATCGTGCGCCTGTTCGGCGTAGAAGTAGGCGCGACGAACCAGATTGACCTGTTCGTCACCCAGGTAGGTCGAAAGTCGATCGGCGAGGGCGTCTATGCTCGGCATGGGAGGCTCCCTTGCCAGGCCTTGTGCACCTGCGACGTACGCTTTCGACCGGGCATAGGCTTACAGAGGCTCGTTCGCCTCTTCCTCGAAGGCAGCGAACAGCGGCTCTTCTTCGATGATGTCTTCCTGCGCGACAATGTCGGCGTCTACCAGGCCACTGGCGATTTCACGCAGAGCGACCACGGTCGGCTTGTCGTTTTCCCATGCCACCTTGGGCTCTTTGCCGCCGGTAGCGATCTGACGAGCACGCTTGGTGGCGAGCATGACCAGCTCGAAGCGGTTATCGACGTTGTCCAGGCAATCTTCAACGGTAACGCGGGCCATGGTGTTCCTCGTAGCGAATGCAAAAAATAAGCTGGGCCCAAATGGGCGAGCGGACTGGATAGTCTAGAAAAACGCCAGCATTAAGGGAAGAGAAAGTCGCTGGAAGGCACAAGTTCGCAACGCAGGGCGCGATTTTCGGTGCTCGAGCGACCTCTGCAGGGCCGCACTGGTGTGAGTCGGCCCCGTTTCACCTCACGCCAGCAGTTCGTTGAGCAATCCCAGGTGGCGCTGCTGCTGGGCCGGTTGCAACAACTGATTGGCCCGGAAGATCGCCTTCAGGTCGCTCAGTGCGTGGGAGAAATCATCGTTGATCACGATGTAGTCGTACTCGACGTAGTGACTCATTTCGCTGACCGCTTCGCGCATGCGCTGTTCGATCACTTCACCGCTGTCCTGGCCGCGGCTGGTCAGGCGGTGGCGCAGCGCTTCGAGGGTCGGCGGCAGGATGAAGATCGACTTCGCCTGCGGCATCAGGCGGCGTACCTGTTGAGCGCCTTGCCAGTCGATCTCCAGAATCAGATCGATGCCCTCGGCCAGGGTCTTCTCCAGCGCGCGCTGCGAGGTGCCGTAGTAGTTGCCGAACACCTGGGCGTGCTCGAGGAACTCGCTCTGTTCGAGCATGGCGGTGAATCGCGCGTGATCCACGAAGTGATAGTGCACGCCGTCACTCTCACCCGGGCGCATGGCGCGGGTGGTGTGCGATACCGACACGCGAACATGGGGTTCGCTTTCGATCAGCGCCTTGACGAGGCTGCTTTTGCCAGCGCCCGAGGGGGCGGAAATAATGTAGAGCGTGCCGGTGGTGCTCATGGATCTGTCCTGAAACGGTGAGGTCGGGAGGTCGCGCAGCGGAGGCCGGGCGTCGATTATTCGATGTTCTGAACCTGTTCGCGCATCTGCTCGATCAATACCTTGAGGTTGACCGCTGCCTGCGTGCTGCGTGGGTCGAAGGCCTTGGAACCCAGGGTGTTGGCTTCGCGGTTGAGCTCCTGCATCAGGAAGTCCAGGCGTCGGCCTGCCGCACCGCCCGCCTTGAGCACGCGACGCACTTCGCTGACGTGGGTGCTCAGGCGATCCAGCTCTTCGGCCACGTCGCTCTTCTGCGCGAGCATCACCAGTTCCTGTTCGAGGCGCTGCGGGTCGAGGTCGGCCTGCATCTCGCGGCAGCGTTCGAGAATCTTCTGGCGCTGCACATCGAGCATCTGCGGCACCAGCTCGCGCAGGGCGGCCACTTCACCAAGCATGCTGTCGAGGCGTTCGTTGAGCAGCTTGGCGAGCTCGGCGCCTTCACGGCTGCGGCCTTTCTTCAGTTCATCGAGGGCGCTGGCGAAGAGTTTCAGGGCAGCGCTGTTGAGGGCCTGAGGGTCGCTGCCGTCGGCTACCAGAACGCCTGGCCAGCTGAGGACTTCCAGTGGGTTGAGCGGGGCCGGCTGCTTGATCAGTGCTGCCACGCTTTCTGCGGCGGCGATCAGTTGCGTGGCCTTGTCGCGGTCGACCTGCAGCGGTTTGCCGGCGCTGTCTTCGGTGAAGCGCAGGGTGCACTCCACCTTGCCGCGCGACAGGCCCTGGCGCAGCGCTTCGCGTACCGCGCCTTCGAGGTCGCGAAAGGCTTCCGGCAGGCGAAGATGGGGCTCGAGGTAGCGGTGGTTGACCGAGCGCAGCTCCCAGCTCAGGGTGCCGTTGGCACCTGCCTGCTCGGTGCGGGCGAAGGCCGTCATGCTGTGGATCATGCTGCTTACCTCGTGAAGTTCTGCCGGTTTGGCGTTGGCCAAAGGCGGCGATTGTAGCGCAGTGCGGCGACGGCTCCCAATCGTGACCGCGTCCGTCGGACAGGCGCGGTCGCGGCCAGGCGGCAACAGACCCTATAATGCGCGACAGATTTCCGATTCCATATAGAACGCGAGCAGGTATTCCTTGATGAAACGTCCCAGTGGCCGCGCGGCCGATCAGTTGCGCTCGATTCGCATCACCCGCAACTACACCAAGCACGCCGAAGGTTCGGTGCTGGTGGAGTTCGGCGATACCAAGGTGATTTGCACCGTCAGCGTCGAGCAGGGCGTACCGCGCTTCCTCAAGGGCCAGGGCCAGGGCTGGGTGACCGCCGAGTACGGCATGCTGCCGCGTGCTACCGGTGACCGCAATCAGCGTGAGGCCAGCAAGGGCAAGCAGGGCGGCCGTACCCTGGAAATCCAGCGCCTGATCGGCCGCTCGCTGCGTGCCGCGCTGGACATGAGCAAGCTCGGTGAAAACACCCTGTACGTCGATTGCGACGTGATCCAGGCCGATGGTGGTACCCGTACCGCCTCGATCACCGGCGCCATGGTCGCGCTGGTCGATGCGCTCAAGGTGATGAAGAAGCGTGGCGGCCTGAAAGGCGGCGACCCGCTCAAGCAGATGATCGCGGCGGTTTCCGTAGGCATCTATCAGGGTGAGCCGGTGCTCGATCTGGATTACCTGGAAGACTCCGCAGCCGAAACCGATCTGAATGTCGTGATGACCAGTACCGGCGGCTTCATCGAAGTTCAGGGCACCGCTGAAGGTGCGCCTTTCCAGCCTGCCGAGCTGAATGCCATGCTGGCCCTGGCGCAGCAAGGCATGACCGACCTGTTCGCCCTGCAGCAGGCCGCCCTGGCCGAGTGACCGGTCGCTGACCGAGGAGAACCACGATGGATGACAGCAACCTGTTGACGCCCGCCCCCGAGCCCAGCAAGGAAGCGCGCCAGTGGGCGATGATCTGCCACTTCGCCGCGGCCCTCGGTTTCATCTTTCCCTTCGGCAACCTGATCGGCCCGCTGATCGTCTGGCAGATCAAGAAGGATCAGGATGCCTTCATCGACGAGCAGGGCAAGGAAGCGCTGAACTTTCAGATCACCGTGGCCATCGCTGGCATCGTCTGCCTGCTGCTGATGCTGGTGCTGATCGGCTTCCTGCTGATGGGGCTGCTGTGCATCGGTACCATCGTGCTGACCATCATTGCCGGTATCAAGGCGGGAGAAGGGCGCGCCTATCGCTACCCGTTCTGCTTGCGGTTCGTGAAGTGAAGGTCGCCCCCTGATCGACGAAAAAGCCAGCTAACTGCTGGCTTTTTCGTTATGGCGCTGCAGGTATTGATTCAGGCGCGGGCGACTCTATAAGCTCTGCGGCGATACTGGCGTTTGGCGCTCACAAGGACACCGATGATCCCGATTAATCCGCTGGCCATGATGCTCGGCTCGTTGTTCCTGCTGGTTTCCGTTCTGTGCCTGTGCGGGCTGCTGGTATTGCTGGTGGCCTTTCTGTTGCGCCGCTCCAGACGCTTCATCGCGAAGCGCCGCTGGTGGTTCGGTTTATTGGCGGTATTCCTGGCCGCTGGCAGTCTCCCCACCATGCAATTCATCAGGTGGCAGCTCGATCATTGGCTCGAACGGCGTGCCCTCAGCCCTCGCCTGGAGACCAGTCAGGTGCTCGGCGATCTGACGCTACCCGCGGGTACGCGGGTGTGGATGGAACGTCTGGAGCCCATGCAGGACTTGAGTGGCAAGCCACTGGCTTATGGCTTGCAAAGCGTCAAGCGCGTCGAGTTCGATCGCGAGCCTGGCCTGGTACTTGGCATGCGCGTGCAGAGCCTCGATCTTGACGCGGGTCGAGGCCTGGCCGAGTTGAAGTTGCTGGACGCCGCCAGGCTGCAGGGCTGGAACTGCTCGCCAGAGGCAGCCGTCAGTTTCACTTATCCGTTCGGTGCGCCATTCGTGCTTGCCGACTGGCATCTGGAGGCCTGCACCCTGGTGCCCGGCAGCGAGGTGGCTGGGGTCGCCTGGCCCGGGCAGGTGAGCGTGCACGCCGTCGAGAGAGGCCGCTGGCTGGTGGAGGCAGGCAGCACGCCCGCGCGTTTTCAGGGGTTGGAGATCCGCGCAGTGAATCTATGGCTGGATGGCCCGCAAGGCGACCTCCAGGATTGGCAGGGTGAGCTGGCGGCGGCGCTGGAGTTTGGGGTCATGCAGTACCCGGCTGGAACCCGCGTTCGTCAGTATCAGGGCAATCTGCTCTTCAGCCCGATTGCCGATGTCCCTGCGCAGGATCGCCGCAGCGGCAAGCCCGTGGAGCCCGACCTGTCCGTGGCGCAAGACGCCGCAGGTGAAGTGCTGGGGATCTATCCGAACAAGGATGTGGGTGTGATCGACTGGTTCAAGTTGGTGCCCTGAGGCCCATTCAGCTGCGATCCGCCAGCACGCCGATCAGAAACATCACCACCAGCAGGACAGGCGCCAGGGTGTAGTTGTTGAAATGGCCAAGCACCTGGGTCAGCAGCGGCGTCAGGTAAACCATCGCCAGGCCGTAACCGACGACGCAGACCACGACGAAGATCAGCGTGCGCAGCACGAAGTTGAAGCTGCCGATACGGCCTTGTACCCAGGCGTTGATGGCTGGGCCGAACAGCACCAGCAAGGTGGCGATGAGCCCCAGGGAAATCTCGCTGAGGTGGCCACGACTCCAGCGTGACACGGTGGCGATCAAGTCCAGCAGAAAATCCATCGTTGCTCCTTGGGCACGTCGTGATTGATTCCTGCTGCCTGGGATCATCCGGCGCGCCTTTGGTTCTATGGCGGCCGTGATTCAGGGCAGGAAGTATTGCAGCAAGTCATTGAGAAACAGCTGGCCTTCGCGGGTCGCCGTCAGACGAGCGGGATCTTTTTGCAGCAGACCACGGCGCTCCGCCTGTTCGCGGGCGCTGGCCAGTTGCTGCAGCGGTAGGCCGGTTCGCTGGCTGAACAGCTCGGCGCTACAGCCATCGCTCAGGCGCAGCACGTTCATCAGAAACTCGAACGGCAGCTCGTCGGCGCTGAGGATGCGTTCGCCAGCGCTGTACTGCTTGGCGGGGTCGAGGTAGTCCTTGGGCAGGCGGGTTTTCCAGGTGCGGCTGATGCGGCCGTCTGGTGTGCTCAGCTTGCCGTGGGCGCCAGCGCCAATGCCGAGGAAGTCGCCGAATGTCCAGTAATTCAGGTTATGCCGGGCGGCACGGCCGGGCTGTGCATAGGCCGATACTTCATACTGGCCGTAACCCTGTTCGGCGAGCAGCGCTTGGCCAGCTTCCTGAATGTCCCAGAGGGTGTCGTCTTCCGGCAGCACCGGCGGCTGGTTCCAGAACACCGTGTTCGGCTCCACCGTGAGCTGATACCAGGACAAGTGAGTCGGTGCCTGGGCGATGGCGATGCGCAGGTCGCCCAGCGCGTCATCGAGGGACTGATCCGGCAAGCCGTGCATCAGATCCAGGTTGAAGTTATCGAAGCCGGCAGCGCGGGCCATGTCGGCGGCGCGAATCGCTTCATCGCCATCGTGGATTCGCCCCAGAGCCTTGAGCTTTTCTGCCTGGAAGCTCTGCACGCCGATCGACAGCCGATTGATACCCAGGCGCCGGTAGGCGGCGAACTTCTCCTGCTCGAAAGTACCCGGGTTGGCTTCCAGGGTGATTTCGATGTCGCTGGCGAACGGAATGCGCCGTTCCACGCCTTCCAGCAGGCGACCAAGAGCCTTGGCGGAAAACAGGCTGGGTGTGCCACCGCCGAAGAAGATCGACGTCAGCGGACGGCCGTGAGCGTGCTGCAGGTCGCTATCGAGATCGGCGAGCAGCGCGTCTACATAAGCCTCTTCCGGCAGATTCGGGCCGGCAGCGTGGGAGTTGAAGTCGCAATAGGGGCATTTGCGCACGCACCACGGGATATGGATATACAGCGACAGCGGCGGCAGCTCGAAGCGGCGAGCCACAAGCTGAGACGCCTGCGAGCTGGTTTCGCTTGCAGTTTGTGGCTTGTGGCTTGTGGCGTTCATAGGCCCAGGCGCTGCTTGAGCAGAGCCATGGCGATGGCACGGTGGCTGAGCTGGTTTTTGTCGACCGGCGACAGCTCGGCACTGGAGCACTGGTGCTCTTCGACCCAGAACAGCGGGTCATAGCCGAAACCATGTTCGCCACGGGCTTCATGCAGGATGCTGCCGTGCCACAGGCCTTCACAGAGAATCGGCAGCGGATCGTCGGCGTGGCGCACCAGGGCCAGGCAGCAGACGAACTGGGCGCCGCGCTCGGCATCCGGCACGTCCTTGAGCGCTGCCAGCAGCTTGGCGTTGTTGGCGGCATCGCCTTGGCCATCGGCGTAGCGGGCGGAGTAGATACCCGGCGCGCCGCCGAGGTAATCGACCGCCAGGCCCGAGTCATCGGCCAGAGCGGGCAGGCCGGACAGGCGCGAGGCATTGCGGGCCTTGAGGATGGCGTTCTCGACGAACGACAGGCCGGTTTCCTCCGGCTCTACCTGGCTGAACTCACCGACCGAGCGCAGGCGCACGCTGTCGCCGAGCATGGCTTGCAGTTCCTTGAGTTTGCCGGCGTTGTGGCTGGCTAGGACGAGTTCTGGGAAAGGCATCATGGCTCCGGAAAGAGTTCCTGGTTGAAGTCCAGGCGCTGGCCGTTCACCTGCAGGTTGAACAGCAACACCTCGCGCGAGGGGATGGGAAACTGCGCCAGGTACGAGACGAACTCACCCTCGCGCTGTTCGATGAAGGTTAGCGTGTGGCCGTGGCCAAGCACATTCTTCACTTCACCGCTGACCGTGGCCGGGCTGGATTTACCGGCGCGCAGCACGCTGATGTTCAGCACGCCCTGCTTGCCGCTGCGCACCAGGCCGCTGGCCTGGGCGATCTGCGGTTGCAGGTAGCTGGCGTTGAAGGCGCTGTAATGCACCTGCAGATCACCCAGGCGCTGCATTCGTTCGGCGGCACTTACCGGCAGGCTCAGGCATAAGGCAATCAGCAGGAGGCGCATGGGTTCGATTGCTCAGTTGGCGATGCGCACGTCACGGGCGTTGTGCCCGCTGATGCGGTAGATGCCGATCTCGCCCAGCAGGTTGGGCCATACGCGGCTGGCCAGACCATGCCGGTGTTCGTGGTCGACCGCCAGGCGATCGAGTACCCGGGCGCTCTGCTGGTGACACAGGCGCTCGAAGTCCTCGAAGGTGCAGAAGTGGATGTTCGGCGTGTTGTACCAGGTGTAGGGCAGGAAGTCCGACACCGGCATGCGGCCCTTGCTGGCCAGGTACCAGCGGCAGCGCCAGTGGCCGAAGTTGGGGAAGGTGATGATGCAGGTCTTGCCGACGCGCAGCATCTCCGCCAGTACCTTGTCGGGGAAATGCAGCGCTTGCAGCGACTGGGTCATGACCACCACGTCGAAGCTGTCGCTGGCGAAGTTGCCGAGGCCTTCGTCGAGGTTCTGCTCGATGACGTTGACGCCCTTGACGATGCACTGGGCGATCTTTTCCGGGTCGATTTCCAGGCCGTAGCCGCTGACCTGCTTGTTGGCGCTCAGCCAGGCGAGCAGCTCGCCATCGCCGCAGCCAAGGTCGAGGACGCGGCTACCGGCGGGAATCCATTCCTGGATGATCTCTAGGTCGGCTCGCATGCTTACACCTCGATCCGTTTCATGTAGCTGCCGAAGCCCTGCAGGTAGCGCGGAATCGGCATGAGGAAGGCATCGTGGCCCTGGGGCGCGTCGATTTCCAGGTAACAGACGTTCTTGCGGGCGGCCAGCAGGGCGTCGACGATTTCCCGCGAGCGCGCCGGCGAGAAACGCCAGTCGGTGGTGAACGAGATCACGCAGAAGTCGGCCTTGGCCTGACCGAGGGTTCTGGCCAGGTCGCCATCGTGCTCGGCCGCCGGGTCGAAGTAGTCCAGTGCCTTGGTCATCAGCAGATAGGTGTTGGCATCGAAACGCCCGGAGAACTCCTCGCCCTGGTAGCGCAGGTAGCTTTCGACCTGGAATTCCACGCTGTGGAAGTCGTAGTTAAGCTTCTCGTTCTTCAGGCCGCGACCGAATTTCTCGCCCATGGCGTCATCGGACAGATAGGTGATGTGACCGACCATGCGTGCCAGCATCAGGCCGCGTTTGGGGATCACCCCCTGATCCTGGAAGTGCCCACCGTGGAATTCCGGATCGGTGAGGATGGCCTGGCGAGCCACCTCGTTGAAGGCGATGTTCTGTGCCGAGAGCTTGGGTGCCGAGGCGATGGCCAGGCAATGGCGGACGCGGTCCGGGTAGCTGATCGTCCACTGCATGGCCTGCATGCCGCCCAGGCTGCCGCCGACCACGGCGGCCCACTGGCGGATGCCCAGCAGGTCGGCCAGGCGGGCCTGACTGTTGACCCAGTCTTCCACGGTCATCACCGGGAAGTCGGCGCCAAACGGTTTGCCGGTCGCCGGGTTGATGTCGGACGGGCCGGTCGAGCCGTTGCAGCCGCCCAGGTTGTTGAGGCTGACGACGAAGAAACGCTTGGTATCCAGCGGCTTGCCGGGGCCGATGCAGCTATCCCACCAGCCCGGTTTGCGGTCATCCACGCTGTGGTAGCCGGCGGCGTGGTGGTGGCCGGACAGCGCGTGGCAGATCAGCACGGCATTGCTGGCGCTGGCGTTCAGCTCGCCATAGGTTTCATAAGTCAGCTGGTAGTCGGCCAGGCTGCGCCCGCAGGCCAGGGCCAGGGGCTCGGCGAAATGGGCGATCTGCGGCGTGACCAGGCCAACGGAGTCTTGAGGAAAAACAGTCGGCATCGACCCTGCTCGGATAATAAAAGGTACGTAGGAAAGTGCAGCAGTCTAAAGAGCGCGCCTGTCAGCGGCAAGGAAAGCGCACACCGCGTTGCCCCTGTCCCGGCATCGCGGTGTACGGCGGTTGCTGTCGAACCCGGGCGGCGGCCTGCCGCTAGTCGGCGTTGCCCTGCGGACGCGGCATGCCTTGCAGCGTCACCACCTTGCCCTGGCGCTGGATCGGCGCGGGGCGGCGCATTACGCGCAGCATCTCGCCGGCCTGTGCCAGCTGTTGCTTCAGCTCCTCGCCATAGTGCGCCAGTTGCTGGCGGCGTTGACGGCCGTGCTGGGTATCCTGCGCCAGCGCCTTGAGGCGCAGCATGTGGCCTTCCAGCAACTGCTTGTGCTCCAGAGTGTGCTGCATCAGCGGCATCAGTGCTTCGTCGGCCCACTGCTCGGCGTCGCGGCGCAGGCGGCGGTGCATGCCGATGACTTCCTGCACCAGAGTGGCGAAGAAGCGTCGGCTGAGGCTGCGCTGCTCGGTCAGCAGGTTCTTGAGGCCCAGGCGGAAGCGGTCGGCCTTCTTCTGCAGGTGACGCAACTCGCGCACGTAGCGGGCCAGTTCGAAGCTCGGTGCGTCGACGGCCTGCAGGGGATTCTCGGCGTTGTGTCGACGGTAGATGGCATCGACCATGCGGTTGGCCATTTCGGCGTCGTGGGACAGGCTGTGCAGGTCGTCTTCCACGGCGGTGAAGAACTGCAGGATGGCCTGATTGATACCCAGCGTCGTCCAACTGCCCGTCAGCTGGCGGCGCAACAGATTGAGGTGGGCGTCGAGCTTCTCCGGCCGCGCTGCGCTCTTCAGGCGTTCGCCCTGATTGCGCAGCAGGCGCTGGTTGGTTTTCAGGGCGACCAGGCGCTTGTGATGCACGGTATGGTCATCCTTGGTGCGGGCGGTCAGCTCCAGCAGCATCTGTCCGTTGTCCTGACGGCGCTCGTCGAGTAGCTCCAGCTGTTCGGCGACCTTGCCCAGGCGCAGGCCGAGGACATGCTGGCTGTTGTTGAGCATGGCCAGCACCTGGCGCACCACGCGCTCTTCGAGCAGGCGCTCCTTCTGGGCCACGATGCGCTCGCAGAGCAGCGACTCGAGACTGGCCATCTGGCTGCGGGCGAGCAGTGCCGGATCCTTGCGGACCTTGGCGAGCAGCGCCTGCTTGGCCGAGAGCGGCAGAATGTCCTGGCTGGCGATGCCCAGATGGCGAGCCGCCTGCATGCGCACCCGCTCGATGGCGTTGGCGACCGACGTCTCGCCGGCAAGGTCGTCCCAGAGCACGTCGATCTTGTTCATCACGGCGAACAGGCAGCTCTGGGTCTCTTCGTCCATGGGCTGGACGTGCTGCTGCCAGATGTCCAGGTCACTGGCGGTGACGCCGGTGTCGGCGGACAGCAGAAAGATGATCGCCTGGGCGCTGGGCAGCATCGACAGGGTCAGCTCCGGCTCGCAGCCCAGGGCGTTCAGGCCCGGTGTATCGAGGATGCGCAGGCCCTGGCGCAGCAGCGGGTGATCGAAGTTGACGATGGCGTGGCGCCAGGCCGGTACCAGCACCTGGCCGCAGCTGTCGGTGCTTTCCAGGTTGTCCGGGTGAAAGCCCAGGCCGATGGCTTTCTCCACGGGCATGCTCTTGCTCGCCGCCACCTGGGCGAAGGCCTTGGCCATGTTGTCCGGGTCGCAGGTGTCCAGCGGGATGTCCACCCAGTGCCGGGGCGTGCGCTTGAACTGCGCCACGCTGGCCTCGGAGATGCGTGTTTCGATCGGCAGCAGGCGGATGTACGGGCGCTCGGCGCCTGGATCGAAAAGGATTTCCGTGGGGCACATGGTGGTGCGCCCGGCCTGGGAGGGCAGCATGCGCTGGCCGTATTCGGAGAAGAACAGGCTGTTGATCAGTTCGGTCTTGCCGCGAGAGAACTCGCCGACGAAAGCCAGGGTAATGTGATCGGTACGCAGCAGGCGCAGAGCGCGTTCCAGGCGCGCTTCGACGCCTTCGCTGCTCAGCCGGTTGTGCGCCAGCCAGCTGCGGTAGCGGGTGATCTCGCGGACCAGCTCGCGCTTCCAGCCTACGTAGGCATCTACCTGTTCACTGAGGCGTTCCATGCTCATGGGGGATTCCCTGACAGGGCATCGGTCGACGATGCGGGCTGCCGAGCATTATGCGAAGGGAGACGGTGCCGTCAATGGCTGGCGGGTGGCAATGGCGCTGGTGGTTGTTCAGGTAGGGCGAACGGTCAGGCCGAGACCGGCTGGCAGCAGCCTGGGGGCCTGGATACGCACCCGTTTCTGGCGGCTCTGCTGGCCGCTTTCCAGCGTGACCTGGCTCTTGGCGACGCCAAAGGCATCGGCCAGAAAGGCCAGCAGGTGCGCGTTGGCCTTGCCGTCCACCGGCGGTGCGGTGAGGCGGATCTTCAGGCGCTCACCATGCAGCCCGGCAAACGCATCGTTGCTGGCTTTGGGCTGCAGCTGACAGTCGAGGATCAGCGCATCGCCGTCCCAGCGGTGGAAGCTCACGGACGCTTAGATCGCCAGGCTCAGGCCGCTGAACATGCCGGTGCTGACCGCCAGGTTGCGGATCACCAGCATGTCGATCAGGTTGAGGATCAGGAACGCCACGATGGGCGACAGATCCAGGCCACCCAGGTTCGGCAGGATGCGGCGGATCGGCGTCAACAGCGGCTCGCAGATCTGATTGACCAACAGCGCGGCCGGATTGTGCGTGCCTTGGGCGACCCAGGAAAGGATCACGCTGATGATCAGGGCGAAGAAGAACACCTTGAGCAGCAGGGCGGTGACGCCAATGATCGACCAGACCAGGATCAGCAGCGGATCGCCGACGCCGACGCCCATCAGCATCAGGGTCAGTGCCATCAGCACGAACTGCACGATCAGCGCCAGTACCAGGGATGCCAGGTCGAGGCCGCCGATGCTGGGGATGATGCGGCGCAGTGGCTTGAGCAACGGGTGGGTGGCCCGCACGATGAACTGGCTGAGCGGGTTGTAGAAGTCCGCCCGTACCAGTTGCAGGATGAAGCGCAGCAGCACGATCAGCAGGTAGAAGCTGCCGATGGTCTGCAGAACGTAAACGGCTGCGGTGTTCAGACCGATCATTGATTGTCTCCTTATTGACCCAGTTGTTCGGCCAGCTCGGCCGAGCGGTGATCGGCGGCCTTGACGGCCTGCTCGACCAGCGCTTCGAAGCCGCCTGCCTGGAATGTCTTGATGGCCGCTTCGGTGGTGCCGGCCGGCGAGGTCACGCGGCGACGCAGCTCGGCGGCGTCCACATCACTGTTCAATGCCATCTGCGCGGCACCCAGCGCGGTCTGCAGGGTGAGCCTGGCGGCCACTTCGCGGGGCAGGCCGAGCTTTTCACCGCTGGCGGTCATCGCTTCGATCAGCAGGAAGAAATAGGCCGGGCCGCTGCCGGAGACGGCCGTAACGGCGTCGATCAGTTTTTCCTCGTCCAGCCACACGGCCAGGCCGACGGCACTGAGCAGCTGCTCGGCCTGCTGGCGCTGTTCGGCGCTGACCCGCGCGTTGGCGTACAGGCCGCTGGCGCCCAGGCGCAGCAGCGACGGCGTATTGGGCATGCAACGCACCACGGCACGCGGGCCGAGCCAGTTTTCCAGGCTGGCGCTGGTGATGCCCGCGGCGATGGACACGATCAGCTGGCCCGCCTGCAGATGTGGCGCCAGGTCGAGGCATACATCCTTCATCACCTGGGGTTTGACCGCCAGTACGATCACGTCGGCGTCGCGGCAGGCCTCGGCATTGCTGGCCAGTACTTCGATGCCGTGTTCCCGGTTGATCTTCTCGCGTTGCTCGGCGCCGCGGTCGCTGGCGCGGATCGCGCTGGCCGGCAGACCCTGGGCGAGCATCCCGCCGATCAGGCTGGCAGCCATGTTGCCGGCACCGATGAAGGCGATGCGGGGAGTGGTCATGGTGAGTTTCCTATCTAGAGAGTCGAGATCGGGTGATTCAGGTCTTTTTGTAGTCACGTTCACCAAACAGCGCCGTGCCGATGCGCACCCAGGTCGCGCCTTCGGCGATGGCCGCCTCGAGGTCGTGGCTCATGCCCATGGACAGGGTGTCGAGATCGAGGTTCAGGTCGTCCCGCAGCGTCCGCAGGCGGGCGAAGGCCGCACGCTGCATGGCGATGTCGTCGGTAGGCTGGGGGATTGTCATCAATCCGCGCAGGCGCAGCTTGGGCAGTTGTGTAACCGCCTGTGCCAGCGCCGCGAGTTCGTCGGGCTGGCAGCCGGACTTGCTGGGCTCACCGCTGACGTTGACCTGCAGGCAGATGTTCAGTGGCGGCAGCTCGGGCGGGCGCTGTTCGCTCAGACGCTCGGCGATCTTCAAGCGGTCCACCGAATGCACCCAGGCGAAGTGTTCGGCGATGGGGCGGGTCTTGTTCGACTGGATGGGGCCGATGAAGTGCCAGGTCAGTGCCAGGTCGGCCAGTTGCACCTGCTTGTCGAGCGCTTCCTGCAGGTAGTTCTCGCCAAAATCGTGCAGACCGGCCCCATGAGCCTCGCGAATGGCTGCGGCAGGTTTGGTCTTGCTCACCGCCAACAGGCCGATTTTCGCGAAATCTCGCTGCGAGGCTTGCGCCGCCTCACGGATACGCACACCGACCTTTGCAATATTCTCTGCTATCGTGGACATTACCTGCGCCTGCCGCCTGAGCGTTTCTGCGGGCTTGACGGTGGTCTCCGAAGGGCGTGCTCACGCAGCCGCATGGTGACTCCTCAAGGCCCCCTATCCTGAGTTACGCGGCATTCTACCGTCATTAGGGAGTCCCATGGATATCACCGAGCTGCTTGCCTTCAGCGCCAAGCAAGGCGCGTCGGATCTGCACCTCTCGGCAGGCCTGCCGCCGATGATTCGGGTCGACGGCGACGTGCGCCGGATCAACTTGCCCGCCCTGGATCACAAACAGGTGCACGCGCTGATCTACGACATCATGAACGACAAGCAGCGCAAGGACTTCGAGGAGTTCCTGGAGACCGACTTCTCGTTCGAAGTGCCGGGTGTCGCGCGCTTCCGGGTCAACGCCTTCAACCAGAACCGTGGCAGCGGTGCGGTGTTCCGTACCATTCCTTCCAAGGTGCTGAGCATGGAAGACCTCGGCATGGGCGAGATCTTCAAGAAGGTTTCCGACGTGCCTCGCGGGCTGGTTCTGGTGACCGGGCCGACCGGCTCGGGCAAGTCCACCACCCTGGCGGCGATGCTCGACTACATCAACAGCAACAAGTACCACCACATCCTCACCGTCGAAGACCCGATCGAATTCGTTCACGAGTCGAAGAAGTGCCTGATCAACCAGCGTGAGGTGCACCGCGACACCCACGGCTTCTCCGAGGCCCTGCGTTCGGCGCTGCGCGAAGACCCGGACATCATTCTGGTCGGCGAGATGCGCGACCTGGAAACCATCCGCCTGGCGCTGACCGCCGCGGAAACCGGTCACCTGGTCTTCGGCACCCTGCACACCACCTCCGCCGCCAAGACCATCGACCGGGTGGTCGACGTGTTCCCCGCGGAAGAGAAGTCCATGGTGCGCTCGATGCTGTCCGAATCGCTGCAGGCGGTGATTTCCCAGACCCTGCTGAAGAAGATCGGAGGCGGTCGTGTGGCCGCCCATGAAATCATGATCGGCACCCCGGCGATCCGTAACCTGATCCGCGAGGACAAGGTGGCGCAGATGTACTCGGCCATCCAGACCGGCGGTGCGCTGGGCATGGAAACCCTGGACTCGTGCCTGAAAAGACTGGTTTCCAAAGGCTTGGTCAGCCGCGAAAGCGCGCGCGAGAAAGCCAAGACCCCGGAAAACTTCTGAGCCATGCTGGTGGACAGTTGTCCGCCAGCCGTTGATCGTCGCGCCAGCGCATTTAGGTAGGCCCCATGGAATTCGAAAAACTGTTGCGCCTGATGGTCGAAAAAGGCGGCTCCGATCTGTTCATCACCGCTGGCGTGCCGCCGTCGATGAAGGTCAACGGCAAGATCATGCCTGTGACCAAGACCCCCTTGTCGCCGGAAATGACCCGCGAAACCGTTCATGCGGTGATGACCGAGCAGCAGCGTCGGGACTTCGCCGAGAACCACGAATGCAACTTCGCCATCAGCGCCCGAGGTATCGGCCGCTTCCGCGTCAGTGCCTTCTATCAGCGCAACCTGGCCGGCATGGTACTGCGCCGCATCGAGACCAACATCCCGACGCTGGATGACCTCAAGCTGCCGGAGATCCTCAAGAAGCTGGCGCTGACCAAGCGCGGTCTGGTGCTCTTCGTGGGGGCTACCGGTACCGGCAAGTCCACCTCGCTGGCGGCGATGATCGGCTACCGCAACAAGAACAGCAGTGGCCATATCATCTCCATCGAAGACCCGATCGAGTACATCCACCAGCACCAGAACTGCATCGTCACCCAGCGTGAAGTGGGGATCGACACCGACTCCTTCGAAGTAGCGCTGAAGAACACCCTGCGGCAGGCGCCGGACGTGATCCTGATCGGTGAGGTGCGGACCCGCGAAACCATGGACCACGCCGTGGCCTTCGCCGAGACCGGCCACCTGTGCCTGGCCACCCTGCACGCCAACAACGCCAACCAGGCGCTGGACCGAATCATCAACTTCTTCCCGGCGGACCGGCAGAATCAGGTGTGGATGGATCTGTCGCTGAACCTCAAGGCAATCGTCGCCCAGCAACTGATCCCTACGCCGGACGGCAAGGGGCGTCGCGCGGTCATCGAGGTGCTGATCAATACGCCGCTGGCGGCTGACCTGATCCGCAAGGGCGAAGTGCATGAGCTCAAGGGCTTGATGAAGCGCTCCACCGAGCAAGGCATGCAGACCTTCGACCAGGCGCTGTACAACCTCTACAGCCAGGGCGAAATCACCTACGAAGACGCCTTGTTGTACGCCGACTCGGCGAACGACCTGCGCCTGATGATCAAGCTCGGCTCGGAAACCGATGGCGAGCATCTGACCAGCATGTCCCAGGGGTTGTCTCTGGAAGTCACCGACGAAGATCCGGGGCGGCGTTTCCGCTGATCGACGCCGGGTCTGTCGGGCTGCTGGGTATACCGCCCGGCACCTCTCGGGCTGTCGCTCGAATAGGCAGTACCTGCTCGGCGTCAGCCTGGATGCGTTTTCCAGGCCTGACCGCGACCGCCTGAGCCTGTCCATTGGCCTGGGCGCCTGCCCGGGCCTGGCTCATCAACCTTGGAATCAGCGGGCCTTCCGGCAGGTTGCGCCAGAAACGCACCGGCATGTTGGTTTCCAGCACGCTGCGATTGAGCCGAGCCGGGTTGAAGGTGCTGCCGTAATAGGCCAGCCACATCGCTTCGTTGCGATCATCGGTGCCCTGCGCCAGCTGCTGCCAGTCGGGCGGGCAAGGACTGGCATGGTGCAGGTTTTCGCCGTCCCAGTACACGCCATCGTCGGGTGTCGCGATCATCCAGGTCTGCCGACCCAGGCGTTCGGCGAAATGCATGCTGGCGCTGGCCAGGATGTCGTGCGCAGGCTCGTGCCAGGCCACCAGTTGCGGGCCTCCGGCCGTGGTGTCCCGCGGTTTGAACCGCAGAAACGCATGCAGATGGTGAGCTTCACGGCGCACGGCCTTGAGGCGCCCATGCAGTTCGCTGCCGTCGATATCTCCGGCCAGCATGGCGGCCTGATCGCCTGCGGCAACGCGCCAGAGAATGCGGTAAAGCAGCGCCCAACGCTGGGGGCAGCGAAAGCGTGCAGCACTTTCCAGCTGGTCGAGCAGAGCGCGGGGCACGCGCACTGGGCGATCGCAGGCCACGGCCTGTTGCGGCTCGTCCAGCTGGCCGAACAGATCCTGATTCTCCTGGCTGTCCTGCACCCAGCTCAACTGGTGGGGCGCCAGGCCGCGGCGCAGTTGCGTCCTGGCGGCCTCACGCCAGCCAGCGAAGCTGCCATCGAAACGAACCTGGTGCATCACCACAGCCCCATTTGCCGGGGAGGCTCGCTTAATTGCTGACGCAGCAGCAGGGATTCGCGAGTGGCCTGAAGCGGGCGGTAATCCTGGGTGACGATGAATGGCTTGGCTTTCTCCAGAGCGCAGCGCAGGCGGCCGACGTCCTCGAAGCGAATGCGCTTCTGCCGGCGCAGGGCGACCAGGCGCTGGGCACTGAGTACTCCGATGCCGGGGATGCGGGCGATCATGGTTACATCGGCGCGATTCAGGTCGACGGGAAAATGCTGGCGGTTGTTCAGTGCCCAGGCCAGCTTGGGGTCGATATCCAGGGCCAGGTTGCCGGGGCCGTCGAGCAGTTCGGCGGCCTTGAAGCCGTAGCCGCGCATCAGGAAGTCCGCTTGATAGAGGCGGTGCTCGCGGAGCAGGGGTGGTGCTTCGAACGGCACGCTCTTGGGACTTTGCGGAATTGGGCTGAACGCCGAGTAGTAGACGCGCTTGAGGCGGAAGTCGCCATACAGCGATTGGGCGGTGTGCAGGATGGTGCTGTCATCGGTGGCGTCGGCGCCCACGATCATCTGCGTGCTTTGCCCGGCTGGCGCAAAGGCCGGCGCGCGTTTCTCGCTATCCGCCTCCTCGACGCCGTTGCGAATGGTGCCCATGGCCAGCTTGATCGGCGCCACGCTTTTCTCTGGTGCCAGGCGGATCAGGCTGCTTTCGGTGGGCAGCTCGATATTGACGCTGAGACGGTCGGCATAGCGGCCCGCTTCGGCAATCAGCTCCGGCGACGCATCGGGAATGGTCTTGAGGTGAATGTAGCCACGAAACTCGTGTTCTTCGCGCAGCAGTTTGGCGACCCGTACCAGTTGCTCCATGGTGTAGTCCGCCGAGCGGATGATCCCGGAGCTGAGAAACAGCCCGCTGATGCAGTTGCGCCGGTAGAAATCCAGGGTCAGCGTGACCACTTCCTCCGGCGTGAAGCGTGCGCGGGGCACATCGCTGGAGCGGCGATTGACGCAGTACTGACAGTCGTACAGGCAGAAGTTGGTGAGCAGCACCTTGAGCAGAGCGACACAGCGCCCGTCGGGAGTGAAGCTGTGGCAGATGCCCATGCCATCCGTGGCGCCCATGCCGTTCTGGCCCTTGGAGCTGCGCTTGGGTGCGCCACTGCTGGCGCAGGACACATCATATTTGGCGGCGTCGGCGAGTACGGTAAGCTTTTCGATCAGTTGCATGGCGTGATCCGATAGCTGTATTTATATACAGTATCGGGCAAGGAAACTGCTCGCTCAAGGGCGTCTCGTCGGAGGCGTGATGTTGAGGCGGTAGCGAGCGTCTCATTATCTGGATAGATGAAAGCGAGGTACTTTTCGATGCAGCGTGCAAACACTCACAGCAAGATCATTGGCTACTTGCTCTGGATCTTCGGTTTTCTCGGCGCTCACCGTTTCTATTTCGGCAAGCCGGTAACCGGGACCATCTGGTTCTTCACCCTGGGGCTGTTCTTCATCGGCTGGATCATCGACCTGTTCCTGATTCCGGCCATGGATCGTGAAGCCGACCTGCGTTTCACCGCTGGCGAAACGGACTACAACGTTGCCTGGATCCTGCTGACCTTCCTCGGCATCTTCGGCGCACACCGCATGTATCAGGGCAAGTGGATCACCGGCATCCTGTACTTCTTCACCGGTGGCCTGTTCCTGCTGGGCGTGCTCTACGACCTCTGGACGCTGAACAACCAAGTGTCGATCAAGAACGCACAGGCGCAGCGCTAACCTCGGACGTATCGTGGGCCGGGCGGCGATCCGCTTCAGCCCACCGTCAGCTACCAGGCATCAAGCCTGGTAGCTGATATGCCCATCCACCAGCGTATAGCGCACCTGGCCGGGCAGGCAGTGGCCGAGGAAGGGGCTGTTGCGACCCTTGGAGTGCCAGCTCTCGCCGGCCACGGTGGAAGCCTGGGGATCGAACAGCAGAATGTCCGCCGCACCACCGACCTGCAGTTTGCCAGCCGGCAGGCGCAGGGCCTCGGCCGGACCACTGCTCAGGCGGGCGAGCAGGGTGGGCAGATCGAGCAGGCCATCCTGGACCAGCGTCATCGCCAGTGGCAGCAACAACTGAACGCCGCTCATGCCGGGTTCGGTCTCGCCGAAAGGTGCCAGCTTGGCGTCACGTTCATGGGGCTGGTGATGGCTGGAGATGGCGCTGATCACTCCGCTCTTCACCGCCTCACGCAGCCCATCACGGTCTGCGCGGGTACGCAGCGGTGGTTGCACGTGGTAGAGGCTGGAAAAATCGATCAGCGCTTCGTCGGTCAGGATCAACTGATAAAGCGCCACGTCGGCGGTGACGGGCAGGCCGCGTGCCTGAGCGTCGGCTATCAGTTGTGCGCCACGTGCACTGGTCAGCTGGCTGAAGTGCGCACGCACGCCACTCTGCTCGACCAGCAACAGGTCGCGAGCCAGGGCCACGGTTTCGGCGGTTTCCGGAATTCCCGACAGACCGAGGAAGCTGGCGGTGGCACCTTCGTGGGCCAGGCCGCCTTCGGCGAGGTCATGATCCTGGGAGTGGATGATTACCGTCAGGTCGAAGGTGGCCGCATATTCGAGGGCGCGGCGCAGGGTGCGTGCGTTGCGGAAGTTGTTGAGGCCGTTGCCGAACGCCACGCAGCCTGCATCGCGCAGGGCGACCAGTTCGGCGAGCTGCTCGCCATCGAGACCCTTGCTCAGGGCGCCGATGGGAAACACCTTGGTATGACCGGCTTCGCGAGCACGGTCGAGAATCAGCTCGGCAACCGCCGAGGTGTCCAGCACCGGTTTGGTGATGGGCGGGCAGCACAGGCTGGTGACCCCGCCGGCAGCGGCTGCCAGGGTTTCACTGGCGATGCTGCCTTTGCGGCTGTAACCGGGCTCGCGCAGGGCGACGGACAGATCGACCAGGCCGGGTGCGGCGATCAGCCCCTGGGCATCGAGCGTGTGATCGGCTTCGAAGCCGGCGGGTGCCTGACCGATAGCGCTCAGCTTGTCGCCTTGCACATAGATGTCCGCGACCTTGTCGAGGCCGCTGAGTGGGTCGATTACGCGGGCGCCGAGGATCCGGGTACGCATCAGTTGTGCTCCTCGGAGTTGAGTTGTCGTTGCGCGTTCTGGCCGCTCATGGCCATGGACAGCACGGCCATGCGGATGGCGATGCCGTAGGTGACCTGGTTGAGAATGACCGACTGCGGGCCATCGGCGACCGCCGACTCGATCTCCACCCCGCGGTTGATCGGCCCCGGGTGCATGACCAGCGCATCCGGCTTGGCCAGTTTGAGGCGTTGCTCGGTCAGGCCGAACAGGCGATAGAACTCGCCCTCGCTGGGCAGCAGGCCGCCTGTCATGCGCTCGCGCTGCAGACGCAACATGATCACCACGTCGACATCCTTGAGGCCTTCGGTCATGTCGCTGTAGACCTTCACGCCGTATTGCTCGATACCCACGGGCAGCAGGGTTTTCGGCGCGATCACGCGGATGTCCGGGCAGCCGAGGGTTTTCAGCGCCAGCATGTTGGAGCGCGCCACTCGCGAGTGCAGGATGTCGCCGACGATGGCCACCGAAAGATTCTCGAAGCTGCCCTTGTGGCGGCGAATGGTCAGCATGTCGAGCATGCCCTGGGTCGGGTGCGCATGGCGCCCGTCACCACCGTTGATGATCGCCAGGTTGGGGCATACGTGCTCGGCGATGAAGTGCGCAGCGCCGGAATCGGCGTGGCGCACCACGAAGATGTCGGCAGCCATGGCTTCCAGGTTGCGCAGGGTGTCGAACAGCGTTTCGCCCTTGCTGGTCGAGCTGGTCGACACGTTGAGGCTGATCACGTCGGCCGACAGGCGCTGGGCAGCCAGTTCGAAGGTGGTGCGGGTGCGCGTGGAGTTCTCGAAGAACACGTTGCACACCGTCTTGCCGCGCAGCAGCGGGACCTTCTTCACGGCGCGGGCGCCGACTTCGAGAAACGAGTCGGCGGTATCGAGGATTTCCGTCAGCAGCTCGCGCGGCAGGCCGTCGAGGGACAGGAAATGGCGCAACTGGCCTTGGTCGTTCAGTTGCAGCGGGCGCTTGGCATCGATTGGGGTCATTGCGGACGGCCTTGGTCGGAAAGCGTCTGGAGTTCGAGGGTGAAGGGGGCGGGGCCGGACAATTTTACCCGCTGATCGGCCGCCAGCGACAGCGTCGCGCCGACCACGTCCGGACGAATCGGCAGTTCGCGGGCATCCAGGTCCAGCAGGCTGACCAGGGTCACGCTGGCGGGGCGGCCGTAGTCGAACAGCTCGTTGAGGGCCGCACGGATGGTCCGGCCGCTCATCAGTACGTCGTCGATCAGCACCAGATGCTGGCCTTCGATCTCGAACGGCAGTTCGGAGGGTTGTACCTGAGGGTGCAGGCCATTCTGGGTGAAATCGTCGCGGTAAAAGGAAACGTCGAGGATACCCAGTGGCTCGTCGCGGCCCAGTTGCTCCAGCAACGCCTGGGCGACCCATACGCCACCGGTGCGGATGCCGATGAAACGCGGCGTGGCAATCTGCCGCCGGTTGAGGTGAGCGATCAGCGAGGATGCCATCTGCGGCAGCAGTTCGGCGGGGTTGGGTAGACTCATCGAAAAGCTCCTTGTGGCCGTGGCTGATTCAGCCCGGGCTGTTTTCTTCCAGCCAGCCCTGCAGCAGCAGGGCCGCGGCGAGGGCGTCTACCGGGCGCTGGCGATAACCGCCAGTCTGGCCCTGTTGCAGGCGTTCGCCCTTGGCGGCGTAAGTGGTCAGGCGTTCGTCGTGGGTGAAAACCGGCAGGTTGAAGCGGCCGTTGAGGCGGCGGGCGAACTTCTCCGCGCGCTCGCTCATGTCGCTGGGGGTACCGTCCATGTTCAGCGGCAGGCCGACGACCAGAGCGTCAGGCTGCCATTCGCGTATCAGCGCTTCGACCTTCTGCCAGTCCGGCACGCCATTTTGAGCCTTGAGGATGCACAGCTCGCGGGCCGAGCCGGTGATCGGCTGGCCCACGGCGACACCGATCTGCTTGGTGCCGTAATCGAAGCCGAGCAGCAGGCGCAGCGGTTTGCTGCTCGCCTCGGCCATCAGGCGTGCCCCGCCTGGGCGGTGAGCAGGTTGAGATCGATGCCGAGCAGCGCGGCGGCAGCGCCCAGGCGCTTGTCGTACGGCGTCTCGAACAGGATCGTCTGATCCGCCGGACAGGTCAGCCAGGCGTTGTCGGCCAGTTCCTCTTCCAACTGCCCGGCTCCCCATCCCGCATAGCCGAGGGCGATCAGATGCCGGGCTGGGCCTTCGCCCTGGGAGATGGCGAACAGCACGTCCTGGGAGGTCGACAGGCCCAGATCGCCCAGGTCGAGAGTGGCCTGGAAGTGCGGGCCGCTAGGGTGCAGCACGAAACCACGATCCGTCTGCACCGGGCCGCCGCTGAAGATCGGCAGGCTTTGACAGAGCACCGATGGTTCGCTGTCAGGGCGCAGTTGTTCGAGCACGTCGGCCAGGTTCAGGCCGTTGGGACGGTTGATCACCAGCCCCATGGCGCCCTGATCGCTGTGCTCGATCAGATAGATCACGGTCTGCGCGAAATTCGGATCGGCCATGTGCGGCATGGCGATCAGAAAGTGATGTTTGAGGATGCTCGGGGTGGCGTCTTTCATGGACGCTAGTTTGAAGCTGCAAGGCTCAAGCTACAAGCTGCAAGTGAGAGCGAAACGCGATTGATCGTCCGTTCGTCTCGCGGTCGAATTGTTGCAGCACGAGCCTGCTTCTTCAGTTGCTCGACAGGCGGTCGCCACGCTCGAAGCGCCAGGTACGGATGATCTCCAGGCGGTCGATGTCCGCCAGGTCGCCAGCGAACGGTGCATAAGGGGCCGCGAGGCGGACGATACGCATGGCGGCCTGGTCGAGTACCTGCTCGCCAGAGGATTCGAGTACCAGCACCTCATACAGACTGCCGTCTCGGTTGATCGATACCAGGAGCCGCAGGCTGCCGTAGATCTGCCGACGTCGGGCGTCGTCCGGGTAGTTCAGGTTGCCGACGCGTTCGACCTTCTTGCGCCACTCGTCCTTGTACCAGGCACCCTTGTCGCGCATGGTCGAGGCGGCGTTGAGGCGATGAATCTTCGGTCGTTTGGCGTACTGCTGCACCTCGTTGGCCAGCTCCGCTTCCAGGCTGGCGATTTCCGCAGACAGTTGTGCGCTATCGAATGCCGGGGCGGTAGGGGCTGGGGGCGTAGGTTTGGTCTCTTCGCGCTTGGCGGGCGCTTTCTGAGCCTGTGGCGCCCTGGTGGTGACGACCGCTTTGGGCGCCTCCGGTTTTACCGCGGGCGGCGGTGGGGCAGCCGCGGGCGTAACCTTGCGGACTTCGGTGTCCTGAAAGGGCGCCTGTTCCGTGGTGGTCGGCGCTGCTTTCTTATCCAGGGTGCCGCTGCCCTGCTGGTTGTCCTGGGCGAGGAAGTCCGCTTCCTTGGGCTTTTCATCGCTCTTGAAGGTGGACAGGGTGATTTCCAGTGTCTTGCTGATCTGCCCTGGCTCGACGAAAGAGAAGCCCACGCCGAGGATCAGCGCTGCGTGCAGCACGGCCGCGAGAAACAGGGTGAACCCCAGGCGATCCGCCGGGCGAACGCCGGAGGCGGTGACATCGGGTGGGGTAGTTGCTGCGTTCATCGGTCTTCGGTCGTCAGAGTCTGTCAACGGTCGGTGCGGCTGTGCTGGAGCGTCAGCAGCCCCTCAGGGCTGGTTTCGTTTCAGCGCAAACCACAGGGCCATGCCGGGTGGGCACGGCCTCTGGATTGCCGCGCAGTCTGCCGAGGCGTCCGAGAAAAGTCTATGAAGCACTCCGCGCATTGAGCTTTTCGGCAATCTTGTCCATCAACTGTTCGCCAATGCGTGTATCGAAGGCTGCATCGATCTCGCGAATGCAGGTCGGGCTGGTGACGTTGATCTCGGTGAGGCGGTCGCCAATCACGTCCAGGCCGACGAACAGCAGGCCTCGCTCACGCAGGCTCGGGCCGACTGCCGCAGCGATTTCGCGGTCGCGATCGGTCAGTGGACGAGCTTCGCCACGGCCGCCTGCAGCCAGGTTGCCACGGGTTTCGCCGCTGGCGGGAATGCGTGCCAGGCAGTAAGGCACCGGTTCACCGTCTATCATCAGAATACGTTTGTCGCCGTCGAGAATGGCCGGCAGATAACGCTGCGCCATGATCTGTTGACTACCATGAGCGGTAAGGGCTTCGAGAATCACCGACAGGTTCGGGTCACCTTCGCGGTGACGAAAGATCATCGAACCACCCATGCCATCGAGGGGTTTGAGAATGATGTCACGGTGCTGTCGCGCAAAATCGCGCAGAATGTCGGGTCTGCGGCTGACAATCGTCTCCGGCGTGAACGTCGGAAAGCGGGTGGCGAAGAATTTCTCGTTGCAGTCGCGCAGGCTTTGCGGTCGGTTGACCACCAGGGTGCCGGCTTCTTCGGCCTGCTCGAGCAGGTAAGTTGAATAGACGAATTCGTTATCAAAGGGCGGATCCTTGCGCATCAGGATCACATCCAGTTCGGCAAGCGGCAGGTCCTGCTCTTCGCCGAGCTCGAACCAGCGTTGCGGATCTGCGAATACGTGAAGGGGGCGTGTGCGGCCCCGGGCGACACCAGCGGCCTGGTAGAGATCCTTCTGTTCCATATAGAAGAGGCTCCAGCCGCGGGCCTGGGCAGCCAGCAACATGGCCAGCGAGCTGTCCTTCTTGTAGGAAATCTGCGCGATGGGATCCATGACGATGCCGAGCCGAACGCTCATTGAAGTATCTCCGTGAAGGGCGGTTGAAAATACCGCCGCAAAGGTAGCGGGGGTCAGCGCCAAGGGTGGCGCTGACAGGGCTGGTGGTCAAGGGAAACCGGGCTGATGGCTTGCATGGGGAGAGTGTGCTAAAAAGGCCCAGCGATGGGCCGGGCCCAATGGTTTCAGGGCTTTCGGCACACTGGAAATGGCGTAACACAACGACTCACCGAAGTGGTGGCAGGGCAGACATGGAACAGCAATCCGAAGGTTTGAGGGTGATGGTGATCGACGATTCGAAAACGATTCGTCGTACAGCGGAAACCTTGCTGAAAAAGGTGGGTTGCGAGGTGATCACTGCGGTGGACGGCTTCGATGCTCTGGCAAAGATCGCCGATACCCATCCGAACATCATTTTCGTCGACATCATGATGCCGCGTCTCGATGGCTATCAGACCTGCGCCTTGATCAAGAACAACAGCGCCTTCAAATCCACGCCAGTTATCATGCTGTCGTCCAAGGATGGCCTGTTCGATAAAGCCAAGGGCCGTATCGTGGGTTCTGATCAATATTTGACCAAACCATTCAGCAAGGAAGAGCTGCTCGGCGCGATCAAGACCCATGTCCCGGAGTTCTCTCCGGTCGAACAGGCATCCTGACGTCCGGCTGACGCCACAGACGCCTCCTCTTTATGTATTGGGAAACATCATGGCTCGAATTCTGATTGTTGATGACTCGCCGACCGAAATGTACAAGCTGACCGCCATGTTGGAAAAACACGGGCACCAGGTACTCAAGGCCGAAAACGGTGCTGATGGTGTCGCTTTGGCGCGCCAGGAAAAGCCCGACGCTGTATTGATGGACATCGTCATGCCTGGCCTCAATGGCTTCCAGGCGACCCGGCAGCTGACCAAGGATGCCGAGACCAACCATATTCCGGTGATCATCGTCACCACCAAGGATCAGGAAACCGACAAGGTCTGGGGCAAACGCCAGGGCGCCAAGGATTACCTGACCAAGCCGGTGGATGAAGCCACTCTGCTGAAAACCCTGAACGCGGTGCTGGCCGGCTGACGCCGGACCGCATCGCAGCACAAGAAGAAGGTCACGGCAGGCATGTCAGAGACACGCACCCCTTTTCAGATTCTTCTCGGCATCGAGCAGCGCTGCCGTGCGGTGGCGGCTGGTCTGCCATCGCAGAAAGTGGCGGTACAGACCTGGAGCGGGATTGGTTTTCGCATGGGCGAACGGTTGTTCGTCGCACCGATGGGAGAGGTCGGTGAAGTCCTGCACGAACCACGGCATACCCTGCTGCCCGGCGTGAAGAGCTGGGTCAAGGGTGTGGCCAACGTGCGCGGGCGATTGCTGCCGGTCATGGATCTGTGCGGTTTTTTCGGCAGTGAACTGTCACCGCTGCGCAAGCAGCGGCGCGTGCTGGTCGTCGATCATCAGGATGTCTTCGCTGGCCTCACGGTCGACGAGGTATTCGGCATGCAGCACTTCGCGGTGGATACCTTCTCCGAGCAGCTGCCACCGCTCGAGTCGGCCATTCAGCCGTTCATTCATGGTGTGTTTCAGCGCGAGCAGCCATGGCTGGTGTTCAGCCCTCACGCGCTGGCACAGGCTCCAGAGTTTATCGACGTTGCGTTTTGAGAGCTTTTCGGTGGGGGCGGCGTAGCCAGCCTTCTGATGTTATATGGAATTCGTAGTGCTGTAGGGTCCAGGCGGGGGCCAGAAGATGAAAAGAGAAACCTCAAACAATGTGCTGGCGGGGACACGAGTTGGTGCCCTCGTAGCGGGGCTGTTCGTCGTCCTGATCATTTCGATCGTGATGCTGTTCGCCAACTTCGCGTATGTGAATACGCAAAGTAACTACGACACCGAGTACATCGGTCACGCTGGCGAGCTGCGCGTGCTGTCCCAGCGTATCTCCAAGGACGCCACCGAAGCGGCTGCGGGTACGCCTGCCGCCTTCGCCCTGCTGCGCGACGCGCGTAACGATTTCCAGGAGCGCTGGGCGTACCTCACCGACGGTAACGCGCAGAGCGGCTTGCCCGCTGCGCCTGCCGCCGTGCAGGAACAGATGGCTGCCGTGCAACAGGACTGGGACGGCCTGCGGCAGAATGCCGATGCCATCCTGGCCAGCGAGCAGACCGTTCTGTCGCTGCACCAGGTTGCCGCCACGCTGGCGGAAACCATTCCGCAACTGCAGGTCGAGTACGAAGAAGTGGTCGACATCCTGCTGGAAAGCGGCGCGCCGGCTGCCCAGGTTTCGGTTGCCCAGCGCCAGTCGCTGCTCGCCGAACGGATTCTCGGCTCGGTGAACAAGGTCCTCGCCGGTGACCAGGATTCGGTTCAGGCCGCCGACATGTTCGGTCGTGATGCCAGCCTGTTCGGTCGCGTACTGAGCGCCATGCAGGAAGGCAACGCGGCGATGGAAATCGCCAAGGTGAGCGACCAGGAAGCCCTCGAGCGCCTGGCGGAAATTTCCGAGCTGTTCGAATTCGTTTCCGGTTCCGTGGACGAGATTCTGGAAACCTCGCCTGAGCTGTTCCAGGTTCGTGAATCGGCCAACACCATCTTCACCCTGTCGCAGACGCTGCTGGACAAAGCCTCCACTCTGTCCGAAGGCTTCGAAGGCCTGGCTGCCGGTCGTTCGCTGAACACCGTCGCCGGTTACCTGCTGGGTGCCCTGGCGCTGGGTTCGATTCTGATCATCGGCCTGGTGATGGTGCGTGAGACAAACCGCCGTCTCGCCGAAACCGCCGAGAAGAACGAGCGTAACCAGACTGCGATTCTGCGTCTGCTCGATGAGATCGCCGACCTCGCCGACGGTGACCTGACGGTGGCCGCGACGGTAACCGAGGACTTCACCGGTGCCATCGCCGACTCCATCAACTACTCCATCGACCAGCTGCGTGACCTGGTAGCCACGATCAACCTGACCGCCGTTCAGGTAGCTGGCGCTGCCCAGGAAACCCAGGCCACGGCCATGCACCTGGCCGAGGCTTCCGAGCACCAGGCTCAGGAAATCGCCGGTGCTTCCGCGGCGATCAACGAAATGGCCGTGTCGATTGACCAGGTATCGGCGAACGCCTCGGAGTCCTCCGCGGTAGCGGAGCGTTCCGTAGCCATCGCCAACAAGGGCAACGAAGTCGTACACAACACCATCACCGGCATGGATAACATCCGTGAGCAGATCCAGGACACCTCGAAGCGGATCAAACGCCTCGGTGAATCGTCCCAGGAGATCGGTGACATCGTAAGCCTCATCAACGACATCGCCGACCAGACCAACATCCTCGCACTGAACGCCGCGATCCAGGCCTCCATGGCCGGTGACGCAGGCCGAGGCTTCGCCGTGGTAGCGGACGAGGTACAGCGCCTCGCAGAACGTTCCTCGGGCGCGACCAAGCAGATCGAGGCACTGGTAAAGACCATTCAGACCGACACCAACGAAGCCGTTATCTCCATGGAGCAGACCACCTCCGAAGTGGTACGTGGTGCTCGACTGGCACAGGATGCGGGTGTGGCACTGGAAGAGATCGAGAAGGTATCCAAGACCCTCGCGGCGCTCATCCAGAACATTTCCAACGCTGCACGTCAGCAGGCTTCGTCCGCTGGCCACATCTCCAACACCATGAACGTGATTCAGGAGATCACCTCGCAGACGTCGTCCGGTACCACGGCCACCGCCAAGAGCATTGGTAACCTGGCCAAGATGGCCAGTGAAATGCGTCATTCGGTATCCGGTTTCACCCTGCCACAAGACGGCGAGCAGGCCTGATCGACTGCCGGGCGGCGCATTGAACGATGCGCTGCGCGGCAGACGCAGGCGTGAGCGAGGTGCACGACATGCAGTCAGGCGTCTGGGCCCTGCAACCGTTGGCGGACATGTCCGCCACGGAGTTCCGTGACTGGCAACAGTTGCTGGAATCACGGCTCGGCATGGTGCTCAACGAGCAGCGCCGGATCTTCCTGCAGACCAACCTCAGCACGCGCATGCGCGAACTGGGCATCAGTGATTACGCCAGCTATTACCGGCAGGTCACCGATGGCCCGCGCGGGGCGGTGGAATGGGCGAATCTGCTGGATCGGCTGACCGTGCAGGAAACCCGCTTCTACCGGCATCCGCCCTCGTTCGAGGTGTACGAAGCCTACGTCGCCCGCCGCGACGAACAGGGGCTGGATGCACCTCTGGCGATCTGGAGCGTGGGTTGCTCCAGTGGTGAAGAACCCTACTCGCTGGCCATTGGCGCCAGCGAGGTACTGGGTGCTGAGGGGTTGTTCGGTGTCACCGGCACCGATATCAGCCGCAGTGCCCTGAGCAAGGCGCGAGATGGTCTGTACGACGTGCGCCGTTTGCAACAGATGGATGAAAGCCTGCGCGAACGCTACTTCCAGCAGCAGGCCGATGGACGCTTCAAGGTGTTACCAGGGCTGGCTGCGCGAGTGTGCTGCGCCAAGCTCAATGTGCTGGAGTTGGACAAAGCGCCAATGACCGGCATGGACGTTATTTTTTGCCAGAACTTGCTGATTTACTTTCGTCGCTGGCGGCGCCGCGAGATCCTCAACCGCCTGGCCGAGTGCCTGGCGCCTGGGGGCTTGCTGGTGGTCGGAGTGGGTGAGGTGGTCGGTTGGCAGCACCCGGACATGCTTCCGGTCGCCGATGAGCGAGTGCTGGCGTATACCCGCAAGGGCTAAGAAACGGAGTGTGTATGGGTGATCGGCACGACTATGTCGCCCTGGAGTGGGTCAAGGGCGAAATCGCGGAAACCCTGAAGCAGGCGCGACAGGCTCTGGAGGCGTTCGTCGAGAATCCGCAGGATTCGACACGCATGCGTTTCTGCCAGACCTATGTGCATCAGGTTCACGGCACCCTGCAGATGGTCGAGTTCTTCGGCGCGGCATTGCTCGCCGAGGAAATGGAGCACCTGTCCCAGGCGCTGATCGATGGTCGCGTGGCCAATCAGGGCGAGGCGCTGGAAGTGCTGATGCAGGCGATCCTGCAACTGCCTATCTATCTGGATCGCATCCAGACCGCCCGCCGCGATCTGCCGATGGTCGTGCTGCCGTTGCTCAACGACCTGCGCGCTGCGCGGGGCGAGAAGCTGCTGTCGGAAACCAGCCTGTTCTCTCCCGATCTGTCCGCCCGCGCCTCCGCTCTTTCGCCTGAGTCGCTGACCCAACTGCGTACCGCCGAGCTGCCAGCCTTGCTGCGCAAGCTTCGGCAGATGCTGCAGGTCGCGCTGGTCGGGGTCATCCGCCAGCAGGATCTGGGCACCAACCTTGGCTACATGGCGCGGGTTTTCGCGCGCCTGGAAACCCTGTGCAAGGATTCGCCCCTCGAGTCGCTCTGGCAGATCGCATCGGGCGTGGTCGAAGGGCTGTCCAATGGCAGCGTGGCCAACGGTACGTCCGTACGCACGCTGTTGCGCCAGGTCGACAAGGAACTCAAGCGTCTGACCGAGCAGGGCGCCGATGGCATCAACCAGCCGGCGCCTGACGAACTCACCAAGAACCTGCTGTTCTATGTCGCCAAGGCGTCGCCACAGTCACCGCGCAACCGCGTGCTGCGAGATCGCTACAGCCTCGACGACGCGCTGCCTGATCATGATGTGGTCGACGAGGAACGCGCTCGCCTGGCTGGTCCTGACCGCGATGCGATGCGCTCGGTGGTTGGCGCGCTGTGCGAAGAACTGGTTAGGGTCAAGGACAGCCTCGACCTGTTCGTGCGTAGCGACCGTGCCAAGGTTGCAGATCTCGAGGCGCTGCTGGTGCCTCTCAAGCAGATCGCCGATACCCTCGCCGTGCTCGGCTTCGCCCAGCCGCGCAAGGTCATCGTCGACCAGCTCGATGTCGTGCGTGCCCTGGCGCAAGGTGCTCAGGAACCCAGCGATGCGGTGCTGATGGACGTGGCCGGTGCGCTGCTTTACGTCGAGGCCACACTGACCGGCATGGTCGGCCAGAACGACAGCGGCAAGCGTGAGGAAAGCCACCTGCCGACCACCGACGTGGGGCAGATTCACCAGCTGGTGATCAAGGAAGCGCGCAATGGCCTCGAACAGGCCAAGGACGCGATCATCGAATTCATCGCTTCGCAATGGAACCACGAGCACCTGGCCCGCGTGCCGGAACTCCTGACCCAGGTGCGTGGCGGGTTGGCAATGATCCCTCTGGATCGCGCCGCCGCTCTGCTCAACGCCTGCAACCGCTACATCCAGGAGCAACTGCTGGCCCGCAAGGCGGTGCCGAACTGGCAGAACCTCGATACCCTGGCCGACGCCATCACCAGCGTCGAGTACTACCTGGAGCGCCTCTCCGAGGATCACGCGACTCAGGGCGACCTGATTCTCGATGTCGCCGAGGAAAGTCTCGCGGCACTCGGCTATCCGCTGCAGGAAAAACCGTCGATTCTCGATGCCGCATCGTTCGACGAAGAGCCCGCGCCGCTGGATGACCCGCTGCACGATATCGATGTGCTGGCCGCGCCGGTTCTCGACAGTGTCGTTGAAGAGTCCGCACCGCGTAGCGATGAAGCGCCGCTCGCCGAGGCGCTTCCAGCCGATGAGCCAGCGCTCGAGCTTGGCGACCCCGACACGGCTTTTACTGCTGACGACAGCTCATCGGTGGCCGACGACAGCTGGCCGCAGAGTGATGACGCCCAGCCCCAGGCGCCGCTTGCCGCCGAGCCCGAGGCGGCTTGGTCTTCAGCCGCGCAAACTGCCGATACCGAAGAGCAGGATCATCCCCACGCCGATGCACAGGCATCGGTGGCCGATGACAGCTGGCCGCAGGACAACGGCGAGTTGCCTCGGACCGTGCTCTCTGCCGAACCCGAGACGGCGCCGCCGACCATCGATCTTGGCGATCTGGATGAAGATCCTTACGCCGATGCGAAGGCCTCGATCGCCGACGACAGCTGGTCGCTGGACGACAGCGACCTGCTCGTCGACGAGCCAGACCGCTCGCCTTTGACCCTGGATGACGCGGCGCTTTCCGCAGCCGAGCCTGTGGATCTTGGTGAACTCGACGCCCTGTCTGGCACGGATCGCAAGCCGTCGCTGGCCGATGATGGTTGGTCTTTCGATCTCGACGAGCAATCGTCCGGCCTGTCGCAAACGCCTGACCTGCAGCAGCCACAGGGCGCGGCAGAGGATACGCTGTGGTCGCTCGAGGAACTGGAGACTCGCCTCGATCTGGTCGATATCGACCGTCCAGCCAATGAGCTGCCCGCTTTGGATCTGCCTTCAGAGGGCTTCGAAGAGCAGCCGCTGGAGCTCGAATCGCTGGATCTCGATACCGACACTGACGTGCAGTGGGACGACGTCGATCTGGCCGATCTGCAACTGCCGGAAGTCGAATTGCCCGGTATGCCCGAGCCTGCCGTGCTCGAGGCGCCTGCCGCGGACAAAGCCATTTCCATGGCCGACGTGATGGCCGCTCCGGTGCAGGCGATCAATCCGCCAGCGCTGGACGTGCCGCCAAGCCTGCTGCCGCCGCCTGCCGACGAAGAACCTATCGATGAAGAGCTGCGTGAAGTCTTTATCGAAGAAGCGGGCGAAGTTCTGGAAACCATCGCCGAGTTCCTGCCGCGCTGGTGCGCCGATACCGAGGACCGGGAAGCGCTGATCGAAGTGCGTCGTGCCTTCCACACCCTCAAGGGCAGTGGCCGCATGGTACGTGCGCTGGTCATCGGCGAGCTGGGCTGGTCGATAGAGAACCTGCTCAACCGCGTGCTCGACCGCAGCATCCAGCCGGGTGCCGAGGTCCAGCAGGTCATCGGTCAGGTCGTCGCTCTGATGCCTGAGCTGGTCGATGAGTTCGCCGCTCAAGCCCAGCGTCAGCGTGATGACGTGGACCGCCTGGCCGCCGACGCGCATGCGCTGGCCAAGGGGCTTAGCCTCCCAAAGCATGACGCCCCGGCTGCCGCGGTAGCCGAGCCCGCGGGCGAGATCGAGGCTGCCGCTGCCGTTGTCGATGAAAGCGAGGTGCTGGATCCGCAGTTGCTGGAGATTTTCCGCAACGAGGCGGAAACCCACCTCGAAACCCTGTCCGCGTTTCTCGATGACTGCGCACGGGAGCTGCCGCAGCCGGTGACCGATGACCTGCAGCGTGCCCTGCATACGCTCAAGGGCAGTGCCTACATGGCCGGCATCCTGCCAATGGCCGAAGTCGCTGCGCCGCTGGAGAAGATGGTCAAGGAGTTCAAGGCCAACCTGCTGCCGCTGGATCTAGCCGAAGCCGAAGTGCTGGTCGAAGCCCAGGCGCTGTTCCGTCAGGGGCTGGCGCAGCTGGAAAGCGATCCGTTGCGGCCGCTTCCCGGTACCGAGGCATACCTGGAGCGCGTGCAGCAGTTGCATGACAAGCGTATCCAGCATGCCGAGAGCCAGCGCCAGGATGTACCGGGCGAAAGCCGCGATCCGCAGCTGATCAGCATCTTCCTCGCCGAAGGCATGGATATCCTGCTGGATGCCGAAGATTTGTTGCGCCGCTGGCGCGAGCACCCCTCCGAACGTCAGGAGCTCAGTGCGCTGCTGGAGGAGCTGACGACCCTCGGCCGCGGTGCGGAAATGGCCGAACTTCCGCAGATCGACGAGCTGTGCGAGGCACTGCTCGATCTTTACGGTGCGGTGGAAGACGGCAGCCTGGCGGTCAGCGAGCGTTTCTTCGATGAGGCCGAGCAGGCCCACGAAGCCCTGGTCAGCATGATGGATCAGGTCGCGGCCGGCCTCGAGGTCAGTGCCAGCCCCGAACGCGTCGCCGCGTTGCGGGCCCTGTTCGATGAAGCGCTCGATCCCGCCAAGCTGGCACTGCTCTCTGGAGACGTGCCCGGTTTGCAAGTGGTCGAGCTCGATGAAGCCACCCGTGCTCTGGAAGAATCTCTGGGCGTCGATGCGGCCAATGACGAGAGCAGCGATTCGACACTGCCAGTCGATGCAGCCGACGACGAACTGGTGTCCATCTTCCTCGAAGAAGCCGTGGACATTCTCGACAGCGCCGGTCTGGCCCTGGAACGCTGGTTGGCGGAGCCGGACAATCGTACCGCGCTGTCTTCACTGCAACGTGACCTGCACACCCTCAAGGGCGGGGCGAACATGGCCGGGGTGGTGCCGATCGGCGAGTTGGCCCATGAGCTCGAAGCGCTTTACGAGGGGCTGGTAGATCGTCGCTATGGCGTATCGCCCTTCGTCACCGACAGCCTGCAGCAGGGCCATGCCCTGCTGGTCAGCATGCTCAACAGCCTGCAGCAGCGCCAACCCGCGCAGCATGCGGATGAGCTGGTCACGGCGATTCGTCAGTTCCGCCAGCGTGGCGGGCAGGACGAGCTGGCCGTGGAGACGCATGTGCCGCCGTCGCCAGAGCCGCTCGATGCGTTCGAACCGCAGCCTGAAGACACTGCGCCGATCGAGCCCTACGACGCGCCGCTCATCGAGCCATTGAACATGGCTGACAACGTCCAGCCCGCAGAGCCGCTGCAGCCTCAGCAAGCTGCGGTGAGCGACGATCGTGATCCGGAACTGGTGGAAATCTTCCTCGAAGAGGGTTTCGACATCATCGACAGTGCCGGCGCGGCGCTGTCGCACTGGATGGATGACGTCGACAACAGCCTCGACCTGGAATCGCTGCAGCGCGATCTGCACACCCTCAAGGGTGGTGCGCGGATGGCCGAAATCCGCGAGATCGGTGACCTGGCCCACGAACTGGAGTTCCTCTACGAGGATCTCGGCAATGGCCGTCTGCGCGCCAGCCCCATGCTCTTCGAGCTGTTGCAGGCCTGCCATGACCGCCTGGCGGAGATGCTCGATGCGGTGCGTGCCCATCGCCCTGTACCCGGTGGCGACGAGTTGATCGAAACCATCCGCCGCTTGCGCGCCAACCCCGACGAGCAGCTCAGCATGCCCACCGCGGTACCGTTGCGTGCGGTTCACGACGAGGCGTTTGATAACGAGGAGGACATTCTCGATATCTTCCTCGAAGAAGCAGACGAATTGCTCGAAGCGATGGAAGCAGGCATCGGTCGTTGGGAAGAGCGCCGTGACGACACGGGCGCCATCGATGAATTGCTGCGTGTGCTGCACACCCTCAAGGGCGGTGCACGCCTCGCCGGGCAAAAACACCTGGGTGACCAGAGCCACGACCTGGAACAGCACCTCACCGAAGCCCAGATCCAGGGTGCGCCCTGGCCGGAAAGCCTCTACCTCGACGTGCAATCCGGTTTCGAGGGGCTGCAGAAGAGCCTCGACGAGTTGCGCCTGCGTTTGCAGCAACAGCCTGTGGATGAGCGCCCCGCGGAGCCGGAGCAAGCCCCCGTTCGTGCGGTGACCTCCATCGTTGCCGCCAGTGAGCAGCCTGTCGCGCACGCCCAGCATCGCGTGCTGCCTTTCGTGCAGCGTGCCGAGGCGGCAGCTGAAGAAGCGGCCTCTCGCCGTGCGCCGCAGGAGCTGGTCAAGGTGCCGGCGGATCTGCTCGAAGGCCTGGTCAACCTGGCGGGTGAGACTTCGATCTTCCGTGGGCGTGTCGAACAGCAGGTCAGTGACTTCGGCTTCACGCTCAGCGAGATGGAAGCCACCATCGACCGCGTGCGTGATCAGTTGCGCCGTCTCGATACCGAGACCCAGGCGCAGATTCTCAGCCGTTATCAGGCCGAGGCGGAGCGCGCTGGCTACGAAGATTTCGACCCACTGGAAATGGACCGCCATTCTCAGCTGCAGCAGTTGTCGCGAGCCCTCTTCGAGTCGGCTTCCGACTTGCTGGATCTGAAGGAAACCCTGGCGTCGCGTAACCGCGATGCGGAAACCCTGCTGCTGCAGCAGGCGCGGGTCAATACCGAGTTGCAGGAAGGGCTGATGCGTACGCGCATGGTGCCTTTCGATCGTCTGGTGCCACGCCTGCGGCGTATCGTTCGTCAGGTCGCCAGCGAACTGGGCAAGCAGGTCGAGTTCATCGTCGGCAACGCCGATGGCGAGATGGACCGCACGGTGCTGGAACGTATCGTCGCACCGCTCGAACACATGCTGCGCAACGCCGTCGACCATGGCATCGAGAGCACGGCTGCACGCCGCGATGCCGGCAAGCCGGAGCAGGGCAGCATCCGCCTTGGCCTGTCCCGCGAGGGCGGCGACATCGTGCTGACCCTCAGCGACGATGGCGCCGGTATCAACCTCGACGCCGTCCGTCGCAAGGCCATCGAACGCGGCCTGATGGACGCCGGTGCCGATCTCAGCGAACACGAGATTCTGCAGTTCATCCTCGAGGCCGGTTTTTCCACTGCCGAAAAGGTCACGCAGATTTCCGGGCGTGGCGTCGGCATGGATGTGGTCAACGCCGAGGTCAAGCAACTCGGTGGTTCCATGAGCATCGACTCGGTCGCTGGTCAGGGCACCACGTTCCGCATCCGTCTGCCGTTCACCGTATCGGTCAACCGCGCGCTGATGGTGCTCTCCGGCGAAGATCTGTACGCCATCCCGCTGAACACCATCGAAGGTATCGTGCGGGTTTCGCCCTATGAACTGGAGGCCTACTACGGTCCGGACGCGCCGCGTTTCGAGTATGCCGGCCAGGCCTACGAGTTGCGTTACCTGGGTGACCTGCTGAACAACGGTCAGCATCCCAAGCTGGTTGGCCAGAGCCTGCCGTTGCCGGTGATCCTGGTTCGCTCCAGCGAGCACACGGTGGCGGTGCAGGTGGACTCGCTGGCCGGTTCGCGGGAGATCGTGGTGAAGAGCCTGGGGCCGCAGTTCGCTGCGGTGCACGGTATCTCCGGCGCGACCATCCTCGGCGACGGCCGCGTGGTGGTGATTCTCGACCTGCTGGCGACCATCCGTGAGCTGCATGCGCATCTGCAGTATCAGGTTCGTCCACGACTGTCCGCCGACGCTGGCGCGGCGCTCGAGGCCGAAGTGGAGCGTCCGACCCTGGTCATGGTGGTGGATGACTCGGTGACCGTACGCAAGGTCACCAGCCGACTGCTGGAGCGTAACGGCATGAACGTGCTGACCGCCAAGGATGGGGTCGACGCCATCGCCCAGCTTCAGGAACATCGCCCGGACATCATGCTGCTGGACATCGAGATGCCGCGCATGGACGGTTTCGAAGTCGCCAACCTGATCCGTCACGATGAAGGGCTGAAGGATTTGCCGATCATCATGATCACCTCGCGTACCGGTGAGAAGCACCGTGAGCGCGCCGTGAGCATCGGCGTCAACGAATACCTCGGCAAGCCCTACCAGGAGTCGCTGTTGCTGAGCGCCATCGAAAAATGGGCGAAACGCCCATGAGCGAACAGAGCGCAGCACGCATTGCCGTGATCGCCGACACCTCGCTGCAGCGCCACGTGCTGCAGCAGGCGTTGAGCAGCAACGGTTATCAGGTGGTACTCAACAGTGATCCGGCGCGGCTCGATGACGCTGCGCTGCAGGCCTGCGAGGCCGAGCTGTGGCTGGTCGACCTGGCTCAGTCCGATGATCTGCCGCTGATCGATGCCTTGATGGAAGACTCCAGGGTGCCAGTGCTGTTCGGCGAGGGCCATGCGCCCGAGCGCAGTTCAGAGCATTACCCGCGCTGGGAGCGGCGTCTGGTCGGCAAACTGAAAAAACTGGTTGGAGATCCGGCTCTGGCGGCAGGCGCAAGCCTGGAGGGTGTGCTCGCCGAGGCGCAACGCCCCGGGCGCGTCGAGCTACCGGCGGTGCTGGCCAATACCCCATTGCAAGTCGGCGAGCCCGCCAAGCAGGTGTGGTTGCTGGCGGCATCTCTGGGGGGGCCAGCGGCGGTGAAAGCTTTTCTCGATGCCCTGCCTGGCGGTTTGCCGGTGGGGTTTCTGTACGCCCAGCATATCGATCCCAGCTTCGAGACGACGCTGCCTCAGGCAGTGGGTCGGCACAGCCAGTGGCGTGTCGGCACCGTGCGCGATGGCGACAGCGTACGTTGCGGTGAGGTGGTCGTGGTGCCGGTCAGCAACGAGCTGGCTTTCGCCGACGACGGAGCCCTGCAGGTCACGGCACGGGCCTGGCCCGAACCCTACAGCCCGTCGATCGACCAGATGATGCTCAACCTGGCGCAGCGCTATGCAGCGTGCAGCGGCGTCATCGCGTTCAGCGGCATGGGCAGCGACGGCAGTGCGGCCGCTGCCTACGTGAAGCGTCAGGGCGGGGTGATCTGGACGCAGCGCGCCGATAGCTGCGTGTGTTCGAGCATGCCTGACAGCCTGCGCGAGGGCGGTTACAGCAGCTTCAGCGCCGATCCACGCGAGCTGGCCGCTGCGCTGGTCGACCATCTCGCCGAGCAGTGCCGCTGACCACGTGTGCCTTTCTTCCAATGAATTCGCTGCATAACAGGATGTCTTCATGAGCCAAGCCGTCGTTACCCAGAACAGCGTCAGCAGCCTAACCGGTCTGGTCGTGCCGCTGGCCGATCGCACGCTGCTGCTGCCCAACGTGGCCGTGGCCGAGCTGATTCCCTACCGTGCCCCGCCAGCGATGGCTGGCCTGCCTGACTGGTTTCTCGGTCAGGTAGCCTGGCGTGACCTGCGCCTGCCACTGCTGTCTTTCGAGGCGGCCTCGGGCGGCCAGGCGGCAGTGGGGGACGGGGCCCGTATCGCCATCCTCAATGCCCTCGGTGGGCGCCCGAACGTCAAGTTCATCGCCTTGTTGGTGCAGGGCATTCCTCGCTCGCTGCGCGTTGCCGAGGACCTGCCGCGTGCGGATGTGCCGCTGGCCGCCCTGGAGCTTGCAGCGGTGAAGGTGGATGATGCGGTGCTGCGCATCCCCGATCTGGAAGGGCTGGAGCAATTGCTGGCCGATGCCGAGCTGATCTGAGTCGTCAGCTCATCGAGTGAACTGCGCTCGCGTGAGCGTGCGCTCCCGAACCGCTTGGCCTTGGCGTGTGTTCAACTCTCGGGGCTTCAGTCGCGACGCGGCAGCATCGCTCTGAGCACCCCGTCGCGCAGCCGATAGTGGTGCCAGAGCGCCATGAACGTGTGCCCCAGAATCAGTGCGAACAGCAGGTACTTGGCCGTCAGGTGAAACTGGCGGGCAAGTGCTCTTGCGCCATCGGAAAGTGGCAACGGGTCGATTTGCACCAGCCAGAACAGCTCCACCGGGCGTCTGCCGAACAGCAGGCCGCTCAACGGCATCA
Organism: Pseudomonas sp. MEJ086; assembly: GCF_030209025.1. NCBI lineage: Bacteria > Pseudomonadati > Pseudomonadota > Gammaproteobacteria > Pseudomonadales > Pseudomonadaceae > Pseudomonas > Pseudomonas sp. MEJ086. The sequence goes on from NZ_JARVSV010000008.1 coordinate 320,253, forward strand.
GCAGCAACAACAGGTAGAGCGCTATGTGGCCGGCCTTGGCGGCGCGGCGCTGCCAGATCGCACTGTCGCGCAGCAGGTGCGGGGCACCGTGGCGGGCGCGTACCAGCAAGCGCGCCACGGTGAGCAGGAGAATCGTCAGGCCCAGGGACTTGTGCAGCGTGAACACGCCACCAGTGCCGCCCAGCAAGTCCGCGACCAGATCCTGGCCATAGGGCAGAAACAGCGTGCAGAGCACCAGCAGGGCGGTAAGCCAGTGCAGGCCGATCTGGGTGCTCGAATAGCGATGCTTCATGGTTCCGCCTCTCATCAGGCACCTGCTGCGTGCCAGCTCTCAGCGCGCGATCATACCCATTTGGCCAGACGTTTTTTGTGGTTTTGTCGTCATTGATTGATAGCGGCTGTAGGCCCGTTCTGTCAAAGAAACAGTCCGGTTTTCGACGAGTTCACGTGCAAAACCCTCACCCATTGCGGGCTCAGAAATCGCCCCAGAGGTGCTGGGCTACCGCCAGCGCTGCCACCGGCGCGGTTTCCGTGCGCAGCACGCGCGGACCCAGGCGCGCGGCATGGAAACCGGCGCCCTGTGCCTGTTCCACCTCTGCGTCGCTCAGGCCACCCTCAGGGCCGATCAGAAATGCCAGGGATCCTGGTCGGGCATGGCTGGTCAGCGGTTCGGCGACCGGATGCAGCACCAGTTTCAGGTCGGCCTGGCTTTGCTGCAGCCACTCGTCCAAAGGGATGGGCGCATTGATCAGCGGTATCACCGAGCGTCCGCATTGCTCGCAGGCGCTGATCGCCACCTGCCGCCAGTGCGCCATGCGCTTGTCGGCGCGTTCATCCTTCAGGCGCACCTCGCAGCGGGCGCTGACGATCGGACTGATCACCTGGGCGCCCAGCTCGGTGGCTTTCTGGATGGCCCAATCCATGCGCTCACCGCGAGACAGGCCCTGGCCCAGATGAATGTGCAGAGGCGACTCGGCCTGCCCGTCGAGCGGCTCACGCAGTTCGACACGTACGCTCTTCTTGCCGACCTCGATCAGTTCACCGCGAAACTCCTGGCCGCTGCCATCGAACAGTTGCACCGCATCGCCCGCAGCATGGCGCAGCACGCGGCCGATGTAGTGGGCCTGGGCCTCCGGCAGCTCGTGCTGACCGAGGGAAAGAGGGGCATCGATGAAGAAACGGGAAAGGCGCATGGCGGTAACGGGTATGGCTAAGGGTGGCCAAGCATAACCGGGTGGCGTTTTTTCTGCAGGCCGTCAGGGCGTTTGCACATCGCTGCAGGCCATGCTGAGACGGTCGTGCGCCTCTACGACGGCGGCCTTCTGGCATCGAGGGTTGCGGTGATACGCCCATAACCCATAGGGTAAAAAAAGAACGGCTCTGCTCCCGGGCTGCATTCCCGGGGCGCTTCAACACGGCAGGGCTGGTTAAGGGGTGGGTGGCTCACTCGTACGCACGTCAGGCTGGGGAGACCTGTTGCCGTGCATCGTCGTGGGCGCTGCAGCCTGCCCCGATCCAAGGGCGGAGTATCCGCCGTCACATTCCACGCATAGGGAATAATAATGAAAGTGCAACGTACCGGATTATCGTTGATGGCGCTGAGCGCCAGCGTTCTGGCCATCTCCACCGCGCAGGCGAGCCAGGCCGAATCCAAGGGGTTTCTCGAAGACAGCACGCTGGATCTGCTGACCCGCAATGTCTACTGGCACATGGACCGCCATGCGACGGGCGCCCAGGACAACCGCGAGTGGGGCCAGGGGTTTCATCTGAACTACAGCTCGGGCTACACGCAGGGCACCGTCGGCTTTGGCGCCGATCTGAACGCCTACATGGGCATCAAGCTCGACAGCGGTCGCGGGCGTTCGGGGTCCGGGCTGCTGCCGGTGGATTCGGCCACCAGTCGTGCCGACGACGAATTCGGCTCTCTGGGCGGGGCAGTGAAGATGCGCCTCTCCAATTCGGAACTCAAGTACGGGCAGTTGCGTCCCTACAATCCGGTCATCGCGGTAGCCGACGCCCGCCTGGTGCCCGCCACCGCCACCGGTTTCCAGCTGACCAGCGCCGAGATCGACGGGCTGATCATCGACGCCGGTCATTTCACGTCGTCCAGGGATTTCAATCAGGCCGGTAGTCGCGACGGCTTCTACAGCACCTACGCGCCAGGCGCGGAAGGCGGCAATGTCGATTATCTGGGCGCCAGTTGGCTAGCCAGCGATGCCTTGAGTTTCAGCGCCTACGCCTCGCGCTATGAAGACCTGTGGCGCCAGTACTACGGCAATGCCATCTACAACCTGCCGCTCAGTGACGAGCAGGCACTGAATGTCGATTTCAACATCTACCGTACGCTGGACGAGGGCAAGTCCGTGGCTGGCGACATCGACGTCACCGCCTGGTCGCTGGCAACCGCCTACTCGGTGGGCGCACACACCTTCACCATCGCCCACCAGCGGGTTCATGGCGACCAGCCGTTCGACTACCTGACGCTTGGCGGTGGTGGCGCGCAGGATTCCATCTACCTGGCCAACTCGTCGCAACTGGTCGACTTCAACGGCCCGGGTGAGCGTTCCTGGCGGGCCACCTACGCCATGGATCTGGCCAGTTACGGGGTGCCGGGGCTGTCGTTCTACGTCTCGTACATCCGCGGCGACAATGTCGATGGCAGCAAGATGGATGCGTCCAGCCCTTACGCCTATTACGCCGACAACGAGAAGCATTGGGAGCGTGACGTGAACGTGCAGTACGTGGTGCAGAGTGGCGCGGCCAAGGATCTCAAGTTCCGTCTGCGTCAGGCGACGCACCGCATTTCCGGAACTTCGGATGTGGACTCCGACCAGGTGCGCTTCATCGTCGAGTATCCACTGAGCGTGCTCTGAGCGCGACATGACGGCAGGCGGGCCACCCCCGCCTGCCGTATCGCTCAGCCCGGGTCGCGGAAGCCCGGGTAACGGGTATCGCCCGTCGCCACGCTGACCGAGGTGCGAGTGGCCAGGTCGATGCCTTCGCTGGCAACGTCGGCGAGGAAGTCGATCTGCTCTGCGCTGATCACGTAGGGCGGCAGGAAGTACACCACGCTGCCCAGCGGCCTCAGTAGCGCACCGCGGGTCAGGGCATGCTGGTACACCTGCAGGCCCCGTCGCTCCTGCCAGGGGTAGGCGACCTTGCCGGCCTTGTCCTGAACCATCTCGATGGCCAGGGCCATGCCGGTCTGGCGTACTTCGGCGACGTGTGGGTGGTCCACCAGGTGAGCGGTGGCGCTGGCCATGCGCGCGGCCAGCGCCTTGTTGGCCTCGATCACACCGTCCTCCTCGAAGATATCCAGCGTCGCCAGCGCCGCCGCGCAGGCCAGTGGGTTGCCGGTGTAGGTGTGCGAATGGAGGAACGCACGCAAGGTGGCGTAATCGTCGTAGAAGGCGCTGTAGACATCATCGGTGGTCAACACCGCCGCCATTGGCAGGTAGCCACCCGTGAGGGCCTTGGAGAGCACCAGGAAGTCCGGCGTGATGCCCGCCTGTTCGCAGGCGAACATGGTTCCGGTGCGGCCGAAGCCGACGGCGATTTCGTCGTGGATCAGGTGCACACCATAGCGGTCGCAGGCTTCGCGCAGCAGGGTCAGGTAGATCGGGTGATACATGCGCATGCCGCCCGCGCCCTGGATCAGCGGCTCGACGATCACCGCCGCGACTTCGTGGTGGTGGTCGGCCAGGGTCTGCTCCATTGCCGTGAACATTGTCCGCGAGTGTTCTTCCCAGCTCACGCCGTCCGGGCGAAGGTAGCAGTCCGGGCTCGGCACCTTGAGGGTGTCCAGCAACAGTGCCTTGTAAGTGTCGGTGAACAGCGCCACATCGCCTACCGACATCGCCGCCACGGTTTCGCCGTGATAACTGTTGCTCAGGGTGATGAAGCGCTTCTTCGCCGGCTTGCCGCTGTTGAGCCAGTAATGGAAGCTCATCTTCAGCGCCACTTCGATGCCCGAGGAACCGTTGTCGGCATAGAACACCCGGTTCAGGCCCTCCGGGGTGATCCGCACCAGGCGCTCGGACAGTTCGACCACCGGCTGATGGCTGAAGCCCGCGAGCATCACATGCTCGAGAGTGTCGATCTGCGCCTTGATGCGATCGCCGATACGCGGGTTGGCATGGCCGAACACGTTGACCCACCAGGAGCTCACCGCGTCGAGGTAGCGTTTGCCTTCGAAGTCCTCCAGCCATACGCCTTCACCGCGGCGGATCGGAATCAGCGGCAACCGCTCGTGATCCTTCATCTGCGTACAGGGGTGCCAGAGAACCTCCAGGTCACGCTGCATCCAGTGTTGGTTAGTCATCGACGTGCTCTCTCAATCAACAGCGGGCAAGCCTATCAGATGCGGCAAGGCGACGTTTTGCTGCCGCAGCGCCCGCTGATCGGGGAAAACGACCGCTCGCGTAGAGGGTTTTGAACTCCGCCCGTGGGGGCTTCACTAATCTGGTTGACCAGCGAGCAGGTGCGGTATATATCGGTTTAGTAGATATTTCAAAGCAACAATTTCTGCTTTAAGTCGATAGGTTTGTTGCTAATCTCTGGACTCTCATCCCTTGGAATCAGGCCATGCAGTGGCGTAACTCAACCCTTCGTTACGGTCTCGTCAGCGTGTCTCTGCACTGGCTGGTGGCCATTGCGGTATTCGGTCTATTCGCGCTGGGTTTCTGGATGGTCGGCCTCAGCTATTACAGCACCTGGTACCAGACAGCCCCGAATATTCACAAGAGCATCGGCATTCTGCTGTTCGTGGTCATGGTCGCCCGTTTGTCATGGCGCCTGGCAAGTCCGCCACCACCTGCGCTGCCCGAGCATGGCCGATTGACCCGAGTGGCCAGCAAGCTGGGCCACAGCTTCCTTTACCTCGGCCTGTTCGTGTTGATGATTTCCGGCTACCTGATTTCCACCGCCGACGGTCGCCCGATCAGCGTGTTCGGGCTGTTCGAGGTGCCGGCAAGCGTGACCAGCATCCCCAATCAGGGCGATATCGCCGGGTTGATCCATGAATATCTGGCGTGGGCTATCGTGATCTTTGCTGCATTGCATGGCCTGGCTGCATTGAAACACCACTTCATCGACCGTGACCGCACCCTGTTGCGTATCTTCGGGCGTTGATCTTCAAGCCGTTTCGGCGTTGCCCCGCGGCGTCGTTCATTTCATCTCACAAGGAGTTTCCATGTTGAAGAAGACTTTCGCCGCACTGGCACTGGGCACCGCACTGTTGGGCGCTGGCCATGCAATGGCTGCTGACTACGCCATCGACAAGGAAGGCCAGCACGCCTTCGTCAATTTCAAGATCAGCCACCTGGGCTACAGCTGGCTGTACGGTACCTTCAAGGATTTCGACGGCAGCTTCAGCTTCGATGAGAAGAACCCTGAGGCCAGCAAGGTCAACGTCACCCTGAAGACCGAAAGCGTCGACACCAACCACGCCGAGCGTGACAAGCACATCCGTGGTTCGGACTTCCTCAATGTCAGCAAGAACCCGACCGCAACCTTCGCATCTACCGCCGTCAAGTCGACCGGCAAAGGCACCGCCGATATCACCGGCAACCTGACCCTCAACGGCGTGACCAAGCCGGTAGTGATCGCTGCCAAGTTCATCGGCCAGGGCGACGATCCATGGGGCGGCTACCGTGCAGGCTTCGAGGGCAGCACCAAACTGAAGCTGAAAGACTTCAACATCGAGAAGGATCTGGGTCCGGCTTCGCAGGAAGTCGAGCTGATCATCTCCGTGGAAGGCGTACGCAAGTAAGCCTGAACGTCGCATGAAAAACGCCGACCTTGGGGTCGGCGTTTTTTTGCCCGGCATTCCTGATACGCCAACCGCTGCCCTGATGGGCTCAGCGAAAAGCCCTACTCGTTGCACGAATGAAAACGCCGGCACGAGGCCGGCGTTTTCAATGAGCCACTGCTCAGCTGTCGCGATTGCGGGTCAGCAGGGCTGGCTTCTCGCCGCGGGGACGGGTGCTTTGCAGCTGGTCGAGCTGCTCGGGTGTCGGCAGGCGGTCGCTACGCGAGCTCTTGTGCACGATCACCGGCTGCTTGTCGCGGCTGCTGCGCACGGCAGGCTCCTGACGTGGCAGTTCATCGCGGTTGAGCGACGTGGTGGTATCGCGCTGCTGGCCGCGGCCACGGTTGCCCGCGCCACTGCGACCCTTGCCGGCGCCTTGGCCCTGGCCTTGACCCTGGCGCTTGCCTGCACCAGCACCGCCGCCACCGCTGCGCGGACCTTTGCCCTGGCCACGAGGGCCCTGGCCAACGCCGTTGCTGGCGCTTGGGCCACTACCGGCGGCACCGGGGCGACGACCGCGACCCTGGCCGTTGTTCTGGTTCGGGCTCACGTAGTCGGCACGGTTGCCGAAGTTGTCGATCTCGTCGTCGCGGAACTCGTCGGGCGCACGGTCCGGAGGCAACGCAGGTACTGCTGGCGCTGCGGCGCGGGCCGTACCACGCGGTTGTTGGTCGCGAGCAGGCCTGGCTTTGCTTTGAGTCTTGGCTTTGCCGCCGTCCTTGCCCTTGTCCTTGCGGCCGCCGCCTTCAGGCTTGGCACCGCGCGGTGGGCGTGGCTTCTGAGGTTCGCGCACTTCCGGGCGTTCGGCCTCGACCTTGCTGGCATCGAAACCCAGTAGATCGCCGTCCGGGATCTTCTGCTTGGTCATCCTTTCGATGCCCTTGAGCAGTTTCTCTTCGTCCGGGGCAACCAGGGAGATCGCTTCACCGCTACGGCCAGCACGGCCAGTACGGCCGATGCGGTGCACGTAATCTTCTTCGACGTTGGGAAGTTCGAAGTTGACTACGTGAGGCAACTGGTCGATGTCCAGGCCGCGTGCGGCGATGTCGGTGGCGACCAGAATGCGAACCTTGTTCGCCTTGAAGTCGGCCAGGGCCTTGGTGCGGGCGTTCTGGCTCTTGTTGCCATGAATCGCCACGGCAGGCAGGCCGTGCTTGTCCAGGTACTCGGCCAGGCGGTTGGCGCCGTGCTTGGTACGGGTGAACACCAGAACCTGTTCCCAGGCACCAGCGGTGATCAGGTGAGCGAGCAGGGCACGTTTGTGGCTGGCCTGCAGGCGGAATACGCGCTGCTCGATACGCTCGACCGTGGTGTTCGGCGGCGTGACTTCGATACGCTCCGGATTGTGCAGGAGCTTGCCGGCCAGGTCGGTGATGTCTTTCGAGAAGGTCGCCGAGAACAGCAGGTTCTGCCGCTTGGCCGGCAGGCGGGCGAGGACTTTCTTCACGTCGTGAATGAAGCCCATGTCGAGCATGCGGTCGGCTTCGTCCAGCACGAGGATTTCCACGTGGGACAGGTCGACGCTGCCTTGTCCGGCGAGGTCGAGCAGGCGACCCGGGCAGGCGACCAGGACGTCGACGCCCTTGGCCAGTGCCTGTACCTGCGGGTTCATGCCGACACCACCGAAGATGCAGGTGCTGACGAATTTCAGGTCGCGAGCATACAGCTTGAAGCTGTCATGCACCTGAGCGGCCAGTTCGCGGGTGGGCGTGAGCACCAGTACGCGCGGCTGTTTCGGGCCATGGCGCTGTTCGCGATCCGGGTGACCGTTGGGGAACAGTCGCTCGAGGATCGGCAGTGCGAAACCGCCTGTCTTACCTGTACCCGTCTGGGCCGCCACCATCAGGTCGCGACCTTGCAACGCGGCGGGGATGGCCCGCTGTTGCACCGGAGTGGGCTGGGTGTAGCCGGCGGCTTCGACCGCACGGACTAAAGCCTCGGAGAGACCGAGGGAGGCAAAGGACATGTGCAATCCTGTCTGGTGAGGGCGTGGCCCTATAGGTGTAGTGCCTGGCTTGAATCGCACGTGGGGCGCGCAATCCCGTCCGGTACTGCTGGCCTCTGGGGTCAGCATCCGGGCGCAAGCCTGGCGGGAAGGCCCGAGTGTAACAGGATTGCAGAGGATCGGCACAACTTGCCGCCGACCGGGTTGCGCGCGCCTCCGTTGAGATGGCTTTTGGCGCGCGAAACGATGGGGATCAGTCGCCCGCGGCGTCAGCGTCTTCGCGCTTGGCGAGCTTGTGCTGATCCTCGCTGCTACCGAGCTTCCAGTAGCTGGAAATGTACAGGTTCTTGCGGTCGACCTGACGTTCCTCCCTGAAATGCTGGCGCAGGGCCCGCATGCCGCTGAACTCGCAGGCCGCCCAGATGCTCGGCCGGCCTGGCAGCCATGCCAGCTCGCGCACGCGATTGACCAGCAGTTGGCTGTCTTCACCGGGATGCGGGTTGATCAGCCAGTGCAGCTCGACGCCAGCAGGGTGCTGCAGCGGCTGGATATCGCGCTCGTCGATCACTTCGATGATGGCGTGGCCGCGGGCGTCAGTTGGCAGTTGCTCGAGGTTGACGCTGAGTGCCGGCAGTGCGGTCATGTCGCCAATCATCAGAAACCAGTCCGCGCTGTTGTCGACCAGTTTCTTCGGGCCGGGGCCGCCTACGGTGATGCTGTCGCCCGGGCTGGCGTCCTTGGCCCACTGCGAAGCAGGGCCGGCATCATCGTGCAGTACGAAGTCGACGTCGAACTGCTCGGCACGCTGGTGGCGCACGGTGTAGGTACGCATCAGCGTGCCGTCGCTACCGGGGGTGGGGAAGATCAGCTTGATGTAGGCGCTTTCCTGATCGGCTGGAAAACTGTCGATTTCGTCGCCGCCCAGGGTGATGCGCAGCATGTGCGGCGTGACGGACGTGGATGAAATGACCCGTAGGGTACGGGGAGCAGGGCGTGGCATTGAACTCTCCTGTTGCGACGGTAGAGATCGCCGTCATTCATGTGAGAATTACTATCACTTAATACGGATGGCTGCCAGTGCGAGGCGCTGGCGCTTGCTTCGTCGCCGTCCCCGAGGCGTGGCATCGCCACGGGCGCCGGACCAGGTGGACACGCTTGCGTTGTCCACCCTTACCGTCACATGCCGGCGTCAGCTGACGACCCGATAGCACGGCTCGTAGGCGGTACCACCGGGCAGCTTCATGCGGTGCTGCTCGACGAAGGCCTGCAGCAGGCGATCCAGCGGTTGCATGATGGTCTTGTCGCCACGCAACTCATACGGGCCATGCTCTTCGATCAGCTGGATGCCATGGGCCTTGACGTTGCCCGCGACGATGCCGGAGAAGGCACGGCGCAGGTTGGCGGCCAGCTCGTGCACGGGCTGCTCGCGGGTCAGGTTGAGGCTGGCCATGGCTTCGTGGGTCGGCTCGAAGGGATGCTGGAAGCTCTCGTCGATCTTCAGCAGCCAGTTGAAGTGGAATGCGTCGTTGCGTTCGCGGCGGAACTGCTTCACCGCCTTGATGCCTGCCGCCATGTGGCGAGCCACTTCGGCCGGGTCGTTGGGAATCAGCACGTAGCGGTTCTGCGCTTCCACACCCAGGGTTGCACCGATGAAGGCGTGCAACTGCTGCAGGTAGGCTTCGGCACTCTTCGGCCCGGTCAGCACGAGCGGGAAGGGCAGCTCGGCGTTGTCCGGGTGCATGAGGATGCCAAGCAGGTAGAGAAATTCTTCTGCCGTGCCCGCGCCGCCCGGGAAGATGATGATGCCGTGGCCGATGCGCACGAAGGCTTCCAGGCGCTTTTCGATATCCGGGAGGATCACCAGCTCGTTGACGATCGGGTTCGGCGCCTCGGCGGCGATGATGCCCGGCTCGGTCAGCCCCAGGTAGCGGGCACCGACGATGCGTTGCTTGGCGTGGGAAATGGTGGCGCCTTTCATCGGCCCCTTCATCACGCCCGGGCCGCACCCAGTGCACACGTCCAGAGCACGCAGCCCGAGTTCGTGGCCGACTTTCTTGGTGTACTTGTATTCCTCGGTGCTGATCGAGTGGCCGCCCCAGCACACCACCATCTTCGGCTCGGCGCCAGCGCGCAGGGTGCGGGCGTTGCGCAGCAAGTGGAAAACGTAGTCGGTCAGGCCGCTGGAGCTGTCCACGTCGACGCGTTTGTTTTCCAGCTCGCTCTGAGTGTAGACGATGTCGCGCAGGGCGCTGAACAGCATCTCGCGGGTGCTGGCGATCATCTCGCCATCGACGAATGCGTCAGCCGGCGCATTGATCAGCTCCAGACGGATACCGCGATCCTGCTGGTGGATCTTCACTTCGAAGTCCGGGTAGGCCTCGAGAATGGTCTTGGCGTTGTCGCTGTGCGAGCCGGTGTTGAGAATCGCCAGGGCGCATTGGCGGAACAGCGCGTAGACGCTACCGGAACCGGTTTCGCGCAATTGCTGGACTTCACGCTGGGAAAGGGTTTCCAGGCTGCCCTTGGGCGAGACCGAAGCATTGATTTTCTGGCGAGTGAGCATGCAGGCATCCCGTGGTAACGCGACAACTCGAGCCGATCCTGGCTGATCGCGCGATGAAGAATTCAGTCCCGGTGGTCGTGACCCATGATGGGGCGTCCGGGTAATGGCGCTGTACTGTCGGCCAGCGAGGGACTCCGGGTCAACGGGTACCGAGGTGCGGGCTGTTGAAAACGATGGCGTTGCCGCAGTTTCGAGCAGGCGGCTGAAGCCTCTTTTATACGCAGCAGGGCCGACGCGCAGCAGATCGTGAACAGGTTCTTAGGAAAGACGCGGGCCGCGAAAGTTCTAACATTCGCGGCCCCGGCAATCAGCCTTCAACCTTGCAGGTTCTTCCACACCGCCAGGCTGGGGGCGGCCTGGTTGAGGGTATAGAAGTGCAGGCCCGGTGCACCACCCTGGAGCAGGCGCTCGCACATGGCGGTGATCATCTCTTCACCGAAGCGCTGGATGCTCTGGGTGTCGTCACCGTAGGCTTCCAGTTGCTTGCGTACCCAGCGTGGCAGCTCGGCGCCGCAAGCGTCGGAGAAGCGCGCCAGTTTGCTGTAGTTGGTGATCGGCATGATGCCCGGGATCACCGGGATGTCGACGCCCAGCTTGCGTACACGCTCGACGAAGTAGAAGTAGCAGTCGGCGTTGAAGAAGTACTGGGTGATCGCGCTGCTCGCACCGGCCTTGGCCTTGCGCACGAAGTTGGCGATGTCGTCTTCGAAGTTGCGCGCCTGGGGGTGCATCTCCGGGTAGGCCGCCACTTCGATATGGAAATGATCACCGGTCTGCTGACGGATCAGCTCGACCAGATCATTGGCATGGCGCAGTTCACCGCTGGACATGCCCATGCCTGAAGGCAGGTCGCCACGCAGGGCGACGATGCGGTTGATGCCCTTGCTCTTGTAAAGATTGAGCAGCTCGATCAGCTCGGCCTTGCTGTCGCCGACGCAGGACAGGTGCGGTGCGGTAGGCACCTTCACTTCGCCGTCGAGTTGCAACACGGTATTGAGCGTACGGTCACGGGTGGAACCACCGGCGCCGTAGGTGCAGGAGAAGAAGTCCGGGTTGTAGCCGGCCAGCTCGCGCGCGGTGTTGAGCAGCTTTTCATGTCCGGCATCGGTCTTCGTCGGGAAGAACTCGAAGCTGACGTTGGTTTTTTTCTGGATCATGGAGAAGGTTCCCTTCTCAGCGACAAGCCTCGCGCCACACGCTGCAAGTGGAGTCGTCTCCCTCGTGCAGCGTGTGGCGCGTAGCGTGTAGCTGGGGTTAGTAGCGGTAGCTGTCCGGCTTGAACGGGCCTTCGACCGGAACGCCGATGTACTCGGCCTGCTTGGTGGTCAGCTGGGTGACCACGCCGCCGAAGCCTTTCACCATTTCCAGTGCGACTTCTTCGTCCAGTTTCTTCGGCAGCACTTCGACGGTCAGGCGCTCGGCCTTCTTCTCGGCCGACAGGTCGGCGAACTTCTGCTCGAACAGGAAGATCTGGGCGAGAACCTGGTTGGCGAAGGAACCGTCCATGATGCGGCTCGGGTGGCCCGTGGCGTTGCCCAGGTTCACCAGACGGCCTTCGGCCAGCAGGATCAGGTAGTCGTCATTGCGCGGGTCGAACTGGCCAGCGCCGGTGCGGTGGATCTTGTGCACCTGCGGTTTGACCTCTTCCCACGCCCAGTTCTTGCGCATGAAGGCGGTGTCGATCTCGTTGTCGAAGTGGCCGATGTTGCAGACCACAGCGCGGGCTTTCAGCGCCTTGAGCATGCCGGCGTCGCAGACGTTGGCGTTGCCGGTGGTGGTGACGATCAGGTCGATCTTGCCCAGCAGGGCCTTGTCGATGCTGGCGTCGGTGCCGTCATTGCGGCCGTCGATGTACGGCGAAACGAGTTCGTAGCCGTCCATGCAGGCCTGCATGGCGCAGATCGGATCGATCTCGGAAACCTTGACGATCATGCCTTCCTGACGCAGCGAGGCAGCCGAGCCCTTGCCCACGTCGCCGTAGCCGATGACCAGCGCCTGCTTGCCCGACAGCAGGTGGTCGGTGCCGCGCTTGATGGCGTCGTTGAGGCTGTGACGGCAGCCGTACTTGTTGTCGTTCTTGCTCTTGGTGACCGCGTCGTTGACGTTGATCGCCGGGACCTTCAGTGTGCTGGCCTTGAGCATGTCGAGCAGGCGGTGTACGCCGGTGGTGGTTTCTTCGGTGACGCCGTGGACGTTGGTCAGTACCTGCGGGTACTTGTCATGCAGGATCTGGGTCAGGTCGCCGCCGTCGTCGAGCACCATGTTGGCGTCCCATGGCTGGCCGTCCTTGAGGATGGTCTGCTCGATGCACCACTCGTATTCGGCTTCGGTCTCGCCTTTCCAGGCGAATACCGGAATGCCGGCGGCGGCAATGGCTGCAGCGGCCTGATCCTGAGTGGAGAAGATGTTGCACGACGACCAGCGCACTTCGGCGCCCAGCGCGGTCAGCGTCTCGATCAGCACGCCGGTCTGGATGGTCATGTGGATGCAGCCGAGGATCTTCGCGCCTTTCAGCGGTTGTTCGGCAGCGTACTTGCGACGCAGGCCCATCAGTGCCGGCATCTCGGATTCGGCGATGATCAGTTCTTTGCGGCCCCAGTCGGCCAGGGAAATGTCAGCGACCTTGTAGTCGGTAAAAGCAGCGCTCATGCAAAAGCTCTCCAATCGTTGATCTGTGATCAGATAGGTGAAAACCGGTGTGCCGGGCCTGATGGCCATGGCTCGCTACGTTTTCACGCAGTCCGATTGGGCGCCGTTGATGCGTTTGGGTAACGCCCCATCCGAGCCTGACAAGCCTTGGCTTGCTGCAGCGCCCCTCGGACAGGTGGCGGGAACGCTCAGGCAGTGCCGAGCGTGTGAAGCCCGGCGATTATAGCCTTGCCAGCGCGCCAGCCCAAGGTTTTCCGTCGTCCCGAATCGGCCATCGCGGGCATTCGATACCGAGCCTTTATCGATGCCATTGAAAACGTGCCCGCGACAACTGCCGCCTGCCTTTGCGATCATGCAGGGCGAACGATAGCGATGGATAAGGAGTGCAGATGAACTTCCACACACGCAAGTGGGTAAAGCCCGAAGACCTCAACCCCAACGGCACCCTGTTCGGCGGCAGTCTGCTGAAGTGGATCGACGAAGAGGCCGCGATCTACGCCATCATCCAGCTCGGCACTCAGCGCGTGGTGACCAAGCTGATCTCGGAGATCAACTTCGTCGCCTCGGCCCGGCAGAGCGACATCATCGAACTGGGCATCACCGCCAGCGAGTTCGGTCGAACCTCGATCACCATGCGTTGTGAAGTGCGCAACAAGATCACCCGCAAGAGCATCCTGACCATCGACAAGATGGTCTTCGTCAATCTGGACGAGAACGGCCAGCCTGCGCCCCACGGCAAGACCGAAATCACTTACATCAAGGATCAGTTCAAGGACTGAGCCCAGGCCGTGCATGGGGGCCGTAGGCCCCATGCATCCTGGCGACTCAGAATCCCTCGACCCCTGCCAGGCGCAACTGGTCGGCCAGCGCCCGGATGTCCTCATGCTGGAAGAATGTCTGCAGCTGCGCAGCTCGGGCCGGGCCGATCCCTGGTAGTTTCTGCCAGTCGGCGAGGCTGCGTCGCTGTAGCTGCGCCCAGTCATCGGCGGCCAGGCTGTCGGGATGCGCTGGGGGGCCGAGTGCGCGTAACCAGTCCTTGAAGGGGCGTTGCCTGGCCTCGCTGAAGCGGCGGGTCAAGGTGCGGGCGCTCTGCTGAGCGATGCCGGGCACCGCTAGTAACTGATCTTCGCTGAGTTGCAGCCAATCGAGCAGGCTGTGGATAAGTTCTGCTCGCAGCAACTTCTCCCAGGTGCCAGCGCCGACCCCAGGCAGGTTCAGTGCCTGCTTGCCGCTGAGCCAGGTGAGGCGGGCGTGGAGCTGGCTGTTGCACGTGGCGGATGCTCGCAGGCAGCTCAGTGCGTGATAGGCATCGCCACGCGGCACGTCCAGAGCCGGACGAGGTGCGGTCCGTATCACCACGCTATGCAGTTGTGGGATGGTTTGCCCGGCCAGTTGAATGGCGACCTGATCCCCCGGGCGGATATCCAGTCGCTGCCAGCGCTCCAGCGAACCGACGCTGACCACGCGGATGCTGCGGTCGTCGATTTTCACCGGATGCAGGTGCAGCAGTGGCGTGATGCGGCCGCTGCGGCCGACCCTGAATTCGACCTCCCTGACCTGTGCCAGCGCTTCGCTGGCCGGGTATTTCCAGGCCGCAGCCCAGTGCGGCGGTTCGGCTCGCCAGCGTTCGCCGCTCGGGCGCTGACCCTGGCGCAGCACCACGCCATCGGTGGCGAAAGGCAGCGGGTTGCGGTACCAGTGTTCGCGCCATTGGCTGGCTTCGGCGATGCTGCCGATCCGCTGGCTGTACTGGCGGCTATCAGGGAAGCCCAGTCGTTCCAGGCGGTCGAGGCGCCGCTGCATGTCCTCTGGGCCATTGGGCCAGTCCCAGACGAACAGGCCTATCTGCCTCGCCTGGGAAACCTGCAGATCGTGGCGTGCCATCAATCCGGCAACGGTACTGCGTGCCGACGCACCCCCGTGGCTGGCCTGAATGTGCCCCGGATGCTGCAGGTACAGCTCCCCCTGCAGTATGACGTCGGTGTACTCGGTGAGGTGCTCCGGGATCGTGGCGATTCGTCTGGCCCGGGCGGTCCAGTCCTGCCCGGTGCTGCCATCCCCGCGGCTGATCACCTGCTGCAGTCGGCCACCCCTGTAGGCCAGGGTGACCGCGACCCCGTCGACCTTGGGTTGAATCCACAGGTCCTGGCGGGAGTGCATCCAGTGGCTCACTGCGCGCTCGTCCGCCAGCTTGCGCAGGCCGGTCTGAGCGACCGGGTGCTGCACTGGGCCACCTGCACCGTGAAGCGGATCGGTTGCAGGCCTGCCGCTGAGGCAAGCTTGCCAGTGCTCGAGGCGGGCGCGGGCCTGATCGTACAGATCATCGCTGACCAGCGATCGCCCCTGACGGTGATAGGCGTCGTCCCACTCGGCCACCCGGGCGGTCAGTTCATCGAGTTGGCGGTTGTGCGCGGTTGTCGGTTCAGGGCAGTCGTCGGCACGGACGACGGTGATCAACAGGACGGAAAAGGTGGCGGCAATCCAGCGTTTCATGGGCGGAGCATCCTTGCTCGGGCGACGATTGTGCAGGCTAGTCACAGAGTCCGCCTGGTGCAAATATCCGCTTTCTCGAGCTGGAATGGGTACTGGGCGACATTTGCGGTAGCCGAGGTTTGTCGCTAGCGACGAGGCGGTGATAAAGTTCCGCGTCTCGCACATCAAATGGATTTGCCCGGCGGCGGGAAAGGTATTGCCGGGCCTCATATCTGAAGGTCTAGGGTCTCATGCGTCTTTCTATCCTGTTCTGCTCCGCTGCACTGGCTCTGGCCAGCTCCTTCGCTCACGCTGCCGAAGACACTCAGCTCAAGTGCCAGCAAAAACTGTCGGCCAACGCCGAGAAGATCGCCCAGGTCAAGCAGTTGGCCGGTTTGCTCGGCAATCAGCAGGCCAACGATGCCATCGCCCAGGTCGAGGGTGGCTGTGACCAGCTCGGTGCCAACGCCGCCACCTCGGGTGAGACGGTCGCGCAAGCCCAGGGCGACAGCAAGGCCGACAACATCGCTGCTGCCGCAGAAACCCTGAAAGGTCTGGGTTCGCTGTTCGGCAAGTGATCGGTCAGCCTGCACCGCAGGAATGAAAAAGCCTCCGTGCGCGTCGAGCTCACGGAGGCTTTTTCGTATCCGCCGCCTGCTGTCAGCTGGCGGTGCACGTCACGATAGGATTGGCCCGTGACTTGCTGGATGAGTGGGGATAGCACCGGCTGGGCGCGATCAGAGCGATATGTTCAAGAGCGCTGCGCATGGCTCCCCGTGAGCCGATCCGTGCTTTGTGGTTGTTCGAGAAACTGATATTTTCTCGCTCCAATTCGTACGCTAGCCAAGGAGTGGTGAATGGTAACTATGGGGTTCCTCATAGCGTTGGTAGCCTGGATCTGGTCTGTGTCACGTGGTATCCAGGTTTCTTTGCTGTGTGTTGTGCTCAACTTCATGTTTCCGCCTATCTCGCAGGGCATCTTTGCCCTCTACGAGCAGTCCATGCGTCCTCCGCTGCTGATAATGGCTGTTGGCTTGGGGATGATGTATCTCGGGGGCGGTCTGAAAGTGTCCTGAGCGAAGGGGTTGTTCGTCCCGGGCTCTGTTCGGCAATCAAGTACATCGGCAAAGAAAAGCCCCGCACAGCTCACGCTGGCGGGGCTATTTTTTGCGCGGCTAGTCAGAGGCCAGCGGCGGCGCGCAGGTCTGCAGCCTTGTCGGTCTTCTCCCAGGTGAAGCTGGTGAAGCTGTCGTCGCCGACGGTCAGTTGCTGCGGCTCGCGGCCGAAGTGGCCGTAAGCGGCGGTCGGCTGGTACATCGGGTGCAGCAGGTCGAGCATCTTGGTGATGGCGTACGGGCGCAGGTCGAAGACCTCGCGCACCAGCTTGATGATGGTCTCGTCAGCCACTTTGTTGGTGCCGAAGGTGTTGATCGAGATCGAGGTCGGCTGGGCGACGCCGATGGCGTAGGACACCTGAATCTCGCAGCGCTCGGCCAGGCCAGCGGCAACGATGTTCTTGGCGACGTAACGGCCGGCATAGGCAGCGCTGCGGTCGACCTTGGATGGATCCTTGCCGGAAAAGGCACCGCCGCCGTGGCGAGCCATGCCGCCGTAGCTGTCGACGATGATCTTGCGACCGGTCAGGCCGCAGTCGCCCACCGGGCCGCCAATCACGAAGTTGCCGGTCGGGTTGATGTGGTACTGGGTGTCCTTGTGCAGCAGCTCGGCGGGCAGGCTGTGCTTGATCACCAGCTCCATCACCGCTTCACGCAGGTCGCTCAGGCTGACATCCGGGTTGTGCTGGGTCGACAGCACCACGGCGTCGATACCAACCACTTTGCCGTGCTCGTAACGGCAGGTGACCTGGCTCTTGGCGTCCGGGCGCAGCCATGGCAGCAGGCCGGATTTGCGGGCTTCGGCCTGGCGTTCTACCAGCGCGTGAGAGAAGCGGATCGGCGCCGGCATCAGCACGTCGGTTTCGTTGCTGGCATAGCCGAACATCAGGCCCTGGTCGCCGGCACCCTGATCTTCAGGCTTGGCGCGGTCGACACCCTGGTTGATGTCAGGGGACTGCTTGCCAATGATGTTCATCACGCCGCAGGTCGCGCCGTCGAAGCCGACGTCGGAGCTGGTATAGCCGATGTTGCAGATCACGTCGCGAACGATCTGCTCGAGGTCGACCCAGGCGCTGGTGGTGACTTCGCCGGCGATGATCGCCACGCCAGTCTTGACCAGTGTTTCGACGGCCACGCGGGCGTGCTTGTCCTGGGTGATGATGGCGTCGAGGACGGCATCGGAAATCTGGTCGGCGATCTTGTCCGGATGACCTTCGGACACGGACTCGGAGGTAAACAGGGAGTATTCGCTCATCTATCGGTTGTCCTGGCGAGTGAGGGCCTATCGGCCACGTGCGTGAGTGGATGAGTGCGCTGGAAATGCCGCACCTGAATTTGAAATCCATTGCGCAGGCCGACGTACAGGCTTTCGCCCGGGGTCAGGCCGGCGGCGACGGCCCAGTGGGCCAGGTCGTCCTGTTCGAAGCCTAGCCAGAGATCACCGCAAGTGTCCCGGGCCCAGCCCTGATTGTGGCTGCACAGCTCGGTGATCAGCAGGCTGCCGCCGCTGTTGACCTGGCTGGCGAGTTTGCGAAGCGCCTGGGCCGGTGCGGCGAAGTGGTGCAGCACCATGTTCAGGACCACGCAGTCGGCGCTGGGGTAATCGTCGAGCAGGGCGTCGGCCAACTGCAGGCGGACGTTGTCGAGGCCGTCCTGTGCGCAGCGCAGGCGTGCCAGTTCGAGCATGGCCGGGCTGTTGTCCAGCGCGGTGACCTGGCCGAAGCGGCGCGCCAGCTCCGGCAGAAAACCGCCATCGCCGGGGCCGATCTCCAGCGCACGGGCGTTGGCAGCGAAATCCAGCGAGTCGAGCAGTGCCAGCACGCTGTCGCGGTACTGCGGCAGCCCGGCGATGAGGTCCTGCTGGGCCTGGAAGCGCTCGGCGCTGCGGGCGAAGAAGTCCTGGCTGGCGGTGGCGCGTCGCTGATGAACCTGAGCGATGCGCTCGCGCACCTGAACGGGCAGAGTGAGCCGGTCGACTTCCTGAAGCAAGGCGGCGTGCAGCGTGCCGCCGATGGTTTCCGCGTGAGCCAGGGCGCGGCGATAGAAGATCGCGTTGCCTTCCCGGCGGGTGGCGACCAGACCGGCCTGGGCCAGCACCTTGAGGTGATGACTGATGCCCGACTGGCCGATGGCGAAAATCTGCGCCAGTTCCAGCACGCCGAACGAATCGTTGGCCAGTGCGCGCAGCACGTTCAGGCGCAACGGGTCGCCCGCAGCCTTGCACAGGGCGGAAAGAGTGTCGGCAGGCTCGAAATCGAGCTGGGAGGCACGCGAAGTCATAGGCTGCGCAGTCTAGTCGGTGGCTTTTGGTGCGGCAAGGCCAATATCAAAAAGTTTTGATATTGGATTCGATGCAGGCTCTGTTAAAGGGTCATACGCAGGCGCTGTCTGGCGCTCAGGGTGGTTTTCTCCAGGAAATCCGCCGGAATCGTTCGCCTAACGACCATCTGTGATTGCCCCGCGGGGTTGGCTGGGCGAAAATGGCCGCCTTTTTCGTCCTAGCTGCCTCGGCAGCCACCCCGCAGGAGATTCAGCGATGCCCAGCCGTCGTGAGCGTGCCAATGCCATTCGTGCCCTGAGCATGGATGCCGTGCAAAAAGCCAACAGCGGCCACCCCGGTGCCCCTATGGGTATGGCGGATATCGCCGAAGTGCTGTGGCGTGACTACCTGAAACATAACCCGGCCAATCCGAAGTTCGCCGACCGTGACCGTTTCGTGCTGTCCAACGGCCACGGTTCGATGCTGATCTATTCGTTGCTGCACCTGACCGGCTACGACCTGTCCATCGACGACCTGAAGAACTTCCGCCAACTGCACAGCCGCACCCCGGGCCACCCGGAATACGGTTACGCGCCAGGCGTGGAAACCACCACCGGTCCGCTCGGCCAGGGCATCGCCAACGCCGTGGGCTTCGCCCTGGCGGAGAAGATCATGGCGGCGCAGTTCAACCGCGACGGCCACAGCATCGTCGACCACTACACCTACGCCTTCCTGGGTGACGGTTGCATGATGGAAGGCATCAGCCATGAAGTCTGCTCGCTGGCCGGTACCCTGGGCCTCGGCAAGCTGATCGCGTTCTACGACGACAACGGCATCTCCATCGATGGCGAAGTCCATGGCTGGTTCACCGACGATACCCCGGCGCGCTTCGAAGCCTACGGCTGGCAGGTGATCCGCAATGTCGACGGTCACGATCCCGAAGAGATCAAGATGGCCATCGACACCGCTCGCAAGAGCGAGCAGCCGACCCTGATCTGCTGCAAGACCATCATCGGTTTCGGTTCGCCGAACAAGCAGGGCAAGGAAGAGTCCCACGGCGCCGCGCTGGGCCATGACGAAATCGCCTTGACCCGCGCCGCCCTGAACTGGAGCCACGCGCCGTTCGAAATCCCGGCCGACATCTATGCCGAATGGGATGCCAAGGAAGCCGGTCTGGCTGCCGAAGCCGAATGGGATCAGCGTTTCGCTGCCTATTCCGCTGCTTACCCGGAACTGGCCAACGAGTTCATCCGCCGTATGGCTGGCGAGCTGCCTGCCGATTTCTCCGCCAAGGCCAGCGAGTTCATCCGCGCCGTGGCCGAGAAAGGCGAAACCATCGCCAGCCGCAAAGCCAGCCAGAATTGCCTGAATGCCTTCGGCCCGTTGCTGCCGGAACTGCTGGGCGGCTCGGCCGACCTGGCCGGTTCCAACCTGACCCTGTGGAAGGGCTGCAAGCCTGTGGTCGCCGAAGACGCTTCGGGCAACTACATGTACTACGGCGTGCGTGAATTCGGCATGAGCGCGATCATGAACGGCGTTGCCCTGCATGGCGGCCTGGTGCCTTACGGCGCGACCTTCCTGATGTTCATGGAATACGCCCGCAACGCGGTACGCATGTCCGCGCTGATGAAACTGCGCGTGCTCTACGTGTTCACCCACGATTCCATCGGCCTGGGCGAAGACGGCCCGACGCACCAGCCGGTCGAGCAACTGACCAGCCTGCGCACCACCCCGAACCTGGACACCTGGCGCCCGGCGGATACCGTCGAAGCCGCAGTGGCCTGGAAGCATTCGGTCGAGCGCAAGGACGGCCCGAGCGCGCTGATCTTCTCCCGCCAGAACCTGCCGCACAACCTGCGCGACCATGAAACCGAAGCGGCCATCAGTCGTGGTGGTTACGTGTTGAAGGATTGCGCTGGCGAGCCGGAGCTGATCCTGATCTCCACCGGTTCGGAAGTCGGTCTGGCCATCCAGGCTGCCGACAAACTGGCCGAGCAGGGTCGCAAGGTGCGCGTGGTGTCGATGCCATCGACCAACGTGTTCGACCAGCAGGACGCCGCCTACAAGCAGTCCGTACTGCCGCTGCAGGTCACCGCGCGGATCGCCATCGAAGCTGCCCACGCCGACTTCTGGTACAAGTACGTTGGCCTCGAAGGTCGCGTCATCGGTATGGAAACCTACGGTGAGTCGGCTCCTGCCGGCGAGCTGTTCGAGCATTTCGGCTTCACCGTCGAGAACATCATCGGCACTGCCGAAGAACTGCTCGACGCCTGAGTGAGAACGACGCCGTAGGGTGGAACGAGGCGCGTAGCCGACGCTCTTCTCATCCGCCCCATGGCGCCTGGTGGATCGATAAAACGCGATCCACCCTACGGGTTCATCCGAGATCTGCGATGTCCTATCGTCCCTACCGCGTTGTTCTGAACGGCTACGGCCGCATCGGTCGTTGCGTGCTGCGTGCCTTGCACGAGCGCGCTGGCGCCGCGCGTCTGGAAATCGTCGCGCTCAACGACCTGGCCGATCAGGCCAGTATCGAGTACCTGACCCGCTTCGACTCCACCCACGGGCGCTTTCCTGGCGAGGTGAAGGTGGTTGGCGATTGCCTGCACATCAACGGCGAACGCGTGCGCGTGCTGCGCGAGCGTGAACCGGAGGGTGTCGACTGGGCTGGGTTGGATATCGACCTGCTGCTCGAGTGCTCGGGGCAGTACACCACCCGCGAGCAGGCCGAACGTTTTCTGCAGGCCGGTGCGCCACGGGTACTGTTGTCCCAGCCGATGGCCAGCGAGAGCGATGTGGATGCCACGGTGGTGTACGGCGTCAATCAGCAGTGCCTCGAGGGCACCGAGCGGCTGGTGTCGAACGCCTCCTGCACGACCAACTGCGGCGTGCCGTTGCTCAAGCTGCTCAATGAGGCGATCGGGCTGGAGTACATCTCGATCACGACCATTCACTCGGCGATGAACGACCAACCGGTGATCGATGCCTATCACGACGAGGATCTACGCCGTACGCGCTCGGCCTTTCAGTCGGTGATTCCGGTCTCCACGGGCCTGGCTCGAGGCATCGAACGGCTGCTTCCGGAACTTGCCGGGCGAATTCAGGCCAAAGCCATTCGGGTGCCGACGGTCAACGTGTCCTGCCTGGATATCACCTTGCAGACCGCCCGTGACACCAGCACCGAAGAGATCAACCGGATCTTGCGCCGGGCTTCCGAACAGGGGCCGCTGCAAGGTCTGCTGGCGTACACCGAGTTGCCGCACGCCAGCTGCGACTTCAATCATGATCCCCATTCGGCGATCGTCGACGGCAGTCAGACGCGGGTTTCCGGGCCACGCCTGGTCAACCTGCTGGCCTGGTTCGACAATGAATGGGGTTTCGCCAACCGCATGCTCGACATGGCCGTGCATTTTCTCGATGCCGCCGCTCCCCTTTCACCAGCCCCTGTTAAGGACTGACTCAATGACTGCAGCTTCCGTAAACATCGCGAAAATGGCCGACCTCGACCTGCAAGGTAAGCGCGTGCTGATCCGCGAAGACCTCAATGTGCCGGTCAAGGACGGCGTGGTGAAGAGCGATGCGCGCATCCTCGCGGCGTTGCCGACCATCAAGCTGGCGCTGGAAAAGGGCGCCGCAGTGATGGTCTGCTCGCACCTGGGGCGCCCTACCGAAGGCGAATTCAGCGAAGAGAACAGCCTCAAGCCGGTAGCCGATTACCTGAGCAAGGCCCTGGGTCGTGACGTTCCGCTGATCAAGGACTACCTCGGCGGTGTCGAGCTGAAAGCCGGTGATCTGGTGCTGTTCGAGAACGTACGTTTCAATAAGGGCGAGAAGAAGAACGCCGACGAACTGGCCCAGCAGTACGCTGCCCTGTGCGACGTGTTCGTCATGGACGCCTTCGGCACCGCCCACCGTGCCGAGGGTTCCACCCATGGCGTGGCCAAGTTCGCCAAGGTCGCCGCTGCCGGCCCGCTGCTGGCTGCCGAGCTGGATGCACTGGGCAAGGCCCTGGGTGCCCCCGCTCAGCCGATGGCAGCGATCGTCGCTGGCTCCAAGGTGTCGACCAAGCTGGACGTGCTGAACAGCCTGAGCAGCATCTGCGATCAACTGATCGTCGGTGGTGGCATCGCCAACACCTTCCTCGCCGCTGCCGGTTACCCGGTCGGCAAGTCGCTTTACGAAGCCGATCTGGTCGACACCGCCAAGGCCATCGCTGCCAAGGTCAGCGTGCCGCTGCCTGTGGACGTGGTGGTCGCCAAGGAGTTTTCCGAAGCCGCGACTGCGACCGTCAAGGCGGTGGCCGACGTGGCTGATGACGACATGATCCTCGACATCGGTCCGCAAACTGCAGCGCAGTTCGCCGAGCTGCTCAAGGCCTCCAAGACCATCCTGTGGAATGGTCCGGTCGGCGTGTTCGAGTTCGATCAGTTCGGTGAAGGCACCAAGGCGCTGGCCCTGGCCATCGCGGAAAGCCCGGCGTTTTCCATCGCCGGTGGTGGCGATACGCTCGCGGCCATCGACAAGTACGATGTGGCGTCGCGCATTTCCTACATTTCCACGGGCGGTGGCGCTTTCCTCGAATTCGTCGAAGGCAAAGTACTGCCGGCCGTGGACGTGCTGCAGCAACGCGCAGCCAAGTGAGGCAATTCGGCTAAACCTTGGCTGTCGCAGGCGGTCATTACCCTTGTATGGAAACCAGCCAGCAAGGAGTGACCTCATGCGTAACACGGCCGTGGTAGTGATGGTGTGTGCTGTTCTTGGCGGGTGTGCCGGTGGTGGATCGCCGCGCGAACGAGCGTGCGATGTGTTCAGCCCGGCAGAAATCGATCTGCCGACCACGCGCGACGAACCGCGCATCGAAGGGCAGAGCACCGGTGATTCGACCCCGCCAGTCGGCGAACAGAACTGCTAGATAACGAGGAAAATGCGATGAATCTTTATAAAGGTGCCGCTGTATCGCTCGGTCTGGTCATGCTCGCCGGCTGTGCCGGGAAGGAATATGCCGACAGCCAGGAGTGGAACCGCTGGGTGTGCGACAGCCAGGCCGAGGTGTTCTGGCGCTATGCAGACAGCACCCACGAGAAAGTCGATGTGCGTATGGGCGGCAGTGATGTCGTTCACCGTTTGAGCCAGGAGCCTGCGGGTTCCGGCGTGTTGTACAGCGACGGTACGCTGTCCTTCCACACCAAGGGTGAGGAAGGCCTGATCTACCGTACCGCCAATGACGATTTGCTGGGGCGCGGCTGCAAGGCGCCCTGACAGCGGTACTTGAATAGCGCCTGCCACTGCGGCAGGCTTGCACGATTAACGAGCCCTATCGGGAGATAGCAAAACATGGCACTTATCAGCATGCGCCAGATGCTCGACCACGCCGCCGAATTCGGCTACGGCGTGCCGGCCTTCAACGTCAACAACCTCGAGCAGATGCGCGCCATCATGGAAGCCGCCGACAAGACCGATTCGCCGGTCATCGTCCAGGCCTCCGCTGGTGCCCGCAAGTACGCGGGTGCGCCTTTCCTGCGTCACCTGATTCTCGCCGCCATCGAAGAATTCCCGCATATCCCGGTGTGCATGCACCAGGATCACGGCACCAGCCCGGACATCTGCCAGCGCTCCATCCAGCTGGGCTTCAGCTCGGTGATGATGGACGGCTCGCTGAAAGAAGACGGTAAAACCCCGGCCGACTACGACTACAACGTGCGCGTCACGCAGCAGACCGTTGCCTTCGCTCACGCCTGTGGCGTGTCGGTCGAAGGTGAGCTGGGCTGCCTGGGTAGCCTGGAAACCGGCATGGCCGGTGAAGAGGACGGCGTTGGTGCAGAGGGCGTGCTCGATCACAGCCAGTTGCTGACCGACCCGGAAGAAGCCGCCGACTTCGTCAAGAAGACCCAGGTCGATGCCCTGGCCATCGCCATCGGCACCAGCCACGGCGCCTACAAGTTCACCAAGCCGCCAACCGGTGACGTGCTGTCGATCGAGCGCATCAAGGCCATCCACAAACGCATCCCCAATACCCACCTGGTGATGCACGGTTCCAGCTCGGTACCGCAGGATTGGCTGGCGATCATCAACGAGCATGGTGGCGAGATCAAGGAAACCTACGGCGTGCCGGTCGAAGAGATCGTCGAAGGCATCAAGTACGGCGTGCGCAAGGTCAACATCGACACCGACCTGCGTCTGGCCTCCACCGGTGCCATCCGCCGCTTCCTGGCCGAGCACCCGAGCGAGTTCGACCCGCGCAAGTATTTCGCCCATACCATCACCGCCATGCGTGATATCTGTATCGCTCGCTACGAAGCCTTCGGCACCGCCGGCAACGCCTCGAAGATCAAACCGATCTCCCTGGAAGGCATGTTCCAGCGTTACGCCAAGGGTGAGCTGGTCGCCAAGATCAACTGATCGAAGCGTTTCGCCGCGCACCTAGAAGCCGCTTGTCCGTTCAGGACAAGCGGCTTTTTTCATGTGCTCCGCTCGCAGGATGAGCCGAGCCGCGCAGGGCGAGGAGCCCTGATCCTGCAGCTATCGGCGCGTAGGGGGCTCGAGCCCAGCACCTCGGCACCGATGGTGCTCGACGACCAGCATTCATGTGCCTTGACGCGGCCCTTCCAGTCCGTATGCCGCCATGTTTTCCGGCTCGTGACCGGTTTGCGTAAAACCATGTAAAACACCTGCGCCGCTTTGCTGCCTGCTCTACGCCATACTGCCGCCACGCGCTTCAGGATGTCGGCTCCCATGCCTCAAAATTCCCGTCCCTGGCTGTCGTTCTGTGTAGCCGTCGTGGTGGCTACGCTGCTCGGCAGCATAGTCCAGACCCAGTTCAATCTCGCCGCGCTGCAACAGCTTGGCGCAAGCATCTCCATGGGCGTACGCATGCAGGCCACCCTGCACGATCTGCTGGGTTTCAGCCCTACGTTCGCCGCGCTGGTCATCGCCTCGTTCATCGTCGCACTGCCTCTGGCTGCCTGGTTGGCGCCGCGTTTGGGCGCGCTGCGTTGGGTGGTGTTTGTGCTTGCCGGCGCGCTGGCGGTCTGGCTGGCCTTGAGCGTGGCCAATGCCGTGGCGCCCATGCCGACACTGATCGGCGCCAACCGTAGCCTGGCCGGCACTTTGGCGCTGATGGTCTGCGGCAGCCTGGGTAGCCTGGCCTTCGCACGTTTCAGTGGTGCTGGCCGGCGATGATCTTTCCTCGAATCAAGGGTGTGACGTTGAAAGCTGTCTTGCTGATGCTGGGCCTTTGCGCAGGTGTCCTGGCCCATGCCGATTACCGTATCGAAACCGTCACCAGTGGTCTCGAACATCCCTGGTCGCTGGCCTTCCTGCCCGATGGCCGCATGCTGGTTACCGAGCGCACCGGACAACTGCGCCTGATCGATGCCCAGGGCAAGCTACAGACCGAACCCGTCAAGGGAACGCCGACGCCCTTCGTCGCCACCCAGGCAGGCTTGATGGAGGTGGTGCTGGATCCTGCGTTCGCCGAGGACCCCTGGGTCTATCTGAGCTACGCCCATGGCGATGTCGGTGCCAATAACACGCGACTGGCCCGCGCTCGCCTGGTAGACGGCGAGTTGCGCGACTTGGAAGTGCTGTTCACCGCCCAGCCGGCCAAGGCCGGTGCCTCGCACTACGGCGGTCGGATCGCCTTTCTGCCCGACGGAACCCTGGTACTGACCCTTGGCGACGGCTTCGACTGGCGCGAGCAGGCGCAGAATCCGGCCAATCACCTGGGCAAGACGGTTCGCTTGAATCGTGACGGCAGCATCCCCGAGAACAACCCCCTGCGTGGTCAGCCCGGCGCCGCCGAAGAGATCTACAGCCTGGGGCACCGCAACGTGCAGGGCATCGTTTATGACAGCAGGCGCAAGCGGCTGTATAGCCACGAGCACGGTCCCAAGGGCGGCGACGAGCTGAATCTGATCGAAGCCGGTGGCAATTACGGTTGGCCGCTGACCTCCTTTGGCGTCGATTACACCGGCGCCATGGTCACGCCATTTACCGAGTTGCCGGGTTATCTGCCGCCGCAGCTGCACTGGACGCCGTCGGTAGCTCCCTCCGGTCTGGCGCTCTACACCGGTGATCGCTTCCCGCACTGGAAGGGCGACCTGTTCGTTTCCACCCTGGCCGAGCAGAGCGTACGCCGAGTACGCCTGGACAAGGGCCGTCTGGCCGGTGAGGAGGTACTCTTTCAAGAGCTCGAAGAGCGCATTCGGGGCGTGTACGACGGGCCTGATGGTGCGCTGTACCTGCTTACCGACAGCGCCGAGGGCAGGCTGCTGCGGGTCGTGCCCCTGTAGGTTGAGGCATAATTCGAAGCCCGCCCTGATTCGTGAACCGTCATGACACCACTGAAGTATCTCCAGGGTTATCCCGTCTCGCTGCAGGAGCAGGTGCGTCAGATGATTGCCGGCGAGCGCCTGGGCGATTACCTCGCGCAGCGTTACGAGGGGCGCCATGCGATCCAGAGCGACAAGGCGCTGTACGCCTACGTCATGGCGCTCAAGCAGGAGCACTTGAAGAACGCGCCTGCCATCGACAAGGTGCTGTTCGACAATCGCCTTGACCTGACCCATCGTGCCCTTGGCCTGCATACCACCATCTCGCGGGTGCAGGGCGGCAAGCTCAAGGCCAAGAAAGAGATTCGTGTGGCCTCGCTGTTTCGCGATGCCGCACCGCAGTTCCTGCAGATGATCGTGGTGCACGAACTGGCGCATCTGAAGGAAAGCGACCACAACAAGGCGTTCTACAAGCTCTGCGAATACATGCTGCCGGACTACCAGCAACTGGAGTTCGACCTGCGCCTGTACCTGACCTGGCGCGATCTGCAGACGAACACCCCGGGCTGAGGCCGCGTGCGTTGGTCAGTGCGCTTCGATGATCTCGTGACGCTGAACCCGCCCAGCGATCCTCAGCTCGATCTCGTCGCCGGGGTGACGCCCCAGCAGGCGCTGGCCCAGTGGCGCATTGGGGCTGAGTACGAGGATATCCCGCTGCTCCGTGCGTACCTTGATGGCTGCACCGTCGGGGCCGAGAAACAGCCATTGCTGGTGGCCATCGTCGTCGGCGAGCAGTACCAGAGCGGCAAGGCGGATACCCAGTGCCGCGTCGTAGGGGCGCAGTTGCAACTGCCGCCAGGCCCGCAGGCTCTGGCCGATTTCTTCCACCCGGCGTGCCTGCCCGGCCGCCAGGTAGGCAGCCTCCAGGCCCAGGGTGTCGTACTTGTTTTCTGCGATGTTCTCTTCGTGGGTCGCCGTTTCGTGGGCGACCCGCGCCGCCTGTTCGGCGGCCAGCAGGTCGGCAGACAACTGCTCGATGACCTGCTGGACGATGGGTTGCTTGTCCATCATGTAGTCGCCTTGGGACGATTCTTCAGCAGGTGAACGGCCAGCGTGCGCAATGGTGCGAGCTGCCGGGCGATCAGTGACAGCTGTGTCTGTACCAGCCGCTGCGCGTCTTCCAGCTCCTCCGGTATCTGCTCCAGGGCGGCGGCCAGCTGTTCCTCGCTATCGCTTTGAATGGCTATCGGGCTCTGTTCGTTGAGGCCGCGAGCGATTTCGTCGAGGCTTTCGGCGATGCGCCCGGCGCTACTCAGCAACTCGCTCTGCTCGTCGGCCAGCAGGGCTTCGCCGCGGTGTGCGCCGAGGCCCGAGAGGTAGCTGAGCAGGGTGTGCGAGAGCACCAGAAAGCGGAAGCCGATATCCGCTTCCTTACGGAAATGCCCGGGCTCCATGAGCATGTTGCCAAGGGTGGTGGACAGCGCCGCGTCGGCGTTGTGGGCGTTGCGGCGGGCCAGGCGGTAGGCGAGGTCGTCGCGCTTGCCCTCGGCGTACTGGCGAATGATCTGCCTCAGGTAGGTGCTGTTGCAGCTCAGGGTGTTGGCGACCACGCGATTCAGGCGACGGCCCTGCCAGTCCGGCAGGATCAGGAATACCGCGAGGCCGGCGATCAGGCTGCCGAGCAGGGTATCGAACAGACGCGGCAGGATCAGCCCGTAGCCGTCGCCCACCTGGTTGAAGCAGAACAGCACCAGCAGGGTGATGGCCGCCGTCGCCACGGTGTAGCGGCTCGAGCGGGTGGCGAAGAACACCACGCCCGCTGCGACGGCGAAGAACGCCTGGATCAGCGGCGCCGGGAACAGGTCGATCAATGCCCAGCCCAGCAGCAGGCCGAGCACGGTGCCGATGATGCGCTGCACCAGCTTCATCCGCGTGGCGCCGTAGTTGGGCTGACAGACGAACAGGGTGGTCAGCAGAATCCAGTAGCCCTGGGTCGGATGAATCCAGTGCAGCACGCCGTAGCCGGCTGCCAGGGCGATGGACAGGCGCAGGGCATGACGGAACAGCAGTGACGTGGGGGTGAGCTGCAGGCGGATGCGTTCCCATACGTCACGCAGTGATTGGGGCTCGCGGTCGAGCAGGGAGCTGTCCTGTTCCTCGGCCAGGGCATCGGGGTTGCTGGCGCTGCCCAGCAGGCGGTCGAGGGTACCGAGGTTGCCCGCCAGGGCGCCGAGCGAGCGCAGCAGGTGGCGCCAAGCGGGGTTGCTCTGGATGCGCAGGTGTTCCAGCGAGGCCTGCAGATCGGCCAGGGCCTGACCGTGCTGCTCGCCATACTCGAACGGCTGACGCAGTTCGATGGCCTGGGCCAGGGCGTGGCAAGCCTTGCCATGCAGGCGCAGCAGGCGCTGACAGCGGAACATCACGTCGCTGTGGAAGAACGCTTCGGCCAGGGCGTTGTACGGATAGTGCGAAGAGCTGGCGCGCTCGTGGATGTCCTGGGCGAGAAAGTACAGCTTCAGGTAGCGGCTGACTTTCGGCCCCGGGCGGCCGTTGCCGACCCGATGAAGGATGATTTCCTTGGTCGCGTTGAGCGCCGCCACCACGCGCCCGTTCTGCTTGGCGAGAGCCAGGCGGCGGGCTTCCACGTCGAGCTGGCGCAAGGGTTCGAACAGCGCCGCCTTGAGCTTGAGGTACAGGCCCAGTTCCCGGAACAGGCGCGCCAGGCTGTGCTGCACCGGCTGATGGGCGAACAAGGCGTGCCACAGCACCGACAGTACGCCGTACCAGGCGGCGCCGGCGACCAGCAGCAACGGCTCCAGCCACAGCCCGGCGATGCCGCCGCGCTGCTCCACGCCGATCATGCTGTACACGGCGAGGATCAGCGTCGCCGAGCCAAGCGTCGCGAAGCGTTCTCCCAGGGCACCCAGCATGGTCAGAGAGAACGCCGACAGGGCCAGGGCGCTGACGAACAACCAGGGGTAGGGGAACAGGAACTCCACCGTATAGGCCGCGGCGCTGAAGCAGCCCAGGGTCACCAGCAGCGCGGTCAAACGGCCCTGCCAACTGTCGTCGGTTTCCGCCAGGGCACTGGCGATCACACCGAGGAACAGCGGTATCAGGCTGTGCATCCAGCCCTGATACCAGCACAGCGCCAGGCTGCCGCCCAGGGCGATGAACACCCGCAGGCTGTAGCTGAACTTGTCCATTGCCCAGAGACGACGCAGGGAGTGGCGCAGGGAGGGGGACGACATCCGGGTTGGCGACCTTCGCGGGTGAATGGACTGAACCGCAGCCATCGGCATGCGGCGCTTCGATTGTGCCTCGCTTGGAGTGTGCAGGGCGAGAGGCGGTTCGCGCCATCAAGTTAAAAGTATCGCTGCTCGTCACGGCATCGACAGGCATGCTGGACGGCGTGTGGGCCGCGCAGGTCACCGGGCCTGAACTCTGCGCTGGCGGTCCGGCTCCAAGCTCTACCCATTGCAATCGGCAGCTGCCGTGCAGCTGCAAGCCCGATCGACAGGAGCGCCCCATGATCGACCTTCACTACTGGACGACCCCCAACGGCCACAAGATCAGTATCTTTCTCGAGGAAAGCGGCCTGGACTACAACGTACACCCGGTGAATATCGGTGCCGGCCAGCAGTTCGAGCCGCACTTCCTGAAACTGTCGCCGAACAACCGGATTCCCGCCATCGTCGACAACAACCCCAGTGATGGCGGTGAGCCGATCTCGGTATTCGAGTCCGGTGCGATTCTCGAGTATCTGGCCGACAAGGTCGGGCGGTTCATGCCGCTGCAGCCGCGGCTGCGCGTCGAGGTTCAGCAATGGCTGCACTGGCAGATGGGCGGCCTGGGGCCGATGGCCGGACAGAATCATCACTTCGTGCGTTTCGCGCCTGAGGAGATTCCTTACGCCATCGACCGCTACGTCAAGGAGACCGCCCGCCTGTACGGGGTTCTGGATCGTCAGCTCGAGGGGCGGGAATACGTGGCGGGCGATTATTCGATAGCGGACATCGCCATTTATCCCTGGGCCAAAGGCTGGGAGCTGCAGCGCCAGCGCCTCGAAGATTTCCCCAACATGGCTGCCTGGCTGGCGCGCATGGGCAACCGCTCTGCGGTGCAGCGCGCCTATCAGGTTGCCGAGGCGATTTCCCAGCGCCCCGAAGAGGTGCTCAGCAGCGAAGCGCGCAAAGCGCTCTTCTGAGCCGGCCTGGCAGCGCCTCCGGGCGCTGCATGCGTGGCGAGCCCGGCACCGTCGACTGGGCTCCTCGGGTTGGCCATCGCTACGTCTGTTCCAGCACGTCAGCGGGCACGGGGCGGCCGATGAAGTAGCCCTGGGCGTAGTCGCAGCCGAGCTGGCGCAGGTAGTCCTGCTGTTCACCGCGCTCAACGCCTTCGGCGAGCACTTTCATTTCCATGCTGTGAGCGAGGGCGATGACGGCGCGGGTGATCGCTCGGTCGTCCTTGTCATGGGGCAGGCCGGCGACGAAGCTCTGATCGAGCTTGAGCTTTTGCACTGGCAGGCGCTTGAGGCGTGCCAGTGAGCTGTAACCGGTACCGAAGTCGTCGATGGCCAGGCGTACGCCCAGACTGCGCAAGCGCTCGAGCAGCGCCTGGGCCTGGTCCGGGTCGTCCATCACCGCGCTCTCGGTCACTTCCAGCTCCAGGCATTGGGCTGGCAGCCCCGTGTCCGCAAGCACCTGCGCGACCCGCTGATCGAGTTCACCACGGCTGAACAGGCGACTGGAAATGTTCACCGCGACGAACTGCAGCGTGCTTCCCGCTGCACGCCAACTGACCATTTGCCGGCAGGCATGATCGAGTACCCAGGCATCGATGGCGCTGATCATGCCGCTGTCCTCGGCGATCGGAATGAACTCGCCCGGAGGTACCAGGCCGCGCTGCGGATGCTGCCAGCGCACCAGCGCCTCGACCCCGATCATGCGCCCGTCGGTCAGGCAGCGCAGCGGCTGGTAATGCACGCGCAGTTCCTCGTTGTCGAGCGCATGGCGCATGCCGGCGACCAGTTCCACACGGTGCCGGGCGTATTCGGTCTGTTCCTGGTCATAGAAGGCGAACCCTTCGCGGCCGCTGCTCTTGGCCTTGAACAGGGCGGAGTCCACGTTGCGCAGCACCTGTTCGACGGTTTGCGCGTCATCCGGATACAGGCAGATACCAACGCTGGCGGAGATGAACAGCTCCTGTCCATCGAGTATGAAGGGCTCGTTGAGACAGTCGATCAGGCGTTGCGCCAGGTGAGCGGCCTGCTCGGCCTGCGTGCAGTCTTCACTAAGCAGGCCGAACTCGTCGCCGCCCAGGCGCGCCAGTGTGGTGCCTTTGCCGAGCTGGCTGGCCAGGCGTTCGCCGGTGGCCTTGAGCAGCAGGTCACCGACGTTGTGGCCCAGGCTCTCGTTGATGTGCTTGAAGTGGTCCAGGTCGACCACCAGTACCGCGCCTCTGTCCGCTTCGCTCTGTGCTCGCTCCAGCGCATGCTCGACACGTTCGGTGAAGAGCAGGCGATTGGGCAGATTGCTCAGTGGATCGTGGTGGGCGAGGTGGTCCAGTTCGTGCTGGGAATGCTTTAGGACGGTGATGTCGGAGAACACCGCGACATAGTGGCCGAGCAGGCCGTTGTCGTCGTGGATGGCGCGGATACACTGCCACTGCGGGTAGATTTCACCGTTCTTGCGACGGTTCCAGACTTCACCACTCCAGGTGCCCTGGGTCTGCAGGGTATGCCAGAGGTGCTGGTAGAAGGCGGCGTCGTGGCGGCCGGACTTCAGCAGTGTCGGGTGCTTGCCGAGGATTTCCGCTTCGCTGTAACCGGTGATCCGGCTGAACGCCGGGTTGATGTGCACGATGTTCTGCCGTGCATCGGTGACCAGCACACCCTCCTGGGTGGCTTCGAAAACCGCAGCGGCCTGGCGCAGGCTCTCGGCGTCGGCGCGTCGCTGGGTGATATCCCTTACGGTGCCGATGAAGCGTTCCGGTCTACCCTGGGCGTCCAGCTGCAGGCGGCCGTGGGACAGCACCCAGCGATAGCTGCCGTCTCGATGGCGCAGGCGGTAGGTGTTCTCGTACGAGGTATCGCTGGTCGCCTGCATGATATCGGCGAGAACGCGCTGGTAATGCGGTCTGTCGTCAGGATGCAGCAGTTGCATCCACTGGTCGCGATCAGCGCTCAGTTCGCCATCCTTCATGCCCAGCAGTGCGTGATAACCGGCCGAGTAGAAGACGCTCTGGTTACGCAGATCCCAATCCCAGAGACCATCTTCGGTCGCCGACAGGGCCAGGCTGAGGCGCTCTTCGCTGGCGTGCAGGGCCGTGCCGATACGCGCCTGCCGCTCGAGATGACGGCGTATGGTCACGTAGAGCAGGACGCTGGTCAGCAGCACGAAGATCAGGCCTTTCCAGACCTGAATCTGCTCCGTCTGTCGGACAGTCAGGCCCAGCGATGCCAGCAGCAGATCGCTGAAGACGATCCACAGCCCGGCTGCCAGCAGGTAGTTCAAAGTCAGGCGCAATGCGCCTTGGCGAGTACTCATAACGGGTGATTCGGTTCTTTGTTGCGGGTAGGGGCGACGCTTGGTGCCACCGTTGTAACATCCTCAGCCAAAAGACCAAGTGGTTTTCCACCCGATGAGGGCGATAATGCGTAAGCGGTCTGTCGGCCGCACGCGTCTTTCCCTGCAAGAGGTACCCCTGCCCATGTGGTACAACGGTTTACTCGACCTGTCGGTCTGGCAACTCATCATCGTCACCTTGCTGATGACCCACGTCACCATCGTCAGTGTAACGGTCTATCTGCATCGTTACTCGGCGCACCGCTCCCTGGAGCTGCATCCTGCGCTCAAGCATTTCTTCCGTTTCTGGCTGTGGCTGACCACCGCCATGAACACCCGCGAGTGGACGGCCATCCATCGCAAGCACCACGCCAAGTGCGAAACCGCTGAAGACCCCCACAGCCCGGTGGTCAAAGGGCTGGGCACGGTCATGCGCAAAGGTGCCGAATTGTACGCCGAAGAGGCGAAGAATCAGGACACCCTGCGTATCTATGGCAAGAACTGCCCGGATGACTGGGTCGAAGGCAAGGTCTACTCGCGCTTCCCCATGGGTGGCATCGCCCTGATGATGATCATCGATGTGGCGCTGTTCGGCGCACTGGGTCTCACCGTCTGGGCGATCCAGATGATGTGGATTCCGTTCTGGGCCGCAGGCGTCATCAACGGCCTTGGCCATGCGGTCGGCTACCGCAATTTCGAGTGCCGCGACGCGGCCACCAATCTGGTGCCCTGGGGCATCATCGTTGGCGGCGAAGAGTTGCACAACAACCACCACACCTATCCCAATTCGGCCAAGCTGTCGGTCAAGCGCTGGGAGTTCGACATGGGCTGGGCGTGGATACGCCTGTTCAGCTTCCTGCGTCTGGCCAAGGTGCAGCGTGTCGCGCCGATCGCGCATCGGGTGCCTGGCAAGGGCATTCTGGATATGGACACCGCCATGGCGATTCTCAACAACCGCTTCCAGATCATGGCCCAGTACCGCAAGCTGGTGATCGGCCCGCTGGTCAAGCAGGAGCTGGCCAAGGCCGACGAGTCGGTCCGACACCAGTTCCGCCGCGCCAAGCGCCTGTTGTCGCGGGAGCCGAGCCTGCTGCAGGACAAGCAGCAGGTCCATATCGATGCCATGCTGGCGCACAGTCAGGCGCTCAAGGTCATCTACGAGAAGCGCCTGGCGCTGCAGCAGATCTGGGCCAAGACCAGTGCCAATGGTCACGACATGCTCGAGGCGATGAAGCATTGGGTACAGGATGCCGAAGCCAGTGGCATTCAGTCCCTTCGCGATTTCGCCGAGCAGCTCAAAACCTACTCGTTGCGACCTGCCACAGTGTGACCTGGCACGCATTCGCACACGCAGTTGTGAACCGCTCAGAGCCCCCAGGGTCATAGCATTGACCCGGTTGCCACAGGAAGCCCGCCGTTAGGCGGGCTTTTTTGATCCTGTTCGGCAGCCCCACCGCAATCAAAAGGCCCTGCTCTGGATCGGTATATGGATGAACTTGGCACTATCGACCTGGAAGAGCTGACCCTCGCGCTGCTGCACAGCCGCGCGGAAGGCACCCGCTTGCGTGAGCGCGAGCAGTTGTTCAGTACCTTGCTGGGCAGCGTCAACGCAGTGCTCTGGGCATTCGATTGGGAGTCTCAGCAAATCACCTACGTCAGCCCGGCTTACGAGCTGATCTTCGGGCGTTCGGCTGGGCTGCTGCTTGCCGACTACGGCGAATGGCTCAACAGCATCTACCCCGATGACCTGGAGTTTGCCGCCGAGAGCATGGCCAAGGTGCTGGAAACCGGTGCAGTGGAAGCCCGCGAGTACCGGATCATCAGGGCCGATGGCGAAATCCGTTGGCTCAGTGACAAGTGCTTCATCGGCCGCCACAGTGACAGCCTGGCTTCGCCGATCATTTTCGGTATCGCTGAAGACATCACCGAGAAGAAGCAGCTGGAAGGCGAGCTGCATCGCCTGGCCACCACCGACGTGCTGACCCAGAGCAGCAACCGCCGGCACTTCTTCGAGTGTGCGCAGAGCGAATTCGAACTGGCCCGCGATCAGGGGCAGCCCCTGGCATTCCTGCTGCTGGACCTCGACGACTTCAAGCACATAAATGACAATTATGGTCACCAGGTCGGGGATCAGGTGCTCCAGCAACTGGCTAACTGCGCCAGTTCGGTGCTGCGCCGCGGCGATCTGTTCGGGCGTATTGGCGGAGAAGAGTTCGCCGCACTGTTCCCGGGCTGTGAGCCGGAGCTGGCAGCGCAGATCGCCCAGCGCCTGCAGCGTGAAATTCAGCGTCTGGCCTTCAATCATGAGGGGCACGCCTTCGGCATCACCGTCAGTCAGGGGCTGACCTCGCTGCGCAGTGGTGATCCAGGCCTCGATGTGCTCTACGCGCGGGCGGATGCCGCCATGTATCAGGCCAAACGCCAGGGCAAGAATCAGATCGTCACCAGCTGAATTTGGCGGAAAACCGCCTTATTCTGTCTCTCAATCGGCGGTTAATCGCTCATTTTGGTGCGTGAGTGACCGCTGGTTCTCTTGCCATTATTGGCAACATATTGAAATGTTGAGTGTTATGCGACTTTAGTCGTCCATGGCACGCAACCTGCTGTGCTAGATTCATCAGCAACGGCCCGACTGTGGCCGACAATAACAATGCAGAGAATCGAACGATGCCGTTTTTCCTTCGCCTTCGTCTTCAGTTCCAACCGATACATCTTCATTCCTGAGCGCATTCGTGCTGCCGTTGAAACTACCTGTGGCGTCAGTCTGGCTGCCTGGTAACCGACGGTCGTGCCCTGAATTCGGCTGATTTTGAGCCCCTGGCGGCATCGCCCATCAGACCGATGTGTTGCACCAATAAAAGAAAAGACACTGGAGAGATCACGATGAAAAAAGCTTCCCTGGCGCTGGCCGTAGCCGCCGGCACTCTGGGTCTGACCCTGGGCAACGTCGCAAACGCTGCCTTTATCGAAGACAGCACCGCCAAACTGGATCTGCGTAACTTCTATTTCGACAACGACAACCGTGAAAGCCAGGGTGAAGTCGGTGTTGCCAACGCCCACAGCGGTCAGGTGCGTGAGTGGGGCCAGGCGTTCCAGCTGAACCTGCAGTCGGGCTTCACCGAAGGCACCGTCGGCGTGGGTGTGGATGCGCTGGGTCTGCTGGGCGTACGTCTGGATGGCGGCGGTCGTGGCGGTAAGGTTGGCCAGTCCCGTACTCCTAGCGCACTGTTCCCGCTGGAAAGCGATGGCAGTGCCCGTGACGAGTTCAGCAGCCTGGGTCTGACCGGCAAGATTCGCGTCTCCAAGACCGTGGCGCATGTCGGTACCCTGCAGCCGAAGCTGCCAGTCGTGACCTTCAACGACGGTCGTCTGATCCCGCAGACCTTCGAAGGCGCGCAGATCACCTCCAATGAAATCGACAACCTGACGCTGGTTGCCGGTCAGCTGGAGCACGCCAAAGGTCGTACCTCGAGCAATGCCGATTCGCTGGCCATTGCCGGTGCAGGCGTTGGCGCGGACAGCAACAAGTTCTATTACGCTGGTGCCGACTACAAGATCAACAAGGATCTGCTGGTTCAGTACTACTACGGCAATCTGGACGATTTCTACAAGCAGCACTTCCTGGGCCTGACCCACACCCTGGCACTGGGTGCCGGCTCGCTGAAGTCCGACCTGCGTTACTTCGACACCGGCTCCGACGGCAAGAACGGCAGTGCTGCCGGTCGTGCTGACGGCTACCGTGGCTCAGGCTTCTGGAATGGTGGTAACACCAACTCCAGCTTCGGCGAAGTGGACAACCGCACCTGGAGCGCGTTCTTCACCTACAGCCTGGAAGGCCATGCGCTGAGCGCCGGTTACCAGCAGGTTTCCGGTGACAGCAACTTCATCCAGTTGAACCAGGGTTCGATCCCAGGCCAGGGCGGTTCCACCACCTACCTGATCACCGACCGTCAGATCACCAACTTCGGTCGTGCTGGCGAGCGCACCTGGATCACCCAGTACGGCTACGACTTCGGCAAGATCGGCGTTCCTGGCCTGACTGCCAACGTGCTGTACATGAAAGGCGACAACATCAAGTCGGCCACTGGCGACCTGAAAGAGTGGGAACGCGACCTGACCGTCAGCTACGTGCTGCAGGACGGCGCCATGAAAGGCCTTGGTTTCGCCTGGCGTAACGCTTCGCTGCGTTCCGAAGTGGCGAACGCCGATGCCGATCAGAACCGTCTGATCGTCAGCTACAGCATCCCGCTGCTCTAAGCCGCAATGCCGAGCCGCACCACGCGGCGGCTCGTCTCGAAGCAAAAGCCCGGACTGGTTCCGGGCTTTTGCTTGTCTGGGCGCCGAGAGTAGCCGTCAGCCCGCGCTCCGCACTGCCGGTTGCTGCTGCGTGATGCAGTGAATGTTGCCGCCGCCCAGCAGGATCTCGCGGCCCGGGACCATGACCACACGGTGCTCGGGGAACAGGCGCTCGAGGATGGCTTGGGCTTCCTGATCCTTGGGATCATCGAAACTCGGCGCGACGATGCCGCCGTTGACGATCAGGAAGTTCACGTAGGATCCGGCCAGGCGCACATCCGGGCTGCGTTCCTGGCTACCCAGTACGCGGTCGACTCCGGCGCATTCTTCTTCGCTCGCATAGAGCGGGCCTGGGATCGGCATCTTGTGTACGGTCAGGACGCGGCCCTTGGCGTCGCGGGTGTTCTCCAGCACGCTCAGGGCCGCCTGGCAGCGTGGGTAATTGGGGTTTTGCTGGTCGTCGGTCCAGGCCAGTAGCACTTCGCCCGGGCGTACGTAGCAGCAGAAATTGTCGACGTGGCCGTCGGTCTCGTCGTTGAACAGGCCGTCCGGCAGCCAGATGACGGTGTCGATGGCCAGGTGATCGGCCAGCACGGCTTCGATTTGCTCGCGGTTCAGGTGCGGGTTGCGGTTGTGGTTGAGCAGACACTCTTCGGTGGTGATCAGCGTGCCCTCGCCGTCGACATGGATCGAGCCGCCTTCGAGCACGAAGCCCTCGGTACGATAACGATCGCGGCCTTCCAGGCCGAGAATCTTGCTGGCCACCTGGTCATCGCGCAGCCAGGGGAAGTACAGGCCGCCCTCGAAGCCGCCCCAGGCGTTGAAGCCCCAGTCGACCCCTCGCAACTCGCCATTCGCGCTGGTCACGAAGGTCGGACCGGTGTCGCGTACCCAAGCGTCATCGGTAGTCATTTCCACCACCCGAATGCGCTCGTGCTGCAGGTGCGCGCTGGCATTCTCGTATTGTCCGGCGGAAACGCAGACGGTCACTGGCTCGAATTCTGCGATGGCCCTGGCCACGGCAGTGAACGCATGCTGTGCTGGCTTGCCGCCCAGGCGCCAGTTGTCCGGCCTCTCTGGCCAGACCATCCAGGTCTGGCTGTGGGGCTCCCATTCAGCTGGCATGCGAAAGCCATCGGCGCGTGGTGTGGAGGTGAGGGTGGTCATGGCATTGCTCCGTAGCGGAAGTCGGTCGATAAAAGAGGACAGGATCAGGAGGCCAGGGTGCCATCCAGGGTTTTCAGCGGGCCGTAGAGATCCGCGCGGCGATCACGGAAAGTGCCCCAGGCGCTGCGCACCTGCTCCAGTTGGTCGAGATCGAAGCTGTGCACCCGTACACCTTCTTCGCTCTCGTTCAGTTCTTCGACCTTTTCGCCGAACTGATTGGCGATGAAGGACGAGCCATAGAACGTGATGCTGTAGCCATCCTGTTCTTCGACGCCGATCCGGTTGCTGGCGATCAGCGGCATCAGGTTGGCGCCGGCGTGGCCTTGCTGCACCCGTTGCCAGTGATCGCGGGAGAGGATACTGGCGTCGTGGGGCTCGCTGCCGATGGCGGTCGGGTAGAAGAGTATCTCCGCGCCCAGCAGGGCCATGGCCCGCGCGCTTTCCGGGAACCACTGATCCCAGCAGATGCCCACGCCGATCCTGGCGTAGCGGGTGTCCCATACCTTGAAACCGGTGTCGCCGGGATTGAAATAGTACTTCTCGTGGTAGCCGGGGCCGTCCGGGATGTGGCTTTTCCGATAAATACCGAGGTTCTTGCCGTCGGCATCGATCACCACGATGCTGTTGAAGCGTGCTCGCCCGGCCAGTTCATAGATGCTGATCGGCAATACCACCTGCAACTCTCTGGCGATCTTCTGAAAGTGCGCGATTGCCGGGTTGTCTTCGACCCGCCTGGCCAACTGCAGATAGTCGGGGTTGGGCTTCTGGCAGAAGTACGGCGTTTCGAACAGTTCCTGCAGCAGAATGATCTGGGCGCCCTTGGCCGCTGCCTCACGTACCTGCTTTTCGGCGTTGGCGATGTTCGCTGCAGTATCCCAGGAGCAGGCCATCTGGGTAGCGGCAACGGTAACGGAACGGGACATGAACGACCTCCAGAGGACGCGGTTCGCAAGGTCGGAACCTTGGCAGACGTGTCGAGACAGATGGGTGAGTGCGCTGGAACCTTTCCAGTGCTGCCTGCTGTTTATATTCGATAAAAATCCGCATTAATAGGGTTTTAGTAAAATTCTCATATTTTTATAGACTTTTTTGCGGATAAGTATCTGGTTTTTATTGGTCGTCCATCTCTTCACCCCCGGTCTGGGCGAGAGGGCTGGCGAACGTTGCGCGGGCGCCTGATGAGGTGCTCGCTAGGTCGCCTCCTTTCGCGATGGGGGTCAGACCGTCGTTCGTTTGCGTAGATAGGGCGGCAGGTACAGGCTCAGATAGGCATCGAACACGCGCATACCCTCTTCGCCGAGACGCGGGGTGATGTGGCCGTGCTGCTGTATGGAGCGGGCATAGACGCGATCGCCCAGTTCCATCGCCAGGGTGAATACGTCGATATCCTCCGGCAGGGAAGGCAGCTCGAAATGCCGTTCGAACAGTGCCTGCATCTGCTTGCCGAGTTCGATGTCGTGCTGACGATCTGCCTGGGTCACCTCGCTCAGCCCATGCTGGGCGAGGATCAACTGCCGCGCGGCAGCGTCATTGGCGTAGATCGTCAGCATGCGCTGTTCGACGATGCGCGAGAGGTCGCGCCAGCCTTGCAGTGTCGTGGCGTCGATGGGCTCCTGCAGGCATGCACGGAAGGCGCCATGCACGTCGGCAGTCAGCGCCTGCAGCAGAGCAGGGACGCTGGGAAAGAAATGGTAGACCGAGGAGGGCGCGATGGCGGCGCGCTCGGCAACGGTATAGATCGACAGGGCCGCGACGCCCTGTTCTGCCAGCAGGGTGCGGGCTGCCGCGAGAATCAGTTCGATGCGCGCCTGGCTGCTGGCGCGGGGTTTGCGTGCGCTCATTCAGGCACCGTCACGAAAGCGCTTCCACACCGCTTCACGCACTTCGGTCTGTTTGGCTGGCAGTGTTTCCAGCACATGCAGGCGGCGTTTCAGCTCGGTGTCCGGATAGAGCGCCGGTTCATTGCTCAGGCTGCTGTCGAGAAACTGGCGGGCATCGGCGTTACCGCTGGGGTAGAGGGTTTCACGAGTGATCTGCGCGGCGACTTCCGGGCGCATCAGGTAGTCGATGAATCTGTGGGCCAGGTCCGGATGAGGGGCGTTGCTCGGAATCACCAGATTGTCGATGAACAGCACCGAGCCTTCTTCTGGGATCACGAATTTGACCGGTTGGCCATTTCTGGCTGCACCCAAGGCGTCACCGACCCAGGCCAGCGCCATGCACAGGTTGCCGTTGTCGAGGTCGTCGATATAGCGCTCGCTGTCCACGTAGCGCAGGTTCGCACGCACCTGCTGCAGCAGTTCGCCTGCACGCTTGATACGGGCGGGGGCTGCACGGGCGAGGCTACGGCCCTGATAGTTGAACAGTACCGACATCACTTCTTCCGGCGCGTCCAGGGTGCTGACGCCACAGCTTTTCAAGCGGGCGCTCTGCGCCGGGTCGAACAGCAGGCTCCAGCTTTGTGGCAACGGCCCGCCATACGCCGCTTCAGCCTTGGGCTGGTTGATCGCCAGGCCTACGGCGCCCCACAGGTATGGCACCGCATGAAGGTTGTCGGCGTCGACCGCTGCCAGCTTGGTCAGCAACTCCCTGTCCAGGTGCTTGCGATTGGGCAGCTTGCTGAAGTCCAGCGGTTGCAGGCGGCCAGCTGCGAGCAGTGCGGGCAGGTTGTTGTGCGAGGGCACGGCAATATCGACAGGCTCGCCGCTGGCCAGCACGGCGTCGAGTTCTTCGGCGGTGCTGAACGTACGGTAGTCGACGGCGATACCGGTTTCTCTCTGAAAACGTTCCAGCACCTCGGGGGCGATGTAATCGTTCCAGTTGTAGACGCGAATGCTGTCGCCATCTGCAGCCGTTGCGAAGAGCGGGCTGAGGGCCAGTAACAGGGGGGCGAAACGACGGATCATTGCAGTCATCCTGGTTGGCAATGACGCCGATTAGGCGGGCGCCGTGCGGCGGCGTCAATGGCCTTTAGCCATTCGATGGCTCTGGAATGGGGCTTGGTAGAGAAACGCCGGCGGTTGCCGGCGTTCCAGACCCTACACGGTGTGCAGGTACCAGTTGTACTCGAGGTCGGAAATGGTCGTCTCGAACTCCTGCAGCTCCGCCTCCTTGCAGGCGACGAAGATGTCGATGTAATCCGGACTGATGTACTTGTTCAGTACCTCGCTGTCGTCCAGCTCACGCAGGGCGTCGCGCAGGTTGTTCGGCAGGCTCTGCTCCAGCTGCTCGTAGGAGTTGCCCTCGATCGGCTCGCCCGGCTCCAACTGGTTGGTCAGGCCGTGGTGAATGCCGGCGAGGATCGACGCCATCATCAGGTACGGGTTGGCATCGGCGCCGGCCACACGGTGCTCGATGCGGATGGCGTCGCTGCTGCCGGTCGGCACGCGTACCGCCACGGTACGGTTGTCCAGGCCCCAGCTCGGCGCGTTCGGCACGTAGAACTGGGCGCCGAAGCGGCGGTACGAGTTGACGTTCGGGCACAGGAAGGCCATCGAAGCCGGCATGGTTTCCAGGATGCCGGCGATGGCATGGCGCAGCGGGGCATGCTGTTCCGGGTCTTCGGTGGCGAAGATGTTTTCACCGGTCTTCTTGTCGAGCAGCGAGATGTGCACGTGCAGGCCGTTGCCCGCCTGGCCCGGATAGGGCTTGGCCATGAAGGTCGAGTCCATCTCGTGGTCGTAGGCGATGTTCTTGATCAGGCGCTTGAGCAGCAGCGCGTGGTCGCAGGCTTTGAGGGCATCCTTGGTGTGATGCAGGTTGACCTCGAACTGCGCCGGGGCGCTTTCCTTGACGATGGCATCGGCCGGCAGATCCTGCTCCTTGGCGGCTTCGAGCATGTCCTGCAGGCAGTCGACGTACTCGTCGAGGTCATCGATCAGGTAGACCTGCGTCGAGTGCGGGCGCTTCCCGGAGATCGGCGAGCGCGGTGGTTGTGGACGGCCGTTCACGTTCTCCTGGTCGATCAGGTAGAACTCCAGTTCGAAGGCCGCGCAAATGGTCAGGCCGAGTTCGTCGAACTTCTGTACCACCTGGCGCAATACCTCACGGGGGTCGGCGAAGAAAGGGTTGCCGTCCAGTTCGTGCATGGTCATCAGCAGTTGCGCGGTCGGGCGCTTCTGCCAGGGTTCCTTGCACAGGGTATCGGGGATGGGGAAGCAGATACGGTCGGCATCGCCGATGTCCAGGCCGAGGCCGGTGCTTTCCACGGTGGCGCCGTTGATGTCCAGGGCGAACAGCGAAGCGGGCAGGTTGATGCCCTTTTCATACACCTTGTGGAGGCTGGCGCGTTCGATGCGCTTGCCGCGCACCACGCCATTCATATCTGCAATCAGAAGGTCGACGAACTGAACCTCAGGATGTTCCTTGAGGAACGCGTTCGCTTCATTGAGCTGAACGGCACGCGGGGGTACCGACATGATGCAACACCTA
The DNA here is from genome assembly GCF_030209025.1 of Pseudomonas sp. MEJ086. Classification (NCBI taxonomy): domain Bacteria; kingdom Pseudomonadati; phylum Pseudomonadota; class Gammaproteobacteria; order Pseudomonadales; family Pseudomonadaceae; genus Pseudomonas; species Pseudomonas sp. MEJ086. The sequence continues at coordinate 363,796 of NZ_JARVSV010000008.1, forward strand.
TGTTGTTAAAAATATCAATCAATTACTGACACACCGGGAGTCAATCCCAAACGCCAGATGCTGTCAAGGCAAGCCGATGCTGCCCTAAATAAGAGCGTTGTGGCCATTTTTAGGGCGTTTCAGGGCATTTCGACGCCAAAGTTTTGCACCGTTTTGGTCGTGAGCAATGCCAGGCGTTGAGTGAATGTTGTCGTGTTGTATAAAAAAATGAACAAGGATAAGCTCGGGAAAAGCCCAGATAATCCAACAATACGGGTGTTTCATGATTCGCATGTCGCTCTCCAGCGTCATTGCTCGTGCCGCGCAGTCCGGGGCGTACCCGGGGGCGGCCGCTGGCAGCCATGCCTGTTGGGCGACGATCGTCCGCCATTCGCTGCGTGGCTCGAACGGCGCAGTACGGTTCGCTCGTCCCGCTCGAAAATCTGCACACTCCGTCAGCTTTCCCTCTCCGCTCACGACCATCGTGCCTCGCCAGCCAGAATTGCGTGGCGCTTCACATCGGTCTTTGCTCAGCCAAGGCTTTGGCGTTTTTCATCGAGCTGATTCGTGCCCCGACGCAGCGGCCCGTGCTTTGCAGGTGAGGCTGGGTCTGTCGAGTGCAACAAAGGTCGGTTACAGTCGTCGGCAGTGTGGCGAAACAGCGCTAGCGCCGCTCGAAGGTCGGGCCCGCATGCCTGGATGGGGTGCAGGGCCTTGGCCGAGCCCGCGCGACAACCCGGATTATCCTGCGCGCCAGGCGGCTTCGAAGCGAAGTGCGTCAGGTGCGCGGGGCATGTCGAGCCGGCCGAGGATGCCGGTTTCAAAAACCCTGAGGTCTCTATGAGTACCAAATTGGACCAGCTCTCCAGCTGGCTGAAAGAACGCAAGATCACCGAAGTCGAATGTCTGGTCAGCGACTTGACGGGTATCGCCCGTGGCAAGATCTCGCCGACCAACAAATTCCTCGACGAGAAGGGCATGCGCCTGCCCGAAAGCGTGCTGCTGCAGACCGTGACCGGCGATTACGTCGAAGACGACGTCTATTACGACCTGCTCGACCCGGCTGACATCGACATGATCTGCCGGCCGGACGAGAACGCCGTGTTCATCGTGCCCTGGGCCATCGAGCCGACCGCCCAGGTGATCCACGATACCTACGACAAGCAAGGCAATCCGATCGAGCTGTCGCCGCGCAACATCCTCAAGAAAGTGCTGCGCCTCTACGCCGACAAGGGCTGGCAGCCCATCGTGGCGCCGGAGATGGAGTTCTATCTGACCAAGCGCAACAGCGACCCGGACTTCCCGCTGGTGGCGCCGATGGGCCGTTCCGGGCGTCCGGAAACCGGCCGGCAGAGCTTCTCGATCGACGCGGCCAACGAATTCGATCCGCTGTTCGAAGACATGTACGACTGGTGCGAGCTGCAAGGCCTGGATCTGGACACCCTGATCCACGAGGAGGGCCCGGCGCAGATGGAAATCAACTTCCGTCACGGCGAAGCGCTGCACCTGGCCGACCAGATTCTGGTGTTCAAGCGCACAATGCGCGAGGCGGCACTCAAGCACGACGTCGCGGCGACCTTCATGGCCAAGCCGATCACCGACGAGCCGGGCAGTGCCATGCACCTGCACCAGAGCATCATCGACAAGAACACCGGCAAGAACATCTTCTCCAACGAAGACGGTTCGATGAGCGAGCTGTTCATGCATCACATCGGCGGCCTGCAGAAGTACATCCCGGAACTGCTGCCGCTGTTCGCCCCCAACGTCAACTCGTTCCGCCGCTTCCTGCCGGATACCTCGGCACCGGTGAACGTCGAATGGGGCGAGGAAAACCGCACCGTTGGCCTGCGCGTACCGGATGCCACGCCGCAGAACCGCAGGGTCGAGAACCGTCTGGCTGGCGCCGACGCCAACCCTTACCTGGCCCTGGCGGCCAGCCTGCTGTGCGGTTACATCGGCATGGTCGAAGGCATCGAGCCGAGCGCTCCGGTGGTCGGTCGCGGTTACGAACGCCGCAACCTGCGCCTGCCGCTGACCCTGGAAGCCGCGCTGGAACGCATGGAGACCTGCCAGGTGGTCGAGCAGTACCTGGGCCACAAGTTCGTCAGTGGCTATGTGGCGGTCAAGCGTGCCGAGCACGAGAACTTCAAGCGCGTGATCAGCTCCTGGGAACGCGAGTTCCTGCTGCTCTCGGTCTGATTCAGCCCGGGGCCGGCGCGCGATCCGCACGGCCCCGCATTCATAAGAGGTGAACATGACGGTAAACAACCCGAAGACCCAGCAATGGCAGGCCATGAGCCGCGACCATCACCTGGCGCCTTTCAGTGATTTCAAGCAATTGGCCGATAAGGGTCCGCGCATCATTACCCGCGGCGAAGGTGTGCACCTGTGGGACAGTGAAGGCAACAAGATTCTCGATGGCATGGCCGGACTGTGGTGCATCGCCATCGGCTATGGCCGTGAAGAGCTGGTCGAGGCGGCCAGCAAACAGATGCGCGAATTGCCGTTCTACAACACCTTCTTCCAGACCGCCCACCCGCCCGTGCTGGAGTTGGCCAAGGCACTTTCCGAGGTGACTCCAGCGGGCATGAACCATGTGTTCTTCACCGGCTCGGGCTCCGAAGGCAACGACACCATGCTGCGTATGGTGCGCCATTACTGGGCGCTCAAGGGCAAGCCCGGAAAGAAGGTGGTGATCGCCCGCGAGAACGGCTACCACGGCTCCACGGTCGCCGGTGCCAGCCTGGGTGGCATGAAAGGCATGCATGAACAGGGTGATCTGCCGATCCCCGGCATCGTGCACATCGCTCAGCCATACTGGTTCGGCGAAGGCGGCGACATGACCCCGGAGGCTTTCGGCATCTGGGCAGCCGAGGAACTGGAGAAGAAGATTCTCGAAGTCGGTGAAGACAACGTCGCGGCATTCATCGCCGAGCCGATCCAGGGGGCAGGCGGTGTGATCATCCCACCGGACAGTTACTGGCCCAAGGTGCGCGAGATTCTCGCCAAGTACGAAATCCTCTTCGTCGCCGATGAGGTGATCTGTGGGTTCGGCCGCACCGGTGAGTGGTTCGGTAGCGATTATTACGGCAATACACCGGACATGATGACCATCGCCAAGGGCCTGACCTCCGGCTATGTGCCGATGGGCGGCCTGGTGGTGCGTGACGAAATCGTCCAGGTGCTCAACGAAGGTGGCGACTTCAACCACGGTTTCACCTACTCCGGGCATCCGGTGGCAGCGGCCGTGGCGCTGGAAAACATTCGAATTCTGCGCGAAGAAAAGATCGTCGAGCGAGTCAGAGAGGAAACGGCACCGTATTTGCAGAAACGACTGCGTGAACTGGCTGATCATCCGCTGGTGGGGGAGGTACGTGGAGTGGGCATGCTTGGCGCCATCGAACTGGTGAAGGACAAGCAGACCCGCGAACGTTATCCGAGCGACAAGGCTGTCGGTATGATCTGCCGCGGTCACTGCTTCGAGAACGGATTGATCATGCGCGCCGTCGGCGACACCATGATCATTTCGCCGCCACTGGTGATCAGCAAGACGGAAATCGACGAGCTGGTGGAAAAGGCCCGTAAATGCCTGGATCTTACCGCGCGTGCTTTACTGGCCTGAGGCTTGAGCGATGGAGCAGTTATCGCCAGACTGCGCCGGCCAAAAAGGGGACCACGCGGCAACGCGTGGCAACCCGGATAATCAACACTACCAATGGAGCTGAACCGCATGATCAAGACTTTCGGCAAGACTCTGCTAGCGGTGACGCTGGCCGGCACCATGGCCGGCATGGCGCAGGCTGACAGCAAGGTACTGAACGTCTACAACTGGTCGGACTACATCGCTGCGGACACCGTGGCCAAGTTCACCAAGGAAACCGGCATCAAGGTCACCTACGACGTCTTCGATTCCAACGAGACGCTGGAAGCCAAGCTGTTCGCCGGCAAATCCGGTTACGACATCGTGGTGCCGTCGAACAATTTCCTGGCCAAGCACATCAAGGCCAAGATCTATCAGCCGCTGGACAAGTCCAAGCTGCCGAACTGGGAAAACCTGGACAAGAATCTGCTGAAAACCGTCGAGGTCAGCGACCCGGGCAACCAGTACGCCTTCCCCTACATGTGGGGCTCGATCGGTATCGGCTTCAACCCGGAGAAGGTCAAGGCTGCACTGGGCGAGAACGCCCCGGTGGATTCCTGGGATCTGCTGTTCAAGCCTGAGAACATCGAGAAGCTGAAGTCCTGTGGCGTATCGTTCCTCGATTCGCCAACCGAGATCCTGCCGATCGCCCTGCAGTACCTGGGCTACGAGCCGACCAGCACCGATCCCAAGCAACTCAAGGAGGCCGAGGAACTGTTCCTGAAGATTCGTCCTTCGGTGACCTACTTCCACTCGTCCAAGTACATCTCCGACCTGGCCAACGGCAACCTCTGCGTAGCCGTGGGTTACTCGGGTGACGTGTACCAGGCCAAGTCCCGTGCCGAAGAAGCCGGTGGCAAGGTCAAGGTGTCCTACAACATTCCGAAGGAAGGTGCCGGTACCTTCTTCGACATGCTGGCGATCCCTGCCGATGCCGAAAATATCGAGTCGGCCTATGCCTTCCTGAACTTCCTGCTGAAGCCGGAAATCATGGCCGAGATCACCAACGAAGTGCAGTTCCCCAACGGCAACGCCAAGGCGACGCCACTGGTGGATGAAGCCATTCGTAACGACCCGGGCATCTACCCGACCCAGGAAACCATGGGCAAGCTCTACGCCTTCCCGGATCTGCCGCCGGCAGCCCAGCGCGCCATGACCCGCAGCTGGACGAAGATCAAGTCCGGTCGTTGATCGAGCCGCGAGCGCAGCGCCTTCGTGCGCTGCGGTACGTGCTCGTGCAGGGATAACGGGCGGATCGCCGCCCGCCGAGCGTTGCGGCCCAGCCGTGACGCTCACTCGAATCGCGATGCGTCACCGGTTCTGGTGACGAGCCAAAACAAGAGGACGACCTGTGCATTTTCCCCTGGGCAAGATCCTGACAACGACCGCGCTTTCGGTTGGCTTGGCAACCCTGGCACATGCGGACGGTACCGTGCATATCTACAACTGGAGCGATTACATCGGCGAGGAAACGCTGGCCGAGTTCCAGAAGGCCACGGGTATCAAGCCGGTCTACGACGTCTTCGACTCCAACGAAACCCTGGAAGGCAAACTGCTCGCCGGCCGTACCGGCTACGACGTGGTCGTGCCGTCCAACCATTTTCTCGGCAAGCAGATCAAGGCGGGCGCGTTCCAGAAACTCGACCGTTCGCTGCTGCCGAACTGGAACAACCTCGACCCGGCGCTGCTCAAGCAGCTCGAGGCCAACGACCCGGGCAATCAATACGCGGTGCCTTATCTGTGGGGCACCAACGGCATTGGCTACAACGTCGCCAAGGTCAAGGAAGTGCTGGGTGTCGATGAAATCGACTCCTGGGCCGTGCTGTTCGAACCGGAGAACATGAAGAAGCTGGCCACCTGCGGCGTTTCCTTCCTCGACTCGGCGGACGAGATGATTCCCTCGGTACTCAATTACCTGGGCCTCGATCCGAACAGCCAGAGTGGCGATGATTACGCCAAGGCCGAAGCCAAGCTGCTGGAAGTGCGGCCCTATGTGAGCTACTTCCACTCCTCGAAATACATCAGCGATCTGGCCAACGGCAACATTTGCGTGGCGTTCGGTTACTCCGGTGATGTTTTACAGGCCGCAGACCGTGCCGCGGAGGCCGGAAAGGGCGTCGAAATCGCCTATGCGATTCCCAAGGAAGGCGCCAACCTGTGGTTCGACATGCTCGCCATCCCCAAGGATGCCGGCAACGTCGCGCAGGCCCATGCCTTCATCAACTACCTGCTCGATCCACAAGTGATCGCCGGGGTCAGTGACTATGTCGGTTACGCCAACCCCAACACCAAGGCTGGGGAACTGATGGATCAGGACATTCGCCAGGACGAGTCGGTGTACCCACCGCAGGCCGTTCTGGACAAGTTGTACATCTCAGCCGAACTGCCGCCCACGGCGCAGCGCCTGATGACGCGAAGCTGGACGAAGATCAAGTCCGGAAGATGAACCCATTAGCGCCCGGCCTTTGCCGGGCGCCATTTTTGCTGCGGGAGTTTGGTAATGGCAGTTGCTTCCAGTACCTACAAGAAGGTCATCGAAGGGAGCCAGCAACCGAAAGAGGTGCTGGTCAAGATCGAGCGTGTAACCAAGAAGTTCGACGAGACCATTGCCGTCGACGATGTGTCGCTGACCATCAACAAGGGGGAGATCTTCGCCCTGCTCGGTGGCTCCGGCTCGGGCAAGTCGACCCTGCTGCGCATGCTCGCCGGGTTCGAACGGCCGACCGAGGGGCGCATTTTCCTCGATGGCCAGGACATCACCGACATTCCGCCCTATGAACGGCCGATCAACATGATGTTCCAGTCCTACGCGCTGTTCCCGCACATGAGCGTGGCCGACAACATCGCCTTCGGCCTCAAGCAGGACAAACTGCCCAAGGACGAGATCGACGCCCGCGTGGCGGAGATGCTCAAGCTGGTGCAGATGAGCCAGTACGCCAAGCGCAAGCCCCATCAGCTTTCCGGTGGCCAGCGTCAGCGTGTGGCCCTGGCCCGTTCCCTGGCGAAGAAACCCAAGCTGCTGCTGCTCGACGAGCCCATGGGCGCGCTGGACAAGAAGCTGCGTTCGCAGATGCAACTGGAGCTGGTGGAGATCATCGAGCGCGTCGGCGTGACCTGCGTGATGGTGACCCACGACCAGGAAGAGGCCATGACCATGGCCCAGCGCATCGCCATCATGCACCTGGGCTGGATCGCGCAGATCGGCAGCCCGATCGACATCTACGAGACGCCGGCCAGTCGCCTGGTCTGCGAGTTCATCGGCAATGTCAACCTGTTCGAAGGTGAGATCGTTCACGATGACACCGACCATGCGGTGATCAACTGTCCGCAGTTGGACAAGCCGATCTACATCGGCCATGGCATCAGCACCCGCGCCCAGGAGACCCAGGTCACCTATGCGATGCGCCCGGAAAAGCTGCTGATGGCCACGCAACTGCCCAGCGACCACGAGCACCCGGATTACAACTGGAGCCACGGCAGCGTTCACGACATCGCCTACCTGGGCGGTCACTCGGTGTACTACGTCAAGCTCACCTCCGGGCAGATCGTGCAGTGCTTCATCGCCAACGCCGAGCGTCGCGGCAAACGACCGACCTGGGATGACCCGGTGGTGGTGTTCTGGGAAGACGACAGCGGCGTGGTGCTGCAGTCATGAAAATGAGCAGCCTGACCAAGCGTATGCCTACCGGCCGACACCTGGTGATCGGCGTTCCGTTCATCTGGCTGTTTCTGTTCTTCCTGCTGCCATTCATCATCGTGCTGAAGATCAGCTTCGCCGAAGCCGATGTGGCGATTCCGCCTTATACGGAAATCTACACCTGGGTGGACAACACCCTGCAGGTGGTGCTCAACCTGGGTAACTACATCTTCCTCAGCGAAGATGAGCTGTACGTGGCTGCCTACCTGGGCTCGCTGAAAATCGCCTTTTTCAGCACCCTGGCCTGCCTGCTGATCGGTTACCCGATGGCCTACGCCATTGCCCGTGCGAAAAAGGAGACCCAGATGGTTCTCCTGCTGCTGGTGATGATGCCGACCTGGACCGCGATCCTGATCCGCGTCTATGCGTGGATGGGCATCCTCAGCAACAACGGCCTGCTCAATGGCTTCTTGCAGAGCATCGGGCTGATCGACACGCCGCTGCAGATCCTCAACACCAACACCGCGGTGTATATCGGCATCGTCTATTCGTACCTGCCGTTCATGATCCTGCCGCTGTTCGCCAACCTGGTGAAGCACGATCAAAGCCTGCTGGAGGCTGCCTCGGATCTCGGCTCGAGCAACTTCAACAGCTTCTGGAAGATCACCGTGCCGTTGTCGAAGAACGGCATCATCGCCGGCTGCATGCTGGTGTTCATTCCGGTGGTGGGCGAGTTCGTCATTCCCGAGCTGCTTGGCGGCCCGGAAACGCTGATGATCGGCAAGGTGTTGTGGCAGGAGTTCTTCAACAACCGCGACTGGCCGGTAGCTTCCGCCCTGGCGGTGGTGATGCTGGCGCTGCTGTTGATTCCGATCATTCTGTTCAACAAGAACCAGGCCAAGGAAATGGAGGACAAGGCATGAAGAACTTCCGCTTCTCCACGCTCATGCTCTGGGTCGGTTTCGCGTTCATCTATCTGCCGATGTTCATCCTGGTCATCTACTCGTTCAACGCCTCGCGGCTGGTGACGGTGTGGGGTGGCTGGTCGACCAAGTGGTATGTCAGCCTCCTCGATGACCGCCAGTTGATGGGCGCGGTATGGCGCTCCCTGGAAATCGCCTGCTACACGGCGATCGCCGCAGTGGCGCTGGGCACCATGGCGGCCTTCGTGCTGACCCGGGTGCACCGCTTCAAGGGACGCACGCTGTTTGGCGGCCTGGTCACCGCGCCGCTGGTCATGCCCGAGGTGATCACCGGTCTGTCGTTGCTGCTGCTGTTCGTGGCCATGGCACAACTGGTCGGCTGGCCGGCGGAACGCGGCATGATGACCATCTGGATCGCCCACACCACCTTCTGCTCGGCCTACGTGGCCGTGGTGGTCTCGGCGCGTCTGCGTGAGCTGGACCTGTCCATCGAAGAGGCCGCCATGGATCTTGGTGCGCGACCCTGGAAAGTGTTCTTCCTGATCACCATCCCGATGATCGCGCCTTCGCTGGTGGCCGGTGGCATGATGTCCTTTGCCCTGTCCCTGGATGATCTGGTGCTGGCCAGCTTCGTGTCCGGCCCTGGTGCCACCACACTGCCAATGGAGGTGTTCTCCAAGGTACGTCTGGGGGTTACCCCGGCGATCAACGCCGTGGCCAGCCTGATCCTGCTGGCGGTGTCCCTGGCGACCTTCCTGGTGTGGTTCTTCGCCCACCGCGCGGAAGAGCGTCGCCGTCGGGCGATTCAGCAGGTCATGGAAGAAAGTCAGGCGGCGATTCATGCACGCCCAGAGGCCAAACCCGCTCACTAAGCCCGTTTGCTCGACAGACAATGCCCGCCACTGCGTCAGCAGGGCGGGCATTGTGCTTTCTGGCGGGCGTTGCGTTGCCGATGCTGTAAGAGCCGGTCTGCTGGCGAGACTCTTACCCAGAGCATCGCCGGCAAGCCGGCTCCTACTCGTCATGGTTGTCATCAGCGCGCCAGCTGGAGTCGCTCGCCGATACGAATAACAGGCCATAACGAAAACGCCCGGGCATTGGCCCGGGCGTTTTATCTTGCGTGGTACGTCAGCGGGTCAGATGCAGGAAGTGCATGTGGCGCTCATACTGGTCGAGGATATCGCCGATCACTTCTTCGCGGTTCCAGCCCATCACGTCGTAATCCTGACCGCCTTCGTCCAGGTGGACTTCGGCGCGGAAATACTTGCGCTCTTCGTTGGTGTCGTCGCGGGTGTCGCGCATCACGAAGCTTGGCTGGATCAGCGCGCGTGGGCGCACCTGATACTGGAAGTCAGCCTCGCTGCCGTGACTGACCGACAGCGTCACGCGGCCATCTTCACCGCTCTCCACGGTCGCTTCGCGGCCTTGTTTGCGCAGCTCCTCTGCAACCTGCTCGCAGGCGGGCAGGACGGTCTCGCTGATGAAGCGATTCACATGAGAACGACGTGGCAGCATGACCATGCTGCGCAGACGACGCTGCCAGCCGCCTGGGCTCGTGCTGCTGCGCGAGCTGAGGGAAACCTGATCGCGCAAGCTGCGCTTGGCCGCATCCAGCTGTAGCGCGCGCAGCAGGCCCCACATCGACGCCATCAGCGCGATCACGAAGGGCAGGGCACTGGCGATGGTCGCGGTCTGCAAGGCCTTGAGGCCGTCGGCGAGCAGCAGCGAAGCCGCCACCACCGCCATCAGCGCTGCCCAGAAGATGCGCTGCCACACCGGCGTCTGGTCTTGCCCGCCCGAGGCGAGCATATCCACCACCATGGCGCCGGAATCCGCCGAGGTGACGAAGAACACCACGATCATCAACACCGCGATCTGCGACAGGATCATCGACATCGGGAAGTGTTCGAGGAAGGCGAACAGCGCCAGAGAGCTGTCCTTGTTCACGGCCTCGGCGAGATCGGTGACGCCATCGACGAGAATCATGTGGATGGCGGTATCACCGAATACGGTCATCCACAGCAGGGTGAAGCCGGCCGGCACCACCAGCACGCCGCTGATGAACTGGCGGATGGTGCGACCGCGGGAAATCCGCGCGATGAACAGCCCCACGAACGGCGACCACGACAGCCACCAGCCCCAGTAGAACAGCGTCCAGCCACCGATCCAGTCGGTCGGCTCATAGGCGTAGAGGTTGAAGGTCTTGCTGACGATCTCCGACAGATAGCCGCCGGTGTTCTGCACGAAGGTCTGCATGATGAACACGGTCGGGCCCAGGATCAGCACGACCAGCAGCAGGCCCACGGCGAGAATCATGTTCAGCTCGGAAAGGCGGCGAATGCCCTTGTCCAGGCCGCTGACCACGGAAATGGTCGCCAGCGCCATGGTGAAGACCAGCAGGCCGATCTGTACCGCGGTGGTGGTCGGCAGGCCGTACAGGTGGTTCAGGCCGGTGTTGATCTGCAGCACGCCGTAGCCCAGGGAGGTCGCCACACCGAGTACCGTGCCGATTACCGCGAAGATGTCCACGGCATGGCCGATGGGGCCGTAGATACGGTCGCCGATCAGTGGGTAGAGCGCCGAGCGCAGGGTCAGCGGCAGGTTATGTCGATAGGCGAAGTAGGCCAGGATCAGCGCGACGATGGCGTAGATCGCCCAGGCATGCAGACCCCAGTGGAAGAAGGTCAGCTTCATCGCTTCCTTCGCCGCCGTGACGGTCTGCGGGTCGCCTACCGGCGGCGCGATGAAGTGCATCACCGGCTCGGCCACGCCGAAGAACATCAGGCCGATACCCATGCCGGCGCAGAACAGCATGGAGAACCAGGTGCTGTTGTTGTATTCCGGTTCGCTGTGATCGGGGCCCAGCTTGATGTCGCCATAGCGACTCACCGCGAGGAACACCACGAAGATCAGGATCAGGGCCACGGCCAGGATATAGACCCAGCTGGCATTCTCGATGATCCAGGCCTGGGTGGCACCGAACACGCTCTGGGCGTTGTCCTTGAACACGGTGCTGTAGATCACCAGGCAGGCGATCAGAAAGGTCGAGCCGAAGAAAACCGGCGGGTTGAGGGTGGAGCGGGAAGACAGAGGTGCCTCCATTGAGCTAGCTCTCCTTGGTCGGAGTCAGTCCATGACGTATGCGCACACCCGTTGGAGCTTGGCCGGGTGGCGAGCGGATGGAGAAGCGACTCGGTTTATCGGACGGCCGCCAAAGGCGGAAGACCCGCCATTGTACATTACCGATAGTCGGGTTCTTGAAAGTGCCAGCTATCGATAGGTCCGCGTGCCGTTTCGTTCAGCTTATTTCCCTGCTCCTCAGAGGTTGGTTCGGTACTGCAGGGCTTCGGCCAGATGCTGGCGGTTGATCCCCTCCTGCGCCTGCAGATCCGCCAGGGTGCGCGCCACCTTGAGCACTCGGTGCGCAGAGCGCAGTGACAAGGTGAGGCGTTCGCAAGCGTGCTCCAGCCACTGCCGGTCGACGTCGGCCAGTGGGCAGTGTTCGCGCAGCCCCGGCAGGTCCAGGAAGGCGTTGGCGATGCCCTGGCGGCGCAGCTGGATGTCTCGCGCCGCGGCGACACGGGCTGCGGCTGTGGCGCTGGTTTCACCGCTTTCCCGGGCGGGGCCCAGTGCGGTGCTCTCGCGGGCGACGGTGATGTGCAGGTCGATACGGTCGAGCAGCGGGCCGGATAGCTTGCCGCGATAACGCTGGATCTGCTCGGCGCTGCAGCGGCAGCGACCGCTGGGATCGCCGAGAAAGCCACAGGGGCAGGGGTTCATGGCGGCAACGAGCTGGAACCTGGCGGGGAAACTGACTTTGTCCCTTGCCCGGGCGATGACGATATGACCGCTTTCGAGGGGTTCTCTCAGCACTTCGAGGACGCGCCGATCAAACTCGGGAAGCTCGTCGAGGAACAGCACGCCGTAATGGGCAAGGGTTATCTCGCCGGGCTGTGGCCGGCTGCCACCGCCCACCAGTGCGGGGCCCGAAGCGCTGTGATGGGGATGTCTGAACGGTCTTTGTGGCCAGCTTTGCAGCGGCGTGTGGCTGGCGACGGAGCGAATCGCGGCAACCTGCAGGGCTTCCTCCTCGGTCAGGGGGGGCAACAGGCCGGGAAGGCGGCTGGCCAGCAGCGTCTTGCCAGTGCCCGGCGGGCCACTGAGCAGGAGATTGTGGCCGCCAGCGGCGGCAACCAGCAGCGCTCGCTTGGCGGCGACCTGGCCCTGCACCTCGGCCAGGTCGGGGTAGGGCAGGGCCTGGCGCAGCAGGCCCTGCGCCTGATACGGCGCCAGCGGCGTGTGGCCGTTCAGGTGAGCGACCAGTTCCAGGAGATGATCGACTGCCAGTACCGTCAGCCCGGACGCCAGGCTGGCCTCTTCGGCATTCTCTCTGGGCACCACAAGGGTGCGCCCCGCTTCCCGAGCCGCCAGGGCGGCAGGCAGGACCCCTCGCACGGCGCGTACCGTACCGGACAGCGCCAGTTCACCAAGGCATTCGAGAGGAGCCAGCGCGTCTGGCGGCAACTGACCGCTGGCGGCCAGGATGCCCAGGGCGATGGCCAGGTCGAAGCGGCCGCCGTCCTTGGGGAGATCGGCTGGTGCCAGGTTCAGGGTAATGCGCCTGGGAGGGAAATCCAGTGCGCAATTGAGGATGGCGCTGCGCACGCGATCCTTGCTTTCCTTGACCGCCGTTTCTGGCAAGCCAACCAGCGCCAGGGACGGCAAACCGTTGGCCAGATGGGCCTCTACGGTGACGGCAGGGGCGTCTACGCCGATCTGGGCGCGGCTGTGGACTATGGCCAATGACATCGATCACTCCTTGATCGTCTGCCGGCCGAGCAGGTTACTCGACCGCTGTTTGCTGCTGCGCGGGGGCGCTGCGCGACTCCATTTCCAGAACCTTGGCTTCCAGGGCCTCGAGGCGTGCACGGGTGCGGGCCAGCACGACCATCTGGCTGTCGAATTCTTCGCGGCTGACCAGATCGAGCTTGCTGAAGGTGCTTTGCAGCAGTGCCTTGAGCTGGCTTTCGATTTCACTGCGTGGCAGGGGAGTGTCGCCACTGAGCAGGCGGCTGGCCTGCGTGCTGAGGGCGTCGAGCAAAGCTTTGGGTGGCAGCATGGGAACCTTCCGAAAACGATTGAACGCAGTGTAACACGGCGATTTTTGTGACCGAGTCGACGCTATCGCACCAATATCGAGCATTGCAGGGTGCGCTTTGGCGCCGTTCTGGTGCGTCGGCACGTCGAGATATTTTCCTGCGAGCCCCTGCGCGCTCGTAACGTCCTGAAATGAGGCGGTTTGCTGGTATTGGCAAGCTTTCTGCTTAGTCGCTCATGACCCATGCACCGATGCGGTTCGGTTGTATCGTGCGGGCGGGGAATGTTTCGCCGGGAGCAGTCGGTGGTATCGGATCAGCCCTGTCTTGGCAACCGATGCATACAAAAGCCAGACACTGAGCTTAGACTTGCGACGGGGTAAGAATTCCTGGGGCAAGTCCACCTTACACGGGAGAGAGTTTCATGAAACTAGTCACTGCCATCATCAAGCCGTTCAAGCTGGACGACGTCCGCGAGTCGCTGTCGGAAATCGGGGTGCAAGGCATCACCGTGACCGAAGTGAAAGGCTTCGGTCGTCAGAAGGGTCATACCGAGCTGTACCGCGGTGCCGAATACGTCGTCGATTTCCTGCCAAAGGTGAAGATCGACGTGGCCATCGCCGACGATCAGTTGGACCGTGTCATCGAAGCAATCACCAAGGCTGCCAACACCGGCAAGATCGGTGACGGCAAGATTTTCGTCGTAAACCTGGAACAGGCGATCCGCATCCGTACCGGCGAAACCGATACCGACGCGATCTAATCTCCGCCCCCCACCCCCCCAAATCGTCCCAGGAGTTAAATCATGACTCTGCGAAAAGTCGCAGGGCTCGGAGCCCTTTCGTCCCTGTTTTTCCCCGGCATGGCCATGGCGCAGGAAGCGACGCTGAATTCCGGTGATACAGCCTGGATGCTGACCGCTACCGCCCTTGTCCTGTTCATGACCATTCCCGGCCTGGCGCTGTTCTATGCAGGCATGGTGCGTTCCAAGAACGTTCTGTCGGTCATGATGCAGTGCTTCGCCATCACCGCTTTGATGAGCATCCTGTGGTTCGCCTACGGCTACAGCCTGGCGTTCGACACCACCGGGATGGAAGCCGGCGTGACCAACTTCAGCTCCTTCGTGGGCGGTTTGGGCAACATGTTCCTCGGCAATCTGACCAAGGAGTCGCTGACTGCCGCGTTCCCGGAAAGCGTGTTCATCACCTTCCAGATGACCTTCGCCATCATCACCCCTGCACTGATCGTCGGTGCTTTCGCCGAGCGCATGAAGTTCTCGGCGATGCTGGTGTTCATGACCGTATGGTTCACCCTCGTCTATGCGCCCATCGCGCACATGGTCTGGGGCGGCGACGGTGCCCTGATGTGGGACTGGGGCGTACTGGACTTCGCTGGCGGCACCGTGGTGCACATCAACGCCGGTATCGCCGGTCTGGTGGCGTGCATCGTGCTGGGCAAGCGCAAGGGCTTCCCGAGCGTGGCCATGGCGCCGCACAACCTCGGCTACACCCTGATCGGCGCTGCGATGCTGTGGGTAGGCTGGTTCGGCTTCAACGCCGGCTCCGCTGTCGCCGCTGACCAGACCGCTGGCATGGCCATGCTGGTCACCCAGATCGCCACCGCCGCCGCGGCACTGGGCTGGATGTTCGCCGAGTGGGTCGCCCACGGTAAACCAAGCGCTCTGGGCATCGCCTCCGGCGTGGTCGCAGGCCTGGTCGCCATCACCCCTGCTGCCGGCACCGTCGGCCCGATGGGCGCGATGATCATCGGTCTGGCTTCCGGCGTGATCTGCTTCTTCTGCGCCACCAGCCTCAAGCGCAAGCTGGGCTACGACGACTCTCTGGACGTCTTCGGCGTACACGGCGTGGGCGGCATCGTCGGCGCACTGCTGACCGGTATCTTCGCAGCACCTGCCCTGGGCGGTTTCGGCGAAGTCGAGAACATCGGCCTGCAGCTGTGGATCCAGTTCAAAGGCGTCGCCTTCACCGTGATCTACACCAGCATCGTCACTTTCGTGATCCTCAAGGTCATCGATGTCGTGATGGGCCTGCGTGTCACTGAAGAAGAAGAGTCGGTCGGCCTCGACCTGGCTCAGCACAACGAGCGTGGCTACATCCTGTAAGCATCACAGGGCCCGCTGCGTGCGGCGGGCCCAACGCACACGGAGTGCGCCCGGAGCCAACCCGGGCGCCTCGACCGCACAGCGCACAAACAAGCGCAACGGCCAGAGGTGAATAAAAAATGGACAACACAGCACTGACTGCTTTGCAGTACGGTTTCGATACCTTCTACTTCCTGATTTGTGGCGCTCTGGTGATGTGGATGGCCGCTGGCTTCGCCATGCTCGAAGCTGGCCTGGTACGTGCCAAGAACACCACCGAGATTCTCGCCAAGAACGTGGCCCTGTTCGCCATCGCCTGCATCATGTATCTGCTGATCGGCTACTACATCATGTACTCCAGCCCTGAAGGCGGCATCCTGCCGAGCTTCGGCTTTCTGATCGGCGACGAGAACAGCGTCGAGTCCGTGCTGGCCGGTGGCGAAGACGCCCCCTATTACGCCGCACGCTCGGACTTCTTCTTCCAGATCGTGTTCGCTGCCACCTGCATGTCCATCGTGTCCGGTGCCGTGGCAGAGCGCATGAAGCTTTGGTCATTCATCGCCTTCGCCATCGTCATGACCGCGATCATCTACCCGGTCCAGGGCTTCTGGAAATGGGGCGGCGGTTTCCTCGACGCAGCCGGTTTCCTGGATTTCGCGGGTTCCAGCGTCGTGCATATGGCGGGTGCCGCAGCTGCTCTGGCGGGTGTGATTCTGCTCGGTGCGCGCAAGGGCAAATACGGCGCCAATGGCCAGATCAACGCCATCCCGGGCGCCAACCTGCCGCTGGCTACCCTGGGCATGTTCATCCTGTGGATGGGCTGGTTCGGCTTCAACGGTGGCTCGCAACTGAAGATGAGCACCATCGAAGACGCCAACGCCGTGGCTCAGGTGTTCGTCAACACCAACATGGCCGCTGCCGGTGGCCTGATCGCCGCGCTGATCGTGGCGCGTATCCTGTTCGGCAAGGCCGACCTGACCATGGCCATCAACGGTGCGCTGGCCGGCCTGGTGTCGATCACCGCCGAACCGCTGACCCCGACCGCGCTGCAGGCCACCCTGATCGGGGGTGTCGGTGGGGTGCTGGTGGTGTTCTCGATCCTCGCCTTCGACAAGATCAGGATCGACGATCCGGTCGGCGCGATCTCCGTACACGGCGCGGCCGGCATCTGGGGCACCCTGGCCGTGTGCCTGACCAATGGCGAGGCGAGCCTTGGCGCGCAGCTGTTGGGTATCGCCAGCATCTTCGCCTGGGTCTTCATCGCCAGCCTGATCGTCTGGGGCATCATCAAGGCGGTGGTTGGCTTGCGGGTCTCCGAAGAAGAGGAATACGAAGGTGTCGACCTGGTCGAGTGCGGGATGGAAGCCTATCCCGAATTCACCAACAAGAAGTGATGCACAGCTGACGGGCTGCTCATCACGAAAAATGATGGTCGAACAATCGCAAAGGGCGCTCAGGCGCCCTTTGTTTTTTTCTACGGCGCGCTAGAATGCGCGCGTCGAAAAGAGGACGACGAACATGTGGCAGCAACGGCTGATCACCCTGCGTCCGCGGGCACGGGGCTTCCATCTCGTAACCGATGAATTGCAGGATGCGTTACCGGAACTGGCGAGCTACAGGGTGGGTCTGTTACACCTGTGGCTGCAGCATACGTCGGCGTCACTGACCGTCAACGAGAATGCGGACCCGGCAGTACGCCGTGACTTCGAGCGCTTTTTTCGCCGTCTCGTCCCTGAGGACGCAGCGGGTTACGAGCACTGCGACGAAGGCCCGGATGATCTGCCGGCGCACTTCAAGTCGAGCGTGTTGGGCGTTCAGTTGCAGATACCCGTGAGTGATGGGCGTCTTGCACTGGGCACCTGGCAAGGGATTTACCTGGGCGAGCACCGTGAGCAGGGTGGTGCGCGCCGAGTGTTGGCGACCTTGCAAGGTACGGCAAATTGAATTTTTTCCAGGCGTTCGGCAACGTCGTACGACTGGGCTATAACTAACCTGCTTTTCGCAAGTCATGAGGCTGAACATGAGCGACGAAGAACTGGAACAAGACGAGCTGGAAGGCGCAGAAGAGGACGACGGCGAGGAGCTGGCGGCCGCGGATAGCGACGGCGGTGATGACGACAGCGAATCCGATAGCGCGGTACCTGCCAAGGGCAAGGCCAAGAAAGCGGTCGAAGTCGACGAGCTGCCGAGTGTCGAAGCCAAGCAGAAGGAACGCGATGCGCTGGCTCGCGCCATGGAAGAGTTCCTGTCCCGTGGTGGCAAGGTGCAGGAAGTGGAGCCCAATGTGGTTTCCGATCCGCCCAAGAAGCCAGACAGCAAATACGGCAGTCGCCCCATCTGAGGCAAACGCCGGTTGCACACGCAAAAGCCCGCCTTTATCAGGCGGGCTTTTGCGTTTCAGGGTATTGAGAGTGCGGGGTGGGGTATACGATGTTGTGGGCTGAAGCCCGGCCTGCGGGGTGCCTGTCGGGTGGGCTTCGGCCCACCAACGCTACGCCCAGCGTTGCAGCAGCGCCGGCAGCTCGCCGAGGCTGCGGACCTGCGCGTCGGCCTCGTCTTCGCCAGTCCAGGCCTTGCCTTGCGGGTTGAACCATACCGCGCGCCAGCCCGCTGCTCGTGCCCCGGCGATATCGTCGCCGGGATGATCGCCAATGTGCACGGCTTGTTCAGCGTCGATGCCGGAGCGGCGGAGCGCCTCCTGGAACGGTTTGGGATCGGGTTTGCCGACACCCAGCTCTTCGGCGCTGAGGATGAAGCTGAAGTAGTCGGCCAATCCCAATCGGCGTACGTCGGCATTGCCGTTGGTAATCACGCCCAGATGGTACTGGTTGGCCAGTCGCTCCAGTGTGGTGACGGTATCGGCAAAGAAGGTGATCGCGTGACGCGCCTCGAGCATCGCCTGGAACGCACCTTCGGCCAATCGCTGGGCTTCGTCGGGGGCATGACCAACGCCCTCCAGGGCATGACGCAAGGTGCGTCGGCGCAGCTCGCTGAGGCGATATCTCAGGCTGGGTTCGGCCTCCAGCAGGCGGCCACGGGTCTGCCCCAGGTAATCCACCGGCTGGCTCGCCAGGCGCGGTGCGTGGCTGCTGATCCAGTCGCGCATGGCACTCTCGGCGCCCAGTATCACCGGGCGGTTGTCCCACAGGGTGTCATCGAGGTCGAAGGTGACCAAGCGGATACTCATGAGTCCTGTTCCTTGCGGCGTTTGGCCCGTGGATGAGCGCTGTCGTAGACCTTGCTCAGGTGCTGGAAGTCCAGGTGGGTATAGATCTGCGTGGTCGCGATATCGGCATGGCCCAGCAGTTCCTGCACTGCGCGCAGGTCCTGAGAGGATTCGAGCATATGGCTGGCGAAGGAGTGACGCAGCATGTGCGGATGAATGTGTTGGCCCAGTTCGCTGATGCCTGCCTGGCGCACCCGCAGCTGCACCGCTCGGGCGCCTATGCGTCGCCCCTGACGGCTGATGAATACCGCACCATCCGCCGGGTTGGCCAGTGCGCGCAGTGGCAGCCATTGCTCCAGCGCTTCACGGGCCTTGCTGCCGACTGGCAGCTCGCGCACCTTGCTACCCTTGCCGACCACGCGCACCAGGCCAGCGGGCAGATCGAGGCCGTCGAGGTCGAGTGCGACCAGCTCCGACAGACGCAGCCCCGAGGAGTAGAACAGTTCGAGCATGGCGTGATCGCGGCGGGCGATGAAATCGTCTTCCTGGGCACCGTCCAGCAGTTGGGTGGCGCGATCCACATCCAGCACCTTCGGCAGCCTGCGCTCGCCCTTGGGGGGCGTCAGTCCGCTGGCCGGGTCATGCCGGCAATGGCCCTCGCGGATCAGGTAGCGATACAGGCCGCGGGTGGCGGAAAGCAGGCGCGCGAGGCTGCGTGCCGATTGACCCTCCATGTGCAGGCGAGCCACCTGGCGGCGCAGGCGCGAGGTATCCAGAGCGGCCCACTCGGCAAGCTGTTCCTTCTCGCAGTAAGCGAGCAGCTTGTTGAGGTCGCGGCGGTAGCCATCCAGGGTATGGGCAGACACCTGGCGCTCGCTGCGCAGGTGTTCGAGATAGGCATCCAGGTCAGCTGCAAGCGTCAAGCGTCAGGCTCCAAGTGAAAGGCCGCTTCTGCTTTCTTGCCGCTTGAAGCTTGTGGCTATTTTCAGCGGACCGAGCGCAGCGGTGCGGAGAAGCGTGGCAGCACCCGCGACAGGACTTCGGCGATATAACCGAGGAACAGGGTGCCCAGAGAGCTCTTGTAATGCTGCGAATCGGCACTGCCGATCGCCAGCACGCCATGCAGGCCCTGATGGGAAAGGCCGACAACGGCTGCCGAGCCGACGTCCGCGCCCGCGTCGCCGAACAGGAAGTTCAGCTCGTGCTCGCGCAGCACGCCGCAGATGGTCTTGCCACCAGCCAGCAGGCCACCGATGGCCTGATGCGCCTCTGCGCTGCTGACGCTGCGGCCGACCGGCAGCGGTGTGTCGCTGAACAGGATCAACCCCACGAAGGGCACCTGGAACTCACGGCGCAGGCTGTCTTCCACGCAACTGACCACTTCTTCGAGGCTGCTGGCGTCCATCAGGTCGAGTATCAGGCGGCGCGTCTTGTCGAACAGCCGATCGTTGTCGCGAGCTACGTCCATCAGGTGCGACAGGCGTTGGCGCATCTCGATGTTGCGTTCACGCAGCAGTTTGACCTGGCGTTCGACCAGCGAAACCGTATCACCTCGCTGGTGAGGAATACGCAGCTCGGGAATCAGCTCATCGTGGTCGATGAAGAACTCGGGGTGCAGGCGCAGGTAGGCGGCAACCGTTTCCGAGTCCAGTGGCTTGGGCGAATCCTGCTGGTCAGTCATAGGCGAACCTGTCCTTCGTACACGCGCACGGCGGGGCCGGTCATCATAACCGGCTGGCCAGGGCCTGCCCACTCGATGGTCAGCTTGCCGCCCGGCAGTTCCAACTGGACGGGTGAGTCCATCCAGCCCTGGCGGATCGCCGCGACGGCGGCGGCGCAGGCGCCGGTACCGCAGGCCTGGGTTTCCCCGGCACCGCGCTCCCAGACACGCAGGCGACCGCGTTGGCGATCGACGACCTGCAGGAAGCCGACGTTCACTCGTTGTGGAAAGCGCGGATGGTGTTCCAGTTTCGCTCCCAGTTCGTGCACCGGCGCGCTGTCCACATCATCGACACGCAGCACGGCATGGGGGTTGCCCATGGAAACCGCGGCAAGCGCATGAGTCCTGCCTTCGACTTCGACGGCGTAGTTCAGGGCTTCAGCGTCGGCCTGGAAGGGAATCTGCTCGGGCGCCAGGCGCGGCGCGCCCATGTCCACGGTGATCAGGCCGTCAGCACGGACCTGCAATTCGATGATGCCGCCCTTGGTTTCCACGCGGATGGTTTTCTTCACCGTCAGGCGCTTGTCGAGCACGAAGCGAGCGAAACAGCGCGCACCGTTGCCGCACTGTTCCACTTCGCTGCCGTCGGAATTGAAGATGCGGTAACGGAAATCCACGTCCGGATTCTGCGGCGGTTCGACCAGCAGCAACTGATCGAAGCCGACGCCGGTGTGGCGGTCGCCCCACTGCTTGGCGTGCTTGGGCTGGATATGCGCATGCTGGCTGACCAGGTCGAGGACCATGAAGTCGTTGCCCAGGCCATGCATCTTGGTAAATCGCAATAACATCGGCATCACTCCGGCAGGCGGCTTTCGCCCGCGAAGAGTTCGTCCAGAGTTTCTCGCCGACGCACCTCGAAGGCCTGCTCGCCGTCCACCATCACCTCGGCCGCGCGGCCGCGGGTGTTATAGTTGGAGCTCATCACGAAGCCATAGGCACCGGCCGAGCGCACGGCCAGCAGGTCGCCTTCGGCCAGGCTCAGATCGCGTTCCTTGGCGAGGAAATCACCGGTTTCGCAGATCGGCCCGACGATGTCGTACTGACGGCTGGCGCCATCGCGCGGCTGCACCGGCACCACGTCCATCCAGGCCTGATACAGGGCCGGGCGGATCAGGTCGTTCATGGCCGCGTCGACGATGGCGAAATCCTTGTGCTCGGTATGCTTGAGGTACTCCACGCGGGTCAGCAGCACGCCGGCATTGGCGACGATGAAGCGGCCCGGCTCGAACACCAGTGCCAGATCACGACCTTCGATGCGCTGGCGCACCGCCTGGATGTAGTCACCGGCCAGTGGTGGTTGCTCATCGCGGTACTGCACGCCGAGGCCGCCACCGAGGTCGATGTGACGAAGGTTGATGCCCTGTTCGGCAAGGCGGTCGACCAGTACCAGCAGGCGGTCGAGCGCATCGAGGAACGGCGGCAGGCTGGTCAGCTGCGAGCCGATGTGGCAATCGACGCCGACCACGGCCAGGTTGGGCAGCGCCGCGGCGCGGGCATAGACCGCTTCGGCATCGGCGATGGCGATACCGAACTTGTTTTCTTTCAGACCGGTGGAGATGTACGGGTGAGTGCCCGCGTCCACGTCCGGGTTGACGCGCAGGGAGATCGCCGCGATCTTGCCGAGTTCGGCTGCGACCTGCTGCAGGCGCTCCAGTTCGTCGGTGGACTCGACGTTGAAACAGTGCACGCCCACTTCCAGGGCGCGGCGCATGTCGTCGCGGGTCTTGCCGACGCCGGAGAAGACGATCTTGTCGGCGTTGCCCCCAGCGGCCAGCACACGCTCCAGTTCACCGCGCGAAACGATATCGAAGCCCGCGCCCAGGCGCGCCAGGACGTTCAGCACGCCGAGGTTCGAGTTGGCCTTGACGGCGAAGCACACCAGATGCGGCAGCCCATCGAGCGCGTCGGCGTAGGCGCGGTACTGCGCCTCGATATGAGCGCGCGAGTAGACATAGGTGGGCGTGCCGAAGCGCTGGGCAACGGCGGACAACGCCACACCCTCCGCGAACAGCGAGCCGTCGCGGTATTCGAAGGTGTTCATGAGCCGTCCTTATCTGTCTTGCGCAGGTGCGGACTGGGTATCATCCGGCAGGTACAGTGGGCCTTTCTGGCCACAGCCACTGAGCAGGGTGGTGACGGCGACGAGCGCGATGAGGGCAGTGAACAGCCGCTTCATGGTCAAATCCTTGTAATAAAGCATAATTGCCCCGGAGTATACCGACCCCCCGGCATGTTGCCTATGCAGTGGGGTTCCCGTCCGGCGGGGCTTTGCCCTGGCATACTGGCGCGCGCCGAACGGGGCGCGGCGATTCTTTCTTTTGCGTACGATGTTGCTGAATCTTTCATGAGGTAAGTGCAATGAGTTTGACCGAAGCCCGTTTCCACGACCTGGTCGATGCCGTGCAGCAGGCGGTGGAAGACATCTTCGACGACAGCGATCTGGATCTCGATCTGGAAAACTCCGCTGGCGTACTGACGGTGCGCTTCGAAAATGGCTCGCAGCTGATCTTCAGTCGCCAGCCAGCGCTGCGTCAGCTCTGGCTGGCGGCCCGTTCCGGTGGGTTCCATTTCGACTACGACGAAGACAACCAGCGCTGGATCTGCGACACCAGCGACGAGTTGCTCAGCGAAATGCTCGATCGCATCGTGGTCGAGCAGTCCGGCGCCAGTCTCGAGTTCGATGAGATCTGAAGCCGCCGCTGATTCGGCGCTGGGCGAGGCGCCTGTCGCGTCGCCCTGTCGTCGGCGCTGCTGCCTGAACGAGGCCGACAGGTGCCTGGGTTGCGGGCGTCTGCTGGCGGAAATTCTCGAGTGGGGCAATGCCGATGACGGGCGCCGTCGGGCCATTCGGGCGCTGGCCGAAGAGCGTCTGATGGCGGCGCCCTGAGGCTGCCCTTGTTTATTTGGGTGGCTGTGTTACGGTCGGCTCAACCTGTGCAAAACCCCGTCGTCTCGATGGGGTTTTGCTTTTTTGGCGTCCAGCAAAGGAGATATGCCCGCACCATGGCCAGCACACCGTCCATCACCATTACCCGCCTCGATCTGCAGCGCCTGGAGCAATTGCTCGACAGCCTCGAAGATTTCGGCCCGACTGCCGAAGCCTTGCAGGCCGAACTGGATCGAGCGGAGGTGGTCGGCCACGATCAGGTGCCGGCAGGCGTGGTCACCATGAATTCCCGCGTGCATTGCCGCGAGGAAGGCAGTGGCAAGGACTATCACCTGACTCTGGTCTATCCCCAGGACGCTGGCGGTGAAGGCAAGGTGTCGATTCTCGCACCCGTTGGCACTGCATTGCTGGGGCTGAGCGTTGGCCAGCATATCGACTGGCCGGCACCCGGCGGCAAACAGCTCAAACTTGCCTTGCTGGCGGTGGAGTATCAGCCGGAAGCGGCGGGCGAATACGCCCGTTAAAGCGCCTCGTATCATCTGACTCGGCTCGTGCCGTGCCGAGTCTTGCCTTCTGGCAGCCCGGGGCTACACCCGGGGTGCCGATCAAGTCGGCAGCAGTTCCGGCGTCGCCGGTTTGCAAGCCGTCCCACATTCCTGCAGGTCGATGCTGCGTTCGAACAGGCGCTGCACCGCGGGCTGGTGGCTGACGCCGATCAGCGTGCAGGTGGGCAAGCGCTCTCGCAGGCGCGCGAGCAACCCGCAGGCCGCATGTTCGTCGAGCTGATTGGTGGCTTCGTCGAGGTACAGGGTGTCTGGGCGATAGAGCAGGGCGCGGGCCAGCGCCAGGCGCTGTTGCTCACCACCGGAAAGCTCTCTGCCCCATTCGGCTTCGCGGTCCAGCTCATGGATGAGATGGTCGAGCCCAACGTCCTGCAGCGCGCCAATCAGTTCCAGAACCTGGGGTATCTGCGTTGCCGGGTAGGCCAGTAACTGATCCAGACGACCGCTGGCCAGGTAAGGTTTCTGCGGCAGCAGCAGGCTGCGCCCGCCCGGCAACTGCCAGCTGCCGCGGTGATGGGGCCAGAGGCCCATCAGGGTGCGCAGCAAGGTGGTCTTGCCCAGGCCGCTGGCGCCCGCCAGGCGCAGCCACTCACCAGGGCGAGCCTGCAGGGTCAGGCCGCACAGCAGCGCTTCGCCATTTGGGCGCAGCACATCCAGGCCGCAGGTGTTGAGCGCCTCGCCCTGGCTCAGTTCGACCGGCTCCAGCCGCTCCATGGCCTGCTGGAACTGGCCCAGGCGCTGGACCGTGGCGCTCCACTCCATCAGGGTGCGATAAGAGTAGATGAACCAGCTCAATGATCCGTGTACGGCGCCGAAGGCCGTGCGGATCTGCATCAACCCGCCCAGGGTGATGGTCTTGGCCAGGAACGCGGGTAGGGCGATGAACACGGGCACGATATTGCTGACCCGGTCGTAACCGACGGTGAATGTCCCCAGCTTCAGCTCACGGCGCATCAGGCCACGCCAGTTATCGGCTATGGCGGCGAAGCGCAGGCCCAGGCTCTGCCGCTCTGCCTGTTCGCCGCCGTACAGCGCGATCTGCTCGGCATGCTCGCGTTTGCGTAACAGGTCCGCACGAAAGGCCGCCTCGCTGCGTTGGCGCTCATAGTTGAGAGCGTGCAGTGGCTGGCCCAGCCAGTGAGTGACCAGCGTGCCGATCAGGGTATAGATGAGCACGGCCCAGACCAGGTATCCATCGAGGGTTACGCTGTAATCGCCGAGGGTGAAGGTCTGAGTACCCGAGAGCTGCCAGAGGACGCTGACGAAGGCGCCGATCTGCATGGTGTTGATGAACAACGATACGATCAGGCCGACGGTCTTGTCCGCCAGCAGATGCACATCCTCGGCGATCCGCTGATCGGGGTGGTCCGGCTCGCCGCTCAGCCCCAGCCGGTAGTAGCGACGCTCACCCAGCCAGTGCTCGAGCATGTGATCGTTGAGGTGCTGGCGCCAGCGCAGGATCAGCGCTTTGGTCAACCAGTTCTTCGAGGCGATCACCACCACCAGCGCACAGATTGCCAGTGCATAACTGCCCATGAGATCGAGCAGCGCACTGCCGTCGAAGGTCGCCAGGGTGTCGTAGAACGTCTTGCTCCACGCGTTGATGTAGACGTTGACCTGCACGATGCCGATGCCCATGGCGAACACCGAAGCCAGTAGCAACCAGCCCGGCCAACCGGCGCGACTGGCCCAGAATGGGCGGGAAAGCCTGAGGAAAAGATGCAGGGTTCTCATGTTTCGATGCCCTGCGCGGGAAGCACCTGCATGCGCACTTGATTGCCTTTCGGGAAAAGCTGGCGAGCCAGGCGCTTCAGGGCCGCAGGCTCGAGTGCCGCAGGCAGTCGATGCTGTTCGCTCAGGTAACGCGGGTCGTGCCATGCGCGCTCGCTGAGAATCAGGCGATGCAACTGGATGCCGGGATCCTCGCGACGCAACGCTTCCTGGCGGGTCAGCTCCTGGCGCAGGGCGGCGACGTGTTTCTCGTCGATGGCGTCGGGCAGGCTGGACAAGGTCCGTCGCGCCAGTTGCCAGAGCTCGTCGGCGCGTTGCGGGTCACTGCTGAATCTCAGCTCGCTGTCGATGCGCTGATGTTCGGGGCTCAGTTCACTGTCGAATTGCAGGCTGTAAACGCCTGCCGCTTCGCCGCGCAGGCGCCGCTTCAGCAGGCCGTTGGCGATCTCGCGCAGCGCCGCTACCCGGGCGGCATCCGCCGGGCTCCAAGGATGGGGCTGGAAGCTGCCCGCATAGAGGCTGGCGCGCGGTTCGCGAGCGATGGCCAGGGTGGCCTGGCGCTGACCGGGTTGCCGTGGGTTGGCCTTGCTGAGCAGTGGCTCGCCGCGCGGGATGCCCGCCAGATAACGGTCGACCAGCGCTTCCAGTTCCTGCTCCGGCATGTTGGCCATCAGGTAATAGGTCACTGGAGCCGCGGCCTGGCGGCGCCATTCCACTTCCAGTGCGGCGCGGCTGAGTGCGTCGAGGTCCTTGGTCGTTGGCGACTGCCAGTCATCCTCGCCCTGCTTGATTCTGCGCCAGGTCGCGTCTTGCTCGCTGCGCACGTGATCACGCCGACGCAGCAGGCCTTCGCGCAGGTCGGCGAGGCTCTCGAGGTAGGCTTCTTCATCCAGAGCGCTGCGGGTCTGCTGAGCCTGATAGAGCGCCAGCAGGCTGCCCAGCTTGTCCACCGTGGCACTGCCCTGCGCCTCCAGGCGCTGCGGCCCTTGAGTGAACGACAGTTGCACGGCTTCGCGCCGTTTCCAGGCATTGAGCTGCTCATCGCTCCAGCCTTGGGGAGGTAGCTGCAGGGCCAGTTGATTGGCGATCTGCGCGCGCCAGGACTGCGCGCCCTGGTACAGAAAACCAGCGCTGGAATCGACGCGCAACTGCGCCTTGCCGTCCGCGCCCTCGGCACGTAGCCACACCAGGCGGTCGCCGTTGCTCAGTTGCCAGTGTTCGACCTTCTCGGCTGCGAAGCTGCGGCGTGTCTCGATGCTACCGGGCGGCGTGCTGCTTTCCAGGCTGGGAATGCTGAGCGCATGTTGTGCCACGGGAGGCTTTGGCGCTTCCAGGCGGGTAGCGGCGAACTGCAGCGCCTGCTGCTCGACGCGCGCGACATCAGGCAGCTTCAGCGGCGTACCGCCTGGGGCGCTGAGTTGCAGCACCCGGTCCGGGCTGTCGAGCCAGCTGACGATGCGCTGTTGCAGCTCGCGCTTGCCGATGCTGTCCAGATTGATCAGGGCGTTGCGGGCGATGGCCTCGGGGTCTTGCAGCACCCGCTCGCCCAGGGTGGCGTCGTTGAGTTGTCGCACCCAGGCGTCGAAGTCTCGCGCTGCCGGTTTCGCCAGCATGCGCTCGGCGATCTGCCGCACCTCGTCCTTGACCGCTTTGACGTCCTCGTCGTGCAACGGGTGCTGGCGCAGCCGCTCGAGTTCGCGCAACAGGGTCTGCAGCGCCTGGTCGTGGCGCTGACCTTTGACGCTGGCGGCCACCGCCAGTACCCCCGTACGGCGGCCAATCTGGGTTTTCACCGCTGTCAGGCTGCCTACGCCTTCGTCCAGGGGTTGGCGGCGCAACTGCCGTGACAATGCGGTGAGTGCCAGGCGATCCAGCAGTCGATCACGGCCGCCCGCAAGCGTCTGCTCGCGAATGTCCATCTGCTGGAAGCGCATCAGCAGAGCGACCTGGTTGCTGCCGCTCTGGCTGTCCTGCACGCGGAACACTTTCAGCTCGTCGTCCAGCGGCAGTTCGAGGTGCTCGCGCGGGGGACGTTCGCCCCGTTGCGCATGGCCGAAGTGGCGCTCGATATGCGCGATCATTTGCTGGGGATCGACGTCACCGACGACATTCAGCACCATGTTGTTCGGCAGGTACCAGCGCTGCTGGAACGCCTGCAGTGCCTGCAGTTGCGCCTGCTCGATGGCCTTGCGGTTGCCGATGGTGCGATGCGCCGGATAACGGGAGCCGGTGCGCTGTGCCGCGGCACGTTTGGCGTTCATGCGCTGCGCGACACCCAGGCCACCTCGCCATTCTTCGATGACGATGGGCCGCTCGCGCTGCAGATCGTCCGCCGTGAAATCGCCGGCGAAGGCCATCGTGGCCAGCGTTTTCAGCGACAGCTCTACACTCGCCGCCCCGTCAGGCGGGCTCAGCAGGTATTGCGTGCGCTCGTAGTTGGTGACCGCATTGAAGTGGCGGCCCTGTTGCCAGCCAGCCTTCTGCAGGCGCTGGCGTACATTCAGGGTGTCACCACCACGGCTGTAGAACGCCAGGTGTTCGAGCATATGGGCGACGCCGACCTGATCGTCGGCCTCGTCCACCGAGCCGGCATGCACCGTCAGGCGCATGTCCAGGCGGCCTTTCTGCGTATCGATGGGAATCAGGTTGTAGCGCAGGCCGTTGGGCAGTTCGCCACGGGTGACGATGGGGTGCCATTGCAGGGGCGTGTCCCCTGCAGGCAAATGGGTGCAGGCACCGAGCAGCAACGCTGCCAGTGCCGTGAACAGGGTTTTCACGGGATGCATGGAGCGCCTTTTCTTAGAATTGGTAGCCGACTTCGAGCCAGTATTGGCGGCCAACTTCGTAGCTGATGCTGCCGCCTGTCTCACTGACGATTTTGTTCACCTTGTCAGTGACGTTCGTGATATCTGCGGCGACGTACAAGGATTGATCCTTGAAGGTTGGCGTCTGCCACTTCACGCGCATATCCCAGGTGGGTGCGCCGCCGACCTTGCCCACCGCGTAATTGGCATAACTGCTGCCATCGACCACGATATTCGAAGGAGAGCCGCTGAAAATCTGCTCGTAGGGGCCCCGGTAGCGGAAGAAGTTACTAACGGTCAGGTTCAGTGCTGGTATGGCAGTAATCGTATTGAGACGAGCCGTCCAGGGACGGTTGAAGTTCCCTGACGGCAGGTCGCTGTAAGGGATCAGTTTACCGTCGAAATACACATCGACATCATTGAGCCGATCCTCGCTGAACACCGTTTCGTAATCCGGATAGCTGGTATACGTCTGGTTCCAGTCAAAGGCTGCCTGCATTCGGGTGCTAGTGCCGGCCAGTGTCAGTTCTTGCAGCGGAGTTATGGCCAAGGTGACAGTTTTGCTCCGGCTTTCACCGGCATTGGTATAAACGTAGTAATTGCTGATTTCCCCAACGTTGTCACCGGCTTCGAGGCCCAGGTAATTAGCACGACTGCGTACAACCTGATTCTTGCCTTCCCGGTTCACATATTTCAGCTCGAAGAGCACATCCTTGAATACTTGACTGAGGCCAACCATCCACTCGTCATCATAGGGGATGTCGATCTGGCGGAATGAGCTCTCATCCACTCCGTAGGAGACCAGAGGGTCGAAGTCGGGAATCACATCGTTGGTCACCCGGGCTCGGGTCTGGCGCGCCCGCAGCGATTCACGGCCATCGGCCAGGCGGTATTTGAATAAATTGCGCCCGTAATAACGGTTGAGCCCGGCGCTGAAGACAGTGCTTTGATCTCCGAACAGGTCATAGCTTGCCGCGAAACGCGGGGCCAAGGTTTTCTTGTCCATATAATCATCTGCATCAAATCGCAGCCCGGGGCGCAACGTCAGACGGTCAATGCGAATTTCATCTTCAAGGAATAGTCCGAGGCTGGTTTGTTCCAGTTCGATCTTCCCTGCGCGGTAGTAATTGAGGAATCCGAAGTACTGGCGCTCGAGTGTGCCATCACGAGCCGTGCCAATGGAGCAATATTCACTGTCAAGGCTACCGCTGACGGTTTGGCACGTTGATGTGTTGTTCGGTGACAAGGTCACCCTTCTGGGCGTGGTAGCAGTCCACGCATCTTGCATCTGTTCATAGCTGGCCTTCTGGTAGTTGAGCTCCAGGCCAGTTATCAGTTTGTGCTCTGTGTTGAACAGCATGGTGGGGAGCAATTCTGCTTTCAGGGCATATTTAGCTCCGGTCTGCTGCTGCTCCAGATTTCCCATTCCTCCTTCTACGCTGGTAGTGGATGCGCCCCAGTTTTTCTGATCGGACCATCGCCACAGCTTGTTGACGTTGCTGTCGGAATTTCTGGAGGTCTGGGAGAAGTTGTAAGAGAGTTTATGGGTGTATGTCGCGTTATCGCCTTTCCAGATCCCTTGTAGCGCGCCGATGTAGCCGCCTTGCTCTATGGTGAAATTGGAGTTCTTTTGGTTTTCCTTGAAATATTCTCCAGTCTGGGGCGCATCGACCAATGTGAACGTGAGATCCAATCGTTCGTTGGGCGTCCAGAAGCCCTTGAGCATATAGTTGTCGATTTCTCGATGCTGGGTCTTCTTGCGTCTGTCGCCCTCACTCGTGAAACCATCGCTGTATGCGTAAAGAGGTATTTCCGACGTCTTCTGTACGAAGTTTCCGATGAGGCCGAAGTTCTCGGTAACGTGCCCCTCGAGTACGACACGCTTGGTTATTTTCTTGAATTCTGGTTGGTTGGCATAGTTACTCGAGTACTTGAAGGCTTCCTCATCGCCGCTTATATGGTAATTGGTCCATTCCGAACGGCTCATGCCTACCGATACCTTGCCGTGGAAGTCTTCGGTTGGGCGACGCGTGATCGCATCGACCACACCACCGTTGAATCCTCCGAATTCTGCGGACACGTTGCTGTCGTAGACCTTCACTTCCTCGAGCAGGTCGGCGTCCAGAGCGATGCCGAATGAATTGCTGGGTAAGTTGTAGAGACCGTTGATATCCCTGCGTGAGCCGCTGCTGGCGCCAGGGTCGAGATCGTTGTTGATGCTTACCCCGTCGATCATGAAGTTGTTTTGGTAGAACTTGGCGCCATTGATGCTGATGTCGGCTGGGTTCAGTTCTCCGGGGGTATTGGAGCTCTGCTGGGTGGTGTCGAATCGGACGCTGGGGTGCATTTTCAACAGCGTCGTCAGGTCACCATTGGCCCCGGCGAAATTCTCGATCGCCCTGCGGTCTATTACGGTCTCGCCTTGAAAGGCATTTTCAGGCGTTGCCAGCACCACTGTGTTGGCCAATTCAAACGCCCTGTTCTGGCTCGCCAACTGATGAAAGGTCACCACCTGCTGCCCGTATTCCCAGCCCACGTTGCTGCCATCGAGCAGTCGTGACAGCGCCAGTTCGCTGCTCATCTGCCCGCGTACCGCATTGCCGCGCAGGTGGCCGACCAGGCTTGGGTCGACGCTCACCTGCAGGCCGCTCTGCTGGGCGAAGGCGATCAGGGCGTCGGCCAGGGGTTGGGCATCGATGGCGAAGCTGTGCTGGCGTTGCAGCAAGGCGCTGGCAGGCTCGGTGTTTTCCTGCGCGTGGGCGTTGTGCATGGGCAGCGTGGCGCACAGGCTCAGCAGCCCCAGGCTGATGGAAGCGCCGAGTTTCCGGGCGCCTGTAGAGGGATGTTTGAGCCGGTGCACCTGCTTTTTCATGGTCTTCCCCGAACTGGCCAAGCGGCCTAATTGAAAAGCTAATGCGAATCTGTATCGATTCGTGTTCGAGGCAATGACGCAGCGGCCCGACGAATTTTCAGGAATTCGTGAATTATTTTTTATTTATCGGAAAAATCCGGCTTGCGAGCCCTGTCAGGGGTGGCGCTTGATCACTCGCAGCCACGGTGTCCAGATGCTGACCGTGCCCTGATAGGGCTGAATGACCGCACGCAAGGCCGCGTCCGGATCGGCCAGGGCGTAGACGCCGGTAATGCGCTGCTCGCCCAGTGCCGCATCGCGCAGGGATACCTTGCCGGGCAGGTAGGGACGCAGTTCCTCCAGTACATCGCTGATACGCGCATCGCGCACCACCAACTGGCCTTTCTGCCAGGCTGCGATCTGGCTGACGGGAAGCGTGTCGCGTGTGACTTCATGGCTACCACGCTGCCAGCGCAGGCGATCACCCGCGCTCAATGCGTCTGCCAGCGTGGTGTCATTTTCCTCTACACGCACCGAGCCATGTTGTACCGCTACGGCCAGCCCGGTTTGTCGCAGCGCGACGTTGAATGCCGTGCCGGTCACGGTGATTCGCAGCGGTCGGGCATCCACGCTGAACGGCCGGGCCTGGTCCGGAGCCACTTCGAAGAACGCCTGACCGGCCAGCAGGCAGACTTCGCGCTGACCATCGCTGTAGTCCACGGAGATCGCCGATTCGCTGTCCAGGTGTATGCGGCTGCCGTCTTCGAGTTCCACTGTGCGCTGTTGGCCAAGGCCGGTGCGGTAGTCGCTCTGCAGGGCAATGTAGGCGCCGGGGGCGATGACCATTGCCAGGCAGGCGGCCAGTGCGCCTGCCAGCAGGCCGGGCCAGCGGCGTCGACGCGGGCGCGCTGGTGGCACGGCGGCCGTTGTGTGTGCCGCCAGGATCGGTTGCGGTGGGGCTTGTGGCTCATCCGCGAGTGCAGCGGCCTGGGCCATGCCGGTGATTCTCCAGACCCGCTCCGCCTTGCGATAGGCCTCGGCGTGGCTGTCGTCGATCGACAACCAGGCGGCCAGGTCGCTGCGCAGCCCGGTATCCTCCGGGCTCTGCCGGACGCGCAATAGCCAGTCCAGTGCGGTATGTCTGAGATTGCCGGTCATGGGCGGGACGGGGTCAGGTGAAAAGGTGCAAGAGGTTCGCACAGTCCAATGCCCTGAGCAAAGCACGTAGCAGCCAGCGATTTGGCGAACTCACCCATTGGCCTGCTCCAGCCGATCCGCGCAGTGGCACAGCGCCTGATGCACCAGTTGATGGGCCAGGCCGACGGAGATGCCCAAGGTGATCGCGATGTGCTGCAAGGTGTGACCTTCCAGGCGATGCATTTCGAAGGCCCGGCGTACGCGCTCCGGCAGCTCTGCCAGGGCCGTGTTGACGATGCGCAGTTCGGTGATGCTGCTGGCCTGCTGTTCGGGGCCGGGGCTGTCATCGGAGAGCGTTTCCAGCAGGCTTGCGCTACCCGGCTGGCGGCGCTCTGTGACGCTGCGTCGACTCAGGTCGAAGGCCAGGTTGCGCACGATGCGATAGAGGTAGCCGACTGGGTGGTCGATTGCCGCTTCGGCACTGCCGCGGCTGTTGAAACGCAGCCAGGCCTCCTGCACCACGTCTTCGGCCTGGGCACGGCAACTGACGAGAGAGGCGGCATAGTCCACCAGCGCGTTGCGGTGGGCGAGGTAGAGGTCGAGTTTCTGGCTGGGTGGAGACACGATGATGACTGCCGGAAGCCGTGCACAGCAGGCGTGCCACAGCGAAAGCGCATGTTAGCTCAAGTTGAGAATTGTTATCAATAATCGTCTAGAGGGCACGCAGGGCATTGTTCAAGGCTTCTTCCAGGCTGGCCTTGTAACGCAGGTAATGCACCACCGACGGTTGTCGATCTCCCAGCAGGGCGGAAAGATCCAGGTCGGTTATGTAACAGGGATAGCGTTCTGCCTCGCTGCGTAGGGCGAGAATATGCCGAGCCACGTTGCTGAACAGGCTGTCGCCGTATTCGAGCTCGGAGAATTCCCGGTGGTTGCAGTACAGGCTGATGTAGGCGCGCTGGCCGCTACCCGGTTCGACGATCGCCTGGACATCGTAGAACGGTTGGCTGACCTGCGTCAGTGGCGCGGGGCGCAGCTCCAGGCGCTGGGCACGCAGCGGCGCGGCGGGTTGCAACTGCTGATAGACGATCTCCAGTGGCGCCTGTGGGCTCTCCAGGGTGAGCGCGGCATTGCGCCGGTACAGCAGCGACTGCAGAAACCGCTGCAGGGGCGCCAGCAAGCTGGCTTCGTCGTGGAACGGCGCCTGGGTCCGCCATACCGCACCATGTTCGTCGAGCACGGTGATCTGTGCCTGGGTCTCGCCTTCCTGCAGTCGATAGAACACCTGAATGCAGGCCGGGCGGCTGGCGTTGAGGATCAGTGCCAGGTCTTCGCCCTCCAGCACATTGCGGTCCAGGCGAAGCGGGTTGTACTCGGCGCGGTCCTGGGCGAGGTGTTCGAGCAGGGCGGGCAGGTCATCCAGCGTGGTGTGGCGAACCTCGCCAGGCGCCAACTCGAGCATGTGGTAACGACGGGTGATCTGCAGCAGATAGCGTTGACGCTGACCACTGACGAGGCCGGCGATCAGCTCGCGCACCAGCTCTTCGACGCGCTCGACGATGGCTGCCGCGCGATTGCGGCAGAAGCAGTGCACCCGCACGCTGGGCAGCTCACCATGGGCGGGCAATGCGTTGAGCAGATCGGTCAGGCAGTCGAGCAGGGCGTTGGCGCCGTCGTAGCGGTCGACCAGCAGCTCGTTCCAGCTGTTCAGGGTTATCTGGTCGAGGGTCAGCACCAGGTTTTCGCGAACACCGGAGTAACCCAGAGGGTCCGTACGTTCGCTGGTCATGTGCACGTTCATCTGGCTGTGCTGCTTGAGCGGATCGATGCCGACGTTGACCAGCAGCATGACCTGCGCTGGCTGGCGGGCACGCAGCAGGGCGCTTTCCGCAATGCTGTCCAGCGGCATGGGCAGCGCCTGGTTCAGGCTGGCGAGCAGGTGGCCGAGTTCGAATTCGCTGAGGTCGCTATCGCCCGGGTGCAGTGACAGGTGCGTACCGCTGTCGATGACGCCGTTGCGGTGTGCCCAGGCGAGCAGTTCGATCAGGCTGCGGGCTTGCCGCAGGGGTGCGAAGTCGAGCCATTCCTGAGGCCCGAGGCTGCCATTGAACAATGCCCAGCGCTCACCCTTCGGCGTGGGGCAGTGCACCAGCGTCAGGGTGTCCTCGCCAAGGTCGGGGGCGATGCCGGGGTTGATGAATTCGACCTTGCCGGCACGGCGCTCGAACGCTGCGTAGAGGCGGCGGCCGAGTACCGCCAGTTCGCGGTTGTCGGGGGCTGCGTCGTCAGTCTGGCTGCGCGCGAACTGGGTCAGGAAGCGATAGCTGTAGTTGAGTTCGTTGACCAGCGCCCGGCGCTCAGCGCTTACCTGGCGGACCTTCCACTGGCTGCGGCTGTCGAGCATGACCAACTGGCGCTCGCCCCAGCCCCACTCGGCGGTCAGGCGTTCGAGCAGCAGGCGCTGCCAGCTCTTGGCGCGGTTGCGCGGCGGTTTGCTGACCTTCTTGTTGACCTTCAGATACAGGCAGCGGCGCATCAGCTCCAGGCGCTCGGGCTCGCCGCGTGCCACAAGGTATTCCTCCAGGCGCCGATAGATCAGCACATAGGGGTCGAGTTCATCGAGATCCAGCTGACCGTCGTACACCGACTGCTTGAAGCGCAGCGACAGGCATTCGACCCTCGGGTGCTCGCTGGCATAAACCTCGGTCAGAGAGAGCTTGAGAGCCGACTTGTAGGGCGACTCGATGCCCTTGAACAGTTGCCACATGCCGGCACCGATGAACTCTCCTGAAGGCACGTGGGCCAGGTGGCCGAAGTCGATGACATCCTCTTCGCGGACGAAACGCTTGCTCAGCAGTGTCGCGGTGAACTGTTCGTAGCGGTGCTCGTCGACAGCGGGCACCAGCCACCATAGCGGCGTGCGGCCGCCCAGCCAGATCGCGGTTCGGTAGAACTCGTCGAGCAGCAGGAAGTGCTGGGTGGTGCCGCAGTCGTCCGAGGTGAGCTGCGCCTCGCGTTCTCCGGCTCGAAAGCGCTGCGGGTCGATGAGGAAGAAGTGCGCTTCGGTGCCCTGTGTGGACGCCCAGCTTTGCAACAGCTCGCACTTGCGGCGCAGTTCGTCGCGGGCTGCGGCAGTCAGATCGCTGGCGTGGCAGACCCACAGGTCCATGTCGCTTTGCTCGGCCTGCGCCACCGTGCCCAGGCTGCCCATCAGGAACAGGCCATGGATCGGCGTGGGCGCGGGGCCGCGGGCCGGCTTGTAGGCGAACGAGCGAGTCAGGCGCTGTGCCTCGGCGAGCAGCTCGGCACTTGGCTCGTAGCCACTCAGGCCTGCGGGTGTCTGGGCGGATACATAGCCGGGCAGCAGTGGGTGATTGACGTGGAACAGCAGCGGCAGCAGCGTGAGTACCCGTTGCTGGCGCGTCGACAGCGCCTGCATGGCGCGTAGCTGACGCCCGTGATTGACGCGCATGAAGCGTGCGCGCAGCTGAGTGAGCACCTTGCGGTCGATGCCATCGTCGATATTGGGTCGCAGGGGCAGATGGCGCGTCATGCTCGGGCTCGGCCGGGTGATGAGCAAGACTACAGTCGTGGAGTGCCCTGTCGCAATCGTTGGCTGGACAGCCTGTGGGAGAGGGGCCTGCCACCATCAGGGCGGCAGGCGTTGCTGGGGCTCAGGCAGGTTGTGGAACGGTGAGGATGGCCCGCAGGCCATGGGCGTGCTCGGCCGCTTCGTGGCCCAGGCGGGTCAGATAGCCGCCATCGGCGAGGCTGATCAGCCCCTTGTCATGCAGGCGCCCGGCAGCGGCGACGGCGGAGGGGGCGGCATCGTGGTGGTGGATCTTCAATCCCTCCTGACCATTGTCCAGATTGAACAGCAAAAGGATTTCCAGTTCGGCGACCAGTTCGGCGGTAAAGGCCATTGGTGACTCCTGCCTGTTGTTGTCGTGCACGGCGCAGGCCGTGGGCTTCGGGGGTGTCTGGCGCCCCGCAGCCTGAGTGTAGTCAAGCCTCCATCAATTTGCCGGGGCGTGCTGCCATTGATCGAGAATCTGCCGATAGCGTCCATTGCGATGGATGGTTCGCATGCCCTGTTCGAAGCGTTCGACCAACCGCGTCGCATCGGGTTGGTGGCGCGAGACGCTCAAGTACAGCTTGGGGCGGTGCAGGGTCGCTACTGCCACGAACTGCCCCTGCAGCTCGGGGTTCTCGCGAAACAGCGCCTGGGCGGTGCCGCGGTAGGCTGCGACGAAATCGACCCGGCCATGCTGCAGCATCAGAAAGCCGCTGAGGTCACGGCGCACCGGCACGCGAATCACCTGCGGATCGTCATCCAGGCGTGGCCCGTACTCGTAGCCGATGGTCACCGCGACCTTGCGTCCGCGCAGCTGCTCCAGGCGTTCATCGGGGACGCTCTCGCGTGGTGCCCAGAGCAGGATGTCATCACTGAACAGCGGTTCCCGCGGGATCAGGAAATCACTGTCGATGCGCTGGTCCGGTGAGGTGTTGAAGCATGCCGCCAGTTGGCCGTCGTGAGCCATTTGCATGCAGCGGGAATAGGGGTAGGGAACCAGCTCGATGGGCGTATCGGCAGCCGCGAAGGCTGCCTTGACGATATCCACCGACATGCCCTGAATCTTGCCGTCGCGGTAGGCGGTGTACGGGTACCAGTCGTCTTCTGCACCGATGCGCAGCGCTTCCCGGCTCGATGCGACACCGCTCGCTGCGATCAGCAGCAGCGCAAGGCAGCAGCGGTTGAAGGTGGAATGGCGCATCCGTAGCAGATCCACACGGGCTATCGAGCCACCTTAGCAGTGTGCCGTGCGGCGGAGAAGATGGTCGCTGGTCACTGCTCGGTTTCCGTGAACGCGACGGCGGACAGCTTGGGTAGGCTCAGCTTTCCTCAGGCAGCGTCGGTAGCGCGCGTAGCGCCTGCTCGTAACCTTCGGCATCGAACGGGCGATCCTCGCGCAGCATGGCATCCACTTCGTGGGCGAGCACCATGGCCATCATCTGTACGATTTCTTCGCGCGCGTAGCCCACCAGCGTCAGCTTGTTGAGCACGGATTGGGTGAACGCCGGCTCGCCGGATTCCAGCTGATTCTCGATGGCCTCAACCAGCGCATGCTCGGTGAAGGTGTCGTCGTCGTGCTCGTCGGCAGTGCTCATGGTGCAGGTCCGCATTGGCTGGAAAGAGCCTTCAGTTTGACAGTGCCCGTTCGCGCTCGCCACGCGAAATGCGCTGTGTGCCATTCAATTCCTATAATATGGGAGTTTGTTTCGCATATTGAGAATTGCGAAAAAGCGGATTAGAGTCCAACGCCAGGAGAGTCCCATGCCCGATAAAAACAACAATCAAGCACCCACGGGTGCCCAGGCGCTGTTCAGAGGCCTGGCCGTGATCGACGCCGTTGCCCAGGGTGCCAGCAGCCTGGTCGACATCGGCGCGACCATTGGCTGTACACGCAGCACCACCCATCGGCTGATCGCCGCGCTGGTGCAGGCCGGCTATCTGCGTGGCATTGGCGGTAGCGCCGGTGGCTACCAGCTCGGTCCCAAACTCATCGAACTCGGCTACAAGGCCCGCGCCCAGATGCCCCTGGCCAACGTTGCACGGCCCCATCTGGAAGCGCTGGCGCGGCTCACCCAGGACACCGTGCACCTGGGCGTGCGCGACGACGGTGATGTGCTGTACATCGAGAAGCTACCGAGCAGTCGCGGCCTGGAAATGCGCTCGCGAATCGGCCTGCGCATGCCGCTGGCGCTGACCGGCATCGGCAAGTCGCTGATGCTCGACCTGCCCGAGGCGCAGTGGCAGGAGCTCTACCAGCAGGGCCTGCAGCGTCGCGCCGGGCAGTCTGGGCTGCGCGAGGAATTCACGCCCTGGGACGACTTCCGCGGCCTGATGAGCGGCTATGCCGAGGGCGGTTTCAGCTTCGATCTGGAGGAGAACGAACTGGGTGTGCGTTGCGTCGCCGCCCCCGTGCGTGATGCCAGTGGACAGATCGTTGCCGCGTTGAGTGTCGCCAGTGCCATCCCTTACATGCCGGAAGCGCGCCTGCACGAGCTGCGCCCGGACGTGATCGCCTGTGCCATCGCCATTTCCCGAGAACTGGGCTGGAGTGCCTCATGAGCGAACGCCTCGCGCCTGCGCTGATCGCCCTCGACTGGGGCACCTCATCGCTACGCGCCTATCTGCTGGGTGAAGGCGGCCGGGTGCTGGCCGCCCAGAGCCGTCCCTGGGGTATTCAGCACACGCCGGATGGCGACTTCGCCCGGGCCTATGAAGAGCTGGTCGGAGACTGGTGCCGCCAATGGCCGGGGCTGCCTGCGCTGGCATGCGGCATGATCGGCAGCCGACAGGGGTGGCGCGAGGTGCCTTACGCATTGTGCCCGGCCACTTCCAGCAATCTGGTAGATGGGCTGCTGGCTGTGGATACCGCCTATGGCCCCTTGTATCTGCTGCCGGGTGTGCTCGATGCCAGCGCACTACCCAACGTGATTCGCGGTGAAGAAACCCAAGTGTTCGGTGCTCTGCAACTGGCGCCGGAGCTGCGTGAGCATGCTCTGCTGGTGTTGCCCGGCACCCACAGTAAATGGGTGTCGGTGCGCGACGGCGCGATCAGCCACTTCACCACCCATATGACCGGCGAGCTGTTCGCCGTCTTGCGTGATCACTCGATTCTTGGTCGCCCTGCCCGTGAACAGGGGATCGAACGTAGCGACGAGGCCTTTTGCCGGGGCCTCGACGCCGCCCGGCAGAGTGCCGCCGAGGGTGTTTCCGGACGCCTGTTCAGCACCCGCAGCCTGTTGCTGACCGAGCGCCTGACGGCAGGCGAAAGCCTGGATTACCTCTCCGGGCTGTTGATCGGCGAGGAGCTGCGCAGCGTGCTCGCCAGTCTCGAGGAGCACGCCTGCCCGCCACTGGTACTGATCGGCGATGCGCACCTGTGCGAACGCTATCGCCTGGCCCTTGGGCGCTTTGGCGTGACCGCCGTACGCACCCTGGAAAACGCCGGGGTCACAGGGCTCTGGCACCTGGCCTGCGCCGCCGCGCTTGTCACCGCAACGCCCACCGCCGTTTCGAGGAGTGCTCTGCATGTCTGAATCCTATCTTCAGCAATTGCCACTGATCGCCATCCTGCGTGGCGTCACGCCCGAGGAGATCGTGCCGGTCGGCCTGGCGCTGTATGACGCCGGCTTCCGGCTGATCGAGATTCCGCTCAACTCGCCGCAGCCTTTGCAGAGCATTGGGTTGCTGGCGGCCGAGCTGGGCGAACGCGCGCTGATCGGCGCCGGCACCGTCCTCAGTACCGGGCAGGTCGAGGAAGTGGCCCAGGCCGGTGGCCGGCTGATCGTGTCGCCCAACTGCAACCCTGAGGTGATTCGCGCCACACGCCGTGCCGGGCTGTTCAGTTCGCCCGGGGTGGCCACGCCGAGTGAAGGTTTCGCCGCGCTGGAGGCCGGTGCTCAGGTGCTCAAGCTGTTTCCCGCCGAGCAGTTCAACCCGGCGATCGTCAAGGCCTGGCGCGCGGTGTTCTCGCGCGATATCGCCCTGCTGCCGGTCGGCGGTATCACGCCTGCCGGCATGGCGGGGTACGTGGATGCCGGTGCCAGTGGCTTCGGTCTCGGTTCGGCGCTGTACAAACCGGGCATGAGCGCTGCCGAAGTGGGCGAAAACGGCAAGGCCTTCGTGGCGGCCTGGAGGGCGACGCAGCACTGAGATTCGCCGCACCCGATCAACATGACAGCCGTACTCGACAATAATAAAAGGAGAGCTCGTTATGCTCGTTAACCATGCACCTCGCATGTCACAGTCTTCCACCCTCGGCAAACTGCTGAGCCGCGCCGGCTGCAAGCTGGCTGCACTGACCCTGGCGCTGGGCCTGGCCATGCCGACGCTGGCCGCCGAATGGCCGAGCCGCCCGGTGAGCATCATCGTGCCGGCGGGTGCGGGCGGAGGCTCCGACGGCACCGCGCGAATCCTGTCCAAGTACCTCAAACAGGAACTGGGGCAGCAGTTCAACGTCATCAACCTGGGGCAGGGCGGTGGCGTGGTCGGCATCCAGAAGATCATCACCTCCAAGGCCGACGGCTACACCCTGGGCATCCTGTTCAACTATGCCCACTACAAGGAAATGGGCCAGGCCGACTTCAAGGCCAGTGACTTCACGCCCATCGGCCAGTACAACTTCGACCTGGCCGGTTTCCAGGTCAATACCGACTCCCCCTTCACCAGCCTGCGTCAGGCGCTCGATGCGCTGAAAGCCGACCCCGCCAAGTACACCATCGCCTGTGCCGGCGGTTGCGGCGGCTCCTGGCCGATGGCCGTGGCCGGGTTGCTGGATGCCTGGCAGGTCGATCTGCAGAAGATCCGCATGATTCCCGGCCAGGGCGCCGCTGCGGCAATGCAGGATCTGGCTGCCGGTGGCGTCGACTTCGTGCCGTGCTCGCTGCCGGAGGCCGATGCGCTGCTGCGTTCCAACAAGGTGCGCAGCCTTGCGGTGTTCGGTTCCGAGCGCCAGGCCGCCTACCCGGACGTGCCGACCCTGAAAGAAGAAACCGGTCTGGATCTGGAGCTGGGTTCGTTCCGCGCGCTGGTGGCACCTGCCGGCCTGCCGGACGACATCAAGGTCAAGCTCGAAGCGACCCTGGAGAAGATCTACAACGACCCCGAATGGCGCAAGGAAATGGAGGCCCGCGGCTTCCGTCCGCAATGGCGCAACGCCGAAGCCTTCGGTGAGTACCTGGAGCAGCACACCCGTGACGTCCAGGCGCTGATCGGCAAGCTCAATCCGTAATCGTCGTACTACCCGCCTGCCGGTTTGGCAGGCGCGGTGCAGCGGCGATCATCAGGAGCGCACAGCATGAAATTCAGCGACATCGCCCTCGGGGTGCTCTTCACCCTGCTCGGCCTGGGGGTTCTGCTGCACGGCCAGCAGATGAAGGTTTCACCGTTCTTCCAGTACGGCGCCGGCTTCTTTCCGTCGATCATCGGCAGCCTGCTGGCGGCCTGCGGGGTGATCCTGCTGATCAAGGGCGTGCGCCTGGCGCTGGCTCGACAGGCCGGAGGCTTCTGGCTGGTGCAGGCCGGCCCCTGGCTGCGTGATCGTGAGCGGGTGATCAACATCGTGCTGGTGCCGTTGCTGGTGGTGGCGTTCATCGCAGCCATCGAACGTGTCGGCTTCCTGCTCTGTGGCGTGCTGCTGGTCGGCGTGCTGTGTCAGCGCTTCAGTGGCCGGCCGTTGCTGTCCTGGGTGACGGCGGTGCTGGTCACCCTGTTCCTCTACCTGTTCTTTCAGCAGGTGATGAGCGTGCAGTTGCCCATGGGCTTTCTCACCGATTACCTGGGGGGCTGAACGTGGACGCGATAATCAATGCTTTCGGCATGGTGATGACGTTCGAGGTCCTGGCGGTGATGGTGGTGGCTGCCATCTATGGTCTGTTCGTCGGCGCCATTCCCGGGCTCACCGCTACCATGGCGGTGGCGCTGATGGTGCCGGTGACCTTCTTCATGGATCCGGTGCCGGCGATTTCCGCCATCGTCACCATGGCGGCCATGGCGATCTTCGCCGGCGACCTGCCCGCGGTGTACATGCGCATGCCCGGCACGCCGGCTTCGGCGGCTTATACCGAACCCTGCTACAGCCTGGCGCAACGTGGCCTGGGCGAATATGCCCTGAGCATGAGCGCGGTCAGTTCGGCAATCGGCGGCAGCATCGGCGTACTGGCGCTGATTCTGTTCGCGCCGTTCCTGGCCGAGTTCGCCCTCAACTTCAGTTCGTTCGAATACTTCTGGCTGGCTTGCATGGGGCTGACCGCCGCCATCGCGGTGTCCGACAGCTCACCGGTCAAGGGCGCGGTCTCGCTGCTGCTGGGTTTGCTGGTGGCCAGCGTGGGGCTGGACCCGGTGTCCGGCGAGGCGCGTTTCACCTTTGGCAATGCCGACCTGCTCGGCGGCCTGGGCTTCATCCCGGTGATCATCGGCCTGTTCGCGGTGGCGGAGATTCTGCGTTTCTGCACCCGCAACAGCCGCGCTGGCAATTCCCGGCAGGCCGCGCTGGTAGCGCAGAAACCGATGCTGCTGCAGGCGCTGCGCGACATCTTCAAATACAAGGCGGGCGTCGCTCAGGGGTCGTTCGTGGGCGTGCTGGTCGGCATCCTGCCGGGGGCGGGGGCCGACGTGGCCGCGTACATCTCTTACGCCATGTCCAAGCGTGCTGCGGCCAAACGCGCCACGCCGGACGAGGTCAACATGGCCAAGATCGTTCCGGCTACCGCCGCCAACAACGCGGCGGTGGGTGGCAGCTTCATCCCGGCGACGGTGTTCGGCATTCCTGGCGACTCGCTTACCGCCATCGTCATCGGCGTGCTGTTCATGAAGGGGCTGAATCCGGGGCCGACGATCTTCACCGAGAACGCCGACATGATCAACGCGGTGTTCCTGGCCTTCCTGCTCGCCAACATCCTGCTGATCCCCTTCGGCTTTCTCGCCATCAAGCTGTTCAAGCGCGTGCTGCAGGTGCCGCAGAGCATCCTCATGCCGGTGATTCTGGCGTTCTCCATCGTCGGTGCCTTCGCCGTTGAAAACACCCTGTTCGCCATCGTCACCATTCTCGCCTTCGGCATCGTCGGCTTTCTGATGGAAGAGAACGGCTTTCCGCTGGCGCCGATGATTCTCGGCATCGTTCTCGGGCCGATGCTCGAGGAAACCTTCATCACTTCGATGATGCGCGCCCAGGGCGACCTGATGGTGTTCTTCGAACGCCCGGTTTCCCTGACGCTGGCCATCATCACCCTGTCGCTGTGGATGCTGCCGCTGCTGCTGCGCGTGCTCAAGCGCCGTGCCGGCGTCCCTCCGCAATCACCTGCTCACCGCAAAGAGGAATGTACCCAATGACCTTCAATGACCTGCGCGGCAAGCGCGTGCTGATCACCGGCTCCACCCTGGGCATCGGCCTGGCCACCGCCCGGGCCTTCGCCAAGCTTGGCGCCCATGTCGGCATCACCGCGCGCAATACGCCGGACAACCTCGACGCGCTGCTCAGCGAGCTGTCGGCCGATGGTGGCCAGGCCGCCTTCTTCGCCGGTGATCTCGGCAAGACCGATGCCTGCGTGGCCACCGTCGCGGCGTTCGTCGAGCGCTTCGGCGGTATCGACGTGCTGATCAACAACGCTGGCGCACTGCTGGAGCGACGAGGTTTGGAGAACATCGATGACGTCTTCTTCGACGCCATGACCGACGTCAATCTGCGTTCGGCACTGATGGTCACTCGTGAAGCCATCCCGCATCTGCGCGCCTCGGCCAGGGCCAGCGGGCAGAGCGCGGCGGTGATCACCACCGGCTCGATCGCCGCACATGGCGGCGGCGGCCCGGGCGCGAGCCTGTATGCGGCCGCCAAGGCCTGGCTGCACAACATTCAGCGCAACTGGGTGCGTGAATTCACCCCGGCCAATATCCGCTTCAACATCGTCTCGCCGGGCACCGTGGACACCGCCTTCCATGCCGACAAGGATGATGCTGCCCGCGCTGCGGTGAG
Source organism: Pseudomonas sp. MEJ086 (assembly GCF_030209025.1). Classification (NCBI taxonomy): domain Bacteria; kingdom Pseudomonadati; phylum Pseudomonadota; class Gammaproteobacteria; order Pseudomonadales; family Pseudomonadaceae; genus Pseudomonas; species Pseudomonas sp. MEJ086. The sequence continues at coordinate 407,571 of NZ_JARVSV010000008.1, forward strand.
CACCACCATTCCCATGGGCCGTTTCGGCACTCCGGAGGAAATGGCGCCCTCGTACCTGTTTCTCGCGTCCCATGCGTGCAGTGGTTACATCACCGGTCAGGTGCTCGACGTCAACGGCGGGCAGGCGATGCCATGAATGTGCCGATCGCATTCGCCCCAGGGGTGTTGAGCTATGGCGCGCCCATCGGCCTCGCGCAGGCTCGGCAGGTTGCCGCGGCTGCGGAGCGGGAGGCGCTCGCCAACGGCTGGCCGATGGTGATTGCCGTGGCCGACAGCGGGGGGCATCTGGTGCTGCTGCACAAGCTCGATGAAGCGGCCCTGGGCAGCGTCGAGGTAGCGATCAAGAAGGCCTCCACCGCTGCGCTGTTCAAGCGCTCCACCAAGGGCTTCGAAGAGACCCTGGCGACCGGTGGTGCGGCACTGCGCCTGTTGTCGATGCACAACGCCATTCTGCTGGAGGGTGGGGTACCGCTGGTGCAGAACGGCAAGGTCATCGGTGCCATCGGCGTGTCGGGCATGCACCCGACCCAGGACGGGCAGGTGGCGCAGGCCGCAGCTGCTGCGCTGGAGTAGCTGCAGCGCCCGCGCATGCGAGGTGCGCGGGCGTAGCGGCATCAGGCGCGGTTGGCGATCTTCTGCAGGTTCTCGTGGATCTTGAACAGCACGATCATCAGCTCGCACCAGATACGCGCGCCGATGGCGCCGCCGATCAGGGTGCCGAGGCCGCCGAGGAAGCTGCCATAACCGCTGAACATCATCGTCAGGCCACTGATCGCCACGCTGAGCAGCAACAGCCAGTAGACGAAGGTGATGATTTTCGGGGTGAGCATCGCGTCGAAGAAGAACAGGTTCTTCATGGTGTAACTCCAGTCCATGGTAGGGGTTCCCGGGCGCCGAGCCCGAGGCGGCGGGAGAGTAGCAGGCCAGAGCGGTCGCAGCCAGTTGGCCTGGAGCGCTCGTGGTAAAGCGCCTGAAATGAGGTTAGCGTGCTCGTCCCGGCTGTCTATCAGAGGATACCTATCCATGCTCAGGCTCCACGGTTTCGCCGTCAGCAACTACTACAACATGGTCAAGTTCGCGCTGCTGGAGAAGGGGCTGCCCTTCGAAGAGGTGCGTGCCTACGCATCCCGTGACGAGGCCTTTCTGAGCATCAGTCCGCGCGGCAAGGTGCCGGTGCTGGAATGCGACGAGGGCTTCATCAGCGAGACCGCCGCGATTCTGGAGTACCTCGAAACCTTGGGGCAGGGCACCGCGTTGCTACCGCGGGGTGCGTTCGAGCAGGCCAGGGTGCGCGAGCTGGCCAGGCACATCGAGCTGTACATCGAGTTGCCAGCGCGATACTGCTACGCCCAGGCGTTTTTCGGTATGCAACTGGACCCGGCGATTCTCAACAAGGGCCGCGAGGAATTGCTCGCCGGTATCGACTCGCTCAAGCGCCTGGGCAGGTTCGCGCCTTATGTGGCCGGTGAACACCTGAGCCTGGCCGACCTGTACTTCCTGTACAGCATCGACCTGGCGGCTGGGGTGGCGCACAAGCTGTTCGCGATCGATCTGCTCGGCGATTTTCCCGAGGCTGGCGCACTGCTCGAACGTTTCGCCACGAACCCCCATGTCCAGCGCATAGCGGCTGACAAAGAGGCGGCGTTCGGGCCGTTCATGGCGCACATGAAGGCGCGCCTGGCTGGCTGATCAGCTGGCGGCGAAGCGGGTCAGCGCGTCTCCGGTCAGGCGGTAGCCGATCCACTCGTTCTGGGGTTTGGCGCCGATGGACTCGTAGAAGTCGATGGCCGGTTGATTCCAGTCCAGTACCGACCATTCGAAGCGACCGCAACCACGCGCCACCGCCAGCTTGGCCAGGTGGCGCAGCAGCGCCTTGCCGGCGCCGACACCACGTTGCTGCGGGGTGACGTAGAGGTCTTCCAGGTACAGGCCATGCCTGCCCAGCCAGGTCGAATAGTTGAAGAAGTACACGGCGTAACCGATAGGCTCGCCGTCCAGTTCGCAGATCAGACCATGGGCGGTGCCGCCGTCGGCGAACAGGCTGTTTTCGATACCGGCGACATCGGTCTTCACTTCATGCTCGGCCTTTTCGTAGATGGCCAGGTCGGTGATGAAACGCAGGATCAGGGCGGCGTCTTCGCGTACCGCGGGGCGAATGTTGAGTGGCATCTGGTGCTTCCGCAAGAGTGAATGGGGTTATCGAATGGGGACGTCAGCCGGCACGCTGCTCAGAAAGCGTTCGATGGCCTGGCGTGAATCCAGGCGCAGGTAATGACGATGAGCCGGGGCGTTGCGCATTTCCTCGCCGTAACGCTGGCGATAGGTCGCGTGGCGTGTCCAGGCCCAGGCGAGGATCGACTGCTCGGGCTTGAGGCTGAACAGGTTGCTCCAGCGCTCACGATTACCGTTCCACAGGGGCTGACGCAGGGTCAGGCGTCTTAGCGTGCGCGGGATCAGCTGGCGCATTACCGCCGCTCGGGGCAGGTCCAGCCAGATCACCGTGTCCGCTCGTGCCAGAATGTGTGGGCGCACGGCCGAGTAGTTGCCCTCCACGACCCAGCCGTCACCTTGCAGGGCGTCGGCTACGGCGTGCTGGAACTGTTCGGTGGGCAGCGGCTGCCAGCCGGGCTGGTGGAACAGGCCATCCAGCTCGACATGACGGTAGCCCAGGCGCTGCGCCAGGCGGCGCGATAGCGTGGTCTTGCCCGCGCCCGAACAGCCGACCACCGAAATACGCCGGCCGGGTACCCAGGCCTCCATCAGCGCGAAGCGAGCAGGGCTCTGCCGCGCTCCACAGCCAGGCGTACCTGGCGCGGTGCGGTACCGCCGATATGATCACGGGCGTTCACCGAGCCTTCCAGGGTCAGCACGGCGAACACATCCTGTTCGATCTGATCGCTGAAACGGCGCAGTTCTTCGAGGCTCATCTCGGCCAGATCCTTGCCGCTGTCCACGCCGTATTTCACGGCATGGCCGACGATTTCGTGGCAATCGCGGAATGGCAGGCCCTTGCGTACCAGGTAGTCGGCCAGGTCGGTGGCGGTGGAGAAACCACGCAGGGCCGCTTCGCGCATGATGGCGTGCTTGGGCTTGATCGCCGGAATCATGTCGGCGAAGGCACGCAGCGAATCGCGCAAGGTGTCGGCGGCGTCGAACAGCGGTTCCTTGTCTTCCTGATTGTCCTTGTTGTAGGCCAGCGGCTGGCCTTTCATCAGGGTCAACAGGCCGGTCAGGGCGCCGAACACGCGGCCGGTCTTGCCACGCACCAGCTCGGGAACGTCCGGATTCTTCTTCTGCGGCATGATCGAGGAGCCGGTACAGAAACGATCCGGCAGATCGATGAACTGGAACTGGGCACTGGTCCACAGCACCAGCTCCTCCGAGAAGCGCGACAGGTGCATCATCGCCACGGACGCGGCCGCACAGAATTCGATGGCGAAGTCACGATCCGACACGCCGTCCAGCGAGTTGCCGCCCACGGCGTCGAAGCCGAGCAGTTCGGCGGTTACTTCACGCTGGATCGGGTAGGTGGTGCCCGCCAGTGCGGCGCTGCCCAGGGGCATGCGGTTGGTGCGCTTGCGGCAATCGACCAGGCGCTCGTGATCGCGGCTGAGCATTTCGAACCAGGCCAGCAGGTGGTGGCCGAACGTCACGGGCTGAGCGGTCTGCAAATGGGTGAAGCCAGGCATGATGGTCTCGGCTTCTCGCTCGGCCTGCTCCAGCAGGCCCTGCTGCAGGCGGGTGATTTCGGCGAGGATCAGGTCGATCTCGTCACGCAGCCACAGGCGGATATCGGTGGCCACCTGATCGTTGCGCGAACGGCCGGTGTGCAGCTTCTTGCCGGTCACACCGATGCGGTCGGTCAGGCGCGCTTCGATGTTCATGTGCACGTCTTCCAGGTCGACGCGCCAGTCGAACTTGCCTGCCTCGATTTCGCCCTGGATCTGGGTAAGGCCTTCGATGATCGCGTCGCGCTCGGCGTCGGTCAGTACGCCCGCCTTGGCCAGCATGGTGGCGTGGGCGATGGAGCCCATGATGTCGTGGCGATACAGGCGCTTGTCGAATTCCACCGAGGCGGTGAAACGGGCTACGAAGGCGTCGACGGGCTCGCTGAAGCGGCCGCCCCAGGACTGATTGGTTTTTTCGTTGCTCATGGTCTGACTCGGCTGTATGCAGGTGCGGACGGGCCGGAAGTTTCCGGCACGACGGAAAAGTCCGCTGATGATAACAGACACGTCGGCCTGCGCAGCGGCCTGCTCGAGTGTCGTCTGGATCACATTTTCTCCCGCCAGCAGGCATTTCGGTGGGTTATTTCGCCCGCTTGCGATGGGCTCTCTTGCCCGCGTCGAAGCGCGCGCGGAAACTGCGCCGATGGATAAGAATCTGAACATCTCGAAACCCGCGGGGCCCAACGATTTCTTCGTGCCGGAGCTGTGTCAGCCCGAGGCGCTGCTCACCACCGTGCTGCTCGCCGAACTGCTGGTGCTGGTGCTGGTACTCGCCGAGCCGATGCTGCCCGGTTTCGACTGGGGCCGTCTGGCGCTGACTTCGCTGTTCGTGCAGTGGATCGTGCTGCTGTCATCGGCGCTGCTGTGCCGCTTGCGGCCGCTGCTCGCGCGCTTGCAGGCCATGTGGGCAGGGGCGGCCTGCTGCGCCCTGGTCATCGGCCTGACGCTCGGCTGCACGGCGGTAGCCGATTATTACGACCTCGGTGGTCCGCTGCCCCATGACGGCGAAGTGAACCTGTACCTGCGCCATGCCCTGATCAGCATGATCATGTCGGCGTTGCTGCTGCGCTATTTCTATCTGCAGAGCCAGTGGCGACGTCAGGAGCAGGCCGAACTGCGCGCCCGCATCGAATCGTTGCAGGCGAGGATCCGTCCGCATTTCCTGTTCAACAGTTTGAACAGCATCGCAAGCCTGGTTGTCACAGACTCTGTCAGGGCGGAACAGGCCGTGCTGGATCTTTCCGACCTGTTCCGGGCTAGCCTGGCCAGGCCCGGTACCCTCGTAAGCTGGAGTGAGGAACTGGAGCTGGCGCAGAGATACCTGTCGATCGAGCACTACCGGCTCGGCGAGCGACTACAGTTGCAGTGGGAGGTGGATGATGTCCCCGCTGATTTACCCATTCCTCAGCTGACCCTGCAGCCGCTGCTGGAGAATGCATTGATCTACGGTATCCAGCCACGTATCGAAGGGGGACTGGTGCAGATCTCAGCCAATTACATCGATGGTGTGTTCCATCTCAGCGTCAGCAATCCATACGAGGACGGCGGCAAGCCTCTGGCTTCGCGCGGAACCCAACAGGCGCTGGCCAATATCGACGCGCGTCTTGCGGCACTTTTCGGTCCGCAGGCCAGTCTCAGCGTGGAGCGTCGTGATGGCCGTCACTACACCCGTCTTCGCTACCCATGCGCAAGACTCATGCAGGAAGCCAGATCATTATGAATGTCTTGATCGTCGATGACGAACCCCTTGCCCGAGAGCGCTTGAGCCGTATGGTTGCCGCGCTGGAGGGTTATCGTGTTGTCGAGCCCTCTGCAAGCAACGGTGAAGAGGCACTGGCTCTGGTCGAGAGTCTCAAGCCCGATGTGGTGCTGCTCGATATCCGCATGCCCGGCCTCGACGGCCTGCAGGCCGCTGCCCGCCTGTGTGAGCGCGAGGCGCCACCTGCGGTGATCTTCTGTACGGCTCATGACGAGTTCGCCGTGGAGGCGTTCCAGGTTAGCGCCGTGGGCTATCTGGTCAAGCCCGTGCGCCCCGAACTTCTCGAGGACGCGTTGAGAAAGGCCGAGCGCCTGAACCGTGTCCAGCTCGCTGCGTTGACCCGCCCTGCCGCAGAAAGCGGCGTCGGTCCGCGCAGTCACATCAGTGCGCGTACTCGCAAGGGTATCGAGCTTATTCCCTTGGATCAGGTCATCTACTTCATCGCCGACCACAAGTACGTGACCTTGCGCCACGAAGGGGGCGAGGTCTTGCTGGACGAGCCGCTGAAGGCGCTGGAAGACGAATTCGGCGATCGTTTCGTGCGTATTCACCGCAATGCGCTGGTGTCGCGTGAACGCATCGAGCGCTTGCAGCGCACGCCGCTGGGGCACTTTCAGCTCTATCTGAAAGGGCTCAATGGTGATGCGCTGGTGGTCAGTCGTCGTCACGTGGCGGGTGTGCGCAAGATGATGAATCACATCTAGGGCGCGCACCGGGGCGACGGGTCGCACCTGGCTTCGGGCTGGCGACCCGCGAGCCTGTTATCATCGGTGGCAATCGTTTTTCTGGAATTGCCCCATGCCCCGCGAGATTCGCATCGCTACCCGCAAGAGTGCCCTGGCCCTTTGGCAGGCTGAATACGTCAAGGCTCGTCTCGAACAGGCCCACCCGGGGTTGCTGGTGAGCCTGGTGCCGATGGTCAGCCGGGGTGACAAACTGCTCGATGCACCGCTCGCGAAGATTGGTGGCAAGGGGCTGTTCGTCAAGGAACTGGAGACCGCGCTGCTGGAGGACCAGGCCGATATCGCCGTCCATTCGATGAAGGATGTGCCGATGGACTTTCCCGAGGGCCTCGGGCTGTATTGCATCTGCGAGCGCGAAGACCCGCGCGATGCCTTTGTCTCCAACCACTTCGACAGCCTCGACGCATTGCCCCGGGGCAGCGTGGTCGGCACGTCGAGCCTGCGTCGTCAGGCGCAGTTGCTGGCGCGTCGGCCCGATCTGAAAATCCAGTTTCTGCGTGGCAACGTCAACACCCGTCTGGCCAAGCTGGATGCCGGTGAGTACGACGCCATCATCCTCGCCGCTGCCGGCCTGATTCGCTTGGGTTTCGAGGCCCGTATTCGCGATTCCATCGCCATCGAGCACAGCCTGCCTGCTGGTGGTCAAGGTGCGGTCGGTATCGAATGCCGGGTTGGTGATGCCGAGCTGCAAGCCCTGCTGGCCCCGCTCAATCACGTCGAGACCGCGCTGCGAGTCACTGCCGAACGGGCCATGAACAAGCGCCTCAATGGCGGCTGCCAGGTGCCTATCGCCTGCTACGCGATTCTTGAAGGCGAGCAACTGTGGCTGCGCGGTTTGGTCGGTGAGCCCGATGGCAGCAGTTTGCTGCGTGCCGAGCAGCGCGGTGGCGCGGAGGATGCCGAGCGCCTGGGCATCGAGGTCGCCGAAGCGCTCCTTGCCCAGGGGGCTGGCGAAATTCTGCAGGTCATTTACGGCGAGGCTGCTGGCGAGTGAGCGGCTGGCGTCTGCTGCTGACGCGCCCTGAGCAGGAATGTCAGGCGCTCGCTAAGGCGCTCGCCAGTGAGGGCGTCCATGGCGCCTGCCTGCCGCTGCTGGATATCGAGGCGCTGCCGGAGACCCCGGAGCAGAGTGCGCTCATCTGTGACCTGCACCGCTACACTGCGGTCATCGTGGTGAGCAAGCCGGCTGCCCGCTTCGGTCTCGACCTGCTCGATCGCTACTGGCCACAACCGCTGGCCGATCAGCCCTGGTTCAGCGTGGGAGCGGGAACCGGACAGATTCTCGCCGACTACGGGCTACCGGTAACCTGGCCCGGTGATGGTGATGACAGCGAGGCCCTGCTGGCCTTGCCCGAGCTGCGGGCCGCGCTGCAGGATGCACTGTTTCCTCGGGTATTGATCATTCGTGGCGAGGATGGGCGCACCCTGTTAGCCGAGCAATTGCGGGCTCAGGGCGTCGAGGTCGACTACCTGCCGGTCTATCGGCGAGTGCTGCCGGGTTATCCTGTTGGCACCCTGCAGCGGCTATTTCAGGTGGAACGCTTGAATGGCGTGGCGGTCAGCAGTGGGCAGGGCCTGATGCATCTGCGCCAGCTGGCGGCGGATGACTGGCCGCAGCTGGCGCAACTACCCGTGTTCGTACCCAGTCCGCGAGTCGCCGTCATGGCCCGTGAATTGGGTGCGTCGAATGTTGTGGATTGCCGTGGTGCTGATACCGCGGCGTTGTTGGCGGCCTTGCGTGCGCAGGCTTCGCCCGACTTGTGAAGCAAAGGATGGATACGTGAGCGAAGCGACTACCCCGAAAGAGCAGGAGCAGCCTGCACAACCCGCCCTCGAATCTTCTCCGGCTGCCGGCGAAGCCAGGCCCGCCTCGCGGGGCTCTGCGCTGGCCGCGGTGGCCTTGCTGGTCGGCGCGATAGGCGTTGGTGTCGGTGGCTGGAGTGTCTGGCAACTGCGCGCCTTGCAGACCGACGCCCAGCAACAGTCGGGGCAGCTCGAAGAAGCTCGCAGCCAGACCCAGGCGCTGTCGCAACGTACCAATAGCCTGGACAACCGTTTTGGGCAGTTGCCGACCGTCGAGGAGCTCGAAGAGCGCCGTCGCCTGGTGGCCCAGTTGCAGGGCGATCAGCAATTGCTCAATCAGCGCCTGGAAACCGTGCTGGGCGCCAGCCGCCAGGATTGGCGCCTGGCCGAGGCCGAACATCTGCTGCGTCTCGCCAGTCTGCGCTTGTCCGCTTTGCAGGACACCAACAGCGCGACAGCGCTGGTCCAGGCGGCCGACGAGATCCTTCGCGATCAGGATGACCCGGCGGCATTCGCAGCCCGAGAGCAACTGGCCAGGAGCCTCGAAGCCCTGCGTTCGACCGATAACCCTGATCGCACCGGCTTGTTCCTGCAACTGGGCGCCCTGCGCGAGCAGGCATCGCAACTGAACTCGCTGAATCCGAAATTCGTGGCCGATGGTGGTGTGCTCGGCGAGCTGGCTGCAGACAGCGAGCCAGGCACCTGGTGGAGTCACGGTCTGCAGACGTTGTCGCAGTACTTCCGTCTCGATTTCAATGCCGATCAGAACATCCGCCCGCTGCTCGCCGGGCAAAGCCTGACCCAGGTACGCCTGGCGCTGAGTCTTGCGCTCGAGCAGGCGCAATGGGCCGCGCTGCATGGCGAGACCCAGGTCTATCGTCAGGCGCTGCAGCAGGCTGGCGAGGTACTGGACGCCAACTTCAATCGTGACAATCCCGACAGCCGCGCCCTGCGCACGCGGGTGGGCGAGCTGGTCGACAAACCCGTCGAAGTCGAGGTGCCCGAGCTGACTCAATCCCTCAATGCGGTGCAGGCCTACATCGAGCACAAGCAATCGGCTCGTGAGCGTCTCAAGGACGCCCCCACCGATGAGGCAACTGGCAACGAGGAGGGGCGCCCATGAAGCGCGTTTACCTGCTGCTGCTCGCCCTGGTGGTGATCGGTGGCCTGGCGCTGCTTGGCCTGGCCATTTCCGAACACAAGGGCTATGTGCTTTTTGCTTACCAGGGTTTCCGCTACGAGTCGACGCTGTGGGCGTTCGTGCTGCTGATCGTGGCGGTATGGCTGACGCTGTGGCTGCTGCGCCTGGTCATGCGGGCGCTGTTGACCTCGCTTGGGCTGGTCAATCCCTGGTCACGCCTGCACCGTGAACGCCGTGTGCGCAGTGCCTCGGAACATGGCTTTCAGGAACTGATCGAGGGCCGCTGGGCCAAGGCCCAGACGCATCTTAGCCGCATTGCCCGCAATGAGCCGCGTCCGTTGATTCACTACCTGGGGGCTGCCCGTGCCGCCAACAATCTCGAGCACTACGAGGAAAGTGATGCGCTGCTGGCCGAGGCGCTGGAGCGTCAGCCGAATGCCGAACTGGCCATCGCCCTGACCCATGCCGAGCTGCAGCTGGCGCGTGGGCAAGTGGAGACCGCCCAGGAAACACTGCAAGTGATGCAGGAACGTCATCCGCGAAACCCGCAGGTGCTACGCCAATTGCAGGATCTGTACGTGATGCGCGGCGACTGGCAGGCACTGCTCAAACTGCTGCCGGTGTTGCGCAAGGAGAAGGCGCTGGCGCCTGCCGAGTTGATGATGCTTGAGCGTCGTGCCTGGCGCGAATACCTCACCGGCATAGACCTGAACGCTGCCGATGAAGGCGCGCTGCCCTCTCTGGCCCAGGCCTGGGAACGGCTGTCACCCAACCTGCGCGGCGAACCCGAACTGCTGGCCGTGTATGCCGATCGTCTGCGTGTGCGGGGGGGCGAGCCCGGTGCCGAGGAGTTGCTCAACAAGGCACTGAATCGCGAATACGACAGTCGCCTGGCGCGCCTCTACGGACTGCTGCATGGGCGCGATCCGGCCCGCCAACTGCAAGCCGCCGAAGGCTGGCTGAAGCAGCACCCCAATGATGCCGGATTGCTGCTCACCCTTGGCCGCCTGAGCCTGCATAACCAGCTGTGGGGCAAGGCCCGCGACTACTTCGAGAGTAGCCTGACCCTGGAGCGGCATCCGGAAACCTGTGCCGAGCTCGCACGGCTGCTCGCGCAACTGGGTGAAGTGGAACGCAGTAACCGCTTGTTTCAGGAAGGCCTCGGCCTGCTCGATCACCGCCTCAGTGGGCAGGCTGTCGGTGTTCCCGCCGTCGCTGCCGCCGAGCCACAGGCCGTGCGCCCTGCGCGCTGAACCGTGAAGACGCGCGCCGGCGCCGCTCCGGCGTTTATGACGAAGCGTCTTGAAGCCTTGGGTGAGGGGGCATACCCTGAGCGAAATGAGTGTTCGGACTGCAATACGAATCATGCTAGTGTCCGGACTCGGCTGCACGTTCAGGGATCAGGCGTGACGCTTTCGTCGTTGTCGGTGCACGAGCATGGCTCACACCAGAGCGGCAGCAGGTGAATGCTGTCGATAGGGCGATCAGCCAACTTCCGATTCGGGGCTCCGACGATTTGCTGAACGATAGTCGTTGCCCGGATGCCTACAGGAAATACCGATAAGGGAGGGAGATCACCATGCTCGAGAGTTGCCAGAATGCACAGGAGCGGTGGGGCGGCGTACACCTGTTGATCGATCGCTGGTTGCAGGAGCGCGCTGAACTGATCAAGGCTTATGCGGCCATCGATGATGTCAGCGACAAGGTGGTGATGCAGCGTTTCTGCGAGATCCTCGTCGACTACGTTTCTGCCGGGCATTTCGAGGTCTACCAGCAGCTTACCGAAGAGGCCCGAGCATTCGGTGACCAGCGCGGTCTCGAGCTGGCCAAGCAGATCTACCCGCGCCTCGAAGTGATCACCGAAGCCGCACTGGCGTTCAATGATCGCTGTGATGAAGGTGATTGTGGCGATGTCGAGGCGGTCAGTGCCGAACTCAAACGCCTCGGGCAGATGCTGCATGAGCGCTTCGAACTCGAAGACTGTCTGATCGAAGTGCTGCACACCGCTCACCAGCAGCAGGCCACCGCCGCCGCTGTATGACGCTCAACGCCGCGCGAGTTCGCGGCGTTTCAGTCTCCTCCGAGTCCGTGTGCGGATGCCCGCTCCGGTTGCTGTACGCATGTGCTTGCAAAGCACCTCTAGCGGGCGCAAATTCACAGGTCTAGTATGGCTTCATCTCATCCGCCAGGAGGCGCGTCATGTCGGCCACGAAAAACGTGAAAAAGAAATCGGTCACCACTCCGCTGCACCTGCTTCAACAGCTTTCCGGAAGTTTGCTCGAGCATCTCGAAAGTGCCTGCTCGCAAGCTTTGGTCGACGCTGAAAAAGTGCTCGCCAAGCTGGAGAAGCAACGCGGTGCTGCACAGGAAAAACTGCACAAGGCTCGCGGCAAACTGCAGGCCTCCGTTGCTGCAGGCAAAGCCAAGGCTCAGGCCAAGGCCAAGTCCGCTGTCAGCGAGCTGGAAGGCGTACTGGATGGCCTACAGGCCCGTCAGAGCGAAACCCGTCAGTACATCGTGCAGCTCAAGCGTGATGCTCAGGAAAGCCTGAAGCTGGCCCAGGGCGTCGGCAAGGTCCGTGAAGCTGCCAGCAAGGTTCTGGCCACTCGCAGCAAGACCCCGGCCAAAGTTGCCGCTGTCAAGCCGGCTGCCAAAGCCGCCACTAAGCCAGCTGTTGCCAAGCCAGCTGCCAAGGCCGCTGCGAAACCTGCCGCTGCCAAAGCCGCCGCTAAACCCGCTGCCACCAAGCCTGCTGCCAAAGCCGCCGCGAAACCTGCTGCCGCCAAGCCGACCGCTACAGCCGCTGCAAAACCCGCTGCTGTCAAGCCAGCCGCTAAAGCCGCTGCGAAACCTGCTGCCGCCAAGCCAGCCGCTAAAGCCGCTGCAAAACCTGCTGCTGCCAAGCCAGCCGCTAAAGCCGCTGCAAAACCTGCTGCCGCCAAGCCAGTTGCTAGCACCGCTGCGAAACCTGTTGCTGCCAAGCCGGCTGCTAAAACCGCTGCAAAACCTGCTGTAGCCAAGCCGGCTGCAAAACCAGCCGCCAAGCCAGTTGCAAAACCTGCACCAGCAGCCAAGCCTGCACCTGTTGCCAAACCGGCTGCCAAAGCACCGGCGAAACCGGCAGTGGCCAAACCCGCGCCCAAGCCGGCCGTCACTGACAAACCGGCTGCTGCAGCCCCTGCTGCAGGCAAGCCTGCCAGCGAGAGCCCGGTTCCAGCGCCGGCAGCGAGCAATGCCAATGGTGTAACCCCGCCTAGCGCCAGCTGATTCAGCTGCCTGAAAGCCTGCGAGCGCTCCCTCTCGGAGCGTTCGCGGGCTGTCTCCCGCGAGTGCACGGCTCGCATCGATTCACTGCCGCACCCCTTGTCTTGCCTCCCTGCTTTCGACACCTCTCAGCCGCGCCTGCCGGTTGCGAACGTTTCCCTGTTGTCGCTTCCATGTTTCGCAAGCGGCAGGCCACTGGCCTGGATTGGCCATGCCGCGGAACAGCGCGCCAAGAAGCGGGTCAATGAAGGAGTCGAGTTGGTCAACAGGCCAGCCGATGGAGTCAGAAACAGAGTGTCCTTCGTGAAGAACAGGGTCGTCGTGAGTATCGAAAGATCGAGCGGGCCCTGGACCCTGGCGTGGCAGGCGCCCCCAACCGGCTCGGCATTCCCGCGCGACAGGCCCCCCCCAGCCTTGTCTGCTACGCTGGATGAGCTGAGCGCGTTGCTCGAGCACGTCGCGCTTACCCAATAAGGAGAGCAGGATGGCTGTCAAAAAGAAATCCGAGAAACAGACCGGTTCGTGGGTCGGCGAGGTTGAAAAGTACTCGCGGCAGATCTGGTTGGCGGGCTTGGGCGCGTACTCCAAGGTCAGCAAGGACGGCACCAAGCTGTTCGACACGCTGGTCAAGGATGGCGAGAGAGCCGAGAAGGCCGCCAAGAGCGATGCAGGCGAGCAAGCAGAGGCAACGAAGCCTGCCAGATCCCGTGTCGATGAGGTCAAGGACAGGGCAATCGGCAAGTGGGGCGAACTCGAGGAGGCTTTCGACAAACGTCTCAACAGTGCCATCTCGCGCCTGGGTGTGCCGAGTCGCAGCGAGGTCAAGTCGCTCAGCGACAAGGTCGAGTTGTTGACCAGGCAACTGGAGGCATTGACCGGCTCGTCCACGAAGGCAGCGGCCAAACCGGCTGCCAAGTCTGCTGCTGCGAAGCCGTCCAGCAAGCCTGTCGCTACCAAACCAGCTGCCGCTGTGAAACCGGCGGCGGCGAGCAAAGCGGCCAGCAAGCCTGCGGCAAAAGCGCCTGTGAAGCCAGCCGCCAAAGCGACAACGGGCAAAGCTGTCGCGGTGCAGAAGGCGCCTGCTGGCAAAACGGTAGCCGCCAAGCCAGCGGCTGCCAGCAAGAGTTCCGCCAAACCTGCTGCCAAGCCCGCTGCGAAAGCTGCGCCTGAACCTGCTGCCAAGCCGGTACGCAAGCCGGCAGCGAAGAAGCCCGCGGCGGCCAAGCCTGCGCCTGTCAGCACACCGACGCCTGCTGCCTCGCCGGCAACCGCTACAACGCCAGTCTCAGGCAATCAGTCCTGAGGTCGTACGCGGTCACGACAACGCCCGGCCTTGTGCCGGGCGTTTTCGTTGCAGCAGGAAAATAGCTGCGCCAGATCGTTACGGATGACTGCGCCTCAGAGCATCAGGCGCACGACCGACTCATCGGGGTCGCGGGATTTGCCCGCTGCGGCGAGTTCGGCGAGATAGTCACGCCAGAGTTCGTCGTGGCGCAGCGCCAGTTGATGGAGGTAGTCCCAGCTGAACAGGCCACTGTCGTGGCCGTCGTCGAAGGTCAGTTTGAGGGCGTAATTACCGGCAGGCTCGATGCCGATCAGCGCGACATTCAGCTTGCCCGTCTGCAGAATCGGTTTGCCGTGCCCCTGCACCTCGGCCGAAGGCGAATGCACGCGCAGGAACTCGGCCGGCAGCCTGTAGCTATCATTGCCGTATTGCAGTTCCAGCGTGCGGGAAGCCTTGTGCAGCTTGATCGAGGTGGGGATAAGCATGACGCAAGCTCCACGCGGCAGGCTCCAAGCTGCAAGAAGAGCCTGAGTGAAGGGGCTTCTGACTTGCAGCTTGCAGCTTGCGGCTGCTCTTAGAGGATGTAGCGTGACAGATCTTCGTCCTGAGCCAGCTCGCCGAGGTGGCTGTTGACGTAGGCCGCGTCGATACGGATGACCTCGCCATTCTGCTGGCCGGCCAGGTCACCGGCACTGAAGGATACCTCCTCCAGCAGGCGTTCCAGCAGCGTATGCAGGCGACGGGCGCCGATGTTTTCGGTCTTCTCGTTGACCTGCCAGGCGATTTCGGCCAAGCGCTTGATGCCGTCTTCGGCGAACTCCACGCCCAGGCCTTCGGTCTGCAGCAGTGCCACATACTGCTCGGTGAGCGATGCATGGGGCTCGCTGAGGATGCGTTCGAAGTCTTCCGGCGACAGCGCCTTGAGTTCGACACGGATCGGCAGGCGCCCCTGCAGCTCCGGCACCAGATCGCTCGGCTTGCTGAGGTGGAAGGCGCCGGATGCGATGAACAGGATGTGATCGGTCTTGACCATGCCCAGCTTGGTGTTGACGGTGCAGCCCTCGATCAGCGGCAGCAGATCACGCTGCACACCCTCACGGGAAACGTCGGCACCACCGGCATTGGCGCGCTTGGCCACCTTGTCGATCTCGTCGATGAACACGATGCCGTGCTGTTCGACGGCCTCCAGGGCCTTGGCCTTGAGTTCTTCCTCGTTGACCAGGCGCCCGGCTTCCTCTTCGCGCACCAGCTTGAGGGCGTCCTTGACCTTGAGCTTGCGGCTCTTCTTCTTGCCCTTGCCCATGTTGGAGAACAGGTTCTGCAACTGGCTGGTCATTTCTTCCATGCCGGGCGGCGTCATGATCTCGATACCGGCAGGGCTGTCGGCCACTTCGATCTCGATTTCCTTGTCGTCCAACTGGCCTTCGCGCAGGCGCTTGCGGAACAGCTGGCGAGTGTTGGAATCGTTGCCCGACGCCGCTTCCTCGGCGAAACCGCTACGTGCCGGTGGCAGGAGGGCGTCGAGAATGCGATCTTCGGCAGCGTCTTCGGCGCGGTGGCGCACGCGGACGATTTCCTGTTCGCGCAGCAGCTTCAGTGCGGCATCGGCCAGGTCGCGGATGATCGATTCGACATCGCGGCCGACGTAGCCGACTTCGGTGAACTTGGTCGCTTCCACTTTCAGGAAGGGCGCATTGGCCAGTTTGGCCAGGCGCCGGGCGATTTCGGTCTTGCCGACGCCGGTTGGGCCGATCATCAGGATGTTCTTGGGCGTCACTTCGGCACGCAGCTCGGCCGGCAACTGCATGCGCCGCCAGCGATTGCGCAGGGCGATGGCCACGGCGCGCTTGGCGTCGTCCTGGCCGATGATGTGGCGGTTGAGTTCGTGGACGATCTCGCGGGGTGTCATGGACATGAGCGGGCTCCGATCAGGACTGGCCTAGATGGCCGAGTCCAGCTCCTCGATGGTCAGATTCTGATTGGTGAAGACGCAGATGGATCCGGCGATCTTCAGCGCGGTTTCGGCGATCTCGCGGGCGTCGAGGTCTTCGCTGCCTTTCTGTAGCAGTGCGAGCGCCGCAGCCTGGGCGAAGCCTCCACCGGAGCCCATGGCGATCAGGCCGTGCTCGGGTTCGACTACGTCACCGTTGCCGGTGATGATCAGCGAAGCGTCCTTGTTGGCCACGGCCAGCATGGCTTCCAGGCGGCTCAGAGAACGGTCGGTACGCCAGTCCTTGGCCAGCTCCACGGCGGCGCGGACGAGATGGCCCTGATGCCTTTCGAGCTGGGACTCGAAGCGCTCGAAGAGTGTGAAGGCATCGGCAGTGGCACCGGCGAAACCGGCGATGACCTGACCGTGGTACAGGCGGCGGACTTTCTTCGCGTTGCCTTTCATCACGGTATTGCCGAGGGAAACCTGGCCGTCGCCGCCCATGACGACTTTGCCGTGGCGGCGGACTGAAACGATGGTGGTCAAGGGGAGAGTCTCCACGCTGCGGGGCAAAATGGCCCTGGTAAACTCTCAGATGGGGTGCCCGCCGCGGCTTTTCAACCGGCAGCGGGTTAAAGAGTGATCAGCGCAGCTGGCGTTGTTGCAACAGCAGATTGCCAAAGCCGCCGGCCGCCAGGGACTTCTGCGCACCGGCCAATTGCTCGCGGTTGGCGAAGGGCCCGACCAGCACGCGGTGCCAGGTCTTGTCTGCCACCGTGCCGGACTCTACACGCACGTTCTGGCCGAGCAGGATGATCTGCGCCCGCATGCTTTCGGCCTTGTCCTTGCTAGGGAACGAGCCGGCCTGCAGGAAGAACTGCGTTGTCAGCGGCGCCTGAGCGGATTCCGCCGGTTTGACCACGGGGGGCGGTGGCGGTGGCGTTTCGCCGTTGAGGGCTGCCTGGGCGCGAGCGGCGTCGATCTTCGCCGCTTCTTCGGGAGTGACCGGCTTCTGCTCTGGCGTCGGGGTGGTGGGCGGCGGCACGGCATCAGGTGGCACGATGACTTCCGATTCCGGCAGCAGGGTGTAGAAGTCGTATTTGGGCTTGCCCGGTTCCTGGCTGGTCGCCGACGGCGTCGCCTTGGGCGTGTTGCTGGCGCGCTCCGGCTGCGGTTTTTCACGCTTGATCGCATCGCTGCCCGGCTGCAGGTTGAACAGCAGCATGGCGAACACGCCAACCACCAGGCCGCAGGCCAGCCAGATCCAGCCCGGTACCGGGCGTTTGCTCGGGGCCTTGTAACGGCTGGCGCCGCGTTTCGGGGCGGGCTTCTTGCGGGCTGCCACTTACATGCGCTCCAGAGTTTCCAGGCCGAGCAATTGCAGGCCTTGTTTGAGTGTGCGGCCGGTCAGCGCGGCAAGGCGCAGGCGGCTCTGGCGGGTGGGCTCGTCTTCGGCGCTGAGCACCGGGCAATGCTCGTAGAAACTGGAGAACAGCCCGGCAACGTCGTACAGGTAGGTGCACAGCACGTGCGGCGTGCCCTTGTCCGCGACGCTGCCCAGCACCTCGCCGAACTGCGCGAGTTTGCCGGCCAGTTCGATTTCCTGTGGCGCCTGAAGTTCGATGCGGCCGTCGAGCTCTTCGACGCCTTTGCCCAGTTTGCGGAAGATGCTTGCCACACGGGTGTAGGCGTAAAGCAGGTAGGGCGCGGTGTTGCCCTCGAAGCTGAGCATCAGCTCGAAGTTGAAGCTGTAGTCGCTGGTCCGGTGCTTGGACAGGTCGGCGTACTTCACCGATGCAATGCCCACGACACGGCCAATTTCACGCAGTTCGGCTTCGTCGAATGGCGTCTCACCCTTTGCCGCGCGCTGGTCGTTGCGCTCCTTGACCAGCTCGTAGGCACGGACCTCGGCTTCGTCGAGCAGGTCGATGAGCTTCACCGTGCCGCCATCGCGAGTCTTGAACGGGCGGCCATCGGCGCCGTTCATGGTGCCGAAGCCCATGTGTTCGAGTTGCATGCCCTCATGCACGAAGCCGGCACGGCGCGCGACTTCGAAAGCCATCTGGAAGTGCAGGGCCTGACGCTGGTCGACGAAGTACAGGGCGCGGTCGGCCTTGAGCTGCTGACTGCGGTAGCGCATGGCGGCCAGGTCGGTGGTCGAGTACAGGTAGCCGCCACCGGCCTTCTGCACGATCACCGGCAGCGGGTTGCCTTCGGCGTTCTTGTAGTCGTCGAGGAAGACGCACTGGGCGCCGTTGTCTTCGGTCAGCAGGCCTTTCTCGCGCAGGGCTTCGATCACCCCTGGCAGCTCCGTGTTGTAGGCGCTTTCGCCCATGACGTCGGCCGGCGTCAGTTTGACGTTGAGGCGGTCGTAGGCCTTCTGGCAGTGGCTCAGGGAGATGCTGTTGAAGCGATGCCACAGGCGCATGCACTCCGGCTCGCCGGCTTGCAGTTGGACGACCAGGGCACGAGCGCGCTCGGCGAACTCGGTGGATTCGTCGAAACGCCTCTTGGCAGCGCGATAGAAGCCTTCAAGATCAGCCAGCTCGCTTTCTGCAGCGGCAGGATTCTCTTCCATGAAGGCCAGCAGCATGCCGAACTGGGTCCCCCAGTCGCCCACATGGTTCTGGCGGATCACGTCATCGCCGAGAAACTCCAGCACTCGTGCCACGGCGTCGCCAATGATGGTCGAACGCAGGTGCCCAACGTGCATTTCCTTGGCCAGGTTGGGCGAGGACAGGTCGACGACCACGCGCTCGACGGGGCCGGCCTTGCGTACGCCGAGACGATCGTCAGCCAGCGCGTCTTCCAGGCGCTGCGCCAGCGAGTCGCTGTTCTGGAAGAAATTGAGGAAGCCCGGGCCGGCGATTTCGACCTTGCTGACCTGTGAATCGGCAGGCAGCGCGTCGATCAGTTTCTGGGCCAGGTCGCGGGGCTTCATCGCCGCGGGCTTGGCCAGCATCATGGCGATGTTGCTGGCGAAGTCGCCGTGGGTCTTGTCGCGGGTGTTCTCCACCTGGATCGTCGGGCTCAGGCCTTCGGGCAGAACGCCTTCGGCGGTCAGGCGGGTAAGGGCTTGCTGGATCAGGTGGCGAATACTGTCTTTCATGGTCTGCTCATTCGGCCGCGTGAGGCGGCGCCGCTCGAAAGCGTGGGTGGAAAACTGGGCATTATAAAAGCAGCGGCAAGCTGCAAGCCACAAGCTACGAGGAAAAGCGCGCCGCAGTTGTTGCATGAAGCGTGCAACGGGAAGCTCGGCGGCAGATTATCTGCGCATTGCGCGTGCTGCACCGCCTCCATCGCTTCGCTCTGCGCCTTGCTCAACGCGCAGCCGTTCAGAACAGGTCGATCGGATCCACATCCAGCGACCAACGC
This sequence comes from Pseudomonas sp. MEJ086, assembly GCF_030209025.1. Lineage (NCBI taxonomy): Bacteria > Pseudomonadati > Pseudomonadota > Gammaproteobacteria > Pseudomonadales > Pseudomonadaceae > Pseudomonas > Pseudomonas sp. MEJ086. The sequence goes on from NZ_JARVSV010000008.1 coordinate 426,599, forward strand.
ACGGCACGCCCGCTGGGCAGGCCTTCGAGTACCAGCAGCCAGTGGGCGAGCAGCTTGTGCAGGGGCGCGCGGGCATTGCCTTGCAGCAGCAACTGGGCGCGGTAGCGGCCAGCGCGTCGCTCCATGGGTGCTGGCACTGGGCCGAGCAACTCGATTCCTGTCAGGTTCAACTCGCCCAGCAATTGTTCGGCCTCGTTGCAGGCTTCGTCGAGGAAGCCTTCGGCCTGGCCGGGCTTGTGCGCTTCGGCGCGCAGCAGAGCCAGGTGGCAGAACGGCGGCAGTCCGGCGGCGCGACGCTCGCTGAGTGCCTGGTCGGCGAAGGCGAAGTAGCCCTGCTCGGTCAGTTGCACCAGCAGCGGGTGGTCGGCCAGGTGGCTCTGGATAATCACCTTGCCCGGCTCCTCCGCACGCCCGGCACGACCAGCAACCTGGACGATCAGTTGGGCCATGCGTTCGCTGGCACGGAAGTCGGCGGAGAACAGGCCGCCGTCGGCGTCGAGGATGGCCACCAGGGTCACCCGCGGGAAATGGTGACCTTTGGCGAGCATCTGGGTGCCGACCAGGATGCACGGCTCGCCACGCTGGACGGTGTTGAACAGGGTGGTCATGGCCTCCTTGCGCGAGGTGGTGTCGCGGTCGACCCGCAGCACCGGCACGTCGGGGAACAGGATCTCCAGACGCTCCTCCGCACGTTCGGTGCCAGCACCGACCGGGCGCAGGTCGACGTTATTGCAGCTCGGGCAATTGCTCGGCTGGCGTTCGGCATGGCCGCAATGGTGGCAGCGCAGTTCACGGCTGCGCTGGTGCACGGTCATGCGCGCGTCGCAGCGTGGGCATTGCGACAGCCAGCCACATTCGTGACACAGCAGCGTTGGTGCGAAACCGCGGCGATTGAGAAAAACCAGCACCTGCTGACCGGCAGCCAGGGTCTGGGCGATGGCCTGTTGCAGCGGCGGGGACATGCCGGCGTCGAGCGGGCGGCTCTTGATATCCAGGCGCAGGAAGCGTGGCGACTGGGCGCCACCGGCACGCTGATTCATGCGCAGCATGGCATAACGGCCGCTGTGGGCGTTGTGCAGGCTTTCCAGCGAGGGAGTGGCCGAGCCGAGCACGATCGGTACGTTTTCCTGGTGAGCGCGCACCACCGCGAGGTCGCGTGCGTGGTAGCGCAGGCCTTCCTGCTGTTTGTAGGACGCGTCGTGTTCTTCGTCGATGATGATCAGGCCGGGCCGCTTCATCGGCGTGAACAGTGCCGAGCGTGTGCCGATGATGATGTCGGCCTCGCCATCGCGGGCGGCCAGCCAGGCATCCAGGCGCTCACGGTCATTGACTGCCGAGTGCAGCAGGGCGATGCGCGCGTTGAAACGGCGCTCGAAGCGCGCCAGGGTCTGCGGGCCGAGGTTGATTTCCGGAATCAGCACCAGTGCCTGCTTGCCAGCTTCCAGTGTCTCGCGGATCAGTTGCAGGTAGACCTCGGTCTTGCCGCTGCCGGTGACGCCGGCAAGCAGAAACGCATTGAAACTGTCGAAGCCGGCACGTACCGCCTCGGCTGCCGCGCGTTGCTCCGCATTGAGCGGCAGTTCCGGCTGAGCCAGCCAGTTGGCATGTCGCTCCGGGCTGCTCAGGCGGCGAACCTCGACGCGCACCAGGCCTTTTTCCTGCAGTAGCTGCAAGCTGTCGCGGTTGATCTGCAGCTGGCTGAGCAGTTGATGGGCAACCCCGTGGGGGTGCTGGGCGATGGTCTTCAGGGCATCGCGCTGGCGGGGCGCGCGCGCCAGCCGCGGGTCGTCCAGGTGGGCGTCCTTGGCGATCAGCCAGAAGCGCTCCTGGCGTGCTTCTGCCGGCTCCCCTTGGCGCAATAGCACCGGCAATGCCCAGCTTAGGGTGTCGCCCAGACTGTGCTGGTAGTACTGCGCCGTCCACTGGCACAGGCGCAGCAGTGCCGGCGGCATGGGCGATTGCAGGTCGAGCAGTTGCAGGGCCGGCTTCAGTTTGTTGGCCGGTACGTCGCTGTGGTCGCTGATCTCGACTAGTATGCCGATCATCTCGCGGCGGCCGAACGGCACGCGCAGCCGCGCTCCTGGACGCAGGTCGCGGGCCGACACACCCGGTGGGGCGAGGTAGTCGAACAGGCGGCGCAGCGGCGAGGGGAGGGCAAGTCGCAGGATGGCGTCGGGCACGCGGAGGCTCCAGGCAGGCGAGGCGCGATATTAACAGGCCCTTGAAAAACCACCTACGCTGCCAGCGCCGTGGTCACGCACGCTCGACAAGGCGCTTGCGGTTAACGCATTGCAGCGCTGCCGAAGGGCGGGTGGAGCTGCCCATGCTAATTTGCGGTGCAGGGTTTTTGCAGCGGCCCGCCAGTACGCCTTGCCTGGCGACGGCCGGCAGAGTCCGTGGCTTGCATCGTGGCTGTGCTCTGGTATGATCCGCGGCCAACCTACGTGCGGTACCCGACATCCAGTCTGGTGGCGGCACAAGACCCGAGGAAAGAATCATGAAAGCCGATATCCATCCGGAATACGTTGCCATCGACGCCACCTGCAGCTGCGGCAACGTCATCAAGACTCGCTCCACGCTGGCCAAGCCGCTGAGCCTGGACGTGTGCTCCGAGTGCCACCCGTTCTACACCGGCAAGCAGAAAGTGCTGGACGCTGGCGGCCGTATCGACCGCTTCAAGCAGCGTTTCGGTGTGTTCGGCGCCAAGTAAGCGTCCGAGCAGCGAAGAAAGCCCAGATGGCTGTTTTCGCACTATTGAAGAAGGCGTCCCTCGTGGGCGCCTTTTTCGTTTCTGTCGCATGCCTTCCGGCCCATGCCTTCTGCCCGGCTCCCGGCAAGCTGGCCCAGGTCAAGGTACAGCGCGTGGTGGATGGCGATACCCTGCGGCTGGTGGATGGTCGCAGTGTCCGCCTGATCGGTATCAATGCCCCGGAGCTGGCGCGCAAGGGGCGGCCCGCGGAGCCATATGCCGAGGCCGCGCGTGATCGCCTTAGCCAGTTGGTGGAGGCCAATGGCGGGCGTGTGGGCGTCAAGGCCGGTGAGCAGAAAAAGGATCGCTACGGGCGTACCCTGGCTCATCTGTATGACCGCGGCGGCAAGAACCTCGAAGCGCGGATGCTGGCCGAGGGTCTAGGTCAGCTGGTTGCGGTCGCGCCCAATGCGGCGCTGGTAACCTGTCATCGTCAGGCCGAGCGCCAGGCTCGCAGTGCCCGGGTCGGGCTTTGGTCGCAGTTGCGCCCCTTGCCGGCGCGGGCCGTTCGCAGCGGGGGCTTCGCGCTGCTCGAGGGGCAGGTACAACGGGTCGAGCGCAACCGGGGCGGGGTCTGGGTCGAGCTTGGCCATTCAGTGGTGCTGCGTATCGCGCCACAGGTACTGGATACCTTCGATCCGAAGCTGTTGCGTGAATTGCAGGGCAAGCGAATCGAAGCGCGTGGCTGGATGATCGACCGCTCCCGCAAGGGTGGGCTGAAGACCGGCCAGGCACGCTGGATGCTGCCTCTGACCCACGGGGCCATGCTGGAGGTATTGCCGTGATGATTCGCCTGCTGGTCGCGCTCTCGCTATTGGCCGTGCTGGCCGGTTGTGCGGTCAACCCGGCAACCGGGCGCAACGATTTCGTGATGATGAGCGAGGCTCAGGAGCTCGCCCTTGGTCGTGACGCTCATCAGCAGATTCTTCAGCAATACCCGCGTTACGCCGACGAGGCGCTGCAGGCCTATGTGCAGCGTGTGGGTGAACGCGTGGCGCGGCACAGCCATCGCGGTCAGTTGGACTACCGGTTCACGGTGATCGACAGCCCGGATATCAATGCCTTCGCGCTGCCGGGCGGCTACATCTATATCCATCGCGGTCTGTTGGCTTACCTGGGCTCCGAGGCGGAGCTGGGCTCCGAGGCGGAGCTGGCGGCGGTACTCGGGCACGAAGTCGGCCATGTCACGGCGCGCCATGGCGTGCGCCAGCAAAGCCAGTCGACGGCCTGGGGCATTCTCGGTCAGGCGGTGGCGATGGGTACCGGAGTCGGTGCGGCAGCGGATGTGACCGGCGCTCTGGGGACGGCATTCGTGCGTGGTTATGGTCGTGACATGGAGCTGGAGGCCGATGGCCTCGGGGCGCAATACCTGGCGCGCGGCGGCTACGACCCGCAGGCGATGATCGAAGTGGTCAAGGTGCTCAAGCTGCAGGAGGATTTCGCTCGTGATCAGGCTGCCAGGCGCGGTGAGCAGCAACCTGCTGGTGGCTACCACGGCCTGTTCGATACTCACCCTGACAACGATCGGCGCCTGCAGCAGGTGCTTGGCCCTGCCCGCGCGTTGGTGAACGGGCAGCAGGAGGTCAATCGCGACGCTTTTCTCCAGCGTCTGCAGAACCTGCCCTTTGGTGATTCGGCCGAAAGTGGTATCCGGCGCGGTGAGCGCTTCTATCATCGTGACCTCGACTTCGCGCTGACCTTCCCCCGGGGCTGGAGCATCATCAATCAGCCGCAGACGCTGATCGGTCACTCGGCTGACGAGCAGGTCTTCGTCGCCATGACTCTCGAGGACAACCCCCGTAAGCTCGATGCCGCGACGTTGCTGCGTCAGCGTATCGGCGGCAATCGCCTGCGCGAGGAGGCGCCGTTGCAGCAGGCTGGCCTGCAGGGTCACATGGGGGTGATCGACGGCAGTGCGCCGCGTCGGGTAGCCGCTATTCTCAAGGGCGGCAAAGCGTACCTGTTCGTCGGTGCGGTAAAAGGCCGCGCAGTGCAGGCGCAGGACGATGCCCAGTTCATCGCCGCGATCAAGAGTTTCCGGCCGTTGCAGGCTGCCGAGCGCACGTTGGCCGAGCCGTTGAGGCTGCAGTTGGTGCGCGTGAAGGCGGGCCAGACGGTCAAGGCCCTGGCGGCGAAGAGCGGCCTTTCCGGTGATGCCGAAGGCAGCCTGCGCCTGCTCAACAATCTTTATCCACAGGGCGAGCCCCGTCCCGGTGAATGGTTCAAGACGGTTCGCTGAGTCACGTTTGCAGGCTGACTGCATAGTCTTGTGCAGGCCCCTGCAACTTGCGTATCCTCGGCCGCCTGCCAGTCAATAGCCCCAAAAAGCGGAAATGCCACTATGTCTGATCTGAAAACTGCCGCTCTCGAATACCATGAGAAGCCCCGTCCAGGTAAGTTGAGCGTCGAACTCACCAAGCCTACCGCCACTGCCCGTGATCTCTCTCTGGCCTACAGCCCGGGCGTCGCCGAGCCGGTGCGCGAGATCGCTCGCGATCCGGAGCTCGCCTACCGCTACACCGGTAAAGGCAACCTGGTAGCAGTCATTTCCGACGGCACCGCGATCCTCGGTCTGGGCGACCTCGGCCCGTTGGCCTCCAAGCCGGTCATGGAAGGCAAGGGTGTACTGTTCAAGCGTTTCGCCGGTGTCGATGTGTTCGACATCGAAGTCGATGCCGAGAGCCCGCAGGCGTTCATCGACACCGTCAAGCGTATCTCCATCACCTTCGGTGGCATCAATCTGGAAGATATCAAGGCTCCCGAGTGCTTCGAGATCGAGCGCGCGCTGATCGAGCAGTGCGACATCCCGGTCTTCCACGATGACCAGCACGGTACCGCGATCGTGACCGCGGCCGGCATGCTCAACGCCCTGGAAATTGCCGGCAAGACCCTGCCGGAGGCCAAGATCGTCTGCCTGGGCGCCGGCGCCGCAGCCATCTCCTGCATGAAGCTGCTGGTGAGCATGGGTGCCAAGGTCGAGAACATCTTCATGATCGACCGCAAGGGTGTGATCCACGCCGGTCGTGATGATCTGAACCAGTACAAGGCGGTATTCGCCACCGAAACCACCAAGCGCACTCTGGAAGATGCGCTGACCGGTGCCGACGTGTTCGTCGGTCTGTCCGGCCCGGATCTGCTGAGTGCCGAAGGCCTCAAGCTGATGGCGCCGAATCCGATCGTGTTCGCGTGCTCGAACCCGGATCCGGAGATCAAGCCGGAGCTGGCGCATGCCACCCGTAACGACGTGATCATGGCCACCGGTCGCTCCGACTACCCGAACCAGGTCAACAACGTGCTGGGTTTCCCGTTCATCTTCCGTGGTGCCCTGGACGTTCGTGCCACCCGCATCAACGAAGAGATGAAGATCGCTGCCGCCAACGCTCTGCGTGAGCTGGCCAAGCTGCCGGTACCGCAGGAAGTCTGCGACGCCTACGGCGGCATCTCCCTGGAGTTCGGTCGCGAGTACATCATTCCGAAGCCGATGGATGCCCGTCTGATCACCGTGGTCTGCGATGCGGTGGCCAAGGCTGCCATCGAAAGCGGTGTGGCGACCCTGCCGTATCCCAAGCACTACCCGCTGCAGTCGGTCGCCGACGTGTTCAACGGCTGAGTGATGGATTGGTGACATGAGAAACCCGCTTCGGCGGGTTTTTTTGTGGCTGCGTTTTAAGGGCGAGGCACCTATGCCTGGGAAGTCATGGCCTGGCCATTGATGCGCGGTAGCAGGAGAGGGAGGGCAAGTGAAGGCCCTGCGGCTCGGGTGCGGCGGCTGCAAGCGTGAACCTGCAGTCGCCGACGTTTCGTCAGAACAGGTCGATCGGCGCCGCCTCGTCGGCAGGCAGTGGGCTGCCTGGCGCGCCCATGCCTGGGTCGAGTTCGTTCATGGGGGGCGGCGAGTCTTCGCTCTTGAACAACTCGAAATAGGCATCTGGTGTGCCTGGTGCCGCTGCGCGGCCGCTGTGCGGATCGACACGCAGGGTCAGGATGCCGTCAGGCTCGGCCGGGCTGTGGTTGGGCTTGTCCTTGAGCGCGGCGCCCATGTAGCTCATCCAGATCGGTAGGGCCACGGTACCGCCGTACTCGTTGCGCCCCAGGCTTTCCGGTTGATCGAAACCTGCCCACACGGTGGTTACGTAATCGGCGTTGTAGCCGGAAAACCAGCTGTCCTTGGATTCGTTGGTGGTCCCGGTCTTGCCCGCCAGGTCGGTTCTGCCCAGCGCCATGGCTCGGCGCCCGGTGCCGCGCTTGATCACGTCCTGCAGCATGCTGGTCATGATGTAGGCGGTGCGCTCGTCAAGAATGCGTTCGGCTTGGGCCGGCTCCGGTGCTTCGGGCAACTGCTCCGGTTTGGCTTGCGCGGCGCTCATCACGCCTTCTTCGTTGACCGGTGGCGGCACTTCAGGCTGTGCGGCATTGGGCACGCTTGGCGGGTTGGCGATGAACAGCGGATCACCATGGCGATTGTCGATGCGCTGAATCAGGTACGGTTGAACCTTGTGCCCGCCATTGGCGAACGTCGTCCAGCCGGTGGCGATTTCCATCGGGGTGAGGTTGGCGGTACCGAGTGCCAGCGACAGGTTTCGTGGCAGGTCCTGACGGTTGAAGCCGAAGCGCTCGATATAGCGCAGGGTCTGCTCGATACCCATGGCCTGCAGCAGGCGAATCGATACCAGATTGCGCGACTTGTACAAGGCTTCCCGCAGGCGGATCGGGCCAAGGAAGGTGTTGTTGTCGTTCTTCGGACGCCACACCTGGTCCATGTAGTCGTCGACGAACACGATCGGGGCATCGTTGACCAGGCTCGAGGCGGTGTAGCCGTTGTCCAGCGCGGCACTGTAGATGAACGGCTTGAAGCTCGAGCCGGGCTGACGTTTGGCCTGAATCGCGCGGTTGTAGTTGCTCTGCTCGAAGGAGAAACCGCCAACCAGAGCGCGAATCGCGCCGTTCTGCGGGTCGAGAGAAACCAGGGCGCTCTGTGCGCTTGGCAGTTGCACGAAGCGCAGGCTTTCGTCGTCCTGGCGCTGCACGCGAATCAGGTCGCCGATCTGTACCACGTCAGCTGGCTGCTGCGGTCTGGGTCCCAGGCTGTTGGTGTTGAGGAAGGGGCGAGCCCATTTCATGCTGTCCCAGGAAACGGCCTCCTCGCTGCCGCGACGCGTGAGTACCAGAATGCCGCTTTTCTCGACCTGGGTAACGATGGCTGGCTCCAGCCCACCGCGTAGGCCCTGCTTGCTCAGCTCGGCCTGCCAGGTTTCCCGGGTCATGCCGGGCAAGCGGCTTTCCGGGCCTCGATAGCCGTGGCGTTGGTCGTAGTCGATCAAACCGTCACGCAGCGCCTTGTTGGCCATCTGCTGAAGATCGCTGGGCACCGTGGTGGTGACGTTGAAGCCCTGGGTGTATGCGTCGCTGCCATAACGACCGACCATCTCGGCGCGCGCCATTTCGGCCACGTAAGGTGCCGGCACCTCAGGAGTTTGCACGTGATAGCTGGCATCCACCGGCTCGGCGAGCGCTGTCTCGTAACGAGCCTGATCGATGCGGCCCAGGCGGTGCATGCGGCCGAGGATCCAGTCACGACGCTCCTTGGCACGGGTCGGGTTGGTCAGCGGGTTGAAGGCCGAAGGTGCCTTGGGAAGACCGGCTATCGTCGCAAGCTGGGAAAGGCTCAAGTCTCGGATGGATTTGCCGTAATAGACTTGAGCGGCGGCTTCGATTCCGTATGCACGGTGGCCGAGGTAGATCTTGTTGACGTAGAGCTCGAGGATTTCGTTCTTGCTCAATTCGCGCTCGATCTGCAGAGCGAGAAGAATTTCGGTGATCTTGCGCGAGAAGCTACGCTCACTGGTGAGGAAGAAGTTCTTCGCCACCTGCATGGTGATGGTGCTACCACCCGATTGAATTTGACCGGTTTTCAATAATTGCGTGGCAGCGCGCATCAGGCTCGTAAGATCAACGCCATAATGGTTTGCGAAATTGTCGTCCTCTGCGGCGAGCAGTGCGCTGGTGAAGTCAGGCGGAATGTCGGCGAAGGCGATGGGGGAACGGCGCATTTCTCCGAATTCTGCGATGAGCTTCCCATCGCTGCTGTAGACGCGAAGCGGGATCTGCAGCTCTATGCTGCGAAGGGCATCGACAGAGGGTAGAGTCGGGCTCAGGTAGAGGAAGGCACCGCTGACGCTGAGTAGTAGCGCACAAAAAACAGCGATAACGGACCAACAGAAAAACTTCAGCAAACGCATCAAGATTTTTGGATTTCCAGATAAAAGAACGAGTTAAGCGGAAGACAAAGCGAAAAGGCAAAAACTGATCACATTATAAGCGTTTTTTTTGCTGGGGAGCCATTTGCGCTTCTGTCAAGTCTGCTATTTAATGTGGAAAAACATAAATCGTCCGTAAGTTATGGATGTGAATAGGAAATCGGTCGTGCTAGGGCTCTTCAGTAAGAAAGCGAATACGCTTTTGGGGATCGATATAAGTTCGACCTCAGTCAAGCTCCTCGAATTGAGTCGCTCAGGAAGCCGCTACAAGGTAGAGGCTTACGCTGTCGAGCCGCTCCCCGCCAATGCTGTCGTCGAAAAGAACATCGCCGAACTCGAGGGAGTCGGTCAGGCGTTGTCGCGGGTTCTGGCCAAGGCCAAGACCAATGTGCGTTCGGTTTCCGTCGCCGTGGCCGGCTCTGCGGTGATCACCAAGACCGTCGAGATGGAAGCGGGGCTTTCGGACGATGAGCTGGAAAACCAGATCAAGCTCGAAGCTGACCAGTACATTCCGTACCCGCTGGAAGAGGTGGCGATCGATTTCGAGGTCCAGGGCATCTCTGCGCGCAATTCCGAGCGGGTCGAAGTGCTGCTGGCAGCCTGCCGCAAGGAAAACGTCGAAGTTCGCGAGGCGGCTCTTGCGCTGGCTGGGCTGACTGCCAAGGTGGTGGATGTCGAGGCCTATGCGCTGGAGCGTGCCTATGGGTTGCTTTCCGAGCAGCTCGGTGGCGTGCATGACGATCTGACCGTGGCCGTCGTCGATATCGGCGCGACCATGACCACCCTCAGCGTGCTGCACAACGGGCGTACCATCTACACCCGTGAGCAACTGTTCGGTGGTCGTCAGTTGACCGAGGAAATCCAGCGCCGTTATGGCCTGTCCGTCGATGAGGCCGGCCTTGCCAAGAAGCAGGGTGGCTTGCCCGACGACTATGAAAGCGAAGTATTGCAGCCCTTCAAGGACGCGCTCGTGCAGCAGGTGTCCCGTTCCCTGCAGTTCTTCTTCGCTGCTGGCCAGTACAACGATGTGGATTACATCCTGCTGGCGGGTGGCACGGCCTCGATCCCTGATCTGGACCGTCTCATTCAGCAGAAGATCGGTACCCAGACGCTGGTCGCCAACCCGTTCGCGGACATGGCCCTGAGCGGCAAGGTCAATGCAGGGGCACTGGCCAGTGATGCGCCGGCACTGATGATTGCCTGCGGCCTGGCGATGAGGAGTTTCGACTGATGGCGCGCATTAACCTCCTTCCCTGGCGTGAACAGCTGCGCGAAGAGCGCAAGCAGCGTTTTCTGGTCAGCCTTGGCGGCCTTTTGGTCGTAGCTGCAGGCGTGGTCTTTCTGGGTGATCAGTATCTCAGCGGCGAAATCGAGAACCAGCAGGCGCGCAACGACTTCGTGCGCAAGGAAATCGCTGTTCTCGATACGCGAATCGCCGAGATCAGCGAGCTGCGCACACGCCGCCAGCAATTGCTCGAGCGGATGAAGATCATTCAGGACCTGCAGGGCAATCGCCCGATCATTGGTCGTGTGTTCGATCAACTGGTGCGGACCTTGCCTGATGGCGTGTATTTCACCGGGGTGAAAATGACCGACAAGACCATTGCGATCGTCGGTGCGGCCGAATCCAACAGTCGGGTTTCCAGTCTCATGCGTGACATGGACGCCTCCGACTGGTTGGCAGCGCCCAACCTGACCGAGGTCAAGGCGGTTACCGCTGGAGCGGTGGACCAGGCCAATACCTTTCAGTTGACCGTGCAGCAAGCGCAGCCGGTCAAGCAAGAAGCGGAGGTCAAGCCATGAGCCTCAACGATTCCCTGGCGAGCCTGCGCAAGGTCGACTTCAACGATCTCGACCTCAACAACATTGGATCCTGGCCCGCTGCGGTCAAGGTCATCGCTGGCATCATCGCCGTGATACTGGTGCTGGCGCTCGGCTACAACTTCCACCTGAAAGATCTGCAGGCAAGCCTTGATCAGCAGCGCATGGAAGAGGAGTCGCTCAAGGAGCAGTTCTCGACCAAGGCGTTTCAGGCCGCCAACCTCGAAGCCTACCGCGACCAGATGAAGGAAGCGGAGGTCTCGTTCGGTGCCCTGCTCAAGCAATTGCCAAGCGATACGGAGGTCCCGGGGCTGCTCGAGGACATTACCCGCATCGGTCTGGACAGTGGTCTGGAGTTCGAGGAAATCAAGTTGCTGCCGGAAGTCACTCAGCCGTTCTATATCGAGCTGCCGATTCAGATCAAGGTGGTCGGTGGTTATCATGACCTGGCGACCTTCGTCAGCGGTGTCGCCAGCCAGCCACGCATCGTCACGTTGCATGATTTCGAACTGGTTCCTGCGGCAGAGGGGAGCACCTCGAAGCTGCGCATGAGCATTCTTGCCAAGACCTATCGTTATAACGACAAGGGAGCACAGCCATGAAGCGTGTCTTCCTGTCGAGCCTGCTGTTGCTCAGCCTGAGTGGTTGCGGTGGAGGTGATTTCAGTGACCTTCAGGCCTACATGGATGAGGTGCGCGCGCGGCCGAAAGGCCAGATCGAGCCGCTTCCGCAGCCTGAGCCCTATGAAAGCTTCACCTATAGCGCAGCAGCGTTGCGCAGCCCGTTCCAGCCCCCCGTGAAGATCGACCTGGTCAATCGGACGAAGGGGGATAAGGAAATCAAGCCGGACGAAACCCGGATCAAGCAGTTCCTCGAGGGTTTCAATATCGAGCTCTTCGAAATGGTCGGCACCTTGGCCAATGGCAACGGCTCGTTCGCGCTGGTCAGCGGTGCCGGTGGTGTTCATCGCGTCAGGGTCGGGGATTACCTGGGGCGCAATGAAGGCCGTATCGTGGCCATTGACAGTGCCAAGATCGACGTCGTCGAAATCGTCCCTGACGGTGATGGTGGCTGGCTCGAGCGCCCCCGTACCCTCACTCTGAAGGAGCGCTCCTGAGGAGCGAGGTGAAGCATGAAAAGAAATAACCGGTCTGCCAAACGGAACCCAAGCATGAACAGCTCTCTTTCGCGTCTCAGCGTTTCGCTGCTGGCGATCCTGCTCTCTCCCGCAGCCCTGGCAGCCAATCTGCAAGCGCTGGATGTCGTAGCTCTGCCGGGTGACCGCGTCGAGCTGAAACTGTCATTCGACGAGCCGGTCACCGCACCGCGTGGTTATACCATCGAGCAGCCAGCCCGTATCGCGCTGGATCTGCCAGGCGTTTCCAACAAGCTGGGCGTCAAGAACCGCGAGCTGGGGATGGGCAATGCGCGCAGCCTTACCGTGGTCGAGGCCAAGGATCGCACACGGTTGATCATCAACCTGTCCAGTCTGGCGCCTTACAATACCCGTACCGAAGGCAACAACCTGTTCGTTCAGGTTGGAACCGGGGTCGCCACTTCCTCAGCCAGCGCCTCAGCCGCCCCGGCGAGCGCGCCGGCGGCTGCACGCACTGCCCCCGTGGCCGCTACACCGGTTGCCGCCCCGGCTACTCCGAAAGTCTTCGGTGCAGTCAACAAGGCGATCAGCAATATCGATTTCCAGCGCGGCGAGCAGGGTGAAGGCAACGTCGTCATCAACCTCTCCGACGCCTCGGTCAGCCCCGATATCCAGGAGCGCGGCGGCAAGATCATCCTGAATTTCAACCGCACCCAGTTGCCCGAAGCCTTGCGTGTCCGCCTGGATGTGAAGGACTTCGCTACGCCGGTGCAGTTCGTCAGCGCCAGTGGTGCCGGTGACGATGCGAGCATCGTCATCGAGCCCGTCGGTGCTTTCGACTACCTGGCCTATCAGACCGAAAACAAGCTGACTCTGAGCGTCAAGCCGTTGACCCAGGAAGACGCCGATAAGCGTCAGGCCGAGCGTTTCGCCTATACCGGCGAGAAGCTGTCGCTGAACTTCCAGGATATCGACGTGCGTTCCGTGCTGCAGCTGATCGCTGATTTCACCGACCTCAACCTGGTCGCCAGTGACACCGTGGCCGGCAACATCACCCTGCGCCTGCAGAACGTGCCCTGGGATCAGGCGCTGGATCTGGTGCTGAAAACCAAGGGGCTCGACAAGCGCCAGATCGGTAACGTGCTGCTGGTTGCGCCCGCTGAAGAGATCGCCGCCCGTGAGCGCCAGGAGCTGGAGTCGCAGAAGCAGATTGCCGAGTTGGCACCGCTACGCCGCGAGTTGATTCAGGTCAACTACGCCAAGGCTGCCGACATGGCCAAGCTGTTCCAGTCGGTGACCAGTGCCGATGGTGGTGCGGCTGACGATCGTGGCTCAATTACCGTCGATGAACGCACCAACAGCATCATCGCTTATCAGACCCAGGAGCGTCTGGACGAGCTGCGCCGAATCGTGGCTCAGCTCGACGTGGCGGTTCGTCAGGTGATGATCGAGGCGCGTATCGTTGAGGCCAGGGTCAACTATGACAAGGCGCTGGGTGTACGTTGGGGGGGCAGCGCAAGGCGGGGGGCATGGGATGTAAGTGGTAAGGACGGTGTTCAGGCTTTTGATGAGGATACTGGTGCCAGAGCTCCTTTCGTTGGTACTGATACTATCGGCAGCACTTCGCTGGACGATGGATTGGCGCGCTTACCTTTCGTGGATATGGGCGTAGCCAACAGCACTTCCGGTATTGGTATTGGCTTCTTGAGCAATAACGTTGTCCTGGATCTGCAGCTTTCCGCGATGGAAAGCTCGGGTAATGGCGAGATAGTTTCCCAGCCCAAGGTCGTGACTTCCGACAAGGAGACCGCGAAGATTCTCAAGGGGCAGGAGATTCCTTACCAGGAAGCCAGCTCCAGTGGCGCGACTTCGACATCCTTCAAGGAAGCGGCATTGTCCTTGGAGGTGACTCCACAGATCACGCCGGATAACCGGATCATCATGGAAGTCAAGGTCACCAAGGATGCGCCAGACTTTGCTAATGCCGTCAACAATGTGCCGCCGATCAACAAGAACGAGGTCAATGCAAAAGTTCTGGTTGCAGACGGTGAAACCATCGTGATCGGTGGGGTGTTTGAAAATACCCAGACCAAGTCCACGGAGAAGGTCCCTTTCCTTGGCGACGTGCCTTATCTGGGGCGTTTGTTCCGTCGCGATACGGTCACCGACAACAAGACTGAGTTGCTGGTTTTCATCACTCCGCGCATCATGAACACTTCCGCGGTGGCCGTGAGTCGGTAATTTGTGCGTAATCTGATCCTTGTCGGCCCGATGGGTGCTGGAAAGAGCACCATCGGGCGCTTGCTTGCCAAAGAGTTGCGGTTGCCATTCAAGGACTCCGACAAGGAGATCGAGCAGCGTACCGGTGCAGACATTCCCTGGATTTTCGATGTCGAGGGTGAACAGGGCTTCCGTGAGCGCGAGCAGGCGGTAATCTGCTCGCTTTGCGAGTCCGATGGTCTGGTGTTGGCCACTGGGGGCGGTGCGGTCTTGCGGCCGTTGAATCGCCAGGCATTGCGTGCGGGAGGGCGCGTGGTCTATCTGCATGCGTCCGTCGAGCAGCAGATCGATCGCACTGCGCGCGATCGCAATCGCCCATTGCTGCGTGCACCCAACCCGGGGCAGGTGCTGGCTGATCTGCTCGCCATTCGTGATCCGCTGTATCGGGAAATCGCCGATGTGATCATCGAAACCGATGAGCGCCCACCGCGTATGGTGGTTCAGGAAATTCTCGAGCGGCTGGAAGCGCTAGCGCCCCGTTAATGACAGGGCCGAACTGCGTTATCCTAGAGCCCTTTTCAATCGGGGGCTCCATGCAAACACTCCATGTCGATCTCGCTGAGCGCAGCTACCCCATTCATATTGGTGACGGCCTGCTCGGTCGTGCCGATCTGCTGACGCCGCATATCGTCGGTCGCCAGGTGGCGATCGTCACCAACGAGACCGTCGCACCCTTGTACCTGGCTGCGCTGGAAGCGACGCTCGCTGAGTACCGGGTCACCTCGGTCGTGCTCCCCGATGGCGAAGCGTTCAAGAACTGGGAAACGCTGCAGACCATCTTCGACGGCTTGCTCGGCGCCCGCCATGACCGGCGGACCACGGTCATTGCCCTTGGTGGTGGAGTGATCGGTGATATGGCGGGGTTCGCGGCGGCCTGCTATCAGCGTGGCGTGAATTTCATCCAGATCCCGACTACGCTGCTTTCCCAGGTCGACTCTTCGGTAGGTGGCAAGACCGGGATCAACCATCCTCTGGGCAAGAACATGGTCGGTGCCTTCTACCAGCCACAGGCGGTACTGATCGACACCCGCAGTCTGGATACACTGCCGCCCCGCGAGCTGTCGGCGGGGCTGGCTGAAGTGATCAAGTATGGATTGATCTGCGACGAGCCTTTCCTTGGCTGGCTCGAGGAGAATATGGCAGCGTTGCGCGGCCTTGATCAGGTTGCACTGACCCAGGCCATCGAGCGCTCCTGTGCGGCCAAGGCGCGTGTGGTGGGCGCCGACGAACGGGAAACCGGCGTGCGCGCCACGCTCAATCTCGGGCATACCTTTGGACATGCCGTCGAAACCCACATGGGGTATGGCGTCTGGTTGCACGGTGAGGCGGTAGCCGCCGGAACGGTGATGGCATTGGAGATGTCTCACCGCCTGGGCTGGCTCACTGCCGATGAGCGCGACCGTGGCATTCGTCTGTTTCTCGCCGCTGGCCTGCCCGTGGTGCCGCCGCAGGCAATGACCCCTGCGGATTTTCTCGAGCACATGGCTGTCGACAAGAAGGTGCTGGATGGCCAGTTGCGTCTGGTACTGCTGCGCTCGCTGGGCGAAGCGGTAGTGACCAGCGATTACCCGCGAGACATCTTGAGTGCCACCCTGGCTGCCGACTATCCGGCACTGGTGGCCCGGCTTAACAATCAGTGAGTATTCAATGACCAGTTTGCACGCCGACGAAGCGTTTCTCGATCACTACCAGTTCACCCATGATCCATTCGCGGCGCGGGTGCCGGGCTTCAAGTTCTTCCCCGCACAGCGCAAGCCGGTGCTTGGGCAATTGCATCACCTGGCCCGCTACAGCCAACTGCTGCTGGTGGTGACGGGGCCGGAGGGCAGTGGCAAGACCTTGCTGCGCCAGGCGCTGGTCGCCAGCACCAACAAGCAGGCCGTTCACAATGTCGTGGTATCCGCTCAGGGCGCTGCCGACCCTGCGACGCTGATGCGGCATATCGCGCAAGGTCTCAACACTCAGCAGACCGATCGGGCCTCGTTGCTGGCTCAGGTCGGTCAGCTTTCGCTGACCGGGCAGGAAGTCTATCTGCTGATCGATGATGCCGAGGAGCTCAGCGAAGCGGCGCTGGAGGCCTTGCTGGTCCTGGCTCAGGGCAGCCCGGAAGGGCGTCCCCACGTCTTCCTGTTCGCCGATACCGATCTCATCTCGCGCCTCGAAGCGCTGGCTGGCGCCGAAGAGGTTTTTCACGTCATCGAGCTGCAGCCCTACGCCGAGGATGAGACGCGCGAGTATCTGGCTCTGCGCCTCGAGGGGGCCGCTCAGGGGATCGAGTTGTTCTCCGACGAGCAGGTCGAACTGATCCATGACCGCTCTGGTGGCTGGCCGGGTGAGATCAATCGTGTTGCCCGCGATGTTCTGGTCGATGCCATGGCATCACGCCGTGGCGCGGCGAAGGCGGGTGGTTTCTCCTTCAACCTGCCCAGAAAGCATCTGTTGGCACTGGGTGTGGTTGCCATCGGTGTGGTCGCGGCCCTGCTGATGCAGGGTCGCTCGGGTTCCACGGATGCTCCGGCAACCCAGGCGCAACTGCCTGTCGATGCTGCGCAGCAGCCGCAGCAGCAACCCGAAACTCAAGCGGCTCAGCCTGGTGCCGAGCAGGGCGCCGATGGTCGGCCTGCCATCGAATTCGCCGGCAGCAATCAGCCCCTGCCCCTGCCTCTGGTTGGTCAATCCCAGCCGGTGATCCGTCAGCCGCTTGCGCAGGCTGCAGGCGAGACGGACGGTGAGGCAAATGTGGAGTTGCCAGAGCCCGTGACAAGCACGCCGGTGACCGTGCCGCCGGTAGCGTCCCAGTCGGCGCCGGCAACTGCGCCGCCCGCCACGCCCGCTCCCGCCCCGGCTCCTCGGGCAGCGCCACCGGTCACGCAGCAGCCGAAGCCGGCTGAACAACCGAAGCCGGCTCCTGCCCCGGCAACAAGGCCTGCTCCCGCCGCTCAAGCGCCCGCGACAGCCGGTGCCGCACAGGGCAGTGGCTGGTATGCGGCGCAGACCAAGAGCCATTACACCCTGCAGATTCTCGGTACCAGCACGGAAGCCAGTGCGCGTTCATTCGTGAGTCAGAACGGCGCGCAATACCGCTACTTCAAGAAGATGCACCAGGGTAAGCCGCTTTTCGTCATCACTTATGGTAGTTTTGCCAGCCGCGACGCCGCCCAGGCTGCCGTGAAGACGCTGCCCGCCAAGGTTCAGGCCGGCAAGCCGTGGCCGAAAACCTTCGCCAGTGTCACTCAGGAAATGGCGCCCTGACAGAAACGTGCCCGTTGCAGCGTAACCGCTGCAACGGGCTCTTTCATTTTTGCGACATTTTATTCCTGTTTTTCGTCACATTGTTCTTTGTGACGCTTCTCTCGCTATGTACAATGACCTCCGTTTGCCTGCGCAAAGCCGGGCGCATCGACCTGCGCGCAGAGTAATTGGTTGAATTAGAAAGAAAAATGCCGAGTAAGGCAGTCTGGTGAGAGTTCCCTATGAAAGCAGGTCTGTACCATCCTGATGAGTTCAAGGATAACTGCGGCTTCGGCCTGATCGCACACATGCAGGGTGAGGCCAGCCATCACCTGTTGCAGACCGCGATAGAAGCACTGACCTGCATGACCCACCGTGGCGGCATCAACGCCGACGGCAAGACGGGTGATGGCTGTGGTTTGCTGATTCAAAAGCCCGATCTGTTCCTGCGCGCCGTCGCCAAGGACACCTTCGGCGTCGAGCTGCCCAAGCAATATGCCGTAGGCATGGTCTTCCTCAATCAGGACGAGACCAAGGCCAGTGCTGCCCGCGACAACATGAATCGCGAAATCCAGGCTGCCGGTTTGACTCTGGTCGGCTGGCGCAAGGTGCCGATCGATACCAGCGTGCTTGGCCGCCTGGCTCTGGAGCGCCTGCCGCAGATCGAACAGGTGTTCATCAGTGCCGATGGCCTGAGCGATCAGGACTTCGCCATCAAACTGTTCTGTGCCCGTCGCCGCTCCTCGGTGGCCAACGCCGCGGACAGCGAGCACTACATCTGCAGCTTTTCGCACAAGACCATCATCTACAAAGGCCTGATGATGCCGGCCGACCTGCAGCAGTTCTACCCGGACCTGGGTGACGAGCGCCTGCAGACTGCGATCTGCGTGTTCCACCAGCGCTTTTCCACCAACACCCTGCCGAAGTGGCCGCTGGCTCAGCCGTTCCGTTTCCTCGCCCACAATGGCGAGATCAACACCATCACCGGTAACCGCAACTGGGCGCAGGCACGCCGTACCAAATTCGAGAACGGCCAGATTCCTGCCCTCGAAGAGCTCGGCCCGCTGGTCAACCGCGTGGGCTCCGACTCCTCGAGCATGGACAACATGCTCGAACTGATGGTCACCGGCGGCATCGACCTGTTCCGCGGCGTGCGCATGATCATTCCGCCAGCCTGGCAGAACGTCGAAACCATGGACGCCGACCTGCGGGCGTTCTACGAATACAATTCCATGCACATGGAGCCCTGGGATGGCCCCGCTGGCGTAGTGCTGACCGATGGTCGTCACGCCGTGTGCCTGCTCGACCGCAACGGCCTGCGTCCGGCGCGTTGGGTGACCACCACCAATGGCTACATCACCCTGGCCTCGGAAATCGGCGTGTGGAATTACCAGCCCGAAGACGTGGTCGCCAAAGGCCGTGTCGGCCCGGGCCAGATCCTTGCCGTCGATACCGAAACCGGTCAGGTGCTGACCACCGACGACATCGACAATCGCCTCAAGTCCCGCCACCCCTACAAGCAGTGGCTGCGCAAGAGCGCGCTGCGTATCCAGGCGACCATGGAAGACAACGACCATGGTTCGGCCTTCTACGAAGCGGATCAGCTCAAGCAGTACATGAAGATGTTCCAGGTCACCTTCGAGGAGCGTGACCAGGTGCTGCGTCCGCTCGCCGAGCAGGGCCAGGAAGCGGTTGGCTCGATGGGCGATGACACGCCGATGGCGGTGTTGAGTCAGCGCGTGCGTTCACCGTACGACTATTTCCGCCAGCAGTTCGCGCAGGTCACCAACCCGCCGATCGACCCGCTGCGTGAAGCCATCGTCATGTCGCTGGAGATCTGCCTCGGTGCCGAGCGCAACATCTTCGAGGAGTCCCCGGAACATGCGTCGCGGGTGATCCTCAGCTCGCCGGTGATCTCCCCGGCCAAGTGGCGCACCCTGATGAATCTGCAGCGCCCGGGATTCGAGCGGCAGATCATCGACCTCAACTACGACGAGTCGATCGGCCTGGAAGCGGCCGTGCGCAACATGGCCGACCAGGCCGAAGAAGCCGTGCGCTCCGGCAAGGTACTGCTGGTTCTGACCGACCGTCACATCGCGCCGGGCAAGCTGCCGGCCCACGCTGCGCTGGTCACCGGGGCGGTACACCATCGCCTGACCGAAACCGGCCTGCGCTGCGATTGCAACATCCTGGTCGAAACCGCCACCGCCCGTGACCCGCACCACTATGCGGTGCTGATCGGTTTCGGCGCTTCGGCGGTGTACCCGTTCCTGGCCTACGAAGTGCTGGGTGATCTGATCCGTACCGGTGAGGTGCTGGGTGATCTGTACGAAGTCTTCAAGTACTACCGCAAGGGCATTTCCAAGGGCTTGCTGAAGATCCTCTCGAAGATGGGCATCTCCACCGTCGGTTCCTACCGCGGTGCTCAGCTGTTCGAGGCGGTCGGTCTGGCCGACGAGGTCACCGGTCTGTGCTTCCGTGGCGTACCGAGCCGCCTCAAGGGCGCGCGTTTCGTCGACCTGGAAGCCGAGCAGAAGGCGCTGGCGGGCGAAGCCTGGAACAACCGCAAGGCGATCCAGCAGGGTGGCCTGCTGAAGTTCGTCTACGGCGGCGAGTACCACGCCTACAACCCCGATGTGGTCAACACCCTGCAAGCAGCGGTGAAGCAGGGCAGTTACGAGACCTTCAAGGAATACACCAAACTGGTTGATACCCGCCCGGTGTCGATGCTGCGTGACCTGTTGCAGGTCAGGCTGGCCGATACGCCGTTGGCACTGGATGACGTCGAGCCGCTGGAATCGATCTTCAAGCGTTTCGATGCCGCCGGTATCTCCCTGGGGGCACTGTCGCCGGAGGCTCACGAAGCCCTGGCCGAGGCTATGAACCGGCTGGGCGCACGCTCCAACTCCGGAGAAGGCGGTGAAGACCCGGCTCGCTATGGCACCATCAAGAGCTCCAAGATCAAGCAGATCGCCACCGGCCGTTTCGGGGTCACCCCGGAGTACCTGGTCAATGCCGAAGTGCTGCAGATCAAGGTGGCTCAGGGTGCCAAGCCGGGCGAAGGTGGTCAGCTGCCGGGTGGCAAGGTCAACGGGCTGATCGCCAAGCTGCGTTACGCGGTACCGGGCGTCACCCTGATTTCGCCGCCGCCGCACCACGATATCTATTCGATCGAAGACCTGGCGCAGCTGATCTATGACCTCAAGCAGGTCAACCCCAGTGCCCTGGTATCGGTCAAGCTGGTATCCGAAGCGGGCGTCGGCACCATCGCCGCCGGTGTCGCCAAGGCTTACGCCGACCTGATCACCATTTCCGGTTATGACGGCGGCACCGGCGCTTCGCCGCTGACGTCGATCAAGTATGCCGGCGCGCCGTGGGAGCTGGGCCTGGCGGAAACTCACCAGACCCTGCGCGGCAACGACCTGCGCGGCAAGGTGCGGGTGCAGACCGACGGCGGCCTGAAAACCGGCCTCGACGTGATCAAGGCTGCCATCCTCGGTGCCGAGAGCTTCGGCTTCGGTACCGCGCCAATGGTCGCTCTGGGCTGCAAGTACCTGCGTATCTGTCACCTGAACAACTGCGCAACAGGCGTGGCGACTCAGAACGACAAGCTGCGCAAGGATCACTTCATCGGCACCGTCGACATGGTGGTGAATTTCTTCACCTTCGTCGCCGAGGAAACCCGCGAGTGGCTGGCCAAGCTGGGCGTGCGCAGTCTGGGCGAACTGATCGGGCGTACCGATCTGCTGGAGATTCTGCCGGGCGAAACCGCCAAGCAGAACCACCTGGATCTGACCCCGCTGCTGGGTAGCGATCACATTCCGGCCGACAAACCGCAGTTCTGTGAAGTCGACCGCAACCCGCCGTTCGACCAGGGGCTGCTGGCCGAAGAGATGCTGTCCATGGCCAAGTCGGCGATCGACAGCGCCAGTGGCGGCGACTACCAGCTGGATATCTGCAACTGCGACCGCTCCATCGGTGCCCGCGTGTCCGGCGAAATCGCCCGGGTGCATGGCAACCAGGGCATGGTCAAGGCGCCGATCACCTTCCGTTTCAAAGGTACTGCGGGGCAGAGCTTCGGTGTGTGGAACGCCGGTGGGCTGAACCTTTACCTCGAAGGCGACGCCAACGATTACGTCGGCAAGGGCATGACCGCTGGCAAGCTGGTGATCGTGCCACCGAAGGGCAGCCCGTTCAAAACCCAGGACAGCGCGATCATCGGCAACACCTGCCTGTACGGCGCCACCGGTGGCAAGCTGTTCGCAGCGGGTACCGCAGGTGAGCGTTTCGCGGTGCGCAACTCCGGCGCCCATTCCGTGGTGGAAGGCGTGGGTGACCATTGCTGCGAGTACATGACCGGTGGTTTCGTCTGCGTGCTGGGCAAGACCGGCTACAACTTCGGCTCAGGCATGACCGGTGGTTTCGCCTACGTGCTGGACCTGGACAACAGCTTCTACGACCGGGTCAACCACGAGCTGGTAGAGATTCAACGGATCAACAACGAGTCCATGGAGGCTTACCGTAGCCACCTGGAGCGGGTGTTGGCCGAGTACGTCGAAGAGACGTCGAGCGAGTGGGGTCGCAATCTGCTGGAAAACCTGGACGACTACCTGCGCAAGTTCTGGCTGGTGAAACCCAAGGCTGCGAACCTCAAGTCGCTGCTCTCCAGCATCCGCGCCAACCCGCAATAAGCAGCTTCAAGCGGCGAGCCCTGACAGCGGGGCTCGCCGCTCAACGTGATTGTCTTGCAGCTTCGAGCGTGTCGCTCGGCGCTGCTGCTAAGAGGTTTATGACATGGCTGAACGTCTGAATAACGACTTCCAGTTCATCGAAGTCGGGCGCAAAGACCCGAAGAAGAAGCTGCTGCGTCAGCGCAAGAAAGAATTCGTCGAGATCTACGACACCTTCAAGCCGGCTCAGGCCGGTGATCAGGCACACCGCTGCCTGGGTTGCGGCAACCCGTATTGCGAGTGGAAGTGCCCGGTGCACAACTTCATCCCCAACTGGTTGAAGCTGGTCTCCGAAGGCAACATTCTGGCTGCCGCCGAACTCAGCCACCAGACCAACACCCTGCCGGAAGTCTGCGGCCGCGTGTGCCCGCAGGATCGTCTGTGCGAAGGTGCCTGCACCCTCAACGACGGCTTCGGTGCGGTGACCATCGGCTCGGTGGAGAAGTACATCACCGATACCGCTTTCGCCATGGGCTGGCGCCCGGACATGTCCAAGGTCAAACCGACCGGCAAACGTGTCGCGGTGATCGGTGCCGGTCCGGCCGGCCTGGGCTGTGCGGACATTCTGGTGCGCAATGGCGTGACGCCGGTGGTGTTCGACAAGAACCCGGAAATCGGCGGCCTGCTGACCTTCGGCATTCCCGAGTTCAAGCTGGAAAAGAGCGTACTGAGCAATCGCCGCGAAGTCTTCACCGGCATGGGTATCGAATTCCGTTTGAACACCGAGATCGGCAAGGACATCACCATGCAGCAGTTGCTGGATGAGTACGATGCCGTGTTCATGGGCATGGGCACCTACACCTACATGAAGGGCGGCTTCCCGGGCGAGGACCTGCCGGGCGTGCACGACGCGCTGGACTTCCTGATCGCCAACGTCAATCGCAACCTCGGTTTCGAGAAGGCGCCGGAAGACTTCGTCGACATGAAGGGCAAGCGCGTCGTGGTCCTCGGCGGCGGCGACACTGCGATGGACTGCAACCGCACCTCGATTCGCCAGGGCGCCAAGGCCGTGACCTGCGCCTATCGCCGTGACGAAGCGAACATGCCGGGCTCGCGCAAGGAAGTGAAGAATGCCAAGGAAGAGGGCGTGAAGTTCCTCTTCAACCGCCAGCCCATCGCCATCGTCGGCGAGGACAAGGTCGAAGGCGTAAAGGTGGTCGAGACCCGTCTCGGCGAGCCCGATGCCCGTGGCCGTCGCAGCCCCGAGCCAATCCCGGGCTCCGAGGAGATCATCCCGGCAGAAGCCGTGCTGATCGCCTTCGGTTTCCGACCGAGCCCGGCGCCCTGGTTCGATGATTTCGATATCCGTATCGATACCCAGGGCCGTGTCGTCGCGCCGGAGAAGGCGACCTTCAAACACCAGACCAGCAACCCGAAGGTGTTCGCCGGTGGTGACATGGTGCGGGGTTCCGACCTGGTGGTGACCGCCATCTACGAAGGCCGCAATGCGGCTGAAGGGATTCTCGACTACCTCGGTGTCTGAGTCTCACCCTTGCTGACGAGGCCGGCCGTACGCCGGCCTCGTCGTTTTAGGCCCTCTAGAGCCTGTTTTCGACGTAGCAGTGCCGGCGCACAGCGGATGTAACCGGTTCCTGGCTGACCTGGGGCAATACGCCGCGTTGATCGTGCCTTTACAGTACCTCCAGCGTTTTCTCAGGAGGTTCCCATGCTGACCACTGCCATCTTCCCATCCCGTTACGTGCAGGGCCGTGGCGCGCTCGAGCAACTCGGCTTCGAGTTGTCGCGCTTCGGCAACAAGACACTGGCGCTGCTCGATCCCTTCGCTGACGATCACCTGGGCGATCTGCTGGAAAACACCTGTGCCGGCCATCTCGATTGTCAGCGGGTGCGTTTTGCCGGTGAGTGCTGCGACGAAGAAATCGCCCGTCTGGTGGCATTGGCTCGGCAGGCCGGGCCCGAGGTGATTCTCGGCATGGGCGGCGGCAAGGCACTGGATACCGCCAAGGCGCTGGCCTACGAACTGCGCCTGCCCGTTGCCGTGGTGCCCACCCTGGCCTCCAGCGACGCCCCCTGCAGCGCACTGTCGGTGATCTACACCGCCGAGGGGGCCTTCAAACGGTATCTGGTGCTGCCGCGCAACCCCGATCTGGTGCTGGTCGACAGCCAGGTGATCGCCCAGGCACCGGCGCGCTTTCTGGTTTCCGGTATGGGGGACGCTCTGGCCACCTGGTTCGAGGCCGAGGATTGCCGCATCAGCGGCGCCGCGAACATGACCGGTCGGCAGGGCCCGCGTACGGCTCATGCACTGGCCCGGTTCTGCTACGACACGTTGCTGGAGTACGGCCCTCTGGCATTGCAGGCCTGCCGCCAGCAGGTGGTGACGCCTGCTCTGGAACATGTCATCGAGGCCAACACACTGCTTTCCGGTCTGGGCTTCGAAAGTGGCGGCCTCGCCGCAGCTCACGCGATTCACAATGGCTTCACGGTCCTCGAGGGTACCCATGCCTACTGGCATGGCGAGAAGGTCACCTTCGGCGTGCTGAGCATGCTGATGCTGCGTGACAGCGAGCCGAGACTGATCGATGAGGTCTATGGTTTCTGTCTCGCCGTCGGCTTGCCGGTCACGCTCGCCGAGATCGGTCTGCCCGATGTCAGCGATGCCGATCTGCTGCGCGCCGCCGAGCTTGCCTGCGCCGCGGGTGAAAGTATCCACAACGAGCCCTTTGCGGTAGATGCGCAGAGCGTACTTGCCGCCATGCGTACCGCCGACGCCGAGGGCTGCCGTCGACTTCAGGCGGCTAGATAGCTGCCCGATGGGCGGCGTGGCGAGGGGCGAGGCGGTCGCCTTGGCCGAACAGTTGCTGCCTGAGGCTGCCGCCCTCGTAGGCCTGGCGGTAGCGGCCACGGCGCTGCAGCTCTGGGACCAGCAGATCGACCACCGCGCTGAGGTCTTCATGGGCGACGGCATAGGTCAGGTTGAAACCGTCGATGCCGGTGGCGTCCAGCCATTCCTCCAGCTGCTCGGCCACTTCGCCGGGGGAGCCGAGCAGAACAGGCCCGCGACCACCCAGGCAGACGAACTCGGCGGCTTCGGCCACTGTCCATTGGCGGTTCGGATCGCTGCGCGTGAAGGACGCCAGGGCTGTGCGCCCGGCATCGTTTTCCAGGTACTCGATGACCTGGTCGCCGCGCAGGTTCGACAGGTCGATGCCTGTCCAGCCGGATAGAAGCGCCAGCGCGGCCTCGACGTCCACGTAGCGACGATAGTCGGCCAGCTTCGCCTCGGCAGCGGCGCGGCTCGGCGCGACGATGATCAGTGCCTGGGCGTAGATCAATTGCTCCTGCGGCTGCCTGCCTGCGTCCCGCAGGGCCTGGCGCAAGCCCGCTACCAGGCCCTTCAGGACGGTCTGGGTGGGGCCGCTGATGAATACGCACTCGGCATGGCGAGCCGCGAAGGCCTGGCCCCGGGGCGAGGCGCCCGCCTGGAACAGCACCGGTGTGCGTTGCGGGGACGGTTCGCAAAGGTGGATGCCGGGCACCTGGTAGTGCTCGCCATGATGGCCGATCGGGTGCACCTTGCTTGGGTCGATGTAGGAGGTTCCGGCCCCGCTGCGGTTGACCGCATCATCTTGCCAACTGCGCTCCCAGAGTTTGTAGAGCACCTGCAGGTATTCCTCGGCCAGCTCATAGCGCTGGTCATGGCCCAGTTGCCTGCCGAGGCCCAGGTTGCGTGCCGCGCTGTCCAGATAGCCGGTGACGATGTTCCAGCCAACCCGGCCATCGGTAAGGTGATCCAGGGTCGACATGCGCCGGGCGAAGGGATAGGGATGCTCGTAGGTCAGTGAGAACGTCACGCCGAAACCCAGGTGCCGGGTCACGGCGGCCATGGCAGGCACGATCAGCAGCGGATCGTTGACCGGTACCTGCACGCCCCCGCGCACCGCTGCATCCGGGCTGCCCTGATAGACATCGTAGACACCCAGTACATCGGCGATGAACAGCGCATCGAACAGCCCCCGTTCGAGCAGCTGCGCCAGTTCAAGCCAATAAGGCAGACGGTTGTGGTGCTGGCTGCGATTGAGTGGATGGCGCCACAGGCCGGGTGACTGGTGGCTGGCGGCATTCATGCTGAAGGCGTTGAAGCGGATCGGTTTGCGGGAGGTCATGACGGCTCCACCGTTGTAGGGTACACGGACAGGTCAATGGCAAGTGGCCGCCCCACCCGGTTGGGCGGGAGGCTAGTCGGCTCGGCCAGGCGCATGCTCCTGTCAGGGCAACAGGGACTGCGGATAGACCGCCTCGTCGACGCGCAGGGGATTGGGGATCAGCCCAAGGCCGAGGAAGGTATCTGCCAGTTTTTGCTGCTCCGCGACGATCTCGGGAGTGATCGCCTCGGCGGCATAGTTGCGGCGCTGGGTGGCGAGAAGCAGTACGTCCGGTGCTATTCCCAATTGCGGTGCGAGCAGGTCGGCGACCTGCTGAGGATTCTTGTTGGCCCAGTCACTGACGTGCGCCAATTGCTGGAAGAACGTCTTCACCAGATCGCCGTTGTGGTCGGTGAACTCGGCTGTGGACAGGTAGAAGGTGCGGTTGTTGGTCAGCCCCTGGCCATCGCGCAGGTTGCGCACCGGCAGCTTCTTTTCGGCTGCAGCGAGGAATGGATCCCACAGCGTGACGGCTTGCACGGAACCCGATTGCAGCGCGGCGATGGCGTCCGCAGCGTTGTTGACGTATGCCGCCGTGATATCGGTATAGCTCAGGCCGGCCTCCTGCAGAGCCAGGGCCAGCAGGTACTGGGCATTCCAGCCGCGGCCGGTGGCTACCCGCTTGCCCTTGAGGTCGGCAATGTTCTGTATGCCGCCCTCATTGTGCACCAGAATGCCGATGCCTTTGGGGTAGGGTTGCTCTGCTGCCAGATAGACCACCGGTTTACCGGCAGCCTGGGCGAATACCGAGGGCGCATCGGCAGCGTGCCCCAGATCGATGGCGCCGGTACTCAGCGCTTCCAGCAATTGCGGGCCGGCGGCGAACTCGTGCCAGCTGACCTTGACGCCCCGGGTTTCGAGCGCCTTCTCCAGTGCGCCGCTTCCCTTGAGAATATTCACGCTGTTGAACTTCTGGTAACCGATTCGCAGCGTCTTGGCGCTCTCGGCTTGGGCTGCTTGCCAAGGCAGCAAGACAGCGCTGGCAGCCGCCAGGAGGCCCAGGGTAAAGGCGCGACGGCTGGGGAAACGGAAAGGACGGGCCATGCTGAACTCCGAAATCGAACCTGATGTGGATGGCCCTCAATATAGAACCGGACGGAACTAGCGAGCACGCGTAATCTTAGTTTTGGGTATAACGTTTTCTTTTCAGTACCTCATCAAGGAATATAAAGAGCAGGTTTGGCGTGGCCAAAAGCCGCAGCTGAGCACCTGCGCCGTGTCTTTTAGGTCGCGCTTTGCGACAATGGCGGGTCTGCCGTCCCTGGAATCCTGTGCCATGACTGCCCTGAAGAACGACCGTTTCCTGCGTGCTCTGCTCAAGCAACCCGTCGATGTCACCCCGGTGTGGATGATGCGTCAGGCGGGCCGCTATCTGCCGGAGTACCGGGCCAGCCGGGCCAAGGCCGGGGATTTCATGAGCCTCATGATGAACCCCGAGTTCGCCTGCGAAGTCACCCTGCAGCCGCTTGATCGTTACCCACAGCTCGATGCAGCCATCCTCTTCTCCGACATCCTCACCATCCCCCACGCCATGGGCCAGGGGCTGTACTTCGAGACGGGTGAAGGGCCGCGCTTCAAGAAGGTCATCAGCAGCGCTGCCGATGTCGACGCGCTGCCGATCCCTGATCCGCAGAAGGATCTGGGCTATGTGATGGATGCAGTGCGCACCATCAAGTCGGCGCTGGGTGGCCGTGTTCCGCTGATCGGCTTTTCCGGCAGCCCGTGGACGCTGGCGACCTACATGGTCGAGGGCGGCTCGTCGAAGGACTTCCGCAAGATCAAGGCGATGCTTTACGACCAGCCCGAGGCCATGCACGCACTGCTCGACAAGCTGGCGCAATCGGTCACCGCCTACCTCAATGGGCAGATCCTCGCCGGTGCCCAGGCGGTGCAGATCTTCGACACCTGGGGTGGCAACCTGTCGTCAGCGGCCTACCAGACGTTCTCCCTGGCTTACATGCAAAAGATCGTCGACGGTCTGATCCGTGAGCATGACGGGCGCAGGATCCCGGTGATCCTGTTCACCAAGAATGGCGGGCTGTGGCTGGAATCGATGGCAGCCACTGGCGCCGATGCGCTGGGGCTGGACTGGAGCTGCGACATTGGCGAGGCGCGCCGCCGAGTCGGTTCTCAAGTGGCCTTGCAGGGCAACATGGACCCTACCGTGCTGTATGCCAAACCGGCGGCAATTCGCGCCGAGGTCGCGCGCATTCTCGCCAGCTATGGCACCGGCAGCGGTCACGTCTTCAACCTGGGGCATGGGATTACCCCGGAAGTCGACCCTGCTCATGCAGGGGCCTTCCTCGAAGCGGTGCATGAGCTGTCTGCCGACTATCACCGCTGATCGGCATCACTGCGCCTGGCGCCCACCGCGCGGTTGGCGCAGGCGTACATCGACCAGGGTGTCGTCTTCGCCATGCTCGAATCTGGCGCCTCCTGGGGTGGGCTTGCCCTTCAGGAGTGACGGATTGCCGGAAAAACCCACAGGCTCGAGAGGGATGCCTCGCGGGCTGAGGTCGAGACGCCCGTTGCCGTTGCTGTCCTGAAACAGTTGCAGGGCGTATTGCCCGGGCGGCACGTCTTTGACGATCAGTTGCTCGCCTTCACCCTGCAGCTCGCGCAGCATCGGCTCCCAGTCTTTCTGCTCGGCGGCCACTAGTGCCAGATACAGGCTGGCGGCACCCCCGTTGCCCTCCACGCGTATCAGCAGATCTCCCGCCTGCGCCGACGAACAGACGAACAGGAGAACCACTGCGCAGACCGTGCAGCGTTTGGTTACGATTTGAAGAATTCTCTGTGGCATAATCCGCCCATTTTGCAGGGATTCGCTTTAAATGCGTCAGGTTCTAGTCGTTCACTTCTCACAGACTGGCCAATTGAACCGCCTGGTGCAATCGGTCTGTGCGCCGTTGCAGGTGAGTGAAGGCATTCAGGTGGATTTCCTGGCGCTGCAACCGGCCAAGCCGTTTCCCTTCCCGTGGCCCTTCCTTGGTTTTTTCCGGATATTCCCGGAAACCGTGTTGATGAAGCCGCAGCCTTTGTTGCCGCTGACGGTCGATCCCGACAAACGCTACGACCTGATCATTCTCGCCTACCAGGTGTGGTTCCTGTCACCCTCGTTGCCCTTCACCAGTTTCCTCGCGTCGCCTGAGGCCGCTCGGCTGCTCAAGGATACGCCGGTGATGACCCTGATCGGTTGTCGCAACATGTGGTTGATGGCCCAGGAAAAGGTCAAGGCCCGTCTGCAGGCGTTGGGCGCGAAGCTGGTCGACAACGCCGTGCTGACCGACGCCTGCGGCACGGCAGCGAGTTTTCTGGCCACGCCGCTGTGGATGTTCACCGGCCGGCAGAAACCCTACAGCTGGGTGCCGCGCGCCGGTATCGACGAGAATGAGATGGCCGCCGCCAGCCGTTTCGGTGATGCCATGGCACGGCGCCTGCTCGCTGACCAGCAGCCGATCGAGCAGCCGATGCTGGGCGGTCTCGGTGCCGTCAAGGTGGATGAAAAGCTGATCGCCAGCGAGAAGGTCGGCAATCGCAGTTTCACGCTGTGGAGCCGACTGCTTGCCGCTCTCGGCCCTCAGCAGAGCAGGCGGCGTGGCGCCGGGCTGGTGGTCTACATCGTTTTCCTGATCTGCCTGATTCTGACCGTGGTGCCGATCAGTGCCCTGTTGAAAAAGTTGTTGGCCCCGCTGTTCAAGGCGCGAATCCAGCGTGAAAAGGCCTACTTCGCCGGCCCGTCCGGCGAATAAACTGGTCCGAGGTAATCCCGTGGTATCTCCTGTATTCATCAATCGCGTCAGTGCAAGCCTGCCCTTTGATCCGGTCGACAACGAGCAGATGGAAGCTCGCCTCGGCATGGTCGGTGGCAAGCCGTCGCGCGCCCGCAAGCTGGTCCTGCGCCGTAACGGCATTCAGCAGCGCCACTACGTCATCGACCCGCTCACCGGCGAGCCAGGCATGAGCAACGCGCAGCTTAGCGCTGCGGCGATCCGTGGCCTGGTCGGCGAGGGGTTCGCGCTGGAAGGTCTGGATTGTCTGGTCGCCAGCACCTCTTCGCCCGACCAGGTGATGCCAGGCCATGCGGTGATGGTGCATGGCGAGCTGGGCAACCCGCCTTGCGAAGTCGCCACCACGGCAGGTATCTGCCTGTGCGGTATGACCGCGCTGAAATACGCCTGGATGAGCGTCGCCAGCGGTGAAAGCCGCAACGCCGTGGCCTGCGGCTCCGAAGTGGCGTCGACGCTGATGCAGGCGCGCAACTTCAATGCCGAATACGAGAGCCGCATCGAGGAGCTGGAGAGTCATCCGGAGATCGCCTTCGAGAAGGATTTCCTGCGCTGGATGCTTTCCGACGGTGCCGGCGCCGTGCTGCTGCAGAATCATCCCAACGCCAGCGGGTTGAGTCTGCGTGTCGACTGGCTGGATATTCTCTCGTTCGCCGATCAGATGCCGGCTTGCATGTACGCCGGTGCCGATATGGAGGACGGCAGCCTGCGTGGCTGGAGCCGCTACGACGCCGATGAGCGCGCTCGGAAATCGGTGATGGCGATCAAGCAGGACGTCAAACTGCTCAACGAGAATATCGTCAAGTACACCGTGGAAGAGGCATTGCGGCGCATCATGGCGCGCCGTGAACTGCGCGTGGCGGATATCGACTGGTTCCTGCCGCACTATTCCTCGGAATTCTTTCGCGACCGTTTGGCCGAGGGCCTGGCCAATGTCGACCTGCCGATTCCGATGGATCGCTGGTTTACCAACCTGACCCGCAAGGGCAATACCGGGGCGGCGTCGATCTTCATCATCCTCGAAGAACTGTTCAATGGCGGACAGCTGCGCAGCGGTCAGAAACTGCTGTGCTACGTGCCGGAAAGTGGGCGTTTCTCCAGTGCATTCATGCACCTTACGGTGGTCGGCAATGAAGCTTGATGAAGTCCCCCAGGACCCCGATTCTGCATACGGCGGACACAGCAAGTTGCTGTATGCCGTGGATGAAAAAGGACATTACCAAGGGGCACAAAGTGCCGGTTGGGAGCCAGAGTCCTACTCCACCCAGCTGGCTGTCGCCGAGCTGGAGGCGCAGGAGGCCGAAGCCCATGCCGCCTGGCAGCGCGGTGAGCTGTCGCCGTTGAAGTGCCTGATGTATCGCTATCGCATGGACGAGCCGGCGCTGGCGCAGATCGCCGGGCTCTGGCAGTGGCGCGTGCGCCGGCATTTTCGACCCGAGATCTACCGACGCCTAAACGATTCGCTGTTGGCTCGCTATGCCGAGGCCTTTGGCCTGTCCGTCGACGAATTGCGTCGCTACCAGAAGGAACTGCCATGAGCGCGTTCGAGCACCGTCAGAGCGCCCACTGCGAAAGCGGCGTCATGGCCAGTCTGCTGACCCATGCCGGCCTGCCGATGAGCGAGCCGATGGCGTTCGGCCTGGCATCGGGCCTGGCATTCGCCTACCTGCCGATCGTCAAGCTGGGCGGCATGCCGCTGATTGCCTATCGGATGCCGCCCCGCCACCTGATCAAGACGCTGAGCAAGCGTCTGGGCGTGCGCCTGACCAGCCGTACCTTCGCCAATCCCGAGCAGGGCCGCATCGCTCTGGATGCCGCGCTCGACAGTGGTCGCCTGGCCGGGCTGCAGAGTTCGGTGTTCTGGTTGCCGTACTTTCCGCCGGAGATGCGCTTTCACTTCAATGCCCACAACCTGCTGGCCTATGGTCGTGAGGGCAACGAGTACCTGCTCAGCGATCCAGTCTTCGAAGCGCCGGTGCGCTGTGCTGCCGAGGATTTGCAGAAAGCGCGCTTCGCCAAGGGTGCCCTGGCGGCGAAGGGCTTGATGTATTACCTGGACGACGTATCCCCCGATCAGGATTGGGAGCGGCTGATTCGCAAGAGCGTGCTGTCGACCTCACGCATCCTCGATGGCATGCCGCTGCCGTGGATCGGCATTCGCGGTATTCAGCACCTGGCCAAGCGCGTCGAGGCGCTCGACCCGGGGCAGGCCAAGTACAACCGCCTGTACCTCACCCATATCGTGCGCATGCAAGAGGAGATCGGTACCGGTGGTGCGGGCTTCCGCTTCATGTACGCGAGCTTCCTGCAGGAGGCCGGTGAGAAGATCGGTGATACCACGTTGCAGGAAGCCTCGACACGCATGACCGCCGTAGGCGATGACTGGCGCCAGTTCGCCTCGGCATGCGTGCGGGCCAGCCGCAGCAAGGGCGAAACACCGGATTTCAGGCCGATCGCCGATAGGCTGCGCGGCATCGCCAGTCAGGAACGCGTGCTGATGAAAGAGCTCGGCGCCTGGGCCAAGCGCAAGGGGTAAGCGAGGGCTGCAGAAAGGCGATAGCGGTCATCGGCGCAGCAGTTGTGGGAGCGGGCCATGCCCGCGATTTTTCGCGCGCATGGCGCGCTCCCACAGTGAGCAGCCACTGTTTTATAGCGGCAACCGCAGCACGTCGATCCCGGCCGTCAGCTCGGCAAAATCTGCTGCCTGGCTCGGGCCGGCGATTAGTACCGCCTGGGCTTCGAACTCACCGTCTTCATCGATCACCACCAGCAACGCCTGGCTGATCAGGCCGTCTGCCAGATCCAGCCCGGCCAGGGCCTGCAGCTGCTTCCAGGCACGCGGGCCTGCGCCGATGAACAGGTTCGGCCCCTCCAGCCCCAGCTGCGCGGCGACGTGAAAGCCCGCTGCGTTGCTTACGCTGTTGACGAATTCGAAGGGCTTGGGCTGCAACTGATTCACGCATACCGCGGCGAGCAGCGAGCCCATGGTTCCCCTGGCCGGATGACGAGATGCCAGATACAGCCCGCAATCACGGCGTACCTTCGCCTTGAGTGGCGCGCTGCACAGCAGTGCCTGGAGGATCAGCCGATCGATTCGTCGAGGCGGGCTGGCCAGCCACTGACTCAGAGTGGCCTTCAGGTCCTTGTCGGAAGCGCTGGCGTCACCGCGGACGCTGCAGGCGGCCATGACCGTGCTCATGGTGTTTCTCCCGTGCCACGCTGCAGCACCAGGCTGGCGTTGTTGCCGCCGAAGCCGAAGAAATTGGCCAGCAGCAGGCTGTCATCGGCGATCGCCAGGGGGGCTGCCGCCAGGGGCAGCAGCGCTTCGTCGGCGTAATCGCAGCCTGGCAGGTGCGCGAGGTTCTGCACCAGCAGCAGTGTTTCAGCCAGGCCACAGGCGCCCAGGGTATGGCCGAGCCACGGTTTGAGCACGCACAGCGGCGGCAGCGCGTCGCCGAACAGCAGGCGCACGCCGTTGCTCTCGGCGCGGTCATTGGCGCCGGTGGCTGTACCGTGGAGTTTCACCAGACCGATTTGCTCGACGCTGCTGCCCGCGCTACGCAGGGCTTCGCGCATTACCCAGTCGATGTGGCTGCCGTCTTCCCGCGTGGTGGTCAGGTTGCTGGTGTCGCAGGCGCTGAAACCACCAAGCAGTCTGGCCAGCGGTGCCGGGCCTGGCTCCAGTCCCAGCAGCGTTGCCGCGTAGGCCTCGCCGAGAATCAAGCCGTCGCGCTGAGGGTGGAAGGGGCGATAGCGGCCGCTGGGCGAGACCAGATCCAATGCGCCGAAGCCTTGCTGCGCTATGGCACTGGGTGTTTCGAAAGCCAGCACCAAAGTGCGGCGATAAAGCTTCGCACCGAGCAGTCGGGCACCGTACAGCAGCCCGTTGGCGGCGCTGGTGCAGGCGGTATTGAGGGTGTAGGCATCGGCGAAGCCCCAGCGCTCGCGCAATTGCTCGGCGATCAGGTCGAGAGAGGTCGAGTGATCGTGATGAAAGCCACCCTGCCGCTTCGTACGTTCTTCCAGTTCGTCGATATCCAGGCTGGTGCTGGCGACGATCAGCAGGCAATCGTCCAGCTGGCCGGCATCTGTGCCAAGTGTCTCGCGGATCAGGCGGTCGACGTGCTGATGCCGACTTTCGCCCGCGGGCAGGCCGAGGTGGGCGCGCGGCTGCAGCAGTTCATGCAGCACGAAGTTGCCCGCTGCGGGCAGTACGCCGCGTTGCAAGGCCTCACCGGCGGCGTGCAGATCTGCGCCAAGCGCACTGTGCAGGGCACCTCGTTGGAGGTAGACGGGCGTCACTGCTTCTGCCTGATGAAGGCCGCGATGCTGGAGATGCTATTGAGGATGCGCCGCCCGTCCTTGGCGCCTTCGATACGCACCCCGTAGTGCTGCTGAAGGGCCAGCGAGACCTGCAGCGCGTCCAGGCTGTCCATCTGAATGCGGCTTTGCTGACCGAACAGCGGCTCGTCATCCTCGATGCTCTGCCAATCGATGTCGTCTTCCTTGTCGCACTCGCGAATCAGCAATTGCTTGAGCTTTTCTTCTAGTAGTGTGTGGTCCATTGCGTTTGCTGTACTCGTTTGTGGAACAGGAACAAGCCACTGGCACCGGCCAGCGCTGCGAACAGCAGCAGGCGCACGCACCAGGGGGCTACGTCGTTCAGTGAGCCGTGGCCCACCAGCAGGGTGAGGAAGGCGTCGAGCGCCCAGCTCATTGGAGAAACTTCCGCCAGTTGGCGCATGGCCTCCGGCATCACGCTCTTGGGTACCATGATGCCGCCGATGGCTGCGAGGATGATATTGATCCCGCCGCCAAGCAATAGGGCTTGTTCACTACTTCGTGCCAGTGCGGCCAGCAGCAGGCCCAGGCTGCTGGTGGCCAGTGCGATGCTCGCTGCCAGCAGGGCGTAAGCGGCCAGGCTGCCATTGAGTTCCAGCGCCGGCAGGCCGACCAGCGGCAGGCCATGCATGCCGATGCTCAGCAGCAGCACGAACTGCAACAGGTTGATGGCCAGGTAAGGCAGCATCTTGCTCAGTGCCAGGGTGCCGAGCCCCAGGCCCAGGCAGCGGAAGCGCAGCAGAGCGCCACTCTGCTGTTCGCGCTGAAAGCTGCCGGCCATTGGCAGCACCACGAAGAACATGCCGAAAATCAGCCATGCCGGGACGCTCATCTGCGTGGCGTTGGCCTGGTTGCTCAGGTCGCCGCTGGCCAGGCGCTCCTGCTCGTCGATCTGGCTCTCGGTACGTTGCTGAATCAGCTCGAGTTGTTCGCCGGGGCTGAGGCCCTGATCCAGCGCACCGCTGTCCTGCAGATAGGCGAGCAGTCGGGTCTGGGCCAGGGCGATGGTGACCGCGCCATGTAGGCGCTGGCGCGAAAGTCGGTCGAATTGCGCGGGAAAGCTCAGGGTAGGGCCCTGGTGGGGGGTATCCAGTAGCCTGTCGTCGAAGTCGGCGGCCAGGCTGATGCGCGTCATTTCGGGCGGCCCACTGGCCAGCAACTGGCTGTCAGGCAGTTGCGCCTGCAGCGCACTGTGGAAAAAACGGCTGGAATCGCTCTGCTGCGGTGTTTCGATCACCAGTTGCAGGGGCGGCAGGCGATCCTGCAGGTAGCTGGACATGGCTCCGGCCATGATCACCAGAAACAGCGTCGGCATGATGAACAGCACGGCCAGGGCGTGAGGGTCACGCAGCAGCAGAAGGATTTCCTTGCGAACCAGAGCACGCAGCCTCATAGCCTGCCTCCATTGAGGCGCAGGTAGAGCTGCTCCAGTGACGGGCGGCCAAAGCGCAGCAGGCTCGGTGCGTGTTGCTGTTCGCTGATGAAGCGGGTGATCGTCAGCAATTGCTCCACGTCCAGCGAGGCGATGCGCACGCCATTGGTTCGTTGTTCGACACTCAGGCCCAGGCTGTCGAGCAGTGGTAGCAGGGCATCAGGTTGGCGCTCGGGCCACTCCAGAAACAGGCCTGGCTGATCGCCGAGCAACTGCTGCTTGTCGATGTCCAGCTGCACGCGACCTTCGTGAAGCAGCAGGATGCGATCCGCTACTCGCTCCACTTCGTCCAGATAATGACTGGTGTAAATCACCGCCTTGCCCTCGGCGGTCAGTGTCTGGACGGCTTCGAGGAGCATCTGCCGGCTGGCAGCGTCGACGCCGACGGTGGCTTCGTCGAACAGATACAGCTCCGCCGGTTGCAACAGGCCGATGGCGAAATTCAGGCGTCGCTGCTCACCGCCGGAAAGCCGTTCTGCACGGCGATCGAGCTTGTCTTCCAGAGCCGTACTGGCGATGCAGTGAGCGAGGCGCTGATGACGCTCCGGACCGCGCAGCTCGTAGAGATCGGCGAACAGCGCGAGGTTTTCCCTGACCTTCAGCCCGGCATAGAACGCCAGTTGCTGGGGCACCAGGCCAAGGCGCCGTTCGCCTTGCCAGACGATCTCTCCGCCGAGCGGCTGCAGCACGCCGCTGAGCAGTGACAACAGGGTCGTCTTGCCTGCGCCGTTGCTGCCGAGCAGCCCCAGGCATTGCCCCGCCTGCAGGTGCAGGTCGATACCTTGCAGCGCCGGCTGTTGAGCTTCGGGGTAGCGATAACCGAGGTTCTTCAGCTCAAGCACGGACGAGCACCAGGAGAAGTTTGCCATCGAGCAGCAGGCGGCCCTCGCTGTGCACGCTGAAGCCATACAGCGCGCCCACCGGGCTGATGGTCTCCTGGGTCGCGTCGACCAGCAGGTCGCCGCTGCGCTGTACGGGGTGGTGGTGCAACTGCAGTTGCGAGAGCTTGCCGACCAGAGCCATTTTTATGGCGCTGTCGTTGCCGTATAAGGCACCATGCGCTGCACACAGTTGGGCAGCGGCTTCGAACAGCAGGCAGGGTGAGGCGTTCTCGCCCAGGCTGTCGAGGTGGTGCCAGCCGCTCAGACCGCGGATGGTGCGGGCGTCATGTTCGACTAGCGCGTCCAGCCAGAGCGCCTTGCCCTGGTGCGGCAGCAGTGTGTGCAGTTGGGTGCGATCCATGGCGAGCGTCTGGGCGTGCGAGCGTGGCAGTGTAACAGAGGGTGATTAGGGAGGAGTGTGGTGGAGGTCTGGCAATTACTGGTTTTCGTGGGGCTGAGTATCGTTCTGACGGGTATTTCCTGGCGGTCGCTGGGTAACCCGCGTAGCCATGGGTTCTACCGTTTCATCGCCTGGGAACTGATGGCAGTGGCACTGGTGCTCAATGCGCCGTTCTGGTTCGAGGACCGCGATGCGACGCATCAGCGGGTTTCCTGGGTACTGCTGACGGCTTCACTGCTGGTGCTGTTCGCCGGCGTGTACCAGATGCGCCGTTTCGGGCGTGCCGATGAGCAGCGTCAGGATGACGAGCTGTTCGCCTTCGAACGCACCTCGAAACT
This sequence comes from Pseudomonas sp. MEJ086, assembly GCF_030209025.1. Taxonomy (NCBI): domain Bacteria; kingdom Pseudomonadati; phylum Pseudomonadota; class Gammaproteobacteria; order Pseudomonadales; family Pseudomonadaceae; genus Pseudomonas; species Pseudomonas sp. MEJ086. The sequence goes on from NZ_JARVSV010000008.1 coordinate 464,109, forward strand.
GGTCACCAGCGGCATCTTCCGCTACATCCGTCATCCGATGTACTGCTCGCTGCTGCTGCTTGCCTGGGGCATCGCCTGGAAGCAGCCGACTGCGGTGACGCTTATACTGGCATTGCTGTCGAGTGTGGCGCTGTGGCTCGCCGCCAGGTGCGAGGAGCGTGAGTGCCAGGCCTACTTCGGCGATGCCTATCGCGACTACATGGCGCGCAGTCGGATGTTCGTGCCGTTCATTTTCTGATTCGCCGGCCAGCAGCCTGAGCGCCGAGAATGATTTTCCCGGCGCTCGTACCCTTACTTGACGCGAGCGTACTTGGCCTTCAGTGCGACGCCAGCCATGATGGCGCCGGCGTGGCATTCGTATTTGCTGTTGTCGCGGTATTCCTTGTTCTTGTAGTTGCTGGCCAGGTCGACAACGGCGTTGGCGCCTGCCGCCTTGGCCGAGTTCTGCAGCTTGATCAGCGCCGATTGCAGCGCCCAGCTGCAGGCGGCTTCGTCGGTCTTGTTGAAGGCGTTGGTCTTCTGGCTGGTGGTGACGTTGGCGTTGATGATCTTGGCGCCAGCTGGCGTCTTGTTCAGGTAGAACTTCACCGAACCATCGAGGCGGCCAGCCTGGGTGGCTTCGTTGACCACCGACTGGAAGTCCAGGAAGTGGGCGGTGTCACGGGCCTGGCTGACGGCAGGCAGCAGGGCGGCGGTGAGAAGTGCGGCAGCGGTCCAGGTTTTTGCGTTCATGGGTAACTCCTTGAGTGTTTACTGGGGCATGTAAAGGGAAGGACTGCTCAATTCCTGCTGAATGCTGCGATCCAGGTTCTGGATCCACTTGTTGTAGTTACGGTGGATCTTGCCGTCGCGGTAGCCGAGATTGTGACTGTCGCGGTAGCGGATCGAGTAGGTCGACGCGGTATAGGGAATGGTGATTTGCGCCTGGTGGCTGCGGCGGGTGATCGACGCCAGGATCTGCCCCTGGTCTGCGCGTTCCACCGTCCATTGACGGCGCTGCAGCGCGGTCAGCACCGCCCTGCGCATGTCGTCCTGGCCCTTGACCGCGGCCGGCGGGGCGCTGTTTTCGATGTTCACCACCGGCTTCGAGGTGCAGGCGGTGATGCCCAGGAGCAGAAGGGCGAGCAGAGCAATGCGGTTGAAACGAGACATCATCCATGTTCCTTGTCAGTGAAGAAGTTACGGTCTTTCAGTGCCAGCGGCGGAAGATCAGCGACGTATTGACACCGCCAAAGGCGAAATTGTTGTTCATCACGTACTCATTGTGCATCTCGCGGAATTCGCCGCGCAGATAATCCAGCTCGCCACACGCCGGATCGATCTGGTCCAGGTTGAGCGTATGCACATAGCTGTCGCTGTTGAGCATTTCGATGCTGAACCAGGATTCCAGAGCGCCGCAGGCGCCCAGGGTGTGGCCGAGGTAACTCTTCTGCGAGCTGATCGGCATGCGTGCGCCGAACAATTCGCTGGTGGCCTGGGTTTCCGCCACGTCGCCTTGCTCGGTGGCGGTGCCATGGCCGTTGATGTAGCCAATGGCATCCGCCGCCAGCGCGGCGTCTTCCAGGGCCAGTTCCATGGCGCGGCGCATGGTGGCCTGCACGGGTTTGGTGGCGTGCTGGCCATCGGCGTTGCAGCCGAAGCCGACGATCTCGGCGTGGATGGTGGCACCGCGTGCCAGCGCATGCTCGAGCTCTTCGAGCACCAGCATGCCGGCGCCTTCTCCGATCACCAGGCCGTCGCGGCCGCTGTCATAGGGGCGCGGGCTGGTGTGTGGGGCATCGTTCTTCAGGCTGGTGGCGTACAGCGCATCGAAAACCATGGCTTCGGTCGGGCACAGCTCCTCGGCACCGCCAGCGAGCATCAGTGGCAGGCGGCCGAACTTGATTGCCTCGTAGGCATAGCCGATGCCCTGGCTGCCGCTGGTGCAGGCGCTGGAGGTCGGAATCAGCCGGCCAGTGAGGCCGAAGAAGATGCTGATATTGGCCGCCGTGGTGTGCGGCATCATGCGGATGTAGGAGTTGGCGTTGAGGCCGTCGGCCACCGAGTTGATCAGCATGTTACCGAAGGCCCTGACCTCATCGGTGCTGCCGGTGGACGAGCCGCAGGCCACGCCCATACGGCCGTCCTTGATACGCGCATCGCCAAGCAGCCCGGCGTGTTCCAGCGCGCGCTCGGCGGCATAGACGGACAGCTTCGACACGCGGCCCATGCTGCGCAGTTGTTTGCGGGTCCAGTGGCCGGGTACGACGAAATCGTCCACCGGGCCGCCCAGGCGGGTGTTCATCTCGATGAAACGGTCCCACTCGTGCATGACACGAATGCCATTGCGATTGGCGCGGAAGTTCGCCGAGATGCTGTCCCAGCTATCGCCCAGGGAGGTAATGCCGGCCATGCCGGTAACGACTACGCGCTTCATCGTGCCACTTCGCTCTTGATCAACACAGACCGCCATTCACGGCGATTACCTGGCGGGTGATGTAAGCCGCCTCTTCGGACATCAGAAAATTCACCGTGCCGGCCACTTCTTCCGGAGTGCCCATGCGTGCCGCCGGGATCATCTTGAGAATTTCCTCGAGCGGTACGTGCTCGTCGAGAATCTCGGTGTCGATCAGCCCTGGCGCCACGCAGTTGACGGTGATCTTGCGTTTGCCCAACTCGATAGCCAGGGCCTTGGCTGCCCCGATGATACCGGCTTTGGACGCACTGTAATTGACCTGGCCGCGATTGCCGATCAGCCCGGAAACCGAGGTGATGCAGACGATACGCCCAGCTTTGCGGCGGCGCACCATGGGCATCGTCAACGGATGCAGGACATTGTAGAAACCGTCCAGATTTGTGCGCAGCACCACATCCCAGTCCTCTTCGCTGAGCGCCGGGAAGGCGCCGTCGCGGGTCAGGCCGGCATTGCACACGACGCCGTAATAGGCGCCGTGGGCTTCCACGTCTGCCTCCAGGGCGTTGCGGCAGGCCAGGCGGTCGGCCACGTCGAACTGCAGGATGCGGGCGCTCTGGCCGAGGGCTTCGATCTGCGCCTGCACCGCTTCGGCCTCGTCGCGGCGCGAGCGGCAGTGCAGCACCAGGTCATAACCGGCGCGGGCGAGGCGCAATGCAATGGCGCGGCCGATACCGCGGCTCGATCCGGTGACCAGAATGGTCTCGCTCATGCGGACGGCTCCTGAGAAAGGGGGGGTTCCTGAATGTAGGTGGCCACATCGCGGGGCTGAAACACGTTCAGCCTGGCCTCGACGAGTATGTCCGGGCCTTGCAGGCGGCATTCGAATACGCACATGCCGTTGTCGTCCTGCAGCGAGCGGGTAGCGGTGATGTGCAGTGTACTGCCGGCCGGGAAACGATCCACGTTGCAGGTGAAATTACGCGTGCCGAGCAGGAAACCGAGCTCCACCGGGCGGCCTTCCTGGCGTGCATGGCAACCCGCGAAGGCCGCCACGCTCTGGGCCATCAGCTCGATGCCGACCGACGCGGGCAAGCTGCCATCAGAATGGCTGAACAGCCCGCCCGGGCTTACTACCAGGCGAGTCTCTATATGCTCGGCGCCGAATGTCAGCACCTCGTCGATCAGAATCATGTCGCCAGCGTGGGGCACCAGCTCGGCGACGGGCCATACACTCACGGCAGGTCTCCTAGGGGCTGTTGGCGCTTCAGCGCACGCCGTGCGGAAGGGTCAACGGAGCCTAAAATCAAGGAAATGTTGTTGCCGCCAAAGGCGAACGAATTGCTCATCAGGTAACGGCGTCCATCCGTTGGCAGTGGAACGGGGGTGGTCGCTTCGACCAGGTTCAGGCGCGGCAGTTGCGTATCGGCCTGACCATCCCAGACATGAGGCGGCAAGCGATTGGCGGTGTTGTAATCACTCAGGGTCAGCCAGCAGAAGGCAGCCTCCAGTGCCCCGGCGGCGCCGAGGGTATGACCGGTCAGTGATTTGCTCGACGAACAGGCCACGCCGGCGGGAAACAGCGCCTGCACCGCCAGGCTCTCCATGGCGTCGTTATGGGTGGTGGCGGTGCCATGCAAGTTCAGATAGCTGATCTGCTCGGCCGCCAGGCCCGCAGCGCTCAGCGCCTTGCTCATGGCTTGCTGGGCACCGATGCCTTGAGGGTGCGGCGCAGAGATATGGTGGGCGTCGGAGCTGGCGCCGCCGCCGAGCAGGGCAATGCCCAGGGTATGATCGCCGTCGTGCGCGCGGGTCATCAGGAACAGCGCTGCGGCTTCACCGATATTGATCCCGTGGCGGTTGGCCGAGAACGGGTTGCAGCGCTCGTCGGATACCGCCTCCAGGCTGGCGAAACCGTTCAGGGTCAGCTTGCAGAGGCTGTCGACACCGCCGCACAGCACGGCATCGCACACGCCCAGTTGCAGCAGGCGCTGGGCACTGAGCAGGGCGCGAGCGCTGGAGGTGCAGGCGGTGGACTGGCAGTAAACCGGCCCACTCAGCCCCAGCCAGTCGGCGAGGAAGGTGGCCGGTGCGGCGATTTCCTGGTGGCTGTAGCGGTACTCGGCAGGCAGCACGCCGTCGTTCACGTAGGCAGCGATATGCTCGCCCGCTTCGGCGATGCCCGAGGTGCTGGTGCCGAGCATCACGGCGATGCGCCCGGCACCGTGCCGAGCGATGGCGGCCTGGATCTCGTCGTGGATTTCCAGCGCCGCGGCCAGCAGCAGTCTGTTGTTGCGGCTCGCGGCGTGTTCCTGGCCAGCGGGCATGTCCGGCAACGGCGTGTCGACCGCGCCGACGGTCACGCTGCGCTCCGGTATCCAGCCAGCCTGGCGGCGCATGCCGCTGGTGTCACCGGCGAACAGCGCATCGGCCACTGCCTGCTTGCCCTGGCCAAGGGCGCAGACCACGCCAAGGGCGTCGAGTCGAGCGATCATGGTTGTGTCTCCAAAGGGCTCACCTGGTAGCGCTGCTTGCCGTTATCCAGGCGGATGGCCAGCGGCGCCGTGTAGTGGATGCGCCAGTTGGGCGCGAGCCGACGGCTATCGGTGCCTTGCTGCTGCCAGTCGGCCAGATCGTAGGCGTGCGCCAGCTGATCGGCCGGGGTGAGGGCGAACAGCAGGGCGGCGAACAGTTCGCGGGCATCGCCGTTGGGCGGCAGCAGGCCGTCATTGTGCCAGGCGCCGGCGATCAGTGACTGTCGGGCCAGCGGCACGCCGAGCGGGTCGAACAGCGACCAGCGCAGGCTGCTGCCCTCCGCCTGAATCACCAGCAGCCAGTCCTGGCCCTCGGCGCTGCTCACCTGCAGCGAAATCGGCAGCGGGGCGACCAGCGCTGGTGATGAGTCGGGCAGCGGCGTGCGGGCGGCACAGGCCGTCAGCAACAGCGCGCAGGCGAGCAGCAACAGCTTGTTCATGTCGGCGTCTGCTCGAATGGTTTGCGCACCGCCGCATTGACCAGGGTTTCGTTGCGCTGGCCAAAGGGCTTGGGTCGGCGAATGCCCCAGCGTTCCAGCAGGCCGAAGTCCTGCGAACGGCTCCACCACAGGTAGGGGTAGGACACATTCCGCTCGCTGAACTCGAAGCCTTGGTCACGCAGCATGCCCAGGTATTCGTCGGCGCTCTTCTGCACCTCCATCGGGTGGCGGAACAGCCAGCGAATCACCCAGGTATCGATGTAGTACTTGGTCGACTCGGCGAACAGCAGCAGGCCACCGGGCTTGAGCACGCGCCAGAACTCGGCGAGGGCCTGTTCCTGCTCGACCAGATGGTGGAACGTCTGGTGACAGAAGAGGATGTCGACACTGGCATCGGGCAGTTGGATCGCCGCGCAGTCACTGACGATGAGCTGTACGTCCAGGCCCAGGCGCTGCGCTTCGGCGCGCGAGCAGTCGAGGCTGTGCGGGTCGGCATCCAGGCCGAGGATGCGGGCTGGCTGAAAGGCCCGCTGCAGCAGGGCGAACGATTTGCCCTGGCCACAGCCGGCGTCGAGCAGCACTGGAGCGTTCGGCAACGGGGCGCTGATCAGCCTGTGCAGATCGTCGATGGCCACGCGCAGCACATGGTGCTGCCACACGTGGCTTTGCAGAAACCAGAAACCGAAACCGGTTTCCTCTACATAGTTGGATGCGGCGCGATCCATCGCAATCTCCTCAGGCACTGGCGCACAGTTCGGCGAGAACCCGCAGGCGACGGCGTGGTTCGGCAACGTATGGGTTGCGCTCGTCCCAGGCATAGCCGGCGAGAATGGAACTGATCATGGCGCGGATTTCGGGCGAGGCATTGGGGTAATAGATCACGTCCTGGAAGCTGCCGTCGTACCAGCCTTCCACGTAGACGCGGAAGGTGTCGACGCCGCGTTTGAGCGGCACGGCGAAGTCCAGTTCCCAATCCACGCTTTCCCCGTTCAACTGGCGATGCAGCAGATTCGCGGCCATGCTCGCCGAGCGCATGGCGATGGTCACGCCGGAGGAGAACACCGGGTCGAGGAACTCGGCGGCATTGCCGAGCAGGGCGAAGCCAGGGCCGTGCAGGGTTTTGACATTGGCCGAGTAGCCCTTGATCTCGCCAACCGGGGTATCCCAGACGGCGTTGCCCAGCACCTTGGTCAGGCTCGGCGTTTCGGCGACGAACTGCTTGAGCGCCGCGTCCTTGTCCTCCGGGTAGCCGTCGAAGCGCTCGGCCAGGCCGACCACGCCGAGGGAGCAGCGACCGTTGCTGAACGGAATGGTCCAGAACCACACGTCGCGCAGGGTCGGGTGGGTGGTGATGAGGATCTTCTCGCGGTCGAAGGCCGGGTGATCGATACGGTCTTCGATATGGGTGAACAGCGCCTTGCGCATCGGCAGGTTGGACGGTAGCTCGAGGTCGAGCAGGCGCGGCAGCAGGCGGCCATAGCCACTGGCGTCGAGCACGAAGGTGCAGCGCACCTGGTACTCGTGGCCATCGGTCAGGCGACGCACCGACAGCAGCGGCTGCTCGCCGCTGAAGTCCACGGCGACGATTTCCTCTTCGTAGCGGATGGTCACGCCCTGGCGCTCGGCGTCGTCGGCGAGCACCTTGTCGAACGTGGCGCGCTGCACCTGGAAGGTCGAGCCGAAGCTTTTCGTGAAGGTCTCGCGGAAGTCGAAGTCGGTGTAGCGATCGTCCCAGGCGAAAGCCGCGCCGTGCTTGGTCTGGAAGCCAGCCGCGCGCACCGCGTCGATCATTCCGGCTTCTTCGACGAAGTCCAGGCAATGCGACAGCAGGCTTTCACCGATCGAGAACCGCGGGAAACGCTGGCGCTCGAGAATCAGCACCTCGTGGCCCTTGCGTTTGAGGATGGCGGCAGCGATGGCCCCGGATGGGCCGGCGCCGACTACGACGATCTGATGCTGTTGGACTTCAGGAGACTTCATAGCGGCTTTTCGCCTCGCGTGTGTATGCACGCCGACCCAGCAGGGCCGGCAGCAGGGTGGAGAACAGGCTCATCAGCAGCAGGCCGAAATAGACCATGGCATCGATCAGCTGCAATTGCAGGAGCAGGTTGAGGAAGACGATTTCGGTCAGCCCGCGGATATTCAGCAGCAGGCTTTCCTGCCACTTGATCCGCGCCGAGGCAGCGGGCTCGGCCCAATGCAGGCCAAGCCAACTGCCCAGCAGCTTGCTGGCCACTGGCGCCACCAGCAGTACGCCGACGGCGAGCCAGGAGTCCGAGGCGCCAATGCCATGGAAGTCCACGCGCAGGACGCCGCAAGTGAGGATCAGCGGAACGGCCAGGCCATTGATCAGCAGCTTCCATTGCCGCTCCGGCAGCGGCAGGCGGAACGGTACGCGGATCGCGGCGAGGCACAGCATGTAGGCGATGCCGAATACCAGTGCATTGAGCTTGAGGTTGTGCAGCAGCACCATTAGGGCGAAGAACGGCAGGCTATAGAACAGCGGGTGGCGCAGCTTGAACAGGTGCAGCAGCAGTGGCAGGGCGGCAGCCAGCAGAGGCCACAGCAGGCTGATCGGATGGCTGCTGCCCTGGGCCAGGCCGAACAGGCTCCAGCACATGAAGTCCATCAGGATCGCCGCGTGCAGCAGGCGTCTGGTCGCTGCGGGCGGATAGTCGATGCTCTGCAGGAACAGGTAGAGCACCGGGATCGCGGTGATCGAGAACAACAGGCCGATACCCACCGCGCTCAGCCAGCCATAGTCACCGGGCAGTACCCATAGCGCACAGGCCAGGCCGGCCAGCAAGGGAATCAGAAAGCTTGGCAGAGCGATCTTCAGGCATGCCGGGCTCAGCTCCAGGTCGATCACATCGCTGAGGATATAGCCCAGCAGCAGAGCGAAGCACAGGCCGTAGAGCAGGTTTATCCAGATGGGCGCGAGCAGGTCGGCCGCACTGAGTTGCAGGTGCGGCTCGACCCAGCCGAGCAACAGCGCGGGTACCGCCAGGCTGGCGACCAGCAACTGGCCAACGATGGGGATCAGGCGACGACCGCCAACGATGCTGACCAAGGCGTAGATCGCCAGGGCCAGCAGCCAGAAACCAAGCACGGTCACGCGATGACCTCCTTGTCAGACCGTGTTGCGGCCCAGGGTGAGAGCATGAAGCAGAACATCAGCCCCAGGCTGATGGCCAGGCCGAAGTTGGCGATGGCGGGTGTCTGGCTGATCAGCAGCAGGCCGAACGACAGCCAGCTGGACACCGCCGAAAGCAGGGTGCCGAGCAGGCTGACGGCGGGGCCGCCGATATTTTCGCGCATCAGGATGGCGTAATCGACACCGATGGCAGTGATCAGCAGCAGGCCGAACAGGCTGAACAGGGTCAGTGGCTGGCCCAGCCAACCCAGGCAGGCCAGCGCCGCGAGGGCGGCCAGCAGCGGCAGGCAGACCACCCGCAGTGCGCCGCCGATGCCGAACGGGATGCACAGCAGCAGCACGATCGCCAGGCAGGAGATCAGCTTGAGTTCGGCGGCGCTGATCTGGGTGGCGGCGAACAGCTTGTTCAACTCGCCCAGGCGGTCGACCAGTTGTACGCCGTCGAGGCCGTCTGCGGCGGTTTGCAGCAGTGTGCTGTCGGTCTGCCCCTGCAGGCTGACGATGGCCGCCACGCCGCTGTCGTCGCGGCCGAGCCACAGGGTTCGCCACGGTTCGCCCAGCGGGCCGGCGAGGGCCTGATCCAGACTGCTCTGCGGCTGTTCCAGCAACTGCTGCAGCTCCGCTTGCAAGGCGCTTGCCGGCACGCCCAGATCGAGCAGTGCCTGCCAGTATTTCGGCAGCTCCGTCAGGGCAGTGCGCAGCGCCTGTAGTTGTGCCTCAGGTGCTACCAGTTGGTTGAGCGACAGGTAGCTGCGCAACTGTTGGTTTTGCACCAGCGTATCCAGGCGTGCGCCCAGCGCCTGCTGGCGCTGCAGCAGTTGCGCCTCGTCGCTGGCGCGCACCAGGAAGAACTGGCTGGTGGGCTGCTGTCCGGTGAGTTCGACGATGCGTTGCGACTGGGCGAACAGCGCCGGGTCCTTGCCCAGCCATTGGCGCAGGTCGTTCTGGCTGTGCAGCTGCCAGATACCGCCAGCGCAGAACAGCAGGAACGCGCCGAGCAGCCAGAAATTGCCGTTGCCGCTCTGTATGCGGGAATGCCAGCTCAGCAGGCGTGTGGCAATCGCCAGCAAGCGAGGTGCCGGGCGCAGTCGCATGCCATCCAGCCAGGCGGGAAGCAGGCAGACCGAACAGAGGTAGGCCCCGATCAGGCCCGCAGCGGAGAACGCCGCGATCTGGGTGAGGGCCGGGAACGGCGTGAAGGCCAGTGCCAGGTAGCCGATCAGGTTGGTGCCCAGGCTCAGACTCAGGCCTGGCAGGGTACTGCGCAGCGCGCTCCAGCTGCGCCACTCCACATGGCCCCAGCTCTTGCTCAGGTAATGCAGCGGGTAGTCGGCCGCGACACCGATCAGGCTGGCGCCCAGTACCAGAGTCAGGGCATTGATCTGCCCGAAGATGAGCACGCAGGCGGCGCTGCCAGCCAGCAGGGCGACGCCGATGGGCAGCAGGCTGAGCAGTACGCGCGGGCGCCTGAATGCCAGCAGCAGAAGTAGCAGGGTACCAAGGCTGGCGGCACCGCCGATCAGGGTCATCTCGCCCATGGCCTTGCTCTGGCCTGCCGCGGCATACAGGGCACCACCGGTGGCGAGCAACTGGCCGCCCGCGGCCTCGGTGGTGGCACGCGCTGCCTGGATGCTCTGGGCGATGGCCAGTGGCGCCTGCATGTCGAAGGCGTCGCCGCGGCTGTGCAGGTTCAGCACCGCCCAGGTCATGCCTGATTCCTTGACCAACAAGGTGCCGCTGGCCAGATCCGGCTGTATGCGGCCGCCGAAATTCAATGCCTGTTGAGCACGCCCGCCGAGGCCAAGCCAGTCCTGTTCCGGGGCAAGCAGGCTGAAGGACGCGAAGGGGTCGAACAGCTCGGCAGTGCGCTGCTCGATGAAGGCTTGCGGGTGTTCGGTCAGTAACTGACGGTCGGCAGCAGGCAGCAGGTTGAGGCGGCTTTCACGCAGATCCTGGCGGAGCGCATCCAGATCGTTGTCGAGTGTCCAGCGCACCTTTTCGAAGTGACCGCTATCGCGCCATTGCTGACCGAGGGTCGCCGCGAGGTCCACGGCACGGTCGCGCTCGGGGTGGCCGACCAATACCAGCACATCGCGCTGAATGGGCTCCTGCATGCGCGCTTCGGCCTGTTGCAGGCGGGCATCGCCTGCGCCACTGGGCAGCAGGGCGAGCATGCTGGCTGCCACCGGCGGGCCGCTGCGCCACTGCCAGGCCGTCAGCGCGAGCAGCGCCAGCAGCAGCACGGCGAACAGCCGCGGCAGGCGGCGCTCGATAAGTGCTTTTCCAGGTTCAGCGGGCAAGATCACTGCGCTCCTGTTCGCTCAGGCTGTCGTCCACCACGCTGGCGGGCATGCGCATCAGTGTGCGGTCGCCCTGGGTTTCGTGCAGTTCGATGCGCTCGACCAGATCGCCACCGCTGATATCGATGCGGCTGAATACCTGCTTGAGCAGCATCGACGTCGGCAGCAGGGTCAGCGTCCAGGCCTTGGCGTCGCCGCTCAGTTGCAGGTCGAAATCCCGTGCCAGGCCGGTGTGGTCGCCCTTGAGCACGTCGAGGAAAAGGCGGCTCTGTTGCGCGGCAACGTCGCGCCCCGGTTGCATCTGCCAGCCGTCAGGAGTGCGTCGGGCGATCCCCTTGGAGTCGATACGGTAGTCCTGCTGCAGCGGCTTGCGCAGCTTCCAGAGCAGGCTGGCATCGGCGGTGAGCACGAACTCGCCGGTGCTGGTCAGGGGCTGGGGCAGGGCACGCAGATGCTTTTCCTGAATGAACGGCCCGCGAACCACGGCATGCTGGGAGAGCTGCTTGCCGAGTTCGTCGAGGGTCAGAGGCTCTGCCTGGCTGCACAGCGTGGTCAGCATCAGGCCGAGCAGCACAACGAAGCGCGTAGGTAACTTCATGCGATCACCCGCTGTACGGCATCGATGAATACCTGAGGGGAGGCCAGCTGCATCTCGCGGCTGGCTATTTCCACGGCCACCTGCACGCTGCTGCCGCGGGTCATGCGCTCGCCGGTAGCGGTGTCGCTGATCAGGTAGTGGATCTTCAGACGGTTTTCCCACTCCACCAGATCGGCGCACACGGTAATGCGCTGGCCGAACTGGGCACCGCGGATATAGCGCAGTTGCAGATCGATCACCGGCCAGGCGTAGCCACTGTCGCGCATCTGCGGGTAGCCGTGGGCGAGCCGGTCGAGCAGTGCACAGCGGGCCTGCTCGAAGTATTTGACGTAGTGGCCGTGCCAGACGATTTCCATCATGTCCACGTCGAAGAACGGCACGAGGATTTCCACCTCGGCCTGCAGAACGCCTTTAGCGCGCATGGGCGATGAGCTCCCCTGTCATGACATAGAATGTGGGAGCGCGCCATGCGCGCGATTCGCGGGCATGGCGCGCTCCCACAGGTTCATCGGCATGAGGCGAATTACGCATAAAGGCTCCAGTGCTGGGCACGGATGCGTTGCAGGCACAGGCGCAGTTCGCCTTCCAGGGCGCGATCTTCGATCAGCGGCGGGAAGTCTTCGCCCAACTGCCCGCGCATGTCCGCGAGGGCGGCCGGCAGAACGCTGGCTTCGGCGCGCTGGCGCAGCCAGACACCCTGATTGGCAGCCAGCAGCGTGGCCGCGGCGACCTGCTCGGCCAGCTCCAGGCTGCGCAGGGCGTCACGGGCGGCGATGGTGCCCATGCTCACCTTGTCCTGGTTGTGGCATTCGGTGGAGCGCGAGAACACGCTTGCCGGCAGGGTGTTCTTCAACGCCTCGGCCGTCCAGGCGCTGGCACCGATCTGCACGGCCTTGAAGCCATGGTTGATCATCGCGGTCTCTGCCGGGGCACCGGACAGGTTGCTTGGCAGGCCGTGGTTGTAACGGGTGTCGACCAGCAGGGCGAGCTGACGGTCGAGCAGGTCGGCGAGGTTGCCGATCAGGTTCTTCAGGCTGTCCATGGCGAAGGCGATATGCCCGCCGTAGAAATGCCCGCCGTGCAGTACGCGTTCCTCGTCGGGGTCGATCAGCGGGTTGTCGTTGGCGCTGTTCAGCTCGGTTTCGATGAACTGGCGCAGCAGCCCCAGGCTGTCGGCCAATACGCCAAGCACGTGTGGCGCGCAGCGGATCGAGTAGCGATCCTGCAGGCGGTGCAGCGGGGCGGTCGGCGCGTCGATGGCCAGGTCCTGGCGAATCCAGGCGGCCACCTGGTTCTGGCCCGGGTGCGGCTTGGCGGCGAACAGGCGCTCGTCGAAGTGTTCCGGGTTGCCCTGCAGGGCGATCACGTTGAGCGCGGTGATGCGTGTCGCCAGCTTGAGCAGGTAATCGGCGCGGGAATAGGCCTGGCAGGCCAGGGCGGTCATCACCGCGGTGCCGTTCATCAGCGCCAGGGCTTCCTTGGGGCGCAGCACCAGCGGCGTCCAGCCCAGTTCGGCGTGAACGTCAGCGGCGCTGCGGCGTTCGCCGCGATACATCACCTCGCGCTCGCCACACAGGGTCGCAGCGATGTAGGACAGCGGCGTCAGATCGCCACTGGCGCCCACCGAGCCCTCTTCCGGAATCAGCGGCAGCACGTCGTGTTCGATGAACGCCTGCAGACGCTCCAGCAGCTCCAGGCGAACCCCGGACATGCCCTGGCAGAGCGACTGCAAGCGGGCCGCCAGCACCGCTCGGGTGGCCTGCTCGTCGAGCAGCTTGCCCAGGCCGCAACCGTGGAAGGTGTACAGATGACGGGGCAGCGCCTCGACCTGGTGCAGCGGTACCGCCACCACGCAGGAGTCGCCGTAGCCGGTGGTGATGCCGTAGATCATGCCTTCGCGGTCCAGCAGGCTGTCGACGAATCGCGCACCGCGGCCAATGCGATCGCGCCATTCGGCACTGCTGTCCAGCTCGCCGCGCGCAGTGCGCTGGGCCAGGCCGACGATCTGTTCAAGACGCAGCGGCTGAGCGCCGAAGGTCACCGTTTCAGGCTGATTGGTTGTCATGGTCGTTCCAGAACGGATAGAAATTGAACCACTGCCGCGGGGCTTGCAGGCAGCGTTGGGCCAGGTGGTCGGCGTAGCGTTGTGCCCAGGCCTGGATGACCGCTTCGCGCTCGCTGCGCTTCCACTGCACGGCCTCGGTGAACGGCTGCAGCATGACCTTGTAGCGGCCATCGATCTTCAGGCAGTCGATCAGGTTGACCGGGCACTGCAACAGCCCGGCGAGCAGCCAGGGGCCCTGGGGCAGGGGCGCCGACTGGCCGAGAAAGTCCACGTTCACCGTACGCTCGCCGTGCAGTGGCACGCGATCGCCGGCGATTGCCAGCCATTCGCCGCGCTCCAGGTGATCGGCCAAGCGCATCATCACCGCCGGGTCCAGTTCGCTGACCTGAATCAGCCGCAGGTTGTTGGCACCGGTTTCCTTGAGCAGGCGATTGAACTGCTCGGCGTGCCGGGTGTGAACGAGCACGTTCATGCGCACCTGGGCGCTCAGCTCGGCCAGGGCACGGCACACTTCGAGGTTGCCCAGGTGGGCGCCGACCAGCAGCTGGCCGCGTGTTCCGCTCATCTGGCCGTGCAGCCCGTGCGGGTCGATCAGTTCGATGTCGCTGAAATTCAGGCGGCCGCTCCATACGTCCAGTTTGTCCAGCAGGCTGTCGGCGAAGGCCATGAACTGGGCGAATACCGAGCGACGGGTCGGGCGCAGCTCAGGGCGCGCGCTCCAGCTCGCCAGGTTGTTCTGATAGTGGCGAACGCTGCGCCGCGCCTTGGCACCGAACAGGAAGAAGTACGCGACGATCAGATACAGCAGCGGGCTCAGTGCACGGCGGCCCAGGTAGCGGGAGGCCAGGGCGGTGAATTTCATCAGGGCGAAACTGCCGCGCTCGCGCTGGCCGGCCCAATGTCTGCTGCGGTCCATCAGCGCCACCGCCGGTAGAGCAGCATGGGCGCCCGGCAGAGCATGCCGAAGAACAGCCGCGCATGCATTTTCGAGATCAGTACGTTGTCCTGCCACAGGCGGAAATGCGAGACGCCATCCGCGGGATAGTGCACGCGGGTCGGCAGCCAGCGCATCGGCTGCCCACGCCAGGACAGGCGCACGAGAATTTCCGAGTCGAAATCCATGCGCTTGCCGAGTTTCGCCGAGTCGATCAGCGCCACGCTGGCGGCCAGCGGGTAGACGCGAAAGCCGCACATGGAATCGCGGATCTGCAGCGACAGGCTGTTGATCCACACCCAGACGTGGGTCAGGTAGCGGGCGTAGAGGCGGCCCTTGGGCACGCTGGCGTCGTACTGCGGGTAGCCACAGACGATCGCCTCGGGATGGGCACGGGATTCGTCGAGAAAGGCCTCTACCGCCAGCAGGTCGTGCTGGCCATCGGCGTCCACTTGCAGGGCATGGCTGAACCCCAGGCGCTGCGCTTCGCGCAGGCCGGCCATTACCGCGCCGCCCTTGCCCTGATTCTCGGGCAAACGCAGCAGGTAGGTATCGGCTTCAGTCGCGAGCTTGTCGATTACTGCCGCGCAAGCGGCGCCGGATGCATCGTCGACCAGCACGCAAGGCAGCCCGGCTTCGAGCAGGGCGGCGACCACTGCGGGCAACGCATGCTCATGGTTGTACACCGGGATCAGCGCGCAAGGGCGGTGAGCGGCAGCAATCGGTGTCATGGCGCGGCCTTGAGCAGGATGCGGCCGGAGGAGCAGTTGGCCTCGCCGTTGCGGAAGGTGAAGTACAGCTTGTTACGCTCGGCGTCGAAACGCAGGGTCAGCTGCAGGCGGTCGCCAGGGCGCACCAGTTGCTGGAACTTGAGCACTTCCATGCCGCCGAACAATGGCGGCAGATCGCTGATCAGGGTACGCGCCAACTGTTGCGCCCAGTCGATCTGCACCACACCTGGCAGCACCGGCGTGCCCGGAAAGTGGCCGCTGAAGTGCGCCAGATCCAGGGGCACGTCCAGTTCCAGATGCCACTCGTCTTGCTCTTCCCGTGCGCTGATCGGCGCGACCCGCGTGGGGCGGTCGGCGGCCAGCAGGTCGTTGACCTGCGCCTGACCCAGCTTGCCCTGGCTGCTGTACGGCAGATGGGGCAGCAGGCGCCAGCGGCGTGGCAGGGCGATGGGTTCGCAATGGCCGGCCAGGTGCTGGCGCAGGCTCTCGGTCAGATGGCGACGGCCCTGATTACGCAACACGTGCAGGCCTTCCGGAGACAGCGCCACCAGTGCGCCGAGAAAGGCACGGCCCTGCTGCAAGACGCCAAGGCGCGCTTCACTGACCCATTCATGCAGCGCCAGGGCCTGCTCCAGCAGGGGCAGGGAAATGCGTTTTTCTTCCAGTTTGACGATGCGGTCCAGGCGGGCGCCGAGCATGAAGCGGCCATCAGCCTCGATTTGTGCGGCATCGGCCATCTGTTCCCAATGCCCGGCAGGCAGATAAGGCGAGCTCAGGCGCAGTGCGCCTTCGTCGTTCAGCTCGAGCTTCACGTCAGCGAACGGCAGCCAGTGTTCTCCGCCCTGACGCCAGGCGATGCCACCGGTTTCCGAACTGCCGTAGATTTCCGTCGGCCACTGGCCCAGGCGCTGCTGCACGGAGGCGGCCGCTTCGGCTGGCAATGCGCCGCCGGAAGAAAATACCTGACGCACGCGGCTCAGTGCCGGCCAGTCCAGGTTGTCGCCCATGCGCTTGAGCAGCGCTGGGCTGGTGATCCAGGCGAAAGCCGGATGAGGCAGGCTGGCCAGTTGCAGGTCTTCAGGAAAGGGCAGCGCCCTGGGCAGAAATACCCGTCCAGCGCACAGCGGCCAGAGCACACGGAACAGCAGCCCGTAGATGTGCTGAGCGGCCACGCTGCCGATGATCAGGGCATCGCCGAGGCGTTCGCCCCACAGCGTTTCCAGTGCCTGCACTTCGTTGGCCAGCTGGCCAAGGCTCTTGTCGATCAGCTTGGGTTCGCCGCTGGAGCCCGAGGTGCACAGGGTCAGGTGGCAGCGCTCACGATCCAGCGGGCGGGCGGCCAGGGGGGCAGCAGCCATCGAGTCATCGAGGTGCTCCAGCCACAGGTCGACCTGGGCACCAAGGCGCTGGCGCGTCTGCTGCTGCGCATCGGCAGGCAGCAGGACGTGAATGTCGGCCTGCCAGGCGGCGAGCAGGGCAATGGCCAGCTCGGAGGCGTCTTCCAGGTGCAGGGCGATGCGCTTCACACCCGCTGCCTGCCAGTGTGCCGCCAGGCTCAGAGCTCGCCCGCACAGCTGTGCGTGATCGAGCGCCGGGGTTACCTGGCGGCTGGCGTCCGCCTCCAGCAGCAGGTTTTCAAGGCTCAGCCAGTTCATGCGAATCTCCTTACACGTTGACGCACCAGCCATTCGCCGGCGAATAGCAGGCCCATCAGCAGGTAAGAAATCAGCCCGGTGTAGAGTGTCCACCAGGACAGCGGTGCCCACAGGTTCAGGGCCACCACCACCAGGCCGTTGGCGAGCAGGAACACTGCCCAGACTTCGGTTACCCGGCGGGTGTACCGCACCGCGACCTCGGGCAAATTGGGCTCGCGCAGGCGTGCCAGGCGTTCAGCTATCGGCATGCCGATCTTCAGGCTGCCGGCGAACAGCGCCAGCAACAGGGCGCTGACCAGTACCGGGTACCAGCGCAGCAGCGCCGGCTCATCGGCCAGGGCCAGCAACAGGCAGAACACCAGCACCGCACCGGTCATCCTGCGGCTGTTGCGATCATTCGGGTTGGCGAGCAGGCGGGCCAGCCAGAGGCCGCCGAGCAGCCCGGCGAACACCGCGGGCGAAAGATGGCCCGCGCCGAAATACACGGCGAACGGATAGGCCACGCTGGCCAACGCTACCAGCAGGCCGAGCAGACGGCTCATGCCGGTTCCGCATTGACCAACTGGTAGACCGCTTCGACCACGTCACCGACGGTACGTACCGACTTGAACGCTTCGGCGGCAATCTTCTTGCCGGTCTGGCGCTTGATATGGTCGATCAGATCGACGGCATCGATGCTGTCGATTTCCAGGTCTTCGTACAGGTTGGCATCCAGGCTGATCCGCTCGGGGCTCAGCTCGAACAGCTCTACCAGGGCGTCGCGCAAGGTGGCGAAGATTTCGTCACGGGTTTGCATGGTGTCCTTCCTCAGGCTGCCTGGCGGCTGGCAACGAAGGCTGCCAGGCTGGCCACGTTGGCGAAGTGGGTGCGGGTGTCCTTGGCTTCGGCATCGATCTTGATGCCGAAACGCTTCTGGATCGCCAGACCCAGCTCCAGGGCGTCGACCGAGTCCAGGCCAAGGCCTTCACCGAACAGGGTGAGGTCGTCGTCGATGTCCTGGGGGGTGATGTCTTCGAGTCCCAGGGAGTCGATGATCAGGTGTTTGATTTCAAGCTGTAGAGCGCTCATCTCTTGCGAGCTCCTTTATGAAATGCTGATGCAAATGGTCGTTGAGTTTGCGAGACGCTACCGGTGCAGCACCCATCGCGCTGAACTGGGCCGGATCGATGTCCTCACCCACGCGCAGGTGAATGTGGAAGCGCCGCGCTGGAATTCGGTACCAGGGCTCTGCCTTGGTCAGGGTGGTAGGTGTGACGCTGATGACCACCGGGGTAATCACACGGGCGCCACGCAAGGCGATGGCCGCGGCACCCCGGTGGAACTCCGGTGCACAGCCTGGCGTGGTGCGCGTGCCTTCCGGAAAGATGACCAGCGTCTGGCCTTGCTGCAGTGCACCGGCCGCTTCATCGAGCATGTCCATGCTGCCGCTGTTGCTGATGTAACCCGCGGAGCGGATCGGCCCACGCATGCAGGGGTTGTTCCACAGGCTTTGCTTCACCACGCAGTTGGCGTTGCGAGTGAAGGCGATGGTCACCACCACATCGATCAGCGAGGGGTGATTGGCGATGATCATCTGTCCGGGGCGGCCCAGGCGGTCGGCATGCTCGACTTCATAGGTGAGCACGCCACTGCGGTGCATGAACTTGACGAAGGTGCGGAAATTCCAGCTCACCACCTGGCGGGCGCGACGCTGCTGAGCCGCGGCACCGCCCGGCAGCAATGACAGCACGGGAAACACCAGCACACGAAGTACCACGCCGCCGATGCCGAACAGGGTAAAGCTCGCCGCCGTCGCGATCAGTCGCCACCAGTAGGGCGCGCTGTAGCGCCTCACGGGCTTTTGTGTGACCAGGTCCATTGGCGCTCTTTCCAGGTGTGTTCGAGGGTTGTGCAGCCGTTGCACAGGCCTTGTATCAGGCTCAGTGGGTGCGGCCACGGCGCGCGTGGGCCGGTGCCCGTACGCAGTTGCAAACTCCAGTCTTCGCCTGGTACCAGCAGCAGAGCCAGTGCGTAGGGGAATGGAACATCGTCAATAAACGAGGCGTAAAGTTCCGGCTGGGCCTCTTCTCCGATCACCAGCAGCACTGCCGGTGCGCCATCGGCGAGCAGCGTTGCGGCTTCGAGCATGGCCATTTCCAGGCCATCGCCTTCTCCGGCCAGCGCGGTCATCTCGCTGGTATCGCCGCGCAGGATCGACCATTGACCGATGATCGCGTTGTGCACAGAAAGACTGAACTGTGTCGGCGACAGCGGTTCTGCTACTGCAAGGTCCTGGAGAATGGCCAGGTTGCGCGGGGTTTCGCCATGACGTGACGCGAACACCAGCGGCAAGGCCGAGTGACCTTCGGCAAGCGGCCAGGCGACCTGAAAAACCATGCGAGCCAAACGGCTCAAGCGACGGCGTTGCAGGGCCGGCAGAAAGCTGACATCCGGGCTCTCGCCAGAATCGTGCAGGTGCTCGGGCGCCTTGCTCCAGGCGAGCCAGTCATCCGTACTGTCCAGGCCGGGGGCCCAGGCACGCCATTGATCGATCCTGAAATGCATTTCTAGATGGAACTCTGCTTGGCCCGCCGGGCATTCCTTGTCTGTACGACTGCCCTGTGCGACAAGAGCCTTGTCGATGGGAGCGATGCTGCACTGCCATTATCCGGGTGATAACTTGGCCCCGCAAACATTAAGTAGCGATTTTCTGATGTATGACGCGTTTCACCGCGTTTCTCGCTACTGTCAAGAACATATGCCTAGTATCAATGTACTAGGGGCTTTGGAGGTTTCGGTGCTACCACGCGGTTTGCGCTGAAAGTCCGGCGGACCCGGCTCAATATGGAGGTGCAGATGCGGCGCGTGGTTTTCAATCAGAAGGGTGGAGTGGGCAAATCCAGCATTGCCTGCAACCTGGCGGCGGTGAGTGCCTCCCAGGGTTATCGGACGTTGCTGGTCGATCTGGATGCTCAGGCCAATTCGTCCCACTACCTGACCGGGCTGACCGGTGACGATATCCCCATGGGCATCGCCGACTTCTTCAAGCAGACCCTGTCCAGCGGGCCGATTTCCAAGAAGAGCAAGGTCGATATCTACGAAACGCCGTTCGAGAACCTGCATGTGATCACCGCCACGGCCGAGCTGGCGGAACTGCAGCCCAAGCTGGAGCAGAAGCACAAGATCAACAAGCTGCGCAAATTGCTCGAAGAGCTTTCCGAGGACTACGAGCAGATCTATCTGGATACGCCGCCAGCGCTGAATTTCTATACGGTTTCCGCATTGATTGCCGCCGATCGCGTGTTGATTCCCTTCGATTGCGACACCTTCTCGCGCAACGCCCTGTTTGGCTTGCTGCGCGAGATCGAAGAGCTGAAGGAGGATCACAACGAAACGTTGGAAGTGGAGGGCATCGTGGTCAACCAGTTTCAGCCGCGTGCTTCGCTGCCGCAGCAACTGCTCGACGAGCTGATCGCCGAAGGGCTGCCGGTGCTGCCGGTGAACCTGATGAGCTCGGTGAAGATGCGTGAATCACACCAGGCATGCACGCCGTTGATCTATCTCGACCCCCGGCACAAGCTCACTCAGCAGTACGTCGAGCTGCACGACCTGTTGCAGCAGCGCTGATCGCGTCAGGCCAAGGCTTTGCTATCACTGCGCTCAACCACAGGCTACGGTGATGCTGCTCTAGGTCACGCAGGGAGACCCGGCTGAGGCAGGGTACGCATTGCTCATGTTCAAACGCCCTGAGTGTTCAACCAGGCGAGCAGTTGCGGCAGGGGCAGGGCGCCGCTCTGCCTGGCCACTTCCTTGCCGTCACGAAACAGAATCAGACTGGGAATCGAGCGAATACCCAACTGGGTGGAGAGCTGTGGGTTGGCCTCGCTGTCCAGCTTTCCCAGTCGGCAGCGGGTACGCAGTTCGCTGGCCGCCTGCGTGAAAGTCGGTGCGAAACTGCGGCAGGGGCCGCACCACGAGGCCCATACGTCGACCAGCAACGGCAGGTCGCCCTTGAGTTGTGCGGCGAAGTTGCCCTGGCTGAGGTCGAACGGCGCACCCGGAAGCGCCTCGGCCTTGCAGTGGCCACAACGCGGCGCCTCGCTCAGGCGGGCCGCAGGAATGCGGTTGAGGCTACTGCAACGGGGGCAGGGGATGATCGGCGAATCGCTCATGACAGGCTCCGGAAAGTCATTCAAGTCTCCGCAGACTATGGACTGCGCCCTGCCATCGCAAGGCGCACCTCATGCTCAGGTCAGGCTGGCGTAGATGTTGTAGGCACTGATGCAGGTGATCAGACAGCCGACGATGGTCAGCAGGGTACGTGCCGACAGCGTCTTGCACAGCAGGGCCGCCAGCGGCGCGGCGAACATGCCGCCGAACACCAGGCCGGCGACCATCAACCAGGTATCCGGCTGACCCGCCAGGAGGATGAAGGATGTTGCACTGGTGATGGTCAGGAAGAATTCGGCGAAGTTGACCGAGCCAATGGTGGTGCGCGGGTCGCTGCCCGAGCCGAGCAGGCTGCTGGTGACCACCGGGCCCCAGCCACCACCGCCAGCGGCGTCGACGAAACCGCCGAACAGCGCCAGCTTGCCGACGTGTTTTGGCTCCTTCCTGACCAGCCTCACGTGACGATAGGCCTTGTGCAGGATGTACAGGCCCATCAGCAGCAGGTAGGCGGAGATGAAGGGCTTCATCACGTCGCCATCGAAGGTGGTGATCAGCACCGCGCCGAGAATCGCACCGATGATGCCCGGCAGCAGCAGGCGTAGAAAAAGCGCCTTGTTGACGTTGCCCAGTTTGGCGTGGGAAATCCCCGACAGCCCGGTGGTGAACACTTCGGCGATGTGCACGCTGGCGCTGGCGGCAGCGGGTGTGGCGCCGGTACTGAGCAGGAAGGTCGTGGCAGTGATGCCGTAGGCCATGCCCAGCGCACCGTCGATGACCTGTGCGAAGAAGCCGACTGCCACGGCGCTCCAGAAGGCGCGACTGGTCAGCGCATCTTCGATGATCTCCAGGCCGGTGCTTTCGTGGTTGCCGAAGAACAGGCGCCAGGCGAGGAACAGCAGCAGGCCAGCCAGGGTGAGGATGGCGAACCACATGGCGGCGCGCAGGATCGGGTGGTTGTCCGGGTGGGAGACGTGGTCTTCCAGGGGGGGTAATCCCAGTGCCTGGTGTTCGTCGTTGACCGGGCTGTTGCTGAGATCGAGATTGCGAATTTTCATGCAGTGCAAAGGCCTGACAGCGGGTGGTAGAACAGGCGAGTTGAAGCGGCGCGACGATAAACGGCTTTTGCCTGCAGGTCTAAGAACCTTTGGAAAGGTCTATATGCCTATTCGGTTTAATAGATAAGCAAATGCTCGCCAGTCGGCTATACCAAGACTGCGTGCCAGCGTTCGCGTGCGGCGAGGGTTATCATGGATCGTTTGCGGGGGAGAGGTTGAGGCATGAAGGCAGCGGTGAAAAAGTGGGTGCGCCTGACCGGGCTGGTAGTTGCCGTGACTGCCATGACCTTCTTCGCCCTGCGGATTTACGACGCCCAGAGCAAGCCTGATCTGAGCCCCTGGCATACCTTCGTGCCCCACGAGCTGAATGCCGATGAACTGGACTCCGCCAGTTGGCAGGATTACCTGCTGGCCGAACAGGCACTGTTCGCCTCGCTGCCGGACAAGGTCTACCAGCGCCTCGACGATGCCGAGCGCGTGCCGGACAACCGCTACTTCGCGGACAGCCCGCTGAATGCCTCGCGCTTCGAATGGGACTGGAACCGATCCTACGTGCTGGAGCCCGATGGCGAGCCGAAAGGCGCCGCCGTGATGCTTCACGGGCTGACCGACTCACCCTACAGCCTGCGGCACATTGCCAAGCTGTATCGCGACGCCGGTTTCATCGTCGTCGGCCTGCGTCTGCCGGGGCACGGCACCACGCCCGGCGCGCTCACCGACGTGACCTGGCAGGACTGGCTGGCCGCCACCCGCCTGGCCGTTCGCGAGGCCAGGCGGCTGACCAACGCTGGTGACCCGCTGCATCTGGTCGGCTATTCGGCAGGCGGTGGTCTGGCGCTCAAGTACGCTCTCGATGCCCTCGGTAACGATGAACTGGCGCGGCCGGATCGATTGACCCTGATCTCGCCGATGATCGGCGTGGCCGGTTATGCCCGCTTCGCCGGGCTGGCGGGGCTGCCTGCCATATTCCCGGCTTTCGCCAAGGCCGCCTGGCTGGATGTACTGCCCGAGTACAACCCGTTCAAGTACAACTCCTTCGCCCTCAACGCGGCGCGGCAGTCCTACCTGTTCACCTCGGCCCTGCAAGAGCAGATCGCCACGTTGAGCCAGCGCGGTGCTTTGCAGGATCTGCCGCCGCTGCTGACGTTCCAGTCGCTGGTCGATTACACGGTCAGCACGCCCGCGGTGGTCGACGCCCTGTACGCTCATCTGCCCGCCAATGGCAGCGAACTGGTGCTGTTCGACCTCAACCGTTTCGTCGACTTCGGGCCGTTGCTCGGTGCTCATGCCAAATCACCTACCGACTTGCTGCCAGCCACGCCGCGTCATTACCGCACCACGCTGATCGGCAATACTTCGTCGCAGACGCTGGATGCTGCCGCCCGTATCACCGAAGCCGATGCCACTGAGGAACAGGTGATACCGCTCGGCCTGGCATTCCCCCGTGAAGTGTTCTCGCTGTCCCACGTCGCCCTGCCATTTCCGCCGAGCGACTCGTTGTATGGCTTGCAGCCTGACGAGCCGGAGGATTACGGCGTGCACCTCGGCGCGTTGTCCGTGCGTGGTGAGCGAGGGGTGCTGCTGGTCAGCATGGAAGCCCTGCAGCGGGTGACGTCCAATCCGTTCTATCCCTATATGGTTCAGCGACTGGCTGAGCATGCCGGGTTCGAGGCGGCCAGGCAGTAGTCCGGATCGCCCATGCGGGTGGGCGCGAGCTAGGCGCGCTCCGTAGGCGACGACCCTTCGGCGAAGGTTACGCAATTACCATCATCGCATCGCCCGCAAGCGGGCTCCTACGGAGTTGGTGACGCACCCGACCATGTAGGAGCCGGCTTGCCGGCGAATGGCGGCCACGGCGCGTGCTTGCGAAATGACCATCATCGCATCGCGCCTAAGTCCACGCTCCTGCAGCGATGGCGTTTTACCGTTTTTTGGCCGCTGTCAGCTGGCTCAAGCCACTGCGTTGGCGCGTGCCGCATGCAGCTTCTTGTAGCTGTCGATCAGGCGCAGATGCCGGTCGAGGCCTTCGAGCTTCATGCTGGTCGGCGTCAGGCCATGGAAGCGCACGCTGCCGGCCACCGAGCCGATTGCCGCGTCCATGCGCTCGCCGCCGAACATGCGCCGCAGGTTGTGTTCGAAGTTGCTCAGCTCGAGGTCGTCCTCCAACTGGATCTCCAGCACCGCGTTTACCGCCTGATAGAACAGCCCGCGCTCGACGGTGTTGTCGTTGTACTGCAGGAAGGCCTCGACCAGCTCCTTGGCATCGTCGTATTTCTTCAGCGCCAGGTGGATCATCAGCTTCAGTTCGAGAATGGTCAGTTGGCCCCACACCGTGTTGTCGTCGAATTCGATGCCGATCAATGTGCTGATATCGGTGTAGTCGTCGACCTCGGTGTTGTTCAGGTTGCGCAGCAGCGACTTCAGTTCGCGGTCGCTCAGGGCATGCAGGTTGAGGATGTCCTTGCGGAACAGCAGCGCCTTGTTGGTGTTGTCCCAGATCAGGTCTTCGACCGGATAGATCTCCGAGTAACCCGGCACCAGGATGCGGCAGGCGTTGGCGCCGAGGTCATCGTAGGTCGCTACGTACACCTCCTTGCCGAGGTCTTCGAGGATGCCGAACAGGGTGGCGGCCTCCTGCTCGTTGGAGTCGGCGCCTTGCCCGGAGAAATCCCATTCGACGAATTCGAAGTCGGCCTTGGCGCCGAAGAAGCGCCAGGACACCACGCCGCTGGAGTCGATGAAGTGTTCGACGAAGTTGTTCGGCTCGGTCAGCGCCAGGCTGTCGAACGTTGGCTGCGGCAGGTCGTTGAGGCCCTCGAAACTACGGCCTTGCAGCAGTTCGGTGAGGCTGCGCTCCACCGCCACCTCAAGGCTCGGGTGCGCGCCGAAGGAGGCGAATACGCCGCCGGTGCGCGGGTTCATCAGGGTGACGCACATCACCGGAAATTCACCGCCCAGGGACGCATCCTTGACCAGCACTGGGAAGCCTTGTTCTTCCAGGCCCTGGATGCCGGCGACGATGCCCGGGTATTTGGCCAGTACGTCCTGCGGCACGTCCGGCAGGCACAGCTCGCCTTCGAGAATCTCGCGTTTCACCGCCCGCTCGAAAATCTCCGACAAGCACTGCACCTGCGCTTCGGCCAGGGTGTTGCCGGCGCTCATGCCGTTGGAGAGGTACAGGTTCTCGATCAGGTTGGACGGGAAATACACCGTCTCGCCATCGCTCTGGCGCACGAAGGGCAGCGAGCAGATGCCGCGCAGCGTGTTGCCCGAGTTGGTGTCGTACAGGTGCGAGCCGCGCAGCTCGCCATCCGGGTTGTAGATGGCCAGGCAATGCGCGTCGAGGATATCTTCGGGCAACGCATCTTTCGGGCCCGGCTTGAACCAGCGCTCGTTGGGGTAATGGACGAACTCTGCATTGGCGATGTCCTCGCCCCAGAACTGGTCGTTATAGAAGAAGTTGCAGTTCAGCCGCTCGATGAACTCGCCCAGCGCCGAGGCCAGGGCGCTTTCCTTGGTCGAGCCCTTGCCGTTGGTGAAGCACATCGGCGACTGCGCGTCGCGAATATGCAGCGACCAGACGTTGGGCACGATGTTGCGCCAGGAGGCGATCTCGATCTTCATCCCCAGGTCGGCGAGGATGCCCGACATGTTGGCAATGGTCTGCTCGAGCGGCAGATCCTTGCCCGCAATGTAGGTGGTGGTATCTGACACCGGCATCAACAGCGCCTGGGCATCGGCGTCGAGGTTGTCGACTTCCTCGATGATGAATTCGGGGCCCTGCTGCACCACCTTCTTCACCGTACAGCGATCGATGGAACGCAGGATGCCCAAGCGATCCTTCTCCGAGATATCGGCGGGCAACTCGACCTGAATCTTGAAAATCTGCGCGTAGCGGTTTTCCGGGTCGACGATGTTGTTCTGCGACAGGCGAATGTTCTCGGTGGGAATGTCCCGCGTCTGGCAGTACAGCTTGACGAAGTAGGCCGCGCACAAGGCCGACGAAGCCAGGAAATAGTCGAACGGCCCCGGTGCCGAGCCATCGCCCTTGTAGCGGATGGGCTGATCGGCGATCACCGTGAAGTCATCGAATTTGGCTTCGAGGCGAAGGTTGTCGAGAAAATTGACCTTGATTTCCATGGAGCGGCACCGGCAAGCAAAACGAATGGCCGGCATTATCCGGGTTTTCGCCAGGAAGTCTTGTGCGTGGCCGGGTTGGCGGCTGAGTGGTGGCTTGTTGGCTGAATGCGTCGGAAAGCCGCTTTACCAAGATCTTTTATGCGCATAAATTGTGCGCATTACTTGGCGAGGAAATTCTCATGCTGTCTTCGTACGATCTGAACGCTCCGAAACGAGCCGCCAACCTTCGTGTCAACGAGGATCTGCTCAACAAGGCCAAGGCTCTCGACATCAACCTCTCTGCCACCCTGGAGAAGGCATTGGCCCAGGCGCTAAAGGAAAAGCAGCGTGAGCAATGGTTGGCAGACAACCGACAGGCCATCACTGCATACAATGAGCATGTCGAGTCCAATGGCGTGTTCAGTGACGAATTGCGGAGCTTCTGATGACGCAATTTGCCGTTTACGAAAACACTAATCCTGCCACCAAGGCCGCCGTGCCCTTGCTGCTCAATGTACAGAGCGACCTGCTCGCGGAGCTCGGTACGCGGGTTGTCGTGCCGCTGTATACAGCCCGCGCCATGCAGGGAAAAATGCTGAGAACCCTCACCCCGCGGTTTGAAATCGAGGGTGAGCACTACGTGATGATGACGCCGCAAATGGCCGGTATTGCCAAAAAACAGCTGGGTGCCAAGATTGCGGATTTAGCGGCGCAGCGTGATGAAATCATCGCGGCGCTTGATCTGCTCATTACCGGTATTTGAGCAACCTTGTCCGAGGTGTAGGGCGTATTAGCCGCAGGCGTAATTCGACAAAACGGTTCGCGGTAAACGACGGATTACGCCTTTGGCTAGGCTACGCGCCCCGATCCATCTACGAGTTATTTTCCGTCTTACCACGTTCGGACACTCGTACCTGCTGGACGATGGAGCTAGAACTCACCCTGCTTGAGTACCACCGGCTCGATCAACGGCGCCTGCCACAGCTGCACAAGGTAGTGATCCTCTCCATCGAGGCCATCTTCGGAGAGCGTGTCGAAACCGGAAATTGACAGCCGCACCCTATAGTTCCCTGCCGCCAGAGCGAAGCGCGCTGCATCCGGGAAATAGTCCGTGCAACCGGCGATCACCAGCGTGCCACTGCGAACCACGAGCGAGGCCTCGGCAATATGATCGAAACTCGCCGGTTCGACGGTTGGTTCCGCGTCGAGGAATTCGAGCGTCACCGAAACCTCCATATTGCGCAGCGTGCCGACGCCCACCACACCATCGGCTACCGCGAGCATCCGTTCGACGGCTTCAGTGCCCCAAGACTGGGAGAGATCACCCTCGGTTACTTCATCCTGCAGATAGAACTGGTGGTAGTCGGCGAAGAGTTTTAGGGCGTGTGAGGGCATAACGGCTCCTGATGGGGCTGTGGTCAACAATCGGTGGGGTCAGAGCAATCGGTGGGGTCAGAGTGATTGATTCTGGGATGCGCAATCAACGACTCTGAGCCTATCGATTGGCTTTAGCCCGTCCCAGTGAGCGAAACGAACGATTTGAACCACTTGTTAGTGGCTTTTACCGCTGGAGTATAGGAACAGCAAGGGCGAAATGGTATAGCTGTTCAGGCCTAAGCAAAAGATCTGCATTTACTCGCCAGTCGCACTCGTCATTAGAATTTGAACCGATATAAATTCGGAGGAAAATATAATTTTCGAATTCAGGCTCTGAGCTGACTGTAAAAAGCAGGTCTTGGCAAGATGAGAGCCATGAAAGTGACTGACCTGCTTTTACAGAGGCTGCATTAGCAAGAAAGTGCGCTAACTGGCCTGACTCTTCTGCTGACGGCTCATTTCCAGTGGTGATTTCGGCATGAAATTTAGTACCTTCAAGCCTGACGCTGATGATTTCATTTCCTGGTTCCTGGCAAGAAGCAATGCTCAGAGCCAGGCCATCTTCCTGTGCAACAGTAGCTTCCATGACTAGCCCTAACGTTTGGTTAAGGGGCGGGCTTTAGCCCGTCCCAGTGAGCGGAGCGAACGGTTTGAACCACTTGTTAGGCATTGGTTTGCAATGCCTGGAGGCGAATTCTTTCCAAAGCCTCGAACGCGACTATCAAATGGGCTGCCGACTCAGGGCTATGCAGGTTCACACCTGTTTCTCTAGCCACTAACTCGATTACGGCATCTCGCTTTAGATCAAGAGCATTAGCCACGTGCAACGCGCACGAACGTGCATGTGATGCGCGATGCTGAAGCGGCTCGCTCTCATTTAACACCTTGCGTCTATGCGAGTTAAATGACATTGCCTTTGCCCTGACGTTTGGTTAACGGGCGGGCTTTAGCCCGTCCCAGTGAGCGAAGCGAGCGATTTCAATCGCTAGTTAGGTGTCAGGCACACGGCCAGCGCTCCCCAGGATGCTCACGCTCCCAATGGTATTTGAAAAAATCTGCATCCTCCCAAGGCGACTCTTCATAAACCCAGTTAAGACTACTGATGTAGCCCATGAGTCGCGGCGCTAGATGCTTGCCACCTTGAGCCGCAAACCATTCATTTACTGCCGTTTGAACCTCTGGGTACTTTAGATCACGCATGCAGTAAAGAATGACCCACTGGCTTTGTGGTTTTATATCTGTGCCAGCCTCAATGAATAGTCTTTTGAATAAATTGGTGTGCTGTGGTTGATGCTTTATGAGTTGTAAGAGGCTGAAGAGTTCTGGCTCAAGATCGGGAGTATTGACGTCATTATTATCAAGTACTGTGACAGACATTGCATGATGCCAAAATTGTACCTCTGCGTCGTCGGGACTCATGGATGGCACCTAACGTTTGGTTAAGGGGCGGCGGCACGCCGTCCCAGTGAGCGTAGCGAACGATTTAAACCACTTGTTAGGCGTTCCGCCACTCATCTGATGTGCTCCAGTTCTTGAGGCAGTGCATGCACTGTTTGGCACGCCACGTTCGGAGTTGACCATTGCAGAATGGGCAATAAGCGACTTTTATTTGGCACTTAGAGTACATGCGATGATCCGCGTACTCCGTGAGGATGCTTCGATCAACCCCCTCAATTTCAATGATTTTCTCCAGCGTGGTTTCTTTGCTTGAAATATTGAATTTACTCAGATGTGAGAATGTTTCAACCGCAGGACAATATGCAGTAATTAGTTCCCCACATCTATTGCATATCCTTCTGCCGTACTCTCGCTGCATTTGGTTGCCTAACGTTTGGTTAAGGGGCGAGCTTTAGCCCGTCCAGTGAGCGGAGCGAACGATTTGAACGACTTGTTATGTAAAAAACTTACCTGGCATTTAAAGAAAATTTATTTTGATCAAATAAATATCAGAAGCTAAGCACTCAGATTCGTACTTTGTTAGTTTCGTCCTAGCCTTATCAAGGAAAAGCTCATTATTTAGGAGCTCGCGTGCCTTATGGCCAATATAGTTCAAATCCCAACTCAACTTATCAATACCTCTTTCGAGGGCTGTCTTAAGAAGAACATAAAAGCACAGCTGCCAAGTCGTGTCACTTGTGTTCCAAGGAAAATATTCTTCCTCTATGAAGCAAAGAGATTGTCCAGGTGAAAATCCTCTCTCCGATTGGCAGTCATCAAAAAGTGAATTTATAGCATTTTTTGTATCTTCGTATGAGCGCATATTTTTTACATAACGCTTGGTTAAGGGGCGGGCTTTAGCCCGTCCCAGTGAGCGAAGCGAGCGATTTGAACCACTGGTTAGCCTAGCGCTCATGTATCACTAGCAGCAACATGGATGAAAAGCTCAAGCGAGCTTTCCACTAGCAACGGCGAGTGGCCTTGATTTGAGTGGGTTAGAAAAAACAAAGCGCCCTGGGGGGTGCCTGATGGCATAGAAAAGTAAGTGTAGAGGCGATTTTTTACAAACTCGGAATAGCTGATATTAATTTTGTAACCTTCAATTTGGATATTGGAGAGTCTGCCGTAGCACTTTGTTTGCAATGAGGAAAATAAAGAGTTTTCACTGCACAGCTCAAAAGATGATGATGCGCCGTGCCTGCCTCTATGGGTCGAGCGGGCTACTGCATTCAACTCCGAAGTACTGCCGTGAAGATGCAGCTCCTTGTCTTTCAACTCTGCAAACATGATCTCCCCCTGGCTGTAGCTTTAAGACTTCGGCGGCTAACGTTGCGCTCACCCGCGGATTGTAAGTGGCGCGTTGCGATAAACTTCGCGCAGCGATATTGCAAAAGCGCTACTTGCAATGCGTCAGGTGCAATGCTTTGTTAGAACTATTTGATAATTTGACGGAAAGTTAAACTGATACGCTCACCACTAGCGCCAACTTTAGGTATTGCATGAAGCCAAAACTCTTGCATTTCTTGTGACATATAAAGCAATGAGCCACTCTCTAACGGGTAGAAAAACTCTACAGCCGGTTCCAGCTTTGAACGATATGCTATTTCACGTACAGCTCCAAGAGAAACAATTGCTACACCAGTGCCTTTTGCTAACCCCTCACTAGAGTCAGAATGAAAACCCATTGAAGAGTTGCCATCAAGATAATAATTTAGAAGGCAATTGTTTGGGCGAAAACCAAGCTCTAGTTCAATAAGTCCACAGGCGCTTTCTAATTCAGGCAGCATTTTTACTTGCTCATAAGATATTTGCGAATAATTATAGGAAACGCCAAAGCTAGCAGTTTTTCTCGCTCTCATACGTTCGTCCCAAGTAATTGAATCACGAAGAAACGTGAACAACTCGCTAGGATGTGAGACGAATTTTGATTTTAAATATATTGGTGGTCTTTCCATATTCTGAAGTTCAAGCAGTGATTAGATGGAATTCTTCATTGATACGTTATGGCGGAATTCCGCATAATGCCCCTGCCTCATTAACGATGCAGGCTGAATTTCCATAAAAACCAATAAGTTGACATGTGGATACGCAGTGCCCCGCGTATTCGCACTACTTGTGTTCTGTGCAGTATTTTGCACCGGCGGTGCAGGCGGCGATGTCGGGACGGAGGTACGAAAATAGGCGAGATGCACTGCAAGTTCCTTTTGGCAATGGTTTACGCGTGCAGGCATCCACCCGCAGAGGGTTTTGACGATAAGAGGTTGCCCGGCAAACGGCAAGTGCTTGCCGAGCGATATGCTGCACGTTGCGGTACGTGCAGCATGCTGGCGGATTATGCCTTCGCCTAATACGCCCTACGTAGCTGTCAGTTGGCGTCCCAAGTGCAGTGCTTGGTGCCGTTGCTGGTGAACAGGTAGACAGTCACGTCGCCGCCCTGGCGGTGATGGGTCAGGCGCTTCGCCGGGAGAATTTCCCAGAGCCAGTCCAGGTCGGAGCCTGGGTAGCGGTCGCCGAAGGATGCTATGAATTCAGCTTTGTCGATGAAGTCTTCCCGGGAAGCGAAGCGCTCGAAGACGCAGAAACGGCCGTCGATCCGTGGCCAGACACGGTCTTGCCAGGTCGGTAGTGCCGGTGTGGCGTAGACGATGATGTCTATCTCTTCCTGCGAACCTTCCATGGCGTCATTGGTTTCGATCCCCAGTGCCTTGAGTTTGCCGGAAGCCAGGCAGGTGTCGCAGATGCAGTCGATCGTCTCGCGGCCGTAGAAGCCTCCGGCCGAGAACCACAGCCCAGGCGCACTGCACAGCGAGCAGGGCGCAGCCTCGGCGAGGCGATAGGCGAAGTTGTCGGGGTCTCTAAAGTAGGGAAAGAGCATTGGCGCGGCCTCACGACGAACAGCTGATTTCCAGATGCTTGCCCCAATCCGGCGGGCGCTGTGCGTAGCGTTCTTTGCCAGCTTGCTCCTCGAAGGGGCGGCTCAGCACTTCGTGCAGTTCCCGTATGGGGCTGTAGTCGCCCCGTTCGGCGGCGACGATGGCTTCCTGGGCGAGGTAGTTGCGTAGCACGTAGAGCGGGTTGACGGCGTGCATGCGCGCCTGGCGGGCGGCCTGATCGCTGCCTTCGCGGTCGCTGCGGGCGAGGTAGTCGGCGCCCCAGGCGTCGAAGCCCTGGAGGTCGACGAAGTCGTTGCGCACCACCTGCAGTGCATCGGCTGGTGCCTGCTCGCCGAGGTGGCGGAAGAACAGGTGGTAGTCCGTGGATTTGCCCGCTTGCATGAGTGTCAGCAGACGCTGGATCAGTTCTTCGTCGCCGTCCTCGGCCGTGGTGAAGCCCAGGCGCTTGCGCATCAGGTCGTTGTAGTGGGCCTGGTACAGCGGCAGGAACAGATCGAGGATCGATCGCAACGCATCGACTTCCACCAACGGCGTCAGCGCCTGGGCCAGCGCCGAGAGGTTCCAGTGGGCGATGGGCACCTGATTGCTGAAGCTGTAGCGGCCAGTGTCGTCGGAGTGGTTGCAGATGTGCTGGGCATCGAAATCGTCGAGGAAGGCGTAGGGGCCGAAGTCGAAGGTGATGCCGAGAATCGACATGTTGTCGGTGTTCATCACGCCATGGCAGAAACCATAAGCCTGCCAGCGGGCGATCAGCTCGGCGTTGCGCTCCAGCACGGTACGCAGCAGCGCTTCGTAGGGCTGCGGTTGCTCCAGGCACTGCGGGTAATGGCAGGCCAGCACGTGGTCGGCGAGTTGCCTGAGCTGGTCGTGCTGGCGGGTGTAATAGAAATACTCGAAGCTGCCAAAGCGAATATGGCTCTGCGCCAGGCGCACCAGCATGGCCGCGGTTTCCTGCTTCTCGCGCCACACCGGCGTGCTCGAACCGGTGACGCACAGCGCACGCGAGCTGGGGATGCCGAGTGCATGCAGGGCTTCGCTGGCGAGGAATTCGCGGATCGAGCTGCGCAGCACGGCGCGGCCGTCGCCCATGCGCGAGTAGGGCGTCAGGCCGGCGCCCTTGAGGTGCAGATCCCAGTGCTCGCCCGCGTGATTGAGCACTTCGCCCAGCAGCAGGCCGCGGCCGTCGCCCAAGCGCGGGCTGTAGCCGCCGAACTGGTGGCCGGAGTAGACCATGGCCCGCGGCTCGGCGTCGCTCCACAGCTGGTTGCCGGAGAACAGTTCGGCGAACACCTCGCGCTGCGCTTCCTGCGGGTCGAGGTCGAGCAGCGCCATGGCGCTTTCGCTGACCACCACCAGGCGTGGCTCGGCGATGGGCTCTGGCAGCACATGGGTGGAAAAGGCGTCACCCAGCCCGGCGAAACGGTTTTCGAAGGTCAGGGTGTCGAGGGTTTTCACGGTTTGGCCTCGCCATTCTTCTCGACGCTCGCCAACTGTTCGTCGTCGAGCTTGAGGGTGTCATGGGGCGCAGCGGCGCGGCTGAGCACGATATCCATCTTCGGTGTGCCGGAGAGGTTGATGTTGTTGCTGGCGAAGAGTTGGTCGATGCGCCGGTTGAGCTCGTCGGTGGCGGCGCCACGGTCGCCCAGCTCCTTGACGTAGAACTTCAGCTCGTGGGTCAGGCCGCCCGGTGCATAGACGCTCAATTGAGCGGTCGGCGCCGGATCGCGCATCACCCGCGAGTTTTCCTGGGCAGCCTGCAGCAGCAGGGTACGCACCTTTTCCAGATCGTCGCCGCGGTTGACCACGAAGGTCAGCACGATGCGCGTCACCGTATCGGTCAAGGTCCAGTTGATCAACTGGCTGGTAACGAAGGTCTTGTTCGGCACGATCACTTCCTTGCGATCGCTGTCGATGATGTGCGTGGCGCGGATATGGATGCGCTTCACCGTGCCGGTCACGCCGCCGATGGTCACCAGGTCGCCGATACGCACCGGGCGCTCGAACAGGATGATCAGGCCGGAAATGAAGTTGGCGAAGATCTCCTGCATGCCGAAACCGATCCCCACCGACAAGGCGGCGACCAGCCATTGCAGCTTGTTCCAGCTCACCCCCAGCGTCGACAGGGTGACCACGATGCCGGTACCGAAAATCACGTAGGACAGCAGCGTGGTGGTGGCATAGGCGCTGCCCTGGGCGAGGCGCAGGCGCGACAGCACCAGCACTTCCAGCAAGCCAGGCAGGTTGCGCCCCAAGGCCATGGTGATGGCGGCGATGATCAGTGCATACAGGACGTCGAGCAGGCTGATCGGGATCAACGAGGCGGCGCTGCCAACCACGGTGCTGCTGTTGTATTCGTAGAGGGTGATGTTGTCGAGGTAGGCGAACACCGAGATCAGATCGGCCCAGACCCAGTACATCGCGGCGATGAAGGTGCCGAGCAGGGTCAGGCGGATCAGTCGCATGGACTGCTGGTTGACCTGCTCGATGTCCAGAGTCGGTGCCTCCAGCTGGATTTCCGTGCCTTCGCTGTCCTCGGTGGTCTGTGCTTCACGCTTGGCCGTGGCGCGCTGGTAAGCCAGGCGTCTGGCGGCGACGGACAGGCCGCGAACGAATACCGCCTCCACGATCAGCCAGATGAGCAGCAGGTACAGCGTATCGATCAGCCGGTCGCTGAGCTTCAGGGCGGTGTAGTAGTAGCCGAAGCACACCGCCAGGAACAGGCCCAGCGGCAGCATGCTGAACAGCACGCCGATGAACATGCGGAAGGACGAGGCGTTCTCCCGGGCCGGGCCGCGCAACAGCAGTTTTTGCAGCAGCCAGATCATCAGGCCATAGCAGGTCAGCACCACGGCGATGCCGATGACGTCATCGGACAGGCTCGAGGGCTGGTGTTCGGCCACGGTGACCACCGCCACCAGCGCCATGACCACCACGCCCAGCCAGCGGATCTGCCGGTGCAGGTAGGCGACGTGGGAGCGCGCCCAGTGGAAGTGCAGCTCGGCTACGCCACCCGGGGTGAAAATGCGGTACACGGTGTAGAACACCAGCCACGCCTGGGCCATGCCCAGGAACGCCGAACCGAGGTTGACGTTGAGCCCGCGGGCATCCATCTGCAGGGCGAAGCCGCACAGCGCCAGGAACAGTGTGCCGGGCAACGCCAGTAGCACGTTGAGGAAAATCGCCACTGGCGTATGCAACTGGCTGTCACGCCTGAAGTGACCGATGTCCTTGTGCAGATCGGTGAGTTTCTGGCTCAGGTAGCGGCGCTTGTACAGCAGCAGGCCCATCACCAGCAGCAGCGGCAGGAACAGCAGCGGCCGTTCGATCAGGCCGGCACCGAGCTGGCTCAGGTTGTCGAGCCAGGGCAGGTCGGCGATCTGCCGTTGCAATTGGGTGGGGACGTTCTTGAACCAGTCGAGATTGAGCGGGTTGTTGCTGGGGATCCAGAACATCTGCTCGTCGAGGGTGGCGCGCAGCGACGTAGCGGTATCCTGCAGTTGTTTCTGGTTGAGCTGCAGGGTGATCGACTCGTTGAGCAGTGCATTGAGTTCGCGGTTCAGGCGGTCATGCAGTACGCGGCGGGTGTCGATCAGATCCAGCAGGGAGGCGCGCAGCTCCGGTGTCACGCTTTCCGGCGGCTGGGTCGCCAGCTGTTTATCTACATAAGCACCGGGATTGGAAATCTGCTCGCGTTGCTGGTTGAGTTCGAACTGATAGAGACGGATATCGGCGATTTCGTCGGCCAATCCGGAGTCGAGCTTGAGTTTGGGCAGCGCCTGTTTCTGTTTGTAGAGAATCTTCGACAGCAGCAGGCTGCCCTGCAGCACGCTGATCTGCTCGTCGAGGGCCTGATCGGTCTGGTTCAGGGTGTCGAGCTGTTGCTGGGTGCGCAGGTTGAGCTGGGTCAGTTCGTTGAGCCGGTCGGTGCCACGCAGCAGGTAGTCGGAGAGTTTCACGTTGAGCGCGCTTTCCCGCGACAGCAGGGTGTCGGAGCCGCCCACCTTCTGGGCCTCCATGGACTGCTCGGCAACGGTGCGTTCGGACTGGTCGCGACGCTTTTCGTTGATCAGCGTCTGCAGATCCTGCAGTTCGACGTCGAGGCGCTTGATCTGCTCGTCGAGGAGGTCGCGTTGAGCGCTACCCAGATCCTGTAGCACGCTGTTGCCGGCCATTTCCTGACGACGCAATTGGGTCTGTGCGGCAAGCTGAGCCAGTTCGGCCTTGAGCTGATTGCTGCGCTCGCTGGTCAGCGGCTTGCCGTCTTCGCGACCATTCTTCAGCAGGGTGTTGATCTGCTGGGTACGCGTCTGGTTGCTGCTGATCTCCGCCTGAGCCCGCTCCGGGCGTGTCTGGGCGGTGATGATCAGGGTATTGGCATCGTTGATCTGCTTCTGCCAGTCACTCAACTGTGCGCTGCGCTGGCTGAGGATCTGCTCCAGCTGGGCAACGCTGCTGGCAGCGTAGCGCTGGGCCACGGGCACCACTTTGGTTGCCTTGAGCTTTTCCAGCTCACGGTGAGCGTCCTGGGTCTGGCGGGGCGCTTGCGCCAGTTGCTTGTCCAGGGCGACCAGCTTTTGCTGGCTTTCCGTCTGGGCATTGAGCGACGCCAGGGTCTTTTCCAGCGTCTGGCGCACCAGCGACTGTTCCGGCTCCACCAATTTGCGGTCGGCGAGGGTATCCAGACTGCGCTGCACGTCGGCGCTGGTGGGGTTGGCATCGGCCCAGACGGGCGATTGGGCCAGGCACAGGCCCAGCAGGGAAACGGCAAGGAAACGACGGAATGAGAGCATGGCCATGATCGCGGGGGTGGAGTCCTGCTGAGTCTACAGACTGGTGGAGAGTCCCGCGCGGCGATCTGTCAGAACCGGTTCACGATCTGCTGCGCGCCGGCCCTGTGGTGTTCGGGCGGGGCTGTGGCGGGCGAGATCCTGGCGGTTTCAGAACGACAGACCGGGTCCCGGGCGGGCGCCTTCGGGGAATCTGACGCCGACCTTGCGGATCTTGTTCCCGTCCATCTCCGCGACCGTCCAGGTCAGGCCCTGCCATTCGACCTGATCGCCTACCACCGAGCCGCCACCGACTTGCTGGGCGATGAAGCGGCCCAGCTGCAGCGAGTTGTCCAGGCCCTCGGTAGACAAGCCGTAGAGTGCCGCAATCGCGCCTAGCTGGGCATCGCCTTCGAGGACGAAATCACCGAAGAAGCGCAGGTCCAGGCCGCGCTGCGGCGCCTGGCTGAACAGTTTGCCGAGGGCCGGCAGGTCGTGTTCATGGCCTATCACGCAGAGCATGTCGCCGGCTTCCAGCACGGTACTGCCGGAGGGATGCAGCAACTGGTGGTTGCGGAACAGAGCGGCGACGCGGGTTTCTTCTGGCATCTTCAGGTCGCGCAGGTGCGCACCGATGCACCACTTCTCGGCGCCCAGGCGGTAGACGAACAGCTCCCACTGGCTGGTCGGGTGCACTTCCAGGCCCGCGCGGGAAATCGGTGCCGGATCCGGCGGCACCGTGACCTTCAACAGCTTGGCCACCCACGGCAGGCTGGCGCCCTGCAGCAGCAGCGAGACCAGCACGATGAAGAACGCCAGGTTGAAATACAGCTGCGCGTTGGGCAAGCCGGCCATCATCGGGAATACGGCGAGAATGATCGGCACCGCACCGCGCAGGCCGACCCAGGCGATGAACACCTTCTCCTTGCTATGGAAGGCACGGAACGGAATCAGGCCGACCATTACCGACAGTGGCCGCGCGAACAGAATCATCCACAGCGCCAGGCCCAGAGCGGGCAGGGCGATGGGCAGCAGATCGTGCGGGGTGACCAGCAGCCCGAGCACCAGGAACATGCCGATCTGTGCCAGCCAGGCCATGCCATCGAGCATGTGCAGGATGCCGTGGCGAGAACGAATCGGTCGGTTGCCCAGTACCAGGCCGCACAGGTACACGGCCAGAAAACCGCTGCCATGCAGGGTGTTGGTCAGTGCGAAGACCAGCAGGCCGCCGCTGACCACCAGCAGCGGATACAGGCCGTGGGCCAACTCCAGGCGATTGATTATTTTCAGCAGCAGCCAGCCGCCGCCCAGGCCGAGCACCGCACCGATGCCGAACTCCTGCAGCAGATGGCCGAGGAAACTCAGGTGGAATTCGCCCTGGCCCTTGGCGAGCATGTCGATCAACGTCACGGTGAGGAACACCGCCATCGGATCGTTGCTGCCGGATTCGATTTCCAAGGTCGCGCTGACCCGCTCGTTGAGGCCCTTGCCACCGAGCAGCGAGAACACCGCCGCGGCGTCCGTGGAGCCGACGATGGCGCCGATCAGCAGGCCCTGCATCAGGCTCAGGTCGAACAGCCAGGCGGCGGCCATGCCGGTCAGCCCGGTTGTGATCAGCACGCCGACCGTGGCCAGCGACAACGCTGGCCACAAAGCCACCCGGAAGCTGCCGACACGGGTGCGCACGCCGCCATCGAGCAGGATGACGGCCAGGGCCAGGTTGCCCACCAGATAAGCGGTCGGGTAATTGTTGAAGATGATGCCGCCACCATCCACACCCGCCACCATGCCGACAGCGAGGATGATGACCAGGATCGGGATGCCGAGACGCGAGGACAGCGAGCTGACCATGATGCTCGCACCCACCATCAGGGCACCGACCAGAAGCAGGCTGTTGATCGTACTGGCATCCAAGGCGGCGTGACTCCCGGGTCATGAGGCGAGCCCGATTCTAGCCTGCGCGTTGGCGTCGCTGTCAAAAATAGTTACAACTCAATGGGGTATGGCATTTATCTGCGTGAAACCGCAGCGTTAAGTGCGGCGCGGCGTATCGGCCGTCGAGCGCGACGGCGTGCAGACAGGGGCGTTGCAGCGGCACTGGTGCAGTGCCGTGCTTGCCGGTTCAGCGAACGGTGAGGGTGATGTCGATGCGCTTGAGCCAGTCGGCTTCGCTTTCGAAGTCAGCTTGGGTCAGCGGATTGGCGGCCAGCCAGCCATCGGGGAACTGAATCGCCAGGCTGGTGGGCCCGGCTTTCAGGCGCACGGTCGGCATGTTCTGGCTACCACGGATGTGGTGGAACAGGATGGCGAAGCGCAGCAGCACGCAGAGGCGTACCAGCTTCACGCCTTCCTCACCGAACTCGGTGAGTTTGTCCTTGGGAATGTTGCGGCGGTGGCCGCGCACCAGCAGGGCGAGCATCTGCTGATCCTGGCGGGAGAAACCGGACAGGTCCGAGTGCTCGATCAGGTAGGCGCCATGCTTGTGGTACTGGTAATGGGCGATATCCAGGCCGACCTCATGGACCTTGGCTGCCCAGCTGAGCAACTCGCGATGCCAGTCGTCGGTCAGCTCCCAATCCTTCGCCACCTTGTCCAGGGCAGACAGCGCCTTGGCTTCGACACGGGCGGCCTGCTCCTGATCGACGTGATAGCGCTCCATGAACGCCGAAAGCGTGCGCTCGCGGACGTCCTCATGCTGGTGGCGGCCGAGCAGGTCATACAGCACGCCTTCGCGCAGGGCGCCTTCGGAGTGGCTCATGCGGTTCAGCTCGCAGGCATCGAAGATTGCTTCGAGAATCGCCAGCCCGGCGGGGAAAATGGGCCGACGATCCGGCTTGAGGCCGTCCAGATCGAGACGTTCGACATCGCCGCACTTGAAGACCTTGCGCTTGAGCCAGGCCAGGCCCTCGGCGGTCACCTCACCGTTGCTGCTCAGCCCCGCGGACTGGATAGCCAGGCCGATGGCCTTGATGGTGCCCGAAGCGCCAACCGCATCCTGCCAGCCAAGGCGGGTCAGGCCGTGTTCGATACCCATTATCTCAAGGCGTGCCGCGGTGTATGCCTGGGCATAACGGGCAGGGGTGATCTTGCCGTCCTTGAAATAGCGCTGCGTATAGCTCACGCAGCCCATCTGCAGGCTTTCGCGCAGCAGCGGTTCGAAGCGTTGGCCGATGATGAATTCGGTACTGCCACCGCCGATGTCGGCGACCAGACGCTTGCCGGGCGTGTCGGCAATGCTGTGCGACACGCCGAGGTAGATCAACCGGGCCTCTTCACGCCCGGAAATGACTTCCACCTGGTGGCCCAGCAGGGCTTCCGCGCGGCGAATGAACTCGGCGCGGTTGCGGGCTTCACGCAGGGCGTTGGTGCCGACGATGCGCACCGCGCCCTGGGGCAGGCTGTTGGTCAGCTGGGCGAAACGACTCAGGCAGTCGAGGCCGCGTTGCATGGCTTCCTCGCTGAGCTGGCGATGTTCGTCGATACCCGCTGCCAACTGCACCTTGTCGCCGAGCCGTTCGAGAATGCGTATTTCGCCATGATCGGCCTTGGCCAATACCATGTGGAAGCTGTTGGAGCCCAGGTCGATGGCGGCGACCAGGGGAAAGGACTCGGCATGGGAGTGCGGCATGATCAGT
This sequence comes from Pseudomonas sp. MEJ086, assembly GCF_030209025.1. Classification (NCBI taxonomy): domain Bacteria; kingdom Pseudomonadati; phylum Pseudomonadota; class Gammaproteobacteria; order Pseudomonadales; family Pseudomonadaceae; genus Pseudomonas; species Pseudomonas sp. MEJ086. The sequence goes on from NZ_JARVSV010000008.1 coordinate 504,344, forward strand.
CAATCTCGAGGCAGAACCCCGTCATCGTGACACGATAGAACGCTCGCGCCAACGCATACTGCCGTTGCAGGTATGCCGATTCAGGCCTGTTGACCGCCTTGCTGAAGGGCACGGCGCCGTCTGCAGGGCGCGCGGCCTATCGCCGGCATCGATAGCCGATATAGTTACGCTCAATGGCAGGCGCCTTCCTGTGTCAGACCAGCCGGGCTATGATGGGCGCCACTTTTATCGTTATAGCCTGCGAACACGGAGACTTCCCATGAGTGAATTCATCACCAACGTCAGCGATGCCAGCTTTGACCAGGACGTCATCCAGGCAGAAGGCCCGGTACTGGTCGATTACTGGGCTGAGTGGTGCGGCCCGTGCAAGATGATTGCACCGGTTCTGGACGAGATTTCCAAGGAATACCAGGGCAAGCTGAAGATCTGCAAACTGAACATCGACGAAAACCAGGACACCCCGCCGAAGTACGGCGTGCGTGGCATCCCGACTCTGATGCTGTTCAAGAACGGCAGTGTCGAAGCTACCAAGGTCGGCGCCCTGTCGAAGTCGCAGCTGGCGGCTTTCATCGACGCCAACCTGTAAGCTCGTCCGAAAAGCCCCGTAGACAACGGGGCTTTTTTCTGGCTAAAGGCTAGACGCATTCGTAAAGCCGATGTTACATTCGGGTCCGTTGCTTTTCCTAAGTGACCCCCTGCACGCCGCTGCCGACGCATTCCTAATCGAACATTCGACAATAAAGCGGGCGCCTGTCGCCTATCTGCGCTGCGGCCTCTCAAGCTCAATGCTTACCATCCCCTCCTTATACGATTACGTCATTCCTATATGAATCTGACTGAACTCAAGCAAAAGCCGATTACCGAACTGCTCGAATTGGCCGAACAGATGGGCATAGAAAATATGGCCCGTTCGCGCAAGCAGGACGTGATTTTCTCCCTGCTGAAAAAGCACGCGAAAAGCGGCGAGGAAATCTCCGGTGATGGCGTGCTGGAGATTCTCCAGGACGGCTTCGGTTTCCTCCGCTCTGCAGACGCTTCCTATCTCGCCGGCCCAGACGATATCTACGTCTCGCCGAGCCAGATCCGTCGCTTCAACTTGCGCACCGGTGACACCATCGTTGGCAAGATCCGCCCTCCGAAGGAAGGCGAGCGTTATTTCGCTCTGCTCAAGGTCGACACGATCAACTTCGATCGTCCCGAGAACGCGAAAAACAAGATTCTGTTCGAAAACCTGACCCCGCTGTTCCCCAACAAGCGCCTGACCATGGAAGCCGGCAACGGCTCCACCGAGGACATCACCGGCCGTGTGATCGACCTCTGCGCGCCGATTGGCAAGGGCCAGCGTGGCTTGATCGTCGCACCGCCGAAAGCCGGTAAGACCATCATGCTGCAGAACATCGCCGCGAACATTGCGCGTAACAATCCCGAGTGCCACCTGATCGTTCTGCTGATCGACGAGCGCCCGGAAGAAGTGACCGAAATGCAGCGCACCGTGCGTGGTGAAGTGGTCGCGTCGACCTTCGACGAGCCGCCGACCCGCCACGTCCAGGTCGCCGAGATGGTGATCGAGAAGGCCAAGCGCCTGGTCGAGCACAAGAAGGATGTGGTCATCCTGCTCGACTCCATCACCCGTCTGGCACGTGCCTACAACACCGTGATCCCGAGCTCCGGCAAGGTGCTGACCGGTGGTGTCGATGCCCACGCTCTCGAGAAGCCGAAGCGCTTCTTCGGTGCCGCGCGTAACATCGAAGAAGGCGGCTCGCTGACCATCATCGCTACCGCGCTGGTCGAAACCGGCTCGAAGATGGACGAAGTGATCTACGAAGAATTCAAGGGTACCGGCAACATGGAACTGCCCCTGGACCGTCGTATCGCCGAGAAGCGCGTGTTCCCGGCCATCAACATCAACCGCGCCGGCACCCGTCGCGAAGAGTTGCTGACCGCCGAAGACGAGCTGCAGCGCATGTGGATTCTGCGCAAGCTGCTGCACCCGATGGACGAGATCGCCGCCATCGAGTTCCTGATCGACAAGCTAAAAGCGACCAAGACCAACGACGAGTTCTTCATGTCCATGAAGCGCAAGTAACGTCTGGTGGCATGACAAAGCCGGGGAAACCCGGCTTTTGTCTGTCTGTAGTATCGCTATTCTTCTGCAATACCGACTTCGGCGCTAAACTTTGCGCCCCGAATCGAGAGGCTCCAGCATGCAGTATCGCGACCTGCGCGACTTTATCCGCGGCCTGGAACAGCGCGGCGAGCTCAAGCGCATTCAGGCGCCGGTGTCGCCAATCCTGGAAATGACCGAGATTTGCGACCGTACCCTGCGCAAGGGCGGCCCGGCATTGCTGTTCGAGAACCCCACTGGCCATAACGTGCCGGTACTCGGCAACCTGTTTGGCACGCCGAAGCGCGTGGCGCTGGGGATGGGCGCGGAAGAGGTGTCGGAGCTGCGCGAGATCGGCAAGCTGCTGGCGTTCCTCAAGGAACCCGAGCCGCCGAAGGGGCTCAAGGATGCCTGGAGCAAGCTGCCGATCTTCAAGAAGGTCATCAGCATGGCGCCCAAGGTGCTCAAGGATGCGCCCTGCCACGAGGTGATCGAAGAAGGCGACGACGTCGACCTTTCCAAGCTGCCGATCCAGCATTGCTGGCCGGGTGACGTGGCGCCGCTGATCACCTGGGGGCTGACGATCACCAAAGGGCCGAACAAGGAGCGCCAGAACCTCGGCATCTACCGCCAGCAGGTCATCGGCCGCAACAAGGTGATCATGCGCTGGCTCAGCCACCGTGGCGGTGCGCTGGATTATCGCGAGTGGTGCGAGAAGCATCCAGGCAAGCCTTATCCAGTCTGTGTGGCCCTGGGTGCTGACCCAGCGACCATTCTCGGCGCCGTGACGCCGGTGCCGGACACCCTGTCCGAATACGCCTTCGCAGGCCTGCTGCGTGGCCACCGTACCGAGCTGGTCAAGGCCATCGGCAGTGATCTGCAGGTGCCGGCCAGTGCCGAAATCGTCCTCGAAGGCGTTATCCATCCGGGCGAGACCGCGCCAGAGGGACCGTACGGCGATCACACCGGCTACTACAACGAGGTCGACACCTTCCCGGTGTTCACCATCGAGCGCATCACCCGGCGTCGCGATCCGATCTACCACTCGACCTACACCGGCCGGCCGCCGGATGAGCCGGCGATTCTCGGCGTGGCGCTGAACGAAGTGTTCGTGCCGATTCTGCAGAAGCAGTTTCCCGAAATCACCGATTTCTATCTGCCGCCGGAGGGTTGTTCCTACCGCATGGCGGTGGTGACCATGAAGAAGCAGTACCCCGGCCATGCCAAGCGCGTAATGCTCGGTGTGTGGTCGTTCCTGCGACAGTTCATGTACACCAAGTTCGTTATCGTCACCGACGACGACATCAACGCCCGGGACTGGAACGACGTGATCTGGGCCATTACCACGCGCATGGACCCCAAGCGCGACACGGTGATGATCGAGAACACGCCGATCGACTACCTGGATTTCGCTTCGCCGATCTCCGGTCTGGGTTCGAAGATGGGCCTCGATGCGACCCACAAGTGGCCGGGCGAGACCAATCGCGAGTGGGGGCGGGCGATCGTCAAGGACGAGGCGGTCACGCGCCGGGTCGATGAAATCTGGAGCCAGTTGGGAATCGATTGATGAAGGTCACCCTGCAACCCTCCGGCGCGGTGCTCGATGTCGACGTCGGCGAACGCATCCTCGATGCCGCTCGACGCCTCGGCTACACCTGTCCGCAAAGCTGTCGCAATGGTAATTGCCATGTCTGCGTGGCGCTGCTGGTGGAAGGGCGCGTGCGTCAGGACGGCGCCGAGCTCGATCACGGCGAGTTGTACACCTGTATCGCCGAACCCCTGGAAGACTGCGTGCTGCACTGGGATGGCGTGCTCGCGCCTGGTGAGCTCGCGGTGCGCAGCCTGGGCTGCCAGGTGCTGGCATGCATCGACGCGGGCGGCGACGTCTGGCGCGTGCGCCTGCGAGCACCGGCCGGCAAGCCGCCGCGCTACCACGCCGGCCAGTACCTGCTGATCGAGCGTCAGGACGGCGAGAAATCGGCCTTTTCCCTGGCGTCGGCGCCTCAGGAAGGTCGTGATCTGGAGCTGCATATCCTGGGCCGCGAAGCGAGTGCCCTGAACCTCTTGCAGCAACTGCGCGAGCAGGGTGTGGCACGGGTGCAATTGCCGTTCGGCGACGCCCACCTGGCTGAATTGCCGGACGGGCCGCTGGTGCTGATCGCCGCAGGCACCGGCATGGCACAGATGCACAGCCTCATCGAGGAGTGCCGCTCGCGCGGCTTCGAGCACCCGGTGCACCTTTACTGGGGCGCGCGGCGGCCGGAGGATTTCTACAGCTTGCCGCACTGGGAGGAATGGCAGGCACTGCCCAATCTGTTCCTGCACCAGGTGGTCAGCGATCAGTGTGGCTGGGCTGGGCGTTGCGGCCTGCTGCACGAAGCGATACGCGAGGATTTCGACGACCTTGGCGCATTGCATGTCTATGCCAGCGGCTCGCCGAACATGGTCTATGCCACGCTGGATGCGCTGGTCGAAGCGGGCATGGACGCCCACCAGATGCGCGCGGACGTATTCGCCTACGCCCCACGCTAATCTTGCGCTTGCCGGGTAGCCGGGCGTAGAGCGCAGCGAAACCCAGGTAGCGACTTTCTTCGCGGCATGGAAACAGGCTCGAAGAACGCTCCCCGCACATCGCTGCGCTCGGTGACGGGCTGCGGTCAGGCGTCGTAGGCCGGGTAGGGCGCAGCGACCCGCAAGGCGGTTCGCCGCCACGCTACCGATCAGAACGCCAGCGACGTCTGCACGTACAGGGTACGTGGCTGGCCGAGGTACTTGCCGCTGTTGTTGTCGTCGAACGAGCGGGTGTAGTACTCACGAGCGAAGACGTTCCTGACCCCCGCCGCGACCGTCAGGTCGGACAGCTGCGGGCCGAAATCGTAAGCGCCGCGCAGCCCCCAGACCATGTAGCCGGGAATCTCGCCGTTGTTGCCTGCCGCGTTTTCCGCTTTGGTATTGGCGTTGTCGGCGAACTGGCTGCTCTGGTAGCTGCCATCCACGCCCCACTGCCACGGGCCGGTTTCATAGCGAGCCCCCACCACGCCCTTGTGCCGCGACGAGAAGGGCACCTGATTGCCCTTGTTGTCGCCGTTCTCGCGAATCTCGGCGTCGACGAAGGTGTAGGTGGCGTACACCGACAGGCCGCTGAGTGCAGGGTTCAGCGCCTCGAGCGCGTAATTGAGGCTGCTTTCCACGCCACGGTGACGGGTCTCGCCGCGTGCGGTGACGTCGTTGGTCTGCTGATTGCTCTCGTACTGGTTGTCGAAGTTGATCAGGAAGGCGCCGATCTCCGCCTGCAGCAGGCCATCGTCATAGCGGGTGCCGAGTTCCCAGGTACGGGCTTTCTCCGGCTCGACGTCGCCGCTGGCCAGCGCCTTGCCCATCTGGCTGTACTGCACGGCGCCGAACGAGCCTTCGGTATTGGCGTACAGGTTGACTCGATCATTGACCCGGTACAGCACGTTCAGCGCCGGCAAGGCGGTGTTGTAGCGGCCGGCGGCACGGGTGCCGTTGAGCTTGTTGTCCTGGCGAGAGGCGATCTTCTCGTAGCGCACGCCAGGGGTGATGGTCCAGTTGCCGATATCGATACGGTCATCGATATACACCGCACTGGCTTCGGTTTCGCCGCGGCTGTTGCGGTCTCGCAAGCTGGCGGTGCTGGGCAGTACGCCGGTGCTGGTCGGATTGCGGAAGCGCTGCTCGTGGCTTTCTTCGCTGACATAGCGGTAACCCACGCCCACTTCATGGTGCAGGGTGCCCGTGTCGAAGGCTTGGGAGTAGCGGGTCTCGATGCCGCGCACCCAGTACTCGCGTGGCGACAGGGAGAGGAAGTTGCCTTGCTCGAGGAAACCGCTGCGCAGGGTCTTGGTAAAGAAACTGGTCACGCTGAGTTCGCGATCGGCGTCCGGTGTGTAGGCGTAGCTGGCGCTGGCCAGGGTGCGGCGGCCCCAGAAACTGTCGTAGGTGCGGGTGGACTGGTACGGATCGGCATCGAAAGCCGCGGTGCTGAGGCCCCCCGGCATGTCGGCCTGCCCTTCGTAGTACTGACCCATTGCCGAGAAGGTGTGTACATCGTCGGCGCTGTACTTGCCCTTGAGGATCAGGTCGTCGATCTGCGTATCGCTGTGCTGGCGCCAGTCGCTGCCGCGGGTACCCGAGTAGAGCAGCGCGCCACCCAGGCCATTGTCGTTGGTGCCGCCGATCAGCAGATTGCCGGTCTTCTTGAAGCCATCCTGGCTGCTGGAAGGGCTGACTTCGGTCTGCAGGCCGCCTTTGATGGTCGGCTGGTCAGGGATGGCGCGGGTCACGAAGTTGACGATACCGCCGACGTTCTGCGGGCCATAACGCACCGCGCCGCCGCCACGCACCACATCGATGGCATCCATGTTGCCCAGGGAGATCGGGGCCAGGGATAGCTGTGGCTGGCCATAAGGGGCGAAGGGCACCGGGATGCCATCCATCAGTACCGTGGAGCGCGAGGCCAGACGCGGATTGAGACCGCGGATACCGAAATTGAGCGCCAGGTCGTGGCTGCCGGTGCCATTGTTTTCCGGCGCATTGACGCCGGGAATGCGGTTGAGCACTTCCCGGGCGCTGCTGGCCCCCACCTGCTCGAAGGTTTCGCGGCGGATCACGTCGCGAGCGCCCGGGTGGTTGTACACATCGAGCGCATCGGCGCTGCCGAGCCAGTCACCCACCACGCTGGAGGCCTGCAACTGCAGCGGTTCGCCATGTGCAGCGCTGCGCAAGGTATGCAGGCGGTAACCGCCGTCAGCGTCCCGCTCGGTGCTCAGATCGCTACCCTGCAGCAGCCGGGCGAAGCCTTCATCGACTCCGTAGCTGCCCTTCAGGCCCGCGCTGCTCTTGTCGGCGGTCAGGGCGGGGTCGAAGGACAGCAGCACGCCACTCTGCGCGGCGAAGCGCGACAGGGCTGCACCCAGCGGGCCGGCGGGCACGTCATAGCTGCGGGTTGCCGTGCTGGTCGCGGGGTTTTCAGCGGCCACGGCCAGGTTGATCGGAAGTGTGCCCAGGGCGCCAAGGGTCAGGCCGATGGCGAGGGTGAGCGGGTGACGGCTGGGAAAGGACGTGAGCGAGACCATGTTGCCCTCCAATGGGTTGTGTATTGAAGGGCCAGTCGAGAATCGAAAAGGTACAGGCCGTGCAGAGGATTTTTTTCAGCGCGGCTCGATATGCACCCAGTAGCGGGTGAAGCGGCGGATGCGCACCGGCAGGTTGGCGGTCAGGGAATCGAGAGCGCGGTCACTGTCGTTCAGGGGGAATGCGCCGGATATGCGCAGGTCGGCCACCGCCGCCGCGCAAGTCACTCTGCCGCGGCGCTGGCGCTCGAAGGCACTGGCGAATTCGCTTAGCGGCATGTCATCGGCAATCAGCATGCCGTGCAGCCAGGCGAGCAGGTCATCGCTGGCAGGCATCGGCGTGTCGCTGCCGGCACGGTACAGGCGCGACACCTGTCCGCTGTCGAGCTGGCGCCGGCTGCTCGGGGCGGCGCTGGGGGTGAGCTCTACGCGGCCACTGAATACCGCGACCCGTGAATGCCCGGCTTGTTGGCTGACGGAGAAGCGCGTGCCGATGGGGCGGACGCTGCCTTCGGCGGTGATCACCCGCAGCGGACGGGGATCGCGACCGGTTTCCAGCAGCAGTTCGCCATCGAGCAGATGCAGGATGCGTTCTGCCTGGCTGAACTCGACGCGAACGGCACTGCTGCTGTTGAGGTTCAGCAGACTGCCGTCGGCCAGGCGCCATTCACCCTGCTCGGCCAGGCCGGTCTGATAGTCGGCAGTCCAACGCTGCCAGGGTTGCTCACGCAGGGCGAACCAGCCGCTGCCGGCAACGCCCATCAGCAGTGCCAGGTGCTTTATCGCGCGGCGACGGCCGATACCCGCCGGTGCATTCAGCGTGGCTCTGGCCAGATCGGCCGGCAGCCCCTTGAAGTGGCCGCCGACGCCATTGGCGCAGGCCCAGGCGCGGGCATTCTCGGGCGACGCTTCGAGCCACAGCCGCCAGTGCTGGTGATCCTGTTCGCTGGCATCGCCGGCATGCAGGGTGACGAACCAGTGTGCAGCCTGGTCGAGCGCGGTGTCGGACAACGGTTGATAGGGCGCTCGGGACTTCATGCTCAGAGGCCTGGCTGCATGCAGTGGCGGATGGCCTTGAACATGTACTGCTTCACCGAGCTGAGGGACACGCCCAGGTGCTCGGCGATCTGCGGGTAAGTGAGACCGTCGAGCTGCGACAACAGGAAGGCCTGGCGAACCCTGGCAGGCAGGCCGTCGAGCAGGGCATCGATTTCCAGCAGGGTTTCCAGCAGCAGGTAACGCGCCTCGGGGCCTGGCAGCAGGTCTTCGGGGAGATTCGCCAGGCTTTCCAGGTACGCCCGCTCCAGCGCCTTGCGACGCAGGTGGTTGACCATCAGGCCTTTGGCGACGGTGGCCAGGTAAGGGCGCGGTTCGCGGATATCGGCCAGATCCCGGCGGGCGAGAATGCGCAGGAAAGTATCATGGGCCAGGTCGGCCGCATCGAACGCGCAGCCCAGGCGCTGCTGCAGGCGCAGGCGCAACCAGCTGTGGTGCTCGCTGTAGAGGTGATGCGCAGCAGCAGGGCCGTCGTGCAGGCTGGACAAGGTCGACATGCGCGCAATATCCGCAGAAATAAAGCGCGCTTTATATAGCAATGGTTCTTATTTGCATAGCATGATCGCTTTGCGTCGATATCCTCAGCGCACCGTGACCACCAGTTTGCCGACTGCCTTGCGTTGCGCGAGAGCATCGATGGCCGCGCCGCCGTCGGCCAGCGGGTAGGTCTGCGAGACCAGTGGTTTCAGCTTGCCCTCGGCATGCCAGGTGAAAAGTTGCCCGAAGTTGGCGGCGTTGTCAGCTGGCTGACGTTGAGCGAAGGAGCCCCAGAATACACCGACCACTGCAGCGCCCTTGAGCAGCATCAGGTTCACCGGCAGTTCCGGGATGCGCCCGCTGGCGAAACCAACGACCAGCAGCCGGCCGTTCCAGGCGATGCTGCGCGCTGCCTGATCGAACAGGTCGCCGCCCACCGGATCGTAGATCACGTCGGCACCCTGGCCGTTGGTCAGGCGCTTCACTTCGTCCTTGAGGCTCTGCGTGCTGTAGTCGATCAGCTCGTCGGCGCCCGCCTGTCGGGCCACTTCCAGCTTGGCAGCGCTGCTCGCTGCGGCGATCACTCGGGCGCCCATGGCCTTGCCGATCTCCACCGCTGCCAGGCCAACGCCGCCGGAGGCACCGAGCACCAGCAGGGTTTCACCTGCCTGCAAGCCTGCGCGCTGCTTGAGTGCGTGCATGGAGGTGCCGTAGGTCATACCGAAGGCGGCGGCGCTGATGAAGTCCATGCTGTCGGGCATCGGCAGGACGTTGTAGGCCGGCACCGCGACCTGCTCGGCGAAACCGCCCCAGCCGGTCAGCGCCATGACCCGAGCACCGACCTGTAGATGGGTAACCTTGTCGCCAACCGCGCTGATCACGCCGGCCACTTCGCCGCCCGGCGCGAAGGGGAAGGGCGGCTTGAACTGGTATTTGCCTTCGATGATCAGCGTGTCGGGAAAATTCGCACCGGCGGCCTGAATATCGATCAGCACTTCGTTGGCCTTGGGGCGTGGACTCTCGAGGTCTTCCAAAACCAGGGTTTCGGCGGTGCCGAAGGCTTTGCATAGCAGCGCTTTCATCGCAGTCCACTCTTTCATCGATTGGCTCTGCAGTTTAGGTAGGCCGCTGCGCGGGTCAACGAGCATGGCTCGACCTGATGGCTGGGTATAAGCGTTGGGATCCATCGCAGGCGTTGCTATGCTTGCGGGCAACCCAATGGAGATCGTCCTGTGAAAACCTTCATCACGTTTCTGCTTGCCTGCGCGCTGTCGATCCCGGCTTTCGCCAATGAGGAAAAGAAGGAAGGAGAAGGCGAGGGCGCTGCACCGCAGGTGATTTACCACAGCCTGACGCCCGCGTTGGTGGGTAACTTCGGTGCCGGGCCGAAGCTCAAGTACTACAAGGCCGATGTGGCGCTACGTGTTACTGGCGCTGATGCCGAAGCCAAGGTTACCCATCATGAACCGTTGATTCGCAATCAACTGGTGATGCTGTTCTCTCAGCAGACCGAGGAAAGCCTGGCCACGCCGGACGCCAAGGAGAAGCTCCGCCAGGAAGCCCTCAAGCAGGTGCAGCAGGTGCTCAGCGACGAAGAAGGCCAGCCACTGGTCGAGGATCTGCTGTTCAACAATCTGATTCTGCAGGGCTGATCAACGCAGCAGCAGGATCGCCGTCCACTGCGCCTCGGTAACCGGCATCACCGACAGGCGGCTTCCTTTCTGTACCAGCGCCAGTTCCTGCAGCGCGCTCTGAGCCTTCAGCTCCGCCAGTGGGATAACGTGCGCGAAGGCCTCGACGAATGCCACGTCGATGGCTGTCCAGGGGTTCTTCTCCGCGCTCGCCTTGGCATCGAAGTAATGGCTTTTGGCGTCCAGCGCGGCGGGATCCTCATAGGGCTCGCTTTCGATGCGGGCGATTCCGGCTACCCCTGGCTGCGGGCAGCTCGAGTGATAGAACAGGAACTGATCGCCCTCCTGCATGCTGCGAATGAAGTTGCGCGCCTGGTAGTTGCGCACGCCGTCCCAGCGCGTTTTGCCCAGGCGCTGCAGGTCGTGGATCGAGAGTTCGTCAGGTTCGGATTTCATCAGCCAATAGGGCATGAACTTTGCTCTTGAGTCGGGCAGCGAGCGCATGCCTTTCGGCTGCGCTCTGCTGCGATGGAAATGATTGTCGAACTATAGGTCGTTACGTTCCGGTGCTCGATCCGGACAGGAGTTGTTGTATGCGGCGCAAGCCTGATCTGTTGCTGGTATTGGTGGTGGTGTTCGGGCTGGGCATGGTGATGACCGGCTATGCGCAAAGCCAGTGGCAGCAAGCTAGTACCAACCTGTATCGGTGACCGTGGCGTCCAGCGGTATGTCCCAGCTGGCCATGGGCAGGCGATCGACTTGCTGACAGCCGTGGGCCAGCCCAAGCAAGGTCGGTTTGTGCCAATTTTTGCGCCTTGCACGATAGGCCAGGCTGCGGTCGTAGAAGCCGCCGCCCATGCCCAATCGCCCGCCATGGCGATCGAAGCCGACCAGCGGCAGCAGAACCAGATCCAGTGCCCAGACCTTGCGTTGGCGCATGCTGTCGCGTTGCGGCTCGGGGATGCCGAAGCGGTTGGCTGCCAGCTTTTCGCGCGCATCGATACGCTGAAACACCATGCTGGTGCGCGGCCAGGATTTCAGGACGGGCAGGTACACCTGCTTGCCGCGGGCGTGGGCTGCCGCGATCAGCAGGCAGGGGTCGATTTCACCGTCGTTGCTCAGGTACAACGCAACATGGCGGGCTCGGCGAAACAGCGGGTGATGCGCCAGCTGTCGATACAGCGCCCGGGCGGCACGTCGCTGGGCCGCAGGCTTCAGCTCGCGACGTCGCTGGCGCAGCTTGCGCCGCAGTTGGGCGCGGGTGAGGTCTTTGGCGTCGATCATGGGCAGGCCTGTAGAGTCGCTGGCGCGCAATCGCAGGCAATAAAAAGCCCACTGCCGGCGTGAGCCAGCAGCGGGCTACAAATTGAGACTCCCCAGCATGCCGCTGTCGGTTTAGCCCTTGAACCCGAAAGTTCAAGGTGGAGGTTGCAGGAAACCTTAAGGCTTTCCGTCGAGCGGACATGCACACCGGCCTCAACTGACAACCCCCGGGGTTGTGCGTATCGGCTCAGGGACACCACCGACTGGCGCACACTCCAGGGAGCGGTGGCCAGTATAACGCAAAGTGGCGACCGTTGGTCAGACGCCACGGCCATCTGCATCATCGCGCAGTGCATCGTCCACGCGGCCCAGCAGATCACGCACATGATCACGGCTGGTAGAAACCTGCTGATCCAGATTCTGTTGTTTGTGCAGCAGGTCGTGAGTGATGTTCAGTGCGGCCATCACGGCGACACGGTCTGCACCGATCACTTTGCCGGCGCTGCGAATCTCACGCATCTTGCCGTCCAGGTAGCGGGCGGCACTCTGCAGGTTGCTACGCTCATCTGCTGGGCAGGCGATGCAATATTCTTTGTCCAGGATCTGGACGGTAACGGTATTCGATTGGGTCATGAGTCCTGCTCCAGGGCTTTGAGGCGCGAAATCATCGATTCGACCTTGTGCCGAGCCATTTCGTTCTTTTCGATCAGATGAGCGCGTTCTTCACGCCACGCCTGCTCGCTTTCCAGCAAGAGGCGGTTGTGTGCCTTGAGTCGCTCGACACGCTGGATCAGCAACTCCAGCTTGGCCGTCAGGGCTTGTAGATCGGCGTCTTCCATTGGCTCTCGCTTTGGCAGGGTTGTTCGCAGTGTATAGGCGCGCTGGCAGGTGGGTGCAAACCCGCTGATGGTCTTGGCGCGTCTGCCGGTGCTACGATACAAAGCCTACATTCTAGTGATTGCGCCTCTTGGCGCCTAGTGATCGATGCCGACTTCCAGTTCTCCCTACGCTGCATTCGCCACCCTGCTCGCCAGTGGCGGCACCTCCGTTTCTCCCGCTGAACTGCACGGCCTGCTGCTGGGCCGCAGTTGCGCTGGTGCCGGCTTCGAAGCCGGTCCCTGGCTGGTTGACGCCAATGAGCTGCTCGGCAGCGAGCCGCCGGAGAACGTTCGCCAGGCGTTGATCGGTCTGCAGGAGATGGTACGCGGCGAATTGACCGGTGACGATGTCACCGTCGTTCTGTTGCTGCCTTCTGACGACGCCCCACTGGCCGAACGCGCCGCCGCTCTGGGCCAGTGGTGCCAGGGCTTCCTCGGTGGTTTCGGCCTCACTTCCGGCGACGCGGCGCTGAGCGCCGAAGCCATGGAAGTGCTGCAGGATTTGTCCGCTATCGCCCAGGTGCAGAATGCCCTGGATGAGTCCGAGGACGGCGAGAACGATTACATGGAGGTCACCGAATACCTGCGTGTGGCGCCGCTGCTGCTGTTCGCCGAGTGCAACAAGCCGGCTGCCCCAGCGCCGAAACCGTCGCTGCACTGATCCTGCCCCTCATTCGACCGATCGGAACCTAGCGTGCCCATGACCAGCATCTCCAAAGCGGAATACGCCCGTCGACGCAAGGCGCTCATGGCGCAGATGGAACCCAACAGCATCGCCATTCTGCCGGCGGCACCCGTGTTCATCCGCAACCGCGATGTCGAACATATCTATCGTCAGGACAGTGATTTCCAGTACCTGTCCGGGTTCCCCGAGCCCGAGGCGGTGATCGCGTTGATCCCCGGCCGCGAGCACGGCGAATACGTGCTGTTCTGCCGAGAGCGTGATCCCGAGCGTGAACTGTGGGATGGCTTGCGCGCTGGTCAGGAAGGCGCCATCAGCCGTTACGGTGCGGACGATGCCTTTCCCATCGGCGATATCGACGACATCCTGCCGGGGCTGATCGAAGGTCGTGAGCGTGTCTATTACGCCGTGGGTACCAACCCGGAATTCGATCGTCATCTGATGGAGTGGGTCAACGTGATCCGCTCCAAGGCCCGCCAGGGCGCCACGCCACCGAAAGAGTTCGTCGCCCTCAATCATTTCCTCCACGACCTGCGTCTGTACAAGTCGGCCGGGGAGGTGAAGGTGATGCGCGAAGCGGCGCAAATTTCCGCACGCGCCCATATCAAGGCCATGCAGGCAAGCCGCGCCGGGCTTTACGAATACCATCTGGAAGCAGAGCTGGATTACGAGTTCCGCAAGGGCGGTTCGAAGATGCCGGCCTACGGCTCCATCGTCGCAGCGGGCAAGAACGCCTGCATTCTGCATTACCGTGAGAACGACGCGGTGCTGAAGGACGGTGACGTGGTGCTGATCGACGCCGGCTGCGAGATCGACTGCTATGCCAGCGACATCACTCGTACCTTTCCGGTCAGCGGTACCTTCACGCCCGAGCAGAAGGCCATTTACGAGATCGTGCTGGCGGCCAACATGGAAGCCTTCAAGCACATCGCGCCGGGTCGCCACTGGAACGAGGCCCATGAGGCCACGGTTCGGGTGATCACCGCTGGTCTGGTCGAGTTGGGCCTGCTCAAGGGCAATGTCGACGAGCTGATCGCCGCGGAAGCCTACAAGCCGTTCTACATGCACCGTGCCGGCCACTGGCTGGGCATGGACGTGCATGACGTCGGCGAGTACAAGGTCGGCGGCGAGTGGCGTGTGCTCGAAGTGGGCATGGCCATGACCGTCGAGCCGGGCATCTACATCGCCGTGGACAATCAGAACGTGGCCAAGAAATGGCGCGGCATCGGTGTGCGCATCGAGGACGACGTCGTGGTGACCAAGACCGGTTGCGAGATTCTCACCGGCGATGTCCCCAAGACCGTCGACGAGATCGAGGCACTGATGGCCGCCGCTCGCGCGCAGGTGGCCTGAGGCCATGCTGCGGGTCGACCTGGCGATCATCGGCGGTGGTCTGGTCGGTGCCAGCCTGGCGCTGGCGCTGCAGGGCGAGGCGCGCACGCGTGGCTGGAAAATCGCTTTGATCGAGCCTTTTGCTCCCGGCGAAGGCTACCAACCGAGCTACGATGCCCGCTCCACGGCACTGTCCTACGGCTCGCGGCTGATCTACGAAGGTCTTGGCTTGTGGCCAGCGATCGCCGAGCACGCCACTCCCATCGAGCAGATACACGTATCGGATCGCGGGCGCTTCGCCGCTGCGCGGCTGAGTGCCGAGGAGGAAGGCGTCCCTGCCCTGGGTTACGTGGTGGAAAACGCCTGGCTCGGCCATTGCCTGTGGCAGGCGCTCGACGCCGAAGTGATCCAGTGGCGCTGCCCGGCCCAGGTCGAGCGGATGGACGCGCTGCCGGATGGCTATCGCCTGACCCTCGATGATGAAAGTCTGATCGACTGCTCCCTGGCGGTGCTCGCCGATGGCGGACGCTCTTCGCTGCGTGAACAGTTGGGCATCACGGTGAACCAACGGCCTTATGACCAGACTGCGGTGATCGCCAATATCACGCCTTCGCGCCCACACGCAGGCCAAGCCTTCGAACGCTTCACCGAGTCCGGACCACTGGCGTTGCTGCCGCTTTCGGACAATCGCTGTGCACTGGTATGGACGCACCCGAGCGGTGATGTCGAGCGGCTGCTCAAGCTGGACGAGCGCGCGTTTCTCGCCGAGCTGCAGGAGGCCTTCGGTTACCGCCTCGGTGCTTTGCGCCAGGTCGGCGCGCGGCTGCCTTACCCGCTGGTGCTGGTCGAGGCGGCCGAGCAGGTACGGGCCAATCTGGTGGTGCTGGGCAATGCCGCGCACAGCCTGCACCCGATTGCCGGGCAGGGCTTCAACCTGTCGCTGCGTGACGTTCGTGCCCTGGCCGATACCGTGCAGGCGGGCTCCGCGCCGCTTGGCGACCTGGCCACTCTGCAGCGCTATGCAGCCGTTCAGGCTGGCGATCAGGCCTTCACCGTCGGCTTCTCGGATCAGGTCACCCGGCTGTTCAGTACCGACCAGCCGCTGCTCGCCGCGGGCCGCAACCTCGGCCTGCTGGGGTTGGAATTGTTGCCGCCGGCCAAGCGCTGGTTCGCACGCCAGGCCATGGGCATAGGTACTCGCGGTACCCCGCAATGAGTGCCCGGCGGCTGGCGCGCAAGGCCCGCCTGCTGCGCTGGGTCATGAATTGCTACCCGCCCTACCTGGGGGCTGGCGTATGGATCCGGCGCATCGCAGCGGATTTTCGTCAGGTCGACGTGAAGATGCGTCTGGGTTGGTACAACCGCAACTATGTGGGTACCCAGTTCGGCGGCAGCCTGTATTCGATGACCGATCCGTTCTACATGTTGATGCTGATGGAGAACCTGGGGCGCGATTACGTGGTCTGGGACAAGGCCGCCAGCATCGACTTCATCGCGCCGGGCAGAGGCCCGGTATTCGCCTCGTTCGCCATCGACCAGGCCTTCGTCGACGAGGTGCGTCAGCACACCGCTGCGGGTGACAAGTACCTGCCCGAGTTGCAGGTGGAGGTCCGCGACGGTGATGGCACCCTGGTCGCTCGGGTACACAAGACTCTTTACGTGCGGCTCAAGCCGCGCCAGCGGCAGGCAGCCTGAGGAATGGACGACATGCGTGCAGATATGATCATCGTCGGTGCCGGAATGGTCGGCAGCGCCCTGGCGCTGGCCCTGCGCAAGCAGGGGCTGGATTGCCTGGTGCTGGACGGCGGGCCGCTGCAGGTCGAGCCGTTCGAGGGCAACGCTGCTTACGAGCCTCGGGTCAGTGCGCTGTCGATGGCCAGCCAGCGCATCCTCGAACGCCTTGGCGCCTGGCCCGGCGTGCTGGCGCGGCGCAGTTGCCCGTACAGCGAAATGCGCGTGTGGGATGGCAGCGGCACCGGCAGCATCCATTTCAGCGCTGCCAGCGTGCATGCCAATATGCTCGGCCATATCGTCGAGAATCGCGTGGTGCAGGACGCGTTGCTCGAGCGCCTGCATGCCAGCGATGTTCGTCTGCTCGCCGACGCGCGGCTGGAGCGCCTGCGCCACTCCGGTGACGACTGGCTGCTGACCTTGGCCGACGGCCGCGAATTGCGTACCTCGCTGGTGGTCGCGGCCGATGGCGCCAACTCTGCGGTACGTCGTCTGGCGGGTTGTGAAACCCGCGAGTGGGATTACCTGCACCACGCCATCGTCACCAGCGTGCGTTGTGCCGATGCGCATCAGGCCACCGCCTGGCAGCGCTTCACCGACGACGGCCCGCTGGCCTTCCTGCCTTTGGGCGAGCGCGATGGCGAGCACTGGTGTTCGATCGTCTGGTCGACCACGCCGGAGCAAGCGAGCCACTTGATGGCGCTGGCTGACGATGAGTTTTCCACGGCCCTGGGGCAGGCGTTCGAATACCGCCTGGGCCAGGTACTGCAAGTGGATCGACGCCTGTGCATTCCGCTGCGTCAGCGCCACGCCAAGCGCTATGTCGAACCCGGCCTGGCGCTGATTGGCGATGCTGCCCACACCATCCACCCGCTGGCCGGCCAGGGCGTCAACCTCGGCTTTCTCGACGCCGCGGTGCTCGCCGAGGTGCTGGCGCAGGCAGCCGGGCGTGGTGAGCGGCTTGCCGACGAGCGCGTGCTGAGCCGCTACGAGCGCCGCCGCATGCCGCACAACCTGGCGATGATGGCGGCGATGGAGAGTTTTCAGCGGCTGTTCCAGAGCGACTCACTGACGCTGCGCTTGCTGCGCAACACCGGCTTGGGGCTGGTCGATGGCCTGGACGAGGCCAAGGCGCTGTTCGTGCGCCAGGCGCTGGGCTTGAGCGGCGATCTGCCGGATCTGGCCAGGGCCCGCTAGGCGCTATACCGGGTGTTCGGCCTTGCGTCATACCTGTGGCTGGAAGACAATGCGATGCATTATCATCTCTATCCCTGGTGCTGCCATGTCCGGCCCGGATCATTCCGCGTTGCATCTTCTCTACAGCGAACACAGCGGCTGGCTCAAGGGCTGGCTGCGGGCACGCCTGGGCAATGCCAGCGATGCCGCCGACCTGGCTCAGGACACCTTTGTGCGGGTGCTCAGCGCCCGCGACGTGCAGGCCATCCGCGAGCCGCGTACTTACCTGAGCGCCATCGCCCGCGCGCTGATGATCGACAAGTTTCGCCGCCAGGCCGTCGAGCAGGCCTATCTCGATGTACTGGCGCTGCGTCCCGAGCCCATGGACATCTCGCCGGAGACCCGTCTGCTGATCCTCGAAACCCTCACTGCGGTCGATGCCATGCTCGACGGTCTTGGTGAGCGCACACGGCGCATTTTCCTGGCGGTGCAACTGGAAGGACTCAGTTATGTGGCTACCGGCGAGCGCCTCGGCGTGTCGGTGACCACGGTGAAGAAGCACATGATCCGCGCCATGACCCACTGCCTGTTGCTGATGGAAGACTGAGCCATGGATCGCCAGACCCTGGAAGCGGCCGCCACCTGGTATGTGCAGCTGAATGCCACGCCACCGAGCGAGGCCGAGCGTCTGGCGCATCGCGAGTGGCTCGCGCAGCACCCCGGGCACCGCCAGGCCTGGGCACGGGTGGAGCGCCTGCAGCATCAGCTCGGCGGCCTGCCTGCGGATGTGGCGCTGCCCGCGCTGGACGGTGTGCGGGCGCGGCGACGGGCGGTGCTGAAGACCCTGGGCCTGCTGCTCGCCTCCGGGGCCGCAGGCTGGGCGTCCTTCGACCTGGCGCCGACTCAGGACTGGCTTGCCGATCAGCGCACGGCCACTGGCGAGCGTCGTCACCTGCAACTGAGCGATGGCAGCGTGCTGGATCTGAATACCGCGACAGCGGTGGATATCCGTTTCGACGCCAGCCTGCGACAACTGCAGTTGCATCGCGGCGAGATACTCGTGCGTACCGCTGCCGATCCGGCCGGACGGCCTTTCGTGGTGCATACCGCGCAGGGCAGTGTACGGGCGTTGGGTACCTGTTTCAGCGTGCGCTGCGAGGGCGACAGCACTCAGGTTGCGGTGCTGGAAGATGAGGTCGAAGTGCGTGCGGCCCGGCAACCTGGTCGGGCAGTGCATATCGGCGCCAATCAGCGAGTCGCTGTGGAGGCCGCTGCGGTCGGCACGCCCAGCGCATTGCCGCCGGGAGCAGGTGCCTGGGCGCAGGGCATGCTGACGGTGATCGACTGGCGCCTGGATGCCTTCGTCGCCGAACTGGGGCGCTACCGTCCCGGCTATCTCAGCTGTGCCGACGCGGTGGCAGACTTGCGCCTCTCTGGTGCTTTCCGGATCGACGACACGGACATCATTCTGGAAAACCTGGGCGCCTCGCTGCCGATTCGAGTGCGTTACCTGAGTCGTTACTGGGCGCGAATCGAGGCTGCCTGATCGGGCCTGCAAAAAAAACAGCCATCCGGGGTTGCCGATTTTCATTCTCATTCGGCCAAGCACATGAAGCGGTTTTGCATCGCCGCGGATCTGCCCAGCCCATGACAAGGAAATGACCATGCCCCGCTTTCTCTCGCCAGCCAAGCCGATGGCCCGCGCCGTTCACCTGGCCCTGTTCGGTCTGGCCGGTGCGCCGATACCCATGCTCTGCGCCTTGCCGAGCCACGCCCTGGCGCAGGAGGCAGGGGTGCAGAGCTACCGTATTGCGCCTGGCTCGCTGGGTACCGCGCTGAGCCAGTTCGCAACGGTCGCCGGGGTGACGCTTTCATTCGCTGCCGTGCAGACCGAAGGGCTCGACTCACCGGGCCTGCAGGGCGATTACGGCGTCGACGAAGGACTCTCGCGTCTGTTGCAGGGCAGCGGTTTGCAGGCTCAGCGCCAGGGCAACGGCAGTTATGTGCTGGTACCTGCCAGTCGGGGCCAAGGAGTTGAGCTCTCTGCGTTGAGCATTTCCGGCAAGGCGCCGGGTTCGACCACCGAGGGCACGGGCTCCTACACCACGGAATCGTCCAGCAGCTCGACGCGCCTGAACCTGTCACTCAAGGAGACGCCACAATCGGTCACCGTGCTGACCCGCCAGCGTATGGATGACCAGAACCTCGACAGCCTGACCGATGCCCTGGATGCCACTGCCGGCATCACCGTGATTCGCGAAAGTCTGGGGGCCGACAGCACCACCTATCTGTCGCGCGGCTTCGCCATTCGCAACTTCGCCATCGACGGTGTACCGACCTCGGCGGGCATGGACAACTACACCCAAAACACCGCCATGTACGACCGTGTGGAGGTGGTGCGTGGTGCCACGGGCCTGGTCAGCGGCCTGGGCAACCCGTCCGCGACCATCAACCTGATTCGCAAACGCCCGGGCATCGAGCCCAAGGTGCAGTTGTCGGCCGAAGCCGGTAGCTGGGATCGTTATGGCCTGGGTGTGGATGTCGGTGGCGCATTGACCGAGAGCGGCAACGTGCGCGGGCGTTTCGTCGTCGATCACAAGGATCAGCACGCCTGGATCGACCGCTTCAGCCAGGAGGTGAGTACCGTCTACGGCATCACCGAGTTGGATCTGAGCGAATCCACCCTGCTGACCCTGGGCTTCAGCCACCAAACGACCAACAGCAACGCGCCGATGCGCACCGGCTTTCCGCTGTTCACCACCAGCGGCGAAAGAACCGACATCAAGCGCTCGTTCAACAGCTCGCCTGACTGGACGTACTACGATCGCCAGCAGAGCACGTTGTTCACCTCCGTCGAGCAGCAGTTCGCCAATGGCTGGAGCGGCAAGGTGGAGTACAGCCACGCGCGCAACGATTACGACACCGTGGTCAGCTACATGGATGGCCTGATCGATCCGGCCACCGGCTCGGGTGCCTACATCATGCCGACCCGCTGGCAGGCGACGCCCGAGCAGGACAATCTCGACGCCTATCTGACCGGCTTCTTCCCGCTGCTGGGGCGCGAGCACGAGCTTATCGGCGGGGTGACCCTGTCGCGTCTCGAGGAGCGGGGAACGTCCAACTACGGAGGCTGGCAACGCCCGGGCTCCAGTTATGCCGGCAGCATCGACAACATCTATGGCTGGAACGGCCAGGCGCCGAAACCGGTGTTCAACAAGATCGGCGAGAGCGATTTGACCGAAACCCAGTATGCCGCCTACCTGACGTCGCGCTGGCACCTGACCGATGCAGCCAGCCTGATCCTCGGCGCGCGCGTGGTGGACTGGAATCGCGAGAGCAAAAGCCGCTTGTATGGTGGCGCCACCAGCAAGACGGAGCGTACCGAAACCGGCATCGTCATTCCCTACGCGGGCTTCGTCTACGACCTCGATGACACCTGGACGGCCTACGCCAGCTACACGCAGATCTTCAACCCGCAGAACGCCAACATCCGCGACGTCAACGGCACGCCTCTGGATCCTCAGGAAGGCACTGGCTACGAGCTCGGGCTGAAGGCCGACTTCTACGACGGCCGCCTCAACGGCAGCCTGGCGGTGTTCCGCGTCGAGCAGGACAACCTTGCGGTGGCCAACGGCAGCCTGCTGCAGCCCAGTGGCTTCCAGGCCTACAAGGCGGAAAACGGCACGACCAGCGAGGGTGTGGAGCTGGAGGTCAATGGTGAACTCGCCGACGGTTGGCAGCTCACGGGGGGCTACTCCTACAGCGTCAGTTTCAATGACGACGACAAGCGGATCGTCACCGAGATCCCGCGCAACAGCGTCAAGCTGTTCACCAGCTATCGGCTGCCGGGCGCCCTGGACAAGCTCACCGTTGGTGGTGGTGTGAATTGGCAGAGCGAGAGTGGCTACGACCTCAGCTATGCGACCACGCAGAGCAGCTACGCGCTGGTCAACTTCATGGCGAAGTACCAGCTCACGCCGGCGTTGTCGGCATCGGTGAACCTCAACAACCTGTTCGACAAGGAGTACCTCACCACCACGGCAGCAGGCTTGTATGGCGCACCGCGCAATGTCATGACCAGCCTGCAATACAACTACTGATGCGTTATCGGGTGCTCACGGGGACGTGGGCACTCGACGTTCGGCGACGGCGGTAATATCCGGCAATGACCTGGCAGTGTGCGGCGTAGATGAGAGTCACTATCATCACCGCTCTTTCAGCTTCCATAAGGTTCTTGCCATGTCGGTACGCCGTGCGCTTCTCGCTGTTTTCACCCTCAGTACGCTCGCCAGCGCTGTGCAGGCGGCCGATGAAGTGGTCGTCTACTCCTCGCGTATCGATGAGCTGATCAAGCCGGTGTTCGATGCCTACACCGCCAAGACCGGGGTCGCGGTGAAGTTCATCACCGACAAGGAAGCGCCGCTGATGGAGCGTATCAAGGCCGAAGGCGAGAACACGCCGGCGGATCTGCTGCTCACCGTGGATGCCGGCAACCTCTGGCAGGCCGAACAGATGGGCATTCTGCAGCCCATGAAATCCAGCGTCGTCGACGCCAACATTCCCGCTCAGTATCGCGCCGCCAGTGGTGCGTGGACTGGCCTGTCGCTGCGCGCACGGACCATCGTGTTCTCGCCCGAGCGCGTCAAGGATGGCGAGCTGACCACCTACGAAGCGCTGGCCGACAAGAACTGGGAAGGTCGCCTGTGCCTGCGCACCAGCAAGAAGGTCTACAACCAGTCGCTCACCGCCACGCTGATCGAGACCCATGGCGAGGCCAAGACCGAAGAGATCGTCAAGGGTTGGATCAACAACCTGGCCACCGACGTGTTTCCCGATGACAACTCGGTGATCAATGCCGTTGCCGCTGGCCAGTGCGATGTTGGCATCGTCAATACCTACTACTTCGGTCGCCTGCACGAGCAGAAGCCTGATCTCAAGGCCAAGCTGTTCTGGCCGAATCAGCAGGACCGCGGTGTGCACGTCAACCTGTCCGGTGTCGGCCTGACCAAGAATGCGCCGAACCCTGAGGCCGCTCAAAAGCTGGTCGAGTGGATGACCAGTGCCGAGGCGCAGAACATCTTCGCCGACGCCAACAAGGAGTTTCCGGCCAATCCAGCGGTCAAGCCATCCGCGGAAGTCGCCTCCTGGGGCGAGTTCAAGGCCGACAGCATTGCCGTGGAAGTGGCAGGCAAGCGCCAGGCCGAAGCCATCCGCCTGATGGACCGCGCTGGCTGGAACTGATGACTGACCGCTGTGCCTGAGCGAGCCGTCGACCCGCTCCTCAGGCATCCGTAATTCGACGCCCCGGCCTGTACGGGGCGTCTTGCTTTGCGTTTTCCAGGAGTTTGCGTGGCTCATCCTGCCCAGCGTCGCTGGTACCCCATCGCCTTCGCCGTGGCCCTGTTGGTGCTCATGCCCCTGCTGGTTCTACTGGTCAGCTGGCACGAGGTGGATCGGCAGATCTGGTCGCACCTGTGGCAGACGCAGATGCCGCGGTTGATCGGCAACACCCTGATCCTGGTGCTTGGCGTAGGCGTTGGCGTGACCCTGCTGGGCGTGAGCCTGGCCTGGCTGACCAGTCTCTGCGAGTTTCCCGGGCGGCGCTGGCTCGATTGGGCGCTGATGCTGCCATTCGCCATCCCCGCTTACGTGCTGGCCTTCGTGTTCGTCGGTCTGCTGGATTTCTCCGGCCCGGTACAGACCTTGCTGCGCGAGTGGTTCGGCACGGGTATACGGTTTCCGCGGGTGCGTTCCACTGGCGGGGTGATCATCGTTCTGGTGCTGGTTTTCTACCCCTACGTCTACTTGCTTGCTCGCAACGCGTTCCTGGCCCAGGGCAGGGGGCTGATGGAAGCCGCCCGTACCCTCGGTCATTCGCCCTGGCAGGCCTTCTGGCGGGTCGCCCTGCCGATGGCGCGGCCCGCCATCGGCGCCGGGCTGGCGCTGGCACTGATGGAAACCCTGGCCGACTTCGGCGCCGTGTCGGTCTTCAATTTCGATACCTTCACCACGGCCATCTACAAGACCTGGTATGGCTTCTACAGCCTGGGTAGCGCCGCGCAGCTGGCTTGCCTGCTGTTGTTCGCGGTGATGCTGGTGCTCTATGGCGAGCGTCGGGCGCGTGGAGCCGTAAGGCCTTGCGCCGAGCGACCGCGAAGTG
Source organism: Pseudomonas sp. MEJ086 (assembly GCF_030209025.1). NCBI lineage: Bacteria > Pseudomonadati > Pseudomonadota > Gammaproteobacteria > Pseudomonadales > Pseudomonadaceae > Pseudomonas > Pseudomonas sp. MEJ086. Next base: position 527,927 of record NZ_JARVSV010000008.1, read on the forward strand.
GCGCGCTGTACCACCTCAGCGGATGGCGAGCGTTTGCGGCCAGTGGTTGGTGCCTGCTGGTATTCGCCTGTGGTTTCTTAATCCCGGTGCTGCAACTGCTTGTTTGGTTCTGGCAGCGCGGGCGCTTCGATCTGGATGAGCGCTACCTGGCACTGATCCAGCACACCCTGTATCTGGGCGCTGCGGCAGCGTTGATCACCGTGTCCGTGGCGTTGCTGCTGGCGTTCGCCCGGCGTCTGGCCCCCACGCGGCTGATGGGCGCCACCGTCGGTCTGGCCAACCTCGGTTATGCGCTACCCGGTTCGATGCTGGCCGTGGCGATCATGCTGGCCTTCAGCACCCTGGATAACGGGGTGGTCATCCCCCTCTCGACCTGGCTGGGTGGCACCGGCAAGGCCCTGCTGCTCGGCAGCCTGGGGGCGTTATTGCTGGCCTACCTGATCCGCTTTCTGGCAGTGGCCTACGGACCATTGGAAAACAGCCTCGCGCGCATCCGTCCTTCGCTGCCCCAGGCATCGCGCAGCCTGGGCGTCGGCGGCGTGCCGCTGTTCCTGCGGGTCTATCTGCCGTTGCTGATGCCCGGCGCGCTGTCTGCCGGGTTGCTGGTGTTCGTCGATGTGCTCAAGGAAATGCCCGCCACATTGCTGATGCGGCCTTTCGGCTGGGACACGCTGGCCGTGCGCATCTTCGAAATGACCAGCGAGGGGGAGTGGGCTCGGGCTGCGTTACCGGCCCTGACCCTGGTGCTGGTGGGGCTGTTGCCGGTGATTCTGCTGATTCGCCGCTCGGCCCGGCGAATCGGATAAACGGTCGCCAGGCAGGCGCCGGGCTGCCTCATGGCGTGTCCTGCGGGCTTTGTTACAAGGCCTGCCAATGTCCAAGATGACCGGCTTCGACCATGCGGCTACAATGCGCGCCATTCGCTGCGGCCCGTCATGTGCCCATCTCCGTCTGTGCCGGAGTGGCCCGATCAGTGCGCGCCACGGCCTTGCAACGCCCGGAAGGAGATCCCATGGGACAGCGCACACCTCTTTACGACCTGCACCTCGCGCTCGGCGCGAAGATGGTCGACTTCGGCGGCTGGGACATGCCGCTGCACTATGGCTCGCAGGTCGAGGAGCACCATCAGGTGCGCCGCGATTGCGGGGTTTTCGATGTCTCGCACATGACCGTCGTCGATGTGCTGGGTAGCGATGCCCGGGGCTACCTGCAGCACCTGCTGGCCAACGACGTGGCACGTCTGCAGGCGCCGGGCAAGGCGCTTTACAGCGCCATGCTCAACGAAGAGGGCGGCGTGATCGATGATCTGATCGTCTATCTCCTCGATGCATCGGATGCGCCAAGCTACCGGCTGGTTGTCAACGCGGCCACCCGCGACAAGGATCTGGCCTGGATGCGCGCGCAGAGCACCGATTTCGCTGTCGAGCTGCACGAGCGCAGCGATCTGGCGATGTTCGCCATCCAGGGGCCCAAGGCACGCGCCAAGACCAGCGAACTGGTGAGCCAGGCCCGTGCCAGCCTGATCCACGAACTCAAGCCGTTCCAGGGTCTGCCCGATGGTCAGTGGTTCATCGCGCGTACCGGCTACACCGGTGAAGATGGTCTGGAAATCATGTTGCCGGCTGGCGAAGCGGTGACCTTTTTCAATGACCTGGTCGGCGCGGGTATTTCGCCGATCGGCCTGGGCGCGCGCGATACCTTGCGCCTGGAGGCCGGCATGAATCTCTACGGCCAGGACATGGATGAGCAGGTTTCCCCGCTGGCTGCCAACCTGGCGTGGACGCTGGCCTGGGAGCCGGCTGAGCGTGCCTTCATCGGCCGCGAAGCGCTGCAGCGTCAGCATCAGGATGGCTCGCACTCACGTCTGGTTGGCGTGGTGCTCGAAGAACGCGGTGTGCTGCGTGCTCATCAGGTCGTGCGAGTCGATGGCGTGGGCGAAGGTGAAATCACCAGCGGCAGCTTTTCGCCCACCCTGGGCAAGTCCATCGCCCTGGCCCGAGTGCCGGCCAAGACAGGGGATCGCGCCGAGGTGGAAATCCGCGGCAAGTGGTACCCGCTGCGCGTCGTGCAGCCGAATTTCGTCCGCCACGGCAAAGTGTTGATCTGATACGGTCGGCTGAATCTGGTCGAGCGATGGTTGGCCAGACGCGGCCGCTACATGCGGCTGGATGCAACCTGTGCGCACCTGCTAAATTTCCCTGACGGCGCGGTCGCCGTCCTGTCTGATGAGGAACGACAACATGAGCTCTATCCCCGCCGATCTGCGTTACGCCACCAGCCACGAGTGGGCGCGACTCGAGGCCGACGGCAGCATAACCGTGGGCATTTCCGATCATGCTCAGGAAGCTCTGGGTGATGTGGTGTTCATCGAGTTGCCGGAAGTCGGCAAGGTGCTGGACGCCGGTCAGGAAGCCGGTGTGGTTGAATCGGTGAAAGCCGCTTCCGACATCTATGCACCGGTCGGTGGTGAAGTGATCGCGATCAACGAAGCGCTCGCCGACAGCCCGGAAAGCGTCAACAACGATCCATATGGCAGCTGGTTCTTCAAGCTGCAGCCCAGCGATGCCGCACAACTGGAGAAGCTGCTCGACAGCGCCGGTTATGAAGCCAGCATCGACGGCTGAGCCATCGAAGGCGCATGAAAAAGCCGGCCCCTTGGCCGGCTTCTCCGTCACTGCTGGGCAGTGAGAATCGCCGTGGCCAGCTCCAGATCGCTGGCTTGCAGATCGGGGTGATCCGCACGAATCTTCTGCAGTGCCGCTTCCAGGTACGGGCCACGGATCTCGCCATTGCTGGCGATGTAGCTGCTGGCATCGTCCTGCGCAGGGATGATCATCTTGTTGTCCTTGAACGTCAGGTAGGTCGACGCAGTGGTCGCACCCGATGACAGGATATCGCGCAGGTTGGCAGAGAATGCCTGGGAAGATGCGGCCAGGAACAGGCCAGCGAACAGCAACGAACTTAGACGGCGCATAGCGGTAACTCCTGTTGGTTTTTCTATTCCTTGAGAGTGCGCGCCCGGGTTACTGGTTCCACTGTTCATCCTGAGAGCGCTGGTACCACAGCGCAGAGCCTCGCTTACAGCTCGAAACGTCGCACCGAGGCCTGCATCGCCTGAGCCGAGTTGTCCATCTGCACCAGCATGCTCGCCAGCTCCTGCATGGCCTGGTTGTTACGCTGGGCGACCTCGCTGATCATCTCCACCCGTTCGGCGACTTCATTGCTGGCTTTGGATTGTTCGGTGATGGTGTGGGAGATCTCGTCGACCATCTGCGCCGAGCGCTGTACGCCCTGGCGAATCTCGTTGATGGAGGTATTGGCCTGTTGCGCCATGCCGACGCCCTCGTTAACCCGGCTGACCCCCGAGTCCATGCTTTTTACCGCCTGTACCGTGGACTCGCGGATACGCTGGATCATGCCGGTGATTTCCTGGGTCGATTGCGCTGTGCGCGCTGCCAGGCTGCGTACCTCGTCGGCCACCACGGCGAAGCCACGCCCGGCTTCACCGGCGCGTGCCGCCTCGATGGCGGCGTTGAGCGCCAGCAGGTTGGTCTGCTCGGCGATGCTTCGGATCACCTGGATGATCGAGTTGATTTCCTCGGATGACTGGCCGAGTGCGGTGATGGTCCGGGACGACTGGTTGACTGCGTCAGCGATGTGATTCATGCCGTCGACCACACCGAGAATCACATGCCCACCGCTTTTCATCAGGTGCTCCGAGTGTTCGGAAATGTCTCGGGCGCTGCGGGTGTGTTCGGCGATCTGGGCGATGTTGCCAATCATCTGTTCCATGGCGGCGGCCATGCTGGTCGCCCCGTCAGCCTGCTCGCTGGCACCTCTGGCGACTTCACCGGAGGTTTCACTGAGGTTGTGGGAGGCCTTGCGAAGTTCTTCGCTCTCGGTACGAATGGTCTCGATCATTCGGCGCAGGCTGGCCTGCATCTCCGCCAGGGCCTGCTGCAATTGCCCGGCCTCGTCCTGGCTGTCGACGCTGATGGTCGTGCTCAGGTTGCCCTGAGCCATGGTGCGCGCTGCATGGATGATTTTCGCCAGCGGTTGCAGGACCGATTGCAGCAGGCGTCGGGTTATCCACAGGATCAGCAGGCACGCCAGGCCCAGGCTGCTCCACTGCCACCAGGAGGCCTGGCGCACCATGGCTTCGGTGTCCGTGCGGGTCTGCGCGACGCTGGCCTCGATCTGCGCGCTGATCGCCTCGTTGCGCTCTTCCAGTTCACCGAAGCTGCGCGAGAATTCGGGCATCAGCGTGCGTGCTGCCGCCGGGTCGACGAGGGCCTGCCCGACGATGCGGGTTGCGGACTGGATATAGTTCTCGAGAACCGGGCCAAGCTCATCGATGGCCTGGCGAATGTCGGCTGCCAACGGCAGCTTGGCGTTTTCTGCCATTGCCTGGCGAAAGCGATCGCTGTGCTCCTGCAGATCGTCGCGCACCTGCGTGGCTGCAGCGCTGTCGCCGGGAGCGGTCAGGAACGCGCCGAGCACATCGGCACGCAGGGCGTCGTGCATCATGTCGCCGTCCATGTGATTGCGCAGTGCATTGGCATTCACTTCGTTGGCGACCAGAGCATCGCTCAGCAGCGCCTGCCCCCAAAGGCCGATGCCCCCCACCAGAAGCGTGGCAATGATGCTGACGGCCCCACAGGCAAGCATCTTCTGGCGGATGTTCATGGCGCCGCTCCTGGCTGAATCGGGCCCGTTGAGCCCGTTCAGCGGAGATTAACGCTGCTCGCTTTGCGGTGTCACGCGCAACACTTCTTCGATGGTGGTCTGGCCGGCGGCGATCTTCTGCGCGCCGGACAGACGCAGGCTGCGCATGCCGTCCTTGAAGGCCTGGCGACGCAGTGGGGTGAGGTCGGTGTCGGCACTGATCAATGGCTTGAGGCTGTCGTTCAGGACCATGATCTCGTACACCCCGGCGCGCCCGCGATAACCGGTTTCCCGACACTCCACGCAGCCCACGGCGCGGTGCGCGCCGGTTGGCAGGGGGGCGTTCCAGGGCCGGGTCAGTTCTTGCCAGTCTGCCTCGTCGAGTTCCAGCGGTGCCTTGCAATGCGGGCACAGCGTGCGCACCAGGCGCTGGGCCATGACGCCGAGCAGGGTGGCCTTGAGCAGGTAGTGCGGCACGCCCAGTTCGAGCAGGCGGGTGATGGCGCTTGGCGCATCGTTGGTATGCAGGGTCGACAGGACCAGGTGGCCGGTGAGTGCCGCCTGGATGGCCATCTCGGCGGTTTCCAGGTCGCGGATCTCGCCGACCATGATGATGTCCGGGTCCTGACGCATCAGCGCGCGTACACCGCTGGCGAAGGTCAGGTCGATGTTGTGCTGCACCTGCATCTGGTTGAAGGCGCCCTCGATCATCTCGATGGGGTCTTCGATGGTGCACACGTTCACCTCGTCGGTCGCCAACTGCTTGAGCGTGGTGTACAGCGTGGTGGTCTTGCCCGAACCAGTGGGGCCGGTAACCAGAATGATGCCGTTGGGCTGACGGGTCATGCTTTCCCAGCGCTTGAGGTCGTCCGGGCTGAAACCCAGTTGGTCGAAGCCGCGCAGCAGCACGTCCGGGTCGAAGATCCGCATCACCATCTTCTCGCCGAAGGCGGTCGGCAGGGTCGACAAGCGCAGCTCGACCTCGTTGCCGGCTGGTGTCTTGGTTTTCACCCGGCCGTCCTGGGGTTTGCGCTTTTCGGCGACGTTCATCCGCCCCAGCGTCTTCAGGCGGCTGACGATGGCCATGGTCACCTGGGCAGGGAATTGGTAGACGGTGTGCAGCACACCGTCGATGCGAAAGCGCACGCTACCCTGTTCACGTCGCGGCTCGATGTGGATGTCACTGGCGCGCTGCTGGAAGGCGTACTGGAACAGCCAGTCGACGATGTTCACCACGTGGGCGTCGTTGGCGTCGGGTTCCTGATCCTGGGCTCCGAGGTTGAGCAGTTGCTCGAAGTTGCCGACGTTGCTGATCTTCGCGTCGCTGTTGGTCGCGCCGCTGACCGAGCGGGCCAGGCGATAGAACTCCACGGTGAAACGCTGGATGTCCGCCGGGTTGGCCACCACGCGTTTGATCGAGCGCTTCAGCACGTGGATGAGGTTGGCTTCCCAGCCATGCATGAAGGGCTGGGCACTGGCGATGGTCACCGATTCGGCGTTCACCGCGACGGCGAGGATCTTGTGGCGCTGGGCGAAGGCGTAGGACATCAGCGGGGTGACCGCTGCGGCGTCGATCTTCAGTGGATCGATGCGCAGGTAAGGCTGCCCGGCATGCTGCGCCAGCCATTGCGTAAGCCCTTCCAGATCGAGTTTGCGGCCCGCTCGAGTCAGGTCGTCGAGTTGCTGGGCTGCCAGGAACTCCAGCGGATGAAGGTCGTTGCTGGCACCGCTGCGGCGGATCGCCAGGCATTGCTCGGCACTTTCCTGGGCGATTCGCCCCTGTGCGACCAGTTCACGCAGCAGCTCGTTGAGGTCCAACAGGCGGTCGGGGGCTTGAGGCGAGAGGCTGGACATGCGGGCTCCTGAGGATCCGGTAAAGGGTGTGCTCCGTGCGAACCGTCAGCATGCCCGATTGCGGCGACGTTGACTAAGAGCCGGTTCAAAGCTTGAGCAGGCTCTGCGCGCGGTCACTCTTTTACAGCCGGCTGCTGGTCGCGCAGGGGCAACTGCTCCTGCCCATGCGGCTGATCCTGAATGTCGGCCTTGGCACTGTCGTCTTCCAGGCTCTGCACTGCCAGCGCGGGTGGCGGGGTCAGGCCCATGGAGACGTAGATGCTGGTCAGTGCGTCGACGCCCATGTTGGCCGGCTTGACCCATTCCGCAGGCACATAGAGCAAGCCGCCGCCGATGGGGATCGGTGCGGTGGGCACGAGAATCGCGAAGTGCGGGCGGCCTTCCAGATCGACCGGTTGCGAACTGGGCTGCAGGGCCAGCACGGCCACGCCATCGCCGCCGAAGAAGCACCACACCGGCCGCATGCTGGTGATGTCGGTGTTCTTCTTGTCCAGCAGGCCGACGAAGCGGTCGGCCAGGTTGTAGAAGTTGCCGATCAGTGGCGTGCGGCGCAGGGTCACGTCGATCAACCAGCCAAGCGGCCTGCGCAAGCCCAGCTTCACGGCCAGGCCAAGTGGATAGAGGCTGATCAGCAGGACCAGAGTGCCGAGCAGGTAGGCCAGGTAGGGGTTGCTCGCGAAGGGCGTGCCCAGGGCCGCGAAAAGCCTACCGATGGCCGTGGAGGGGCCGATCAGGTTGTTCAGCAGGCTGACGATCCAGGCCAGCACCACCATGGTCAGCGCCAGTGGCAGCAAGGCCAGCAGGCCGGTGAGCCAGGTCGCGATGATGGATTTCAGGCTGAGTTTGAACATCGATGGGGCGTCCTGTCTTCGAGCGAGGCAGGTAGGCGAGCTACCTGCCGGGTTTGTCAGCCGTTTTTCAGCAGCGTTTTCCAGGGCTTCAGACTCATGATGATCTGCGCCTGAGTCATGCGTGGCTCCAGTTCTTCTGGACTCAGTGGACGCTTGGCCAGTTCAGCCAGTTTGTTCAGCTCACCGAACAGGCGATCGGTCTCGGCAACGTCGAGCACGTCACGCGCCAGGTGCAGCCAGAGCAGCAGGCGTTCGAGGCGCGGCAATTGTTCGGCGAGATCTTCGGGCTGCTGCTGGTAGCGCTTGAGCTGCAGATCGCGGCCTTCTTCAGCGATGAAGGTGGGCAGCCAGCTTTGCAGGGCCGCAGCACCCTGGCGGTCGCCCCGTTTGTTGCGCGAGGCCGTCCAACTGCGGGCCAGCAGCCAGCGCGAGGCATTCAGCGAGAACAGGCCCCAGCGGGTCTGTGCCAGTTCGGCGGTGAATTGCGCGGGTGCGTCCTGGCGAGCGGTGTCATCCTGCTGGCCGGCCAGCACCCGTGGACGCCAATCTTCGAGCAGGGCGTCGAGTACCTTGCGCAGCTCACTGCTGCTGGCCCGTGGTGCGGCCTGGCCGAGGCTGCCGAGCAGGGCGCGCAGATCCACCAGGCAGTTCAGCCAGTCGACCAGCAGGCGCCAGTGGCCATTGTGACGGTACTGTTCGGCGAGGCGCTGGCTGCTGCCGAGCAGGAACCAGCCGATGGCGGCGACGGCGTCGTCCAGGCTCTGCTCGGCCTGCAATTGCGGTGTGGGCAACTGCAGGCTGTAGCTGGCTTCGTCGAACAGACGGTACCCGCGCTCGGCCTTGCTGATGTCGCACGGCATCAGGGCCAGGTCGGCGGCCAGTTCAGCGGCCAGCTCCAGCAGCGCTTCGGGCTCGCCCTGGCGCAATTCGAGTTCCAGTTCGCAGATTTCTTCCTGCTGCTTGCCCACGATCACCTTGCCCAGATCGAGAGCGGCCTCGATGACCACTCTGGCCTTGCCGCGGCCCCAGGCGATCTCGGCGCGCTGACGAACGAAGTCGGTGGTGAAGATCGGCTTCAGCTGTTTCTTGTCCAGCTCTGCCAGGCTGGCGGGCCAGCAGCTGTCATCGAGTTTCTTCAGATCCAGTTTGGCCTTGGTCAGGTACCAGTCCCACTCGTTGCGCTCGGACAGCCCGGCGACGCTCTGACCGCGACTCTTCAGGGTCTGAATCACCTGATCGCCATCCTTGCGCAGGCGCAGGGCGACCTTGGCGCCGGCGAGGTCGCGCGCTTCGGTGTCGAAGTACTGGTTGAGCAGCTCGCTCGTCTCCCAGCCACCCTTGCTGCGTTTCTTCAGCAACGGGTGGGTTTGCAGGGCAGCCAGGGTTTCGCGACTGGCGCGCAGTTTGATTTCGGTTTCTTTATTCATTGCGAGGGCTCGGTGAAGCGGCGACGGCGGCGGGGATTGCACGGTGCGGGACGCTGCCCGGCACCTTAGGCCGTACAGGGTAGTGGAAAAGCGCGACGGATGCAGGTCGGCGAACGGTCATCGTGGAGCGGGAGGCAGTGGCTGGACTGTGCATTACCATAGCTTTACCGATATTTCCCCGGCGTTCGCGGAAAATCCGTCACGAAATACGTCATTGTGACGGAACGATGACACGCGCTGGCTTGCCCAGGATGTCATCCGTATACTTGCCGCCTCTTTGACAGACAGGGGTCACCCCCATGCCAAGCAATCCGTTCATCAGCAGCCTTTTTGGCCGCTCGCCGATCGGGCCGATGCAACAGCATATCGCCAAGGCTCACGAGTGCGCCGCCAATCTGGTGCCATTCTTCGAGGCGGTCATGGCCGAAGACTGGACACGCGTCGAGCAGGTGCAGCAAGAGATGGTTCGCCTGGAACACGATGCGGACAAGCTCAAGAAGAATGTGCGCATGCACCTGCCCAAGAGCCTGTTCCTGCCCGTGCCACGTTCCGATCTGCTGGAATTGCTCAGCACCCAGGACAAGGTGGCCAACCGGGCCAAGGACATCGCCGGGCTGATGCTGGGCCGCTCCATGACCATTCCCGTCGACCTGCAACCGCTGATGTTGGCGTACGTGCGTCGTTGCGTGGATGCCAGCGCCCAGGCGCTGAAGGCAATGAAGGAGCTGGATTCGCTGCTCGAGGCCGGTTTCGCCGGTCGTGAGGCCACCCTGGTCGAGCGCATGGTCGAGGAGCTCGAAGAAATCGAGCGCGAGACCGACCGCCAGCAGATCGAGGTGCGCCGCACCTTGTTCAAACTGGAAAAGGATCTTCCCGCAGTCGATGTGATGTTCCTCTATCGGATCATCGACTGGGTCGGAGACATTGCCGATCGCGCCGAGCGCGTGGGCAACCGGCTGGAACAACTGCTGGCGCGCTAAGCCGCCAGCATCCTTTCTGGGTTTACAGGTAAATCTCTATGTCTCTTGTCGCGGACTACGGTTTCGTACTCCTCGTGATGGCCTGCTGCTTTGGTTTGTTCATGGCGTGGGGTGTCGGTGCAAATGATGTGTCCAATGCCATGGGCACGTCGGTGGGTGCGAAGGCACTGACCATCAAGCAGGCGATTCTCATCGCCATGGTTTTCGAATTCTGCGGTGCCTACCTTGCCGGTGGCGAGGTGACCGAAACCATCAAGAACGGCATCGTCGATGCGTCGGTGATTCCCGCCGACATGTTCGTGCTGGGCATGATGGCGTCTCTGCTGTCTGCCGGTACCTGGCTGCTGATCGCCTCGCTGCGTGGCTGGCCGGTATCGACCACGCACTCCATCGTTGGCGCGATCATCGGCTTCGCTTCGGTCAGCGTGTCGGTCGATGCGGTGAACTGGGGCGGCCTGGTACCGATCGTCTCCAGCTGGGTGGTCACTCCGTTCATCTCCGGCTTGCTCGCCTTTGGCCTGTTCATGAGCGTGCAGTGGTTGATCTTCGACACCGAAGACCCGTTCCGCAATGCCAAACGCTGGGTGCCGGTGTACATGTTCCTGACCGGTTTCATGCTGGCACTGATGACCTTCACCAAGGGCCTCAAGCACGTTGGCCTGAACTTCACTACCGGCCAGAGCATTCTGCTGTCCGCCGGTGTCGGCCTGCTGGTCGCCGGTCTCGGCATTCTCCTGTTGCGCCGTATCAAGCTGGACCCGGAAGCCGACAAGGATTTCCACTTCGCCAGCGTCGAGAAAGTCTTCGCGGTGCTGATGATCTTCACCGCCTGCTCCATGGCCTTCGCCCATGGTGCCAGTGACGTCTCCAACGCCGTGGGCCCGCTGGCTGCGGTCGTTGGCGTGATCGAAGCCGGTGGCGACATGGCGATTGGCGGTCAGTCTTCGGTGCCCGGCTGGGTGCTGCTGATGGGCGCCGTGGGTATCGTCATCGGCCTGGCCACCTACGGCTGGAAAGTGATTGCCACCATTGGCAAGAAGATCACCGAGCTGACCCCAAGCCGAGGTTTCGCCGCCGAGCTGGCCACCGCGGCCACGGTGGTCGCTGCATCTGGCATCGGTCTGCCGATCTCCACCACGCACACGCTGGTGGGCGCGGTACTGGGTATCGGCCTGGCACGCGGTATTGGCGCCCTGAACCTGGCCGTGGTCGGCAAGATCTTCACGTCCTGGGTGGTCACCCTGCCAATCGGCGCGGCGCTGGCGATCATCTATCTGGAAATCTTCATGCTGATTTTCTTGTGATCCTCTGACGGTCTGCTGCGCGTCGGCACTGCGGGTTAAAAACAGGCTCGGATAGCCGCTTGCGGCTAACGCGCTTAAGCGCGGCCCGAAGGTCGAGCGACGCGAGTAATGCTCATGTACAAAAGTACAGTCGCCCGCGACCCCGGCCGCTTCCTCGCCTGTTTTTGCGGGGCCGCCTAGGCCTTGCATTGCTCTAGCTCGCTAGACCTCGAAGAACTCTGGCTGAGCGGCAATTCTCCATTGGCGGTTCTCGCGGGCCTCGCTTCTCTTTATGATGAGGCGACCGACCCGAGAGAGCCGCCATGTCATTTACCCTCAAGGATCGTTTCGCGGCGCTGATTGCCGCGCCATCGGTCAGTTGCACGCAGCCTGCGCTGGATCAATCCAACCTTCAGGTCATCGATCTGTTGGCCAACTGGCTGAGCGACCTGGGTTTCACCTGCGAGAAACAGCAGGTCGAGCCGGGCAAGTTCAACCTGATCGCGACCCTTGGCAGTGGCCCTGGCGGCCTGGTACTGGCCGGGCACAGCGACACCGTTCCCTTCGACGAAGCCTTGTGGCAAAGCGACCCGCTCAAACTCACCGATACCGGTGATCGCTGGGTAGGCCTGGGCGTGTGCGACATGAAGGGCTTCTTCGCGCTGATCATCGAGGCCGTTCAGGGGCTGCTCGACCAGCCGTTCAAACAACCGCTGATCATCCTAGCCACCTGTGATGAAGAGAGCTCGATGTCGGGCGCTCGGGCCCTGGCCGAAGCCGGGCGGCCGCTTGGCCGCGCGGCGGTGATTGGCGAGCCGACCGGGCTCAAGCCGATCCGCCTGCACAAGGGCGTGATGATGGAGCGCATCGATATCCTCGGGCAGAGCGGGCATTCCTCCAATCCGGCGCTGGGGCATAGCGCGCTGGATGCCATGCACGACGTCATGGGTGAGCTGATGCAGTTGCGCCGCCAGTGGCAGCAGGAGTACCGCAACCCGCAATTCAGCGTGCCGCAGCCGACCCTCAACTTCGGTTGCATCCATGGTGGCGACAATCCCAACCGGATCTGCGGGCAGTGCTCCCTGGAGTTCGACCTGCGCCCGTTGCCGGGCATGCAGCCGGAAGCCTTGCGCGCGGCAATCCGTCAGAAGCTGCAGCCTCTGGCCGAGCGTCATGAAGTGAGCATCGACTTCGCCCCGCTGTTTCCCAGCGTGCCGCCGTTCGAGCAGGTCGCCGATGCCGAGCTGGTACGCCTTGCCGAGCGCCTGACCGGGCACACCGCAGCTGCAGTGGCCTTCGGTACCGAGGCGCCGTATTTCCAGCAGCTTGGCTGTGAGACGCTGGTGCTCGGCCCGGGCGACATCGACTGTGCCCACCAGCCTGGCGAGTACCTGGATGTAGACCGCCTGCAACCCACGGTCAAGCTGCTGCAACAGCTGATCCGTCACTATTGTCTGTAAAACAGGGAGCCTGCCGCTGATGCCTTTGCGACGACGATAACGCACTGAGCCTGCCTGCGAAGCGAGTGCTTCGCGCCCACCGATGCTTCTTTCGTTTTCACAAAGGTTTCGCTGCACATGCACGACTACGTCAACTGGCTTCGCCACGCTTCGCCCTACATCAATGCCCACCGGGACTGCACCTTCGTGGTCATGCTGCCCGGCGAAGGGGTGGCCCACCCCAATTTCGGCAATATCGTCCACGACCTGGTGCTGTTGCACAGCCTGGGCGTGCGATTGGTGCTGGTGCATGGCTCGCGCCCGCAGATCGAGGCACGCCTGAGCAATCGCGGGCTGACACCGGTCTATCACCGCGACCTGCGCGTGACCGACAGCCCGACGCTGGAGTGTGTGATCGACGCAGTCGGCCAGTTGCGCATCGCCATCGAGGCGCGCCTGTCCATGGACATCGCCGCCTCGCCGATGCAGGGCTCGCGCCTGCGGGTGAGCAGCGGTAACTACGTCACCGCACGGCCCATCGGCGTTCTGGATGGCGTCGACTATCACCATACCGGCGAGGTGCGGCGGATCGACCGCAAGGGCATCAATCGCCAACTCGACGAGCGCAATATCGTGCTGTTGTCGCCGCTGGGGTATTCACCCACCGGCGAAATATTCAACCTGGCCTGCGAGGACGTGGCCATGCGCGCGGCCATCGATCTGGCGGCCGACAAGCTGATCCTGTTCAGCAGCCAGCAGGGGCTGCTCGACGACGACGGCAAGCTGATCCGCGAACTACGCCCGCAACAGGTTCCTGCCCATGTCTCGCGCCTGGGCAGCGACTATCAGGGCGAGCTGCTGGATGCCGCCGCCCAGGCCTGCCGCAGCGGCGTCAAGCGCAGCCATATCGTCAGCTACACCGGCGACGGCTCGCTGCTGACCGAACTGTTCACCCGCGATGGGGGCGGCACCCTGGTCGACCCCGAGCAGTTCGAATCGCTGCGTGAGGCGAACATCGGCGACGTCGGCGGGTTGATCGAGCTGATCAGTCCGCTGGAAGAACAGGGCATTCTGGTGCGCCGCTCCCGGGAAGTGCTCGAGCGCGAGATCGGCCAGTTCAGCATCGTCGAGCGCGACGGCATGATCATCGCCTGCGCCGCGCTCTATCCGATTGCGGACTCGACTTGTGGCGAGCTGGCGTGCCTGGCGGTCAATCCCGAGTACCGCCACGGCGGGCGCGGTGACGAACTGCTCGAACGCATCGAGGAACGCGCCCGGGCCATGGGCATCAACACCCTGTTCGTACTCACCACCCGCACGGCGCACTGGTTCCGTGAGCGCGGTTTCGAGCCCAGCAGCGTCGAGCGCATGCCAGCGGCGCGGGCTTCGCTGTACAACTTCCAGCGTAATTCGAAGATATTCGAGAAAGCGCTTTAGGTCGGGCTGTCCCGCGCTTGCTGCTGGGGCGGCATCCGGCGGTTGGCGCTCACCCGCATCGCCTGCAGCGGCCAGTGGCTGCTGCAGGGGGTAATCAGGCGCGCTTTTTGGTGGTGGAGGGATTGGGGGCGGCGCGGTTGATCTTCTCGGCGCTGAGTCGGCGCTGGCCTTCTCCGTCGACCCAGCCTGCTTCCCAGGCTGCAGCGGGGACGCTGTCAGCGAACGGCTGCGCGTCTGAAGAGTGGCCTGCCAGACCAGCCATGTAGCCCTGTTGGTAAGCCTTGGTAAGGCTTTCCAGGCTCCAGTGCTGGTCTTTTTCGCGGTGGTTCATGAGATGGGTTCGCATTGAGTGCCTGCAAACAATGCTAGCCAAATACGGCGGGTGTAACCGGGCCGCTGGTCTCGGATTTATGACCACTGGCTTTTTTTGTGACGGGGTTGGCGTGAGCGATCGAGCTATCGCTCAGACCGCCAACGCCAGGATGCTGGCCTGATAGGCAGCGGCGAAGCTGTCGAAGTCACCGTCCTCATGCACTTCCAGTTCGGCCTGCTCCTGCAGGGAACGCTGCGCAGCCTGCTCGAATTCGGCCTGTTGCTCGGCACTCAGCGGTTGCCCGCGGAAATGCTCGGCATGGCGCTTGCTCTGGCGCAGGGAGAAGGCCGAAAAGCTCTCACCCTTCTGCAGTTCTGCCAGCACCTGAGCCGATGGCGTCAGGCTGGCGTCGTCGATTTTCGCACGTTGTGCCTGCAGGGCACTGGCGTGGGCTTCGCCACCCTGGCTACCGTCGAGCAATCGGGTGATCGCTTCGATACCGTCCAGCAGGTCATGAGCCCAGCTCTGCAGCACCACCGGCCCACCCTGGCGATGCAGGTGCAGGCCGGGACGGCGACCTTCCTTGACCACCTTGAGGAAGTTGTCGGAACAGCTGCCGCACTCGCCATTGCTCAACTGCGGGCTGTCCTGCAGGGCGCAGAACAGCAGGAAAGCATCGAGGAAGCGCGATTCGGTGAGGTCGATGCCCAGCGGCAGGAACGGGTTGATGTCCAGGCAGCGGGCTTCCACGTACTGCACGCCACGGGCCACAAGCGCCTGAATCGGCCGCTCGCCGCTGTAGGTCACGCGTTTCGGGCGGATGTTGGAGTAGTACTCGTTTTCGATCTGCAGAATGTTGGTGTTGAGTTGCAGCCAGTCACCGTCCTTCTTGGTGCCGATGTCGACGTAGGGCGGGTAGGGCGTACCGACTGCCTGGCGCAGGCTGTCGGTGTAGCTGGCCAGGTCGTTGTAGCAGGGCGTCAGCCCGGCCTGGGCCTCGCTCTGATAACCCAGGTCGCTCATGCGCAGGCTGGTGGCATAGGGCAGATACAGGGTGTCGGCATCGAGTTCCTGCAACTGATGGGCACGGCCGCGCATGAAGTTCTTGTCCAGCGCCGGTGATGCGCCGAACAGGTACATCAGCAACCAGCTGTAGCGGCGGAAGTTGCGGATCAGCGCGATGTAGCGCGACGACTGATAGTCGCGGGCGCTGCGCGTGTCGCCTTCGGCCTGCTGCAGCACGGCCCACAGCTGCTCCGGCAGGGAGAAGTTGTAGTGAATGCCGGCGATGCACTGCATGGTCTTGCCGTAACGAAGGGCCAGCCCCTTGCGGTAGACGTACTTGAGCTGGCCGATATGCGAGTGACCATAGCGGGCGATCGGAATGGTCTCTTCGTCCGGCAGCGGGCCAGGCATCGACGGGCTCCACAGGAACTCGCCGTCGAGCTTGCTGTAGACGAAGCGGTGGATGCGGTCGAGCTCGTCCAGGGTGTCGCGCGGATCGACGGCGGTCGAGGTGATGAACTCGAGCAGCGACTCGGAATAATCCGTGGTGATCTGCGCGTTGGTGAGCGCCGAGCCGAGAGCGACCGGGTGCCCGCTCAGTGCCAGTTCGCCTTCGCTGTCGACGCGCAGGCACTCGCGCTCGATGCCGTGCAGGCACTGGGAAAGCAGGGAAAGGTTGGCGTGCTCACCGAGCAGTGCCAGACGGCGGGAGAACAGGTCGCTCAAGATTGCATTCCTTCACGCAGCGGTCGCCCCAATATGGGGGTGGATTCTGCACTCTACAAGGGGGCGAATGGCTGACGTTGGTCGTCTGGCGAAAAGAGCGTGCATTCTAACGCTGCAAGGCGTTCTGGCGAAGGGCTGCCCGTGATGGAAGCCTGTCGGGCGACGCGACGGCCCGGCAGGCTGTTGGCAGGCAGGGCCAGCGTGTTCCCTACAGGCAGGCGAAGGTGGCCTGCGCCTTGGCGACCAGCTTGTCGTGCTGGTGCACTTCGGCTTCGATCACCTGGGTGCGACGTCCGGCATGTACCACCCAGGCCCGGCAGCTCAGTTCACCCTCGGTAACCCCGCGGATGTAGTTGACCTTGCACTCCAGGGTGACGCTGCTCGGCTCGCCGTCACTGAGGCTGTGGCTGGCCTGGCCCATGGCACTGTCGATCAGCGAGAACAGCGCGCCGCCGTGCAGCTTGCCGTGCAGGTTGCGCAGGCCATCGTGCATGTTCAGGCGGATCACCGCTTCGCCGGCTTCGGCCTTGACGATCTGCAGGCCAAGCAGGCGCCCGAAGGCGCTGCTCTTGCCGACTTCTTCCATGGGCTGGTTCACAGGCTCACTTCCTCAGTTGCTTGGCGTTGGCGAACAGCGAAGCCATGGCGGCATTGGCCGGTGCAGGTTTTTCCTGGCCCGAATGGCGCTCGCTGCGTGGTGCATGACCCCCCTTGCCGCCACCCTGGCGACCGCCGCCACGTGGCCCTTCGACTTTCTCGCCTGGCGTGTCGCCCATGCGCATCGACAGGGCGATGCGGTTGCGCGGGATGTCCACTTCCATGACCTTGACCTTGACCACGTCACCGGCCTTGACCGCCTCGTGCGGGTCCTTGATGAACTTCTCGGACAGCGCCGAGATATGCACCAGACCGTCCTGGTGAACACCGATATCGACGAAGGCGCCGAAGTTGGTGACGTTGGTCACCACGCCTTCGAGGATCATGCCCAGCTCGAGATCCTTGAGGGTTTCCACGCCTTCCTGGAACTCGGCGGTCTTGAACTCGGGGCGCGGGTCGCGGCCGGGTTTTTCCAGTTCGCTGAGGATGTCGCCCACGGTCACCAGGCCGAAGGTCTCGTCGGTGAACTTCTTCGGGTCCAGGCGCTTGAGAAAGCCGGCATCACCGATCAGCGAGCGGATATCGCGGCCCGTGTCGACGGCGATTCGTTGCACCAGCGGATAGGTTTCCGGGTGAACCGCCGAGGCATCGAGCGGGTTTTCACCGTTCATGACGCGCAGGAAGCCGGCAGCCTGTTCGAACGTCTTGTCGCCGAGGCGTGGGACCTTTTTCAGGGCGTCACGGGTCTTGAACGCGCCGTGGGCATCGCGGTGAGCGACGATGTTCTGCGCCAGGGTCGCATTGAGGCCGGAGATACGGGCCAGCAGTGCGCTGGAGGCGGTGTTGACGTCCACGCCGACGGCGTTCACGCAGTCTTCCACCACGGCGTCGAGGCTGCGAGCCAGCTTCAGCTGGGAGACATCGTGCTGGTACTGGCCCACGCCGATGGATTTCGGGTCGATCTTCACCAGTTCGGCCAGTGGGTCCTGCAGGCGACGGGCGATGGAGACGGCTCCGCGCAGGGATACGTCGAGGTCCGGGAACTCTCTGGCAGCCAGCTCGGAGGCGGAATACACCGATGCACCGGCTTCGCTGACCATGATCTTGGTCATCTTCAGGCCTGGGTATTTCTTGATCAGTTCGATGGCCAGCTTGTCGGTCTCGCGGCTGGCGGTGCCGTTGCCGATGGCGATCAGGTCGACGCCATGCTTGGCGCACAGTCTGGCGAGCACGTTGAGGGTGCCGTCCCAGTCATTGCGCGGTGCGTGGGGGTAGACGGTGGCGGTATCCAGTACCTTGCCGGTGGCGTCGACCACGGCGACCTTGCAGCCTGTGCGCAGGCCCGGGTCGAGGCCCAGGGTCGCACGCGGGCCAGCCGGAGCGGCCAGCAGCAGGTCATGCAGGTTGCGGGCGAAGACGCTGATGGCTTCATCTTCGGCGCCCTCACGCAGTTCGCCCAGCAGGTCGGTTTCCAGGTGGGTGTAGAGCTTGACCTTCCAGGTCCAGCGCACCACTTCGCCCAACCATTTGTCGGCGGCGCGGCCCTGGTTGGAGATGCCGAAACGCTCGGCGATCATGCCTTCGCACGGATGCAGGGTGCCCGGCAGTTCTTCGCCGACCTTGAGGCTGGCGCTGAGAATGCCCTCGTTGCGGCCACGGAAAATGGCCAGGGCGCGGTGCGACGGGGCGCCCTTGAACTTCTCGTCATGCTCGAAGTAGTCGCGGAACTTGGCGCCTTCCGCTTCCTTGCCGGCGATCACCCGGGCGCTCAGGGTGGCGTTGTCCTTGAGGTAGCCGCGCAGATTGCTGAGCAGGCTGGCGTCCTCGGCAAAGCGTTCCATGAGGATGTACTTGGCGCCCTCGAGCACCGCCTTGGTGTCGGCGAAGCCCTTCTCGGCATCGATGAAGCGCACGGCTTCGGTTTCCGGGGTCAGGTTCTGGTCATTGAACAATGCGTCCGCCAGCTCGCCAAGGCCGGCTTCCAGAGCGATCTGGCCTTTGGTGCGACGCTTCTGCTTGTACGGCAGGTAAAGATCTTCCAGGCGGGTCTTGGTGTCGGCGAGATTGATTTCGCGGGTCAGCTCCGGAGTCAGCTTGCCCTGTTCCTCGATGCTGGCGAGGATGCTGGCGCGGCGATCGTCGAGTTCGCGCAGGTAGCGCAGCCGCTCCTCCAGATTGCGCAGCTGGGTATCGTCGAGACTGCCGGTGACTTCCTTGCGGTAGCGTGCGATGAACGGCACGGTGGAGCCTTCGTCGAGCAGTGCGACAGCGGCGGCGACTTGTTGCGGGCGTACGCCCAGTTCTTCGGCGATACGGTTGTTGATGCTGAGCATAGAAGGAAAAATCCACCCTGGAACTACGAAAACCGGCCTCGCTCATGATCGGCCGGACGATAAAGCGGCGCATTATAGCCCCGCAAAGATGCGCTCAGGTCACCGACATGAGCAGCCGTGAGACCATTAAAGGAAACGAAGTGCGCCAAGGGCAGCGAAAAATCTGCTAACAATGGACAATACGTGGTCTATACGGCCTCTGAGCCATAATGCCGCGTTGAAGTCGGGCGCGTCGCGTCGCGGATTCTCGATCAAGGAGCCCCTATGAGCAGCACTGCAGCACAACCGGTCGAAGGTGAGAAAATCCTGATTGTCGACGACGATGCCCGTCTGCGGCGTCTGCTCGAACGTTTCTTCGACGAGCAAGGCTACCGCGTACGTGCGGTGGAGAACGTCGAGCAGATGGATCGCCTGCTGTCGCGCGAACTGTTCAACCTGGTGGTACTCGACCTGATGCTGCCAGGAGAAGACGGCATGAGTGCCTGTCGACGCCTGCGTGCCTCGAACAATCAGGTGCCGATCATCATGCTCACCGCCAAGGGCGACGAGGGCAGCCGTATTCAGGGCCTGGAACTGGGTGCTGACGATTACCTGGCCAAGCCGTTCAACCCGCGCGAGTTGCTGGCGCGGATCAAGGCCGTGCTGCGTCGTCAGGCACCAGTGGTGCCAGGTGCACCGGGCAGCGAGGACGAGAGCGTCACCTTTGGCGAGTATGAACTGTCGCTGGCGACACGGGAGCTGAAGAAGGGCGATGAAGTGCACATGCTCACCACCGGTGAGTTCGCCGTGCTCAAGGCGCTGGTGCAGCACGCCCGCGAGCCGTTGACCCGCGACAAGCTGATGAACCTGGCGCGCGGTCGCGAGTGGGATGCGCTGGAGCGGTCCATCGACGTGCAGATTTCCCGTCTGCGTCGGTTGATCGAGCCGGACCCTTCCAAACCACGTTATATCCAGACCGTCTGGGGCGTGGGCTACGTGTTCGTGCCGGACGGCAACAAGTAACGGTTCGGCGGCAAAACCTATCTAGGAGCCAGCGTGCTGGCGATCCTTGCATCCCGATCGCCAGTTAGCTGACACCTACGGATTGTGTGTTCTCCATGAAAGCCCCGCTGTGGTTCCCGCAAAGCTTCTTCTCGCGCACTCTCTGGTTGGTGCTGATCGTCGTGCTGTTCTCCAAGGCGCTGACCCTCGTCTATCTGATGATGAACGAGGACGTGCTGGTCGACCGTCAGTACAGCCACGGTGCTGCGTTGACGCTGCGCGCTTACTGGGCGGCTGATCCGGAGGACCGAAACAATATCGCCGAGGCGGCTGGCCTCAAGCGGGTGCCACGTACCGAGGTGCCTGCCAGCGAAGAGCACTGGCCCTACAGTGAAATATTCCAGCGGCAGATGCAGTCCGAACTCGGCCCCGATACCGAAACCCGGGTACGTGCCAAGAGTCCGCCTGCCTTGTGGGTGCACGCCCCTACGTTGGGCGATGACTGGTTGCGGGTGCCGCTCTACCCGCATCCGCTGCGCGGCCAGCGTATCTGGAGCGTACTGGGCTGGTTCCTCGGTATCGGCCTGCTGTCCACCGCAGCGGCGTGGATTTTCGTGCGCCAGCTCAGCGCGCCGCTCAAGCGCCTGGTGTTCGCCGCCCGGCAGTTCGGTCAGGGGCGTAGCGTGCGGCTGCCGGTCAGCGACACGCCGAGCGAGATGGCCGAGGTGTACCGTGCCTTCAACCAGATGGCCGAGGATGTCGAGCAGGCCGGCCGTGAGCGCGAACTGATGCTGGCAGGGGTGTCTCACGACCTGCGCACGCCGCTGACGCGACTGCGTCTGTCGCTGGAGTTTCTCGATCACGACTCCGAACTGACCGAAGACATGGTGCGCGATATCGAGGATATGGATGCCATTCTCGATCAGTTCCTGGCATTCATCCGCGATGGCCGTGACGAGCCGGTGGAGGAGTTGAATCTGCCCGAGCTGATCCGCGAAGTGGTGACGCCTTACAACCAGAAACAGGAGCAGGTCAGCCTGTTTCTCGAGGCGGTGCCCGCATTCCCGCTGCGCCGCGTGTCGATCAAGCGGCTGATCGTCAACCTTATCGAGAACGCCCTGCGCTATGGCGGCGGTGCCGTGGAGATCGTTCTCTCGGTGGCCGATGATCACAGTGCACCCTACGTGGTACTCAGCGTGATGGACCGCGGTACCGGCATCGACCCGAGCGAGCTTGGCAACATCGTCAACCCGTTCATCCGAGGCGACCGGGCGCGTGGGGGGCAGGGGGCAGGGCTCGGCCTGGCTATCGTCAAACGCATCGCCTCGTTGCATGGCGGCAGCGTCGAGCTGCGCAACCGTACCGGTGGCGGGCTGGAAGCGCGAATCTGTCTGCCGCTGGGGCTGCTGCTGCCGCGCGACGCGGCGTGATTTTCGGCTAGGCTTTATTTCGAGGCAGGCAGCTGCCCAGTTGGTTCCGGCTGATTTATGCTGTGCTGGCGTATCGATATGAGGTCTGCATGCCCCCCACTTCCGAGCGCCTGCCGTTCTGGACATGGTGGTTGCCGCTTCCGGCGTTCCATCTGGCCACGCTGCTTTCCCTGACCACTCAATTCCAGGGTGGTATAGCGATCCTTTATCTGCCTTTTGCCTTGGGACTGGTGCTGACTCTCTGGTGGGGACCCCGCGTGCTGGTGGGGTTGTACGCCAATGCGATGCTCAGCGCTCCGCTCTGGGGGCTCGACTGGCATTGGGCGCCGGTGCATGCGTTGCCGGAGACGCTGGGGGTCGCGTTCTGTTACCTGGCGTTGCGCTGGCGGCCATTCGACGCGGCGTTACCGGATATCAGTCACTTGCTGCGTTTCATCCTGCTGGGCGTATTGGTGCCGACGGCGATCACCTGTCTGGCGCTGCTCGGCAGTTTGCTGCTGCTCCGTGGCCTGTCCGCACAGGGGGCGCCACAGGTAGCTCTGTCGCTCTGGTTGGCTGACAGCCTGACCGCTCTGGTGATCTCCATTCCGTTGCTGACCTACGTCACGCCCTGGTTGCGTCGCCGGGGCTGGTCGGTGAGCGTCGAGGGCATTTCAGCGCCGCTGCAGCAGGTGCCAGAAGTCCTGCGTGCTCTGCCGTCCAGGTCTGTTTTGCTGCTTCTGCTGGTGTGTTTACCGGTACTCCTTGAGCTTCTGCCACTCAGTCTGAAGCTGCCCCTCATTGGTTTGGTCATGCTCAGCCTGGCGTTGGTCTGGGGGTTTGCCGGTGCCTTGTGTGGCGCGGCGATGAGCGTGCTGAGCATTCTGGCATTGCCGTGGTTTCACGGCGTGGCCGCTAATTCGAGCTGGATCGAACCGCAGCGGTTGGAACTGCACTTCAGCATTCTGTTGCTCACGCTGGCGGCGCTTCTGGTCGGTCGCAGCCTCAGCGATCTGCGCCTGGCTCTTAGCCGTAGCGATGCGATGCAGCGACAATTGGCGCTCGCCAACCTGGCGCTGGACGCCAGCCCGCTCGCCGTGGTGATCGCTGATGCCAGGCGCGAGGATTTGCCGCTGATTTACTGCAACCCCTCGTTCGAGCGTATCACCGGCCATGACGATCAAGGCAGCCTCGGGCTTGGCCTGCGCCGGTTGCTGCGCGATGAACAGCGCCCTGAAGAGATGCGGGTGCTGGAAACGGCCATTCGCCGTGGTGCCCCGGGTAATGCGGTGCTGCGTTTGCAACGCAAGGACGGTCAGCCCTTCTGGAGCGAAGTGATTCTGGCGCCGATGCATGATGAGTCGGGCCTCAGTCATTTCATCGTCATGCAGCAGGATGTCAGTGCCCGCGAACGGCTGGCGCAGGAGGTAGCCCGCCAGCGCGAGGAATTGCTTCAGCAAAGCCACCTATTCAGCCAGACGGAAGACATCGCCAGCCTGGGTGGTTGGGTGCTCAACCTGCACGACATGAGCATGTATTGGAGCGCGGGCTGCTTCAAGATCTATGAGCTGGATCCGCGCAACGCTACGCTCACCTTCGAAGAGTCGGTGGGTCAGTTCGATGCGGCCGGCCAGGCACTGGCTTATCAGACGCTGCAAAAGATGATCGAGGGTGACGAGCGTTTCGATCTCGAAGTGAAGGTAACGACCTTTCTTGGCAAGACACGCTGGATTCGCCTGCGTGGCGCAGCCGAGCGCGATGGCACGGAATTGGTTCGCTTGTATGGCGCCGTTCAGGACATCACCACGCGACGCCGTACCGAACAGCAACTGCGCGAGCGCGATGATCGCCTGCGGCTGTTCTTCGAAGCGCCGCTGATCGGCATGGCGTTGATCACTCCCACCTTTGGCTGGGAAGAGGTCAACCTCAAACTGTGCGGCATCCTTGGGCGCAGCCGCGAGCAGTTGCTGGCGTGCAGTTGGGAAACCATCAGCCTCCCTGAGGATCTCGAAATTGAGCACCTGCTGCTCGACGATGTGCTGCAAGGCTCTCGCGAAGGCTTCGAGCGCGATCGGCGCTTCATTCGCCCCGACGGTGCGGAGGTGCATACGCGCCTCAACCTGCGTGCCGTGCGACGCGGCAACGGCCGCGTCAGCATGTTCCTTCTGCTGGTCGAGGACATCAGTGCGCGCTTCGAGGCCGAAGCCCGCTACCGCACCATTGTCGAGCATGCCCCCGAAGCCATCCTGCTCTACACCAGAGATGGCGGGATGGTCGACTTCAACGAGAACGCCCTGCGCATGTTCGCCTGTCGTCGCGAGGATCTGCTCAGCCGCCGGCCGTTCGAACTCAGCCCCTTGTTGCAGCCCAATGGGGCGCTGTCCGCCCAGGCCGGCAGGGTGTACGTCGAGGCAGCCCTGCAGGGCGATGCACCGGTGTTCGAATGGACCCACCGCGACAGCAGCGGGCGTCATTTTCCCTGTGAGGTAAGCCTGGTGCGCCTGCCAGGCGAGCCCGCGCTGATTCGCTGCAGCATCTCCGACATATCCGAGCGCCAGCGTTACCAGCGCGAGATCGAACGCCTGGCCTACAGTGATGAGCTGACCGGGTTGCCCAACCGCCGTCTGTTGCTCGATCGCCTGCAGCACGCCATGGACCGGGAAATGCGCGACGGCAGTCTGGGTGCTCTGCTGTTCATCGACCTCGACCATTTCAAGACCGTCAACGACAGCCTCGGCCACCTGGTGGGCGACAGCCTGTTGCGTGAAGTGACAGCCCGTCTGGCAGGCCAGCTTCGCGCCGAAGACACCCTGGCGCGCATGGGCGGCGATGAATTCGTCGTGCTGCTCGAGGCCCTGGACGCCAACCCGCAGTTGGCAGGGGAACAGGCTGCCCTAACCGCGGAGAGACTGCTCAAGAGCCTGGAGGGAACCTGCCTGATCGAGGGGCACGAGCTGGCGGTCAGCGCCAGTATCGGCATCGCTCTGCATCCATTCGGCGAGCAGAACGCTGCCGATGTGCTGAAGCAGGCGGATACCGCCATGTACCGGGCCAAGCAGGCCGGCCGCAATGCCCTGCATTTCTTCGCGCCGGAAATGCAGGCAGCCATCGATCAACGCCTGCAATTGCAGGGTGAGTTGCGCCAGGCGATCGTTCGCAATCAGCTGTACCTGGCCTTTCAGCCGCAATTGCGGCTCGACGATGGGCAGGTCATCGGCGCGGAAGTGCTGGTGCGCTGGGCGCACCCGGAGCGCGGTGAAGTGATGCCAGGCCAGTTCATCCCATTGGCCGAGGAAACCGGGCTGATCAAGGAGATCGGTAACTGGGTGCTGGAGCAGGCTTGCGCTACCTTGCAGCGCTGGCTGCCGGAGTGTCCGCAGTTGGTGCTGGCGGTGAACCTCAGCCCGCGCGAACTGCGCAGCCGCGGTTGCGTTGCCCGTGTCAGCAGTTGCCTGCAGCGTCATGCGGTGCCGGCTGCCGCGCTCGAACTGGAAATCACCGAGGGTGTGCTGCTCGAGGATGTCGAGCAGTGCATCGCCAACATGCAGGCGCTGAAGGCCTTGGGCGTGCGCTTCTCCATCGACGACTTCGGCACCGGTTACTCGTCACTGACCTACCTCAAGCGGCTGCCACTGGATCGCCTGAAAATCGACCGCAGTTTCACCCAGGATCTCGGTGTCGGTGAGATCGGCAGTAATACCCTGCTGGTCGAGACCATCCTGATGATTGCCCGTAACCTCGATCTGGAGTGCGTGGCCGAAGGCATCGAAACGCCTGAGCAGCTCGAACACCTCAAGGCACTGGGCTGCGAGTTCGGCCAGGGCTATCTGTTGGGTAAACCGATGGCCGAGGCGGATTTCCGCGCCTGGATAGAGCGGTCGTCAGCCTGAACTACCAGCTCAGGCGTTGCCCCTGCAGCGTGCCCGGTCGCCCATAGGGCCAGGCGAAGTTGGCGTCGCCATGGCCGCTGGGTAGGTCGCCATACAGCGGGATATCGAACGGCGCGAGGTATTCGCCGATGATTTCCTCGATGCTGTGCTGCACGCCACGCCGCGGACAATCGGTGAAACTGCCCAGGCACACCGCTGCCGGGCGTCGTTCGCCGAAACTTTCGAACAGTTGCCAGAAACTGCGCTCCAGGCGGTAGTAGGGCTCGCCGACGTCTTCGAGGATGAGGATGGCATCGGTCGGCAACTGCATGCCCGCGATGGTGCCGCAGCCGCTGGCCAGGGCCGTGAGGTTGCCGCCAACCAGGGGCCCCTGGACGGCAGAGGCAGGGCCACTGATGTGTCTTGCCGGCAGCGAATGGCTGCGACTCTGCAGCAGATCCCAGAGCGAGCGCATGGAGGCCAGGCGTTCATGCTGCCCGCTCGGAGCCGACAGTGCCTGCAGGCCAAGGGCTGTGGTTACCGGGCCATGGATGGCGGGCAGCCCGTTGCGGCCGAACGCGTCGAGCAGCAGCGACAGGTCGGAGTAGCCGATCAATGGGCGCGGGCTGGCGCGCTGCAGCAAAGCCCAGTCAACGCCGGGCAGCAGTTGCGCGCAGCCATAGCCGCCGCGCAGGCACCAGACGGCGTCGATATCCGGCAGGCTGAACGCTTCGTGCAAGTCGTCCAGGCGCTGCGCCTGCGTGCCGGCCAGGTAGCGATGGCGAGCGCGCACATTGCGGCCCAGGTGATAGTCGATGCCCTGCACCTCGAGCTGTGCCAGAGTCGCGTCGAAGACCTCGTCGGCGATCGCCGAGGCAGGAGCGATGAGGGCCAGGCGGCCCGTGAATGCTTTATTCATCCTTTGCCCTTGGTGCGCGTCAGGTTGGGGCCGCCGTTCTTTTCCAGAAACTGGATGATCATCCCGGCGACGTCCTTGCCGGTGGTCACCTCGATGCCCTCCAGGCCTGGCGAGGAATTGACTTCCATCACCAGCGGACCATGGTTGGAGCGCAGAATATCGACCCCGGCCACCGACAGGCCCATGACCTTGGCAGCGCGGATGGCGGTCATGCGTTCTTCCGGGGTGATCTTGATCAGGCTGGCGGTGCCGCCGCGGTGCAGGTTGGAGCGGAACTCACCGGGTTTGGCCTGGCGCTTCATCGCCGCGATGACCTTGTCGCCAACCACGAAGCAGCGGATATCGGCGCCGCCGGCTTCCTTGATGTACTCCTGGACCATGATGTTCTGCTTGAGGCCCATGAAGGCCTCGATCACCGACTCGGCGGCCTTTTCCGTTTCACAAAGGACCACGCCGATGCCCTGGGTGCCTTCCAGCACCTTGATCACCAGTGGGGCGCCATTGACCATGTCGATCAGGTCGGGAATGTCGTCCGGCGAGTGGGCGAAGCCGGTTACCGGCAGACCGATGCCGCGGCGCGACAGCAACTGCAGCGAACGCAGCTTGTCCCGCGAGCGGGCGATGGCCACCGATTCGTTGAGTGGCACCACGCCCATCATCTCGAACTGGCGCAATACTGCGCAGCCGTAGAAGGTCACCGAGGCGCCGATGCGCGGGATCACCGCGTCGAAGCCTTCCAGCGGTTTGCCGCGGTAGTGGATCTGCGGCTTGTGGCTGGCGATGTTCATGTAGGCACGAAGGGTGTCGATCACCACCATTTCATGGCCGCGCTGCTGCCCGGCTTCGACCAGGCGGCGGGTGGAATACAGGCGCGGATTGCGCGACAGCACAGCGATTTTCATTGGGCACCGCTCGGGTCGGGAAGCACGGGTTTGTCTTGTACGTAAGTGAGCGCCGGGTTGACCACCAGGTGGCCATCCACCAGCGCCTTGGAACCGAGCAACATGCGATAGCGCATGGTCTTGCGGCTGGCCAGCGTGAACTCCACCGGCCACGATAGATCGCCGAGCATCAGGCTGGTGCGGATCACGTAGCGGCTCTGCGCCAGGCCGTTGGAACTCTTGATGCTCTTGTAGGCCACCAAGCGCGCTTCGCAGCGATGGCGACGCTGTACCTGGGTGCCGATATAGGCAGTGAATCTGACCCAGCGTTCGCCGTCTCGTTCGAACGGTTGGATATCGCTGGCATGCAGGCTCGACGTGCTGGCGCCGGTGTCGATTTTGGCCCGCAGGCCGATGATACCCAGCTCCGGCAGGTTGACCCATTCGCGCAGGCCGATCACGTTGAGGTGGTCGAATGTCTTCAAGAAAGGCTTCCGTTGCGGCTGAGATCTGGCTCTAGGGCGCTCATGGTACTGAAAATGAGCGCTCGTGCGCGCCTGTCAGTGAGTCGAATTCGCGGCGGGCCAAGCCTGCTCCGCAATCGTCGGCAAGCCCATGAACAGCGGCTTGGCGAACAGGTAACCCTGCATCAGGTCGATCCCGGCACAGGCCAGAAAGTCTCTTTCGCCGGCCGTCTCGATACCTTCCGCGATCACTTGAACACCGAGGTCACGGCAGATGGCGATGATGCCCCGCACGATGGCCTGGCGAGCCTTGTCCTGATCTACGCTGCGGATCAGCGCCATGTCCAGTTTGATCAAGTCGGGCTGGAAGTCGGCCAGCAGGGTGAGGCCTGAATGGCCGGCGCCAAAATCGTCGATCGCGGTCTTGAATCCGAACTCCTGATACTGACGCAGGATGTGTGTCAGGTGCTTGCTGTCGCGCATGTGGTCGCTTTCCAGCGTTTCGAAAATAAGCTTGTCCAACGGGAAGTTGTGCTGGCGTGCCGCTTCCAGGGTGCTGCGAATGCACAACTCCGGGCGGTAGACGGCATTGGGCAGAAAGTTGATCGACAGGTAGGTGTCCATGCCTAATTGCATCGCCTCGGCGATTGCCTGGGTGCGACAGCGCTGGTCGAACCGGTAGCGATTATCGTCGTTGACCCGCTCCAGCACGCTCATCGCGCCTTCGCCCGCCGTACCGCGAACCAGTGCTTCATGGGCGAACACCTGCCGGGTGCGAACGTCGACGATGGGCTGGAAAGCGAAATGAAAGTCGAAATCCAGTGGCGGGCTGCTCTGGCAGCCGCGACATTTTTCGGGATGGGTAAGATCGCTGGGGAAGTGGGTCACTGCTGCTCCGATATAGCGTTTGCACGATCAATGCTTGTGTCCGTATGACAATATGGACAGGCTGATGTGGCAGCGAAATTGTGATGGCAATTCAATCAACGGTGAGGTGATGGTGGCAAAGCAGGATGCCGATGACAAGGTACGCTTGGACAAGTGGCTGTGGGCCGCGCGCTTCTTCAAGACGCGTGCGCTGGCCAAGGCGGCGATCGAAGGCGGCAAGGTGCATTGTCGTGGTGAGCGCTGCAAGCCGGGCAAGGAGCCGAAGGTAGGCGAGGAGTACGTGATTCGCACCGGTTTCGAGGAACGTACGGTGATCGTGCAGGCGCTGTCGGTGGTGCGCCGTGGCGCACCGGAGGCGCAGACGCTGTATGCCGAGACCGGCGAGAGCATCGTGCGACGTGAGCTGGCTGCCGAACAGCGCAAGGCTGGCGCCCTTGGCGTACAGACCGAGGGGCGACCCAGCAAGAAGCAGCGGCGGCAGTTGTTCTACCTGCGCGGCGGTTCGGGCGACTGGGTGGAGTAGCCGCCAGCGATCACACTGAGTGAGCGCAGCACGGGCGCCTTTGCCAGGCTGCGCATCAGTGGCGAGGTCAGGCGCTCGATGGCGGCACTGGCGCGCGAGGCCAGCGGTGTATAGCAGCTCCAGGCGATACCCAGCACACTGAGCAGCACGCCGCCGACCAGGGCATCCGCGCCCCAGTGCGCCCCGGCCACCAGACGCGGCAGCATGCCGATCACCGCCACCGTCCAGACCAGCGCACGGCGCCAGCCGCTGACGAAGAAGCTGCAGAACATCGCCCAGATCATCAGCACCGAGGCGTGGTCACCGGGGAAACTGCGACTGGCGCTGTCCTTCAGGTCCCAGCGTTCCTCCCAGGCCGGGAACATTTCGGTGAGCCGTGCGCTGCCTTCCACCAGCAGCGAGGGACTGGCGTGTTGCCAGTTCATGTACTCGACGAGGTCGGCGAACAGCACGCGCATCAGCAGCATGACGGTCAGCGCCACCAGAAAGGCATAGAAGCCGGTACGCACCTGTGAGGCCGGAAATATGAGGCCGGCGCGCAGCATGATCGCCAACATCACCAGGCCTACGCCGGCGTCCACCGGACGCATGCTGCCGATGGCCCAGATGTGCGCCCACAGGCCGGCGGCATGCACCGGGTCGTTGAGCAGGTGGAACAGCCACAGGTCGAACTGATTCCAGTAAGTACGAGTCACCGGCCACAGCCAGCTGGCGAACAGCAGGGCGATGAGCAGATGGCTGATGATCAGCGCGCGAGGGCGCCATCGGGCATTTGAACTGAGGTGCATGGCGTGAGGGCTTTCGAGGAAAACCGCCGATTCTAGGCAGCCTGGGCGCGACCTTGGTGGCTTTCAGGCTCTCGTTCAGCCTTCGTTCAGCGGAGCGCGCCTCAGCCGTTCTTCGCATTCAGCTTGGTCGGCGCCGCGTTTGCGCCTAAAATTGCCGGCCTCCAGGCCAGGGGCGCCGTCCGCTGGTCTGCTACGCATCCTTGAGCAGGCGACTCGTTATGTCCGACTTCACCCAACGCTTTCTTTTCGACGACACCGATGTGCGCGGTGAACTGGTCGGGCTGTCCGGCAGCTATCAGCAGGTGCTGGCCAAGCACGACTACCCGCGTCCCGTTGCGCAACTGCTCGGCGAATTGCTGGCTGCAGCGTCGCTGCTGGTCGGTACGCTGAAGTTCGATGGCTTGCTGGTGCTGCAAGTGCGCTCCGAAGGGCCGGTGCCACTGCTTATGGTGGAATGCTCGAGTGACGGTGAGGTACGCGGCATTGCCCGCTACGAAGCCGAGCGCATCGCCGATGGTGATGGTCTGCTGCAATTGATGCCCGAGGGGGTGATGGCCATGACGGTGGATCCGAAACAGGGTCAGCGCTATCAGGGCATCGTTTCTCTCGATGGCGACACGCTGGCCGACTGCCTGACCAACTATTTCGCTACCTCCGAGCAACTGGCCACGCGCTTCTGGCTGTGTGCCGACGGCCTGCGTGCTCGCGGCTTCCTGTTGCAGCAACTGCCTGCCGATCGTCTTACCGATGACGAAGAGCGCGCCGCCAGCTGGGAGCACCTGGTGACCCTCGCCGACACCCTGCAAAACGAGGAATTACTGGGTCTGGACAACGAAACCCTGCTGCATCGTCTCTACCATCAGGAGGCGGTTCGCCTGTTCGATCCACGCCTTATCCAGTTCCGTTGTAGCTGCTCTCGTGAACGCTCGGCCAAAGCGCTGGTCAGTTTAGGGCAGGCCGATGCCGAGCTGCTGCTCGGCGAGCACCACGGCCGCGTGGAAATCGACTGCCAATTCTGCAACGAGCGCTATGGCTTCGATGCCGCCGACATCGCCCAGCTGTTTGCCGGTGGAGGCAGTCAGCAGCCCTCTGACACCCGTCATTGAGGGCCGCTAGCAACGCGCAGCGTGTCCGGATTGGGGGGGCTGCCCTCGCAGTTCCCTTTTCTGGCATAATCCGCGCACTTTTTTAGCTGTAGTCCTGCCTCGTGCATGACTACAAAACGTTTGGAAGACTCGGCCGTTCGGCCGACGGGGACTCACATGACGCAAGCCAACAACGCTGTGTACACCGACATCAGCACTGCTCAACTGGTCGAAGAAGCCCTTCGTCGCGGTGAAGGTGAACTGGCGTCCACTGGTGCTCTGGTTGTACGCACCGGCCACCGTACCGGGCGTTCTCCGGTCGATCGTTTCATCGTCGACGAGCCGAGCACGTCGGCCGATATCGGCTGGGGCCCGATCAACCGCAAGTTCCCGGCTGACAAGTTCGATGCCCTGTGGGATCGCGTTCAGGCGTTCTCCGACGCCCAGGACAGCTTCGTTTCCCACGTCCATGTAGGTTCCGCCGAAGCTCACTACCTGCCCGTCAAGATGACCACTGCCACGGCCTGGCAGAATCTCTTCGGCCGTCAGCTGTTCATCGAGCCGACCCAGTACAACCCGTCCGCCAAGCAGGAATGGCAAGTACTCAACGTGGCCAACTTCGAATGCGTGCCTGAGCGTGATGGCACCAACTCCGACGGCTGCGTGATCATCAACTTCGCCCAGAAGAAAGTGCTGATCGCCGGCATGCGTTACGCCGGTGAAATGAAGAAAGCCATGTTCAGCGTGCAGAACTTCCTGCTGCCGGCTGCCGACGTGCTGCCGATGCACTGCGCTGCCAACATCGGCGAAGAGGGCGATGTCACCCTGTTCTTCGGTCTGTCCGGCACCGGCAAGACCACCCTGTCCGCCGACGAGAGCCGTTACCTGATCGGTGACGACGAGCACGGCTGGGGCACCGGTGTGGTGTTCAACATCGAAGGCGGTTGCTATGCCAAGTGCATCGACCTGTCCGAGAAGAACGAGCCGGTCATCTGGAAAGCCATCAAGTTCGGTACCGTGCTGGAAAACGTGGTGCTCGACGAGCAGCGCGCGCCGGACTACACCGACGACAGCCTGACCCAGAACAGCCGCGCCGCCTACCCGCTGGAATTCGTCGAGAAGCGCAGCGAGAAGAACCTCGGTGGCGAGCCGAATGCAGTGATCTTCCTGACCTGCGACCTGACTGGCGTGCTGCCACCGGTGTCGATCCTCAACGAAGAGCAGGCGGCCTATCACTTCCTGTCCGGTTACACCGCCCTGGTCGGTTCTACCGAAATGGGTTCGGGCCCTGGCATCAAGTCGACCTTCTCCACCTGCTTCGGCGCACCGTTCTTCCCGCGCCCGGCTGGCGTTTACGCCGAGCTGCTGATCAAGCGCATCCAGGCGTTCGGCTCCAAGGTCTATCTGGTCAACACCGGCTGGACTGGCGGTGGCTATGGCGTCGGCAAGCGTTTCAACATCCCGACCACCCGTGGCGTGATTGCAGCCATTCAGAGCGGCGCGCTGATCGGTACCGAAACCGAGCAACTGCCGATCATCAACCTGAGCGTGCCGAAGGCCGTTCCGGGCGTCGAGACCAACCTGCTCAACCCGCGCAACACCTGGGCTGACAAGAACGCCTACGACGAGGCCGCCAAAGGCCTGGCCAAGCTGTTCATCGACAACTTCACCAAGTTCGATGTCAGCGATGCCATCAAGAGCGCCGGCCCGCAGCTGTAAGCTCGCCACGTTCTGACAAAGCCGCCCTCGGGCGGCTTTGTCATTTATGGCTGGCGCGGTCTGTAAAACGTTTCCCATACACGCTACGGTTATTGGCCATCAGGCGGTCAATGGAGTGACAGCACATGCCCAGTACCCTCGAACGTGTCTTCGGTTTCAGCCAACTGCGTCCCGGCCAGGAAGCGGTGATCAGCGCCGTGCTTGCCGGCCGCTCGGCTGCGGCGATCTTTCCCACCGGCTCGGGCAAGTCCCTGTGCTACCAGTTGCCGGCATTGCATTTGCCGCACCTGACTCTGGTGGTTTCGCCGCTGCTGGCCCTGATGCAGGATCAACTCGCCTTTCTGCATCGGCACGGCATCAGTGCGGCCAGCATCGATTCGGCGCAAAGCCGCGAGCAGGTCAGCGAAACCATGGGCAAGGCCAAGTCCGGCGAGCTGAAGATCCTGATGATTTCGGTCGAGCGCCTGAAGAACGAGCGGTTTCGCAACTTCATCGCCGGCGTGCCGATTTCCCTGCTGGTGGTCGACGAGGCTCACTGCATTTCCGAGTGGGGCCACAACTTTCGTCCGGACTACCTGAAACTGCCGGATTATCAACGCCAGTTCGCTATCGCTCAGGTGCTCCTGCTCACCGCCACGGCGACGCCGCCAGTGATCGCGGACATGCAGAAGAAGTTCGCCATCGCGGCGGATGACGTGGTCACCACCGGTTTCTATCGGCCCAACCTGAATCTGCTGGTCGAGCCCGTGGCCGGCCGTGACAAGCAGCGACGCCTGCAGCAGTGGCTGGGTGCCAGGAAGGGCGAGCCGAGCATCGTCTACGTCACTCAGCAGAAGACCGCGGAGCAGGTCGCCGAGCAGCTCGCTCAGCATGGGCTGTCCGTCAGTGCCTACCATGCCGGTATGGGGCATGAGGTCCGTGAGGCGATCCAGCGCCGCTTCATGGCGGGTGAGCTGGGTTGCATCGTCGCGACCATCGCTTTCGGCATGGGCATCGACAAGCGTGACATCCGCAACGTGGTGCATTTCGATTTGCCCAAGTCGGTGGAGAACTACAGCCAGGAGATCGGCCGCGCCGGGCGCGACGGTGAATCCTCCGACTGCCTGGTACTGGCCAACCGCGACAGCCTCAACGTGCTGGAGAACTTCGTCTACGGCGATACGCCGGAGCGTGGTGGCATCGTCAGGGTGCTCGAGGAGATTCGCGACAACGCCAGTGGCGACCAGTGGGAAATGACCATCAATGCGCTGAGCGATCAGAGCAATATCCGCCAGTTGCCGCTCAAGACGCTGCTCGTGCAACTCGAGCTGCGCGGCATCATCGCGCCGCGTTATGCCTACTTCGCCGAATACCGTTTCAAGTACCTGATCGAACCCGAGGCCTTGCTGGCGCGCTTCGAAGGGGAGCGACGGCAGTTCGTCGAGGCCATCGTCAACGCCTCGACGCGGGCGAGAACCTGGTGCACGGTGGACTTCGAGGCCCTGTATCGCGGCCATCAGGCCGAGCGCGCGCGGGTCGTCAAGGCGCTGGACTTCTTTCAGGAACGTGGCTGGATCGAGCTGGAAAGCAAGCAGATGACCGATGTCTATGCCGTGCTGCAGGGCTTCGACACCCAGGCCCTGGCGGACGAGCTGCACGGTTATTTCCTCGCCCAGGAAGGCAGCGAAATCCGTCGCATCCAGGCCATGCTCGAATTGTTCGCCAGTGAGCAGTGCCTGAGCCATCGCCTGGCGGTGTACTTCGGTGACGAGCGCGCGCCACGGCAGTGCGGCCACTGCTCGGTCTGTCGCGGCCAGGTCGCCCGCTTGCCCGAGCCTCCATCACTGGTGCCACTGGCCGGTCGTGATCGTGGCTCGCTGTGTGGTGCGTTCATCGGCAAGTACCAAAGCGTCCGCGGTGGTGAATTGCCCAGTAACGAATGTCTGGCGCGCTTTCTGTGCGGCATCAGCGTGCCGCTGTTCACCCGCCTCAAGGCCCGGCAGATCAGTGGTTTCGCGGAGTTGGAGGACTATCCGTACAGCGAGGTCAGGGCCTGGTTGAGCGCAGGTTGAGCCGGCTGCCGAGATACGCCTCGCCCGAGTAGGCCATACTGCAACGCTTCGACCCCGAGAGCGTTGCCATGTCCCTTCCTCTGCCGCAGCGCGTGGCCCGCGCGATCAATGCACAGCCTGGTGAGCTGGCAGCCGCTCTGGCGGGCTTCGCACTGTTTTTCTGCCTGTTCTGCGGCTACTTCATGCTGCGGCCGATCCGGGAGTCCATGGGTATTCAGGCCGGTGTGGAGAATCTGCAGTGGCTGTTCACCGCCACCTTCGTGGTCATGTTGCTGGCCGTGCCGTTGTTCGCCTGGCTCAACTCCAGGGTGCCACGCATCCATTTCATCGATTGGGTCTACGGCTTCTTCTGTCTCAACCTGCTGGCTTTCGCCGTGGCGTTCAGTGTCATGGCCGAGAGTCTGTGGACGGCGCGGGTGTTCTACGTGTGGATATCGGTCTACAACCTGTTCGTGGTGTCCGTGGCCTGGAGCCTGATGGCCGACGTGTTCGATTCGCCGCAGGCCAAGCGGTTGTTCGCCTTCATCGCCGCGGGTGCCAGCGTCGGTGGCCTGGCCGGCCCGGCGCTCAGTGCGCTGCTGGTCGGCACTGTCGGTGCCAGTGGCCTGGCGTTGCTGGCGGCGTTGCTGCTGGCCGGAGCCTTGGCGCTCAAGCATTTCCTGATGGGCTGGCGCGAGCGCGCCGGAGCAGGGCGGCCGGGCGCCAGTCAGGCAGAAAATCCACGGCGACCGGTGGCAGGCAATCCGTTCAGCGGCATGACGCGGGTGTTCCAGTCCTCCTACCTGCTGGGGATATCCGCCTTCGTCATCCTGCTTGCCACGGTCACCACCTTTCTGTACTTCGAGCAGGCGCGGCTGGTGGCCGAGCTGTTCCCGGACCGTGACGAGCAGGTGCGGGTGTTCGGGCTGATCGACTTCGTGGTGCAGGCTGGAGCGCTGCTGGCACAGTTGTTCATCACCGGTCGGGTCGCTCAGCGCCTGGGCGTGCGCGCGTTGCTGGCGGCGGTGCCGGTGCTGATGTGCGTGGGCTTTCTCGCGTTGGCCATGGCGCCAACCTTCGCCGTGCTGGCGGGGTTGATGATCGTGCGGCGCATCGGTGAATACGCGTTCGTGCGGCCTGGGCGGGAAATGCTCTTCGCGCCGCTGGATGCCGAGAGCAAGTACAAGGCCAAGAACTTCATCGATACCGTGGTCTATCGCGGTGGTGATGCGGTCAGCGGCTGGGCGAAAAGCCTGATCGACATGCTCGGCTACGGCGTGGCGCTGATCGCGGTGATCGGAGCGCTATGCGCGGCCATTTGGGGGCTCCTCGGCTGGTACCTGGGCGGGCGTGCCGATCGTGGTGAAACCGGTGTGCAGACGCCGCCCGAGGGCAGCGAGGCTCCGCTCAAAGGTTGATCAGTTCGCGCGCCTCGGCGAAGCAGGCTTCGGCCAGCGCCGAGCGTGGGGCGCTGCGGCGCATGATCAGCCCCAGTGGCGCCAGGGTATGGGCGTCTTCGATGGGCGTCAGCACCAGCTCATTGGTGAATTCGGCAAGGCCATTGCGCAGCGGCATGATCGAGCAGCACAGGCCGGCGCTGACGGCCTGCAGCAATTGGTGAACGGCATCGGTTTCCAGCTTCGGCAGGGGCGTCAGTCCCCGTGAGCGGAAGCTGTGGTCGATCGACTGGCGGAAATGCATGCCGGCAGACAGCAGCCCCAGAGGCAGGTCGATCAGGCTTTCCCAGCGCAGCGTGGTTTCCGCGAACTGGAAGTGGCGCCGGTCGTACAGCAGTCCCATGCGTGTCGCAGCCAGCTCCAGGCTGTCGAAGTGCTCACGGTCGAGACGGTCGAGGTAAGACAGCCCGAGGTCGAGCTGATTGCTGCCCAGACGTTCGAGAATCTGGTCGCTGCTCAACGCGAACAGCTGGAAGCGCAGCCCGGGATGCTGCTCGGCGAACAGTTGCACCAGGTCCATCGGGTCGAAGCCGGACAGCGGCACCACGCCGAGGCGCAGGGTGCCGACCAGCTGACCGCGACAGGCAGCCGCCTCGGCGTACAGCCCGTCGTGAGCGGCCATCAGGCTACGGGCCCAGGCGAGGATGCGTTCACCCTCCGCGCTGAAGCCCTCGAAGCGCTGCCCGCGGCGCACCAGCTCCAGCCCCAGCTCGTCTTCCAGATTGCGCAGGCGCATCGACAGCGTTGGCTGCGTCACGTGGCAGCGCGCGGCAGCCTGGCCGAAGTGGCGGGTCTCGTCGAGGGCGATCAGAAACTTGAGCTGCTTGATATCCATGGGCGCTTCGTCGGGGCTTGGGCAGCGCTGGCGAAGCGCGTGGAGAGCGCCCTTATCGAGGGCGCTGACGCAATTCTAGCAGTGCAATCAGGAGTGGACGGTGTCGTCTTCAGGCTGGGCCTGGCGCTCGCCCACCCAGTATTCGATCAGGTCGCGCAACTGTGACATTTCCACCGGCTTGGCCATGTGACCGTCCATGCCGACCAGCCGTGCGCGCTCCTTGTGTTCGTTGAGGATGTGCGCGGTAAGCGCGACAACCGGCGTGCGCTGGCGGCGCTCGGCGATTTCCCAGGCGCGCAGCTGTTCGGTTGCAGAGAAGCCATCGAGCACCGGCATTTCGCAGTCCATCAATACCAGATCGTAGCGCTGTGCCTTCATCGCGTTGAGGGCTTCCTCGCCGTTGCTGGCCGTGTCGGGCTGCACATTGAGCTTGCCGAGCATGCCGCGAATCACCTTGGTGGAAATGCTGTTGTCCTCGGCGACCAGTATGCGGAAGTCGTCGGGCACCACCAGCGTCGTGGTGCTGGCACTGGTGCTGGGTACCTGGCCATGTTGCCGTTGGGCCAGCTCGTCGGCCAGGGTCGCCTTGAGGGTGTAGCCTGCCACCGGCTTGGCGAGGATGCGCTTGATGCCGGCATTGCGCGCGATGATCTTGCTTGGCGCATGGCTGATGCCGGTGAGCATGATGATCAGGATATCGTTGTTGAGGCTCGGGTCTTCCTTGATCTTCGCCGCCAGTTGCATGCCGCTCATGCCGGGCATTTCCTGATCGAGCAGCACCACGTCGAAGTATTCGCGCATGTGCGCCTTGGTGCGCAGCAGCGCCAGCGCCTCCTTGCCCGAGGGTACGCTGCTGACGTTCATGCCCCAGGCATTGCACTGTTGCAGCAGCACCTTGCGGCAGGTGTCGTTGTCGTCCACCACCAGCAGGCGGGTGCCTTGCAGGGTGCCGTCGATATCGGTACCCGGCTGCTGCAGGCGGGCGTTGTCCAGTGGCAGGGTCAGCCACAGGGTCGAGCCCTGATTGCCGCCGCTCTGGATGCCGAACTCGCCACCCATCAGGCGGATCAGCTGACGGGCGATGATCAGGCCCAGGCGCCCCCCCAGGCGCGTGGCCGACAGGAAGTCACGGCTCTGCAGCTCGGTGTTGAGCAGCGCTTCGCGCTCGCTGGCGTTGAGCGGGTGCCCGCTGTCCTGCACGGCGAAGCGCAGGCGCGGTTGTTCGCCGCTGGTATCGAGCGCCACCACCAGGAGAATCTCGCCCTCGCTGGTCTGCTTGAAGGCGTTGTCGAGCAGGCTCAGCAAGGTCTGGCGCAGGCGCGTCGGGTCGCCGCTGACGATCCTTGGCACCTGGGGCTGGATGAAACTGATCAGCTCGATCTTCTGCAGCTCTGCCTTGGCGCGGAAGATGTCCAGGCAGTCCTCGGTCAGGGCGTTGAGGTCGAACTGCACGTCGTCCAGTTCGATCTGCCCGGACTCCAGTTTGGAGATGTCGAGAATCTCGTTGATCAGGTTGAGCAGCTCGTTGCCGGAGCTGTGAATGGTCTGCACGTAGTCGCGTTGTTTCGCCGACAGCGGTGTGCCTAGCAGCAGCTCGGTCATGCCCAGCACCCCGTTCATGGGCGTGCGGATCTCGTGGCTGATCTTGGCCAGGAACTCGGCCTTGGCCTTGAGTTCCGCATCATTGGCGGCCAGTGCCGTGCGTGCTCGCGAGGCCGCACGCTGCAGCTGGCGCTGATGTTCGGCCAGCGCGGCGCTGAGCACCACGCCGCTGAGCGTGGCGATGGTGAACACCCCGGTAACCAGCCAGCCAGGGTCGAGCTGGTTGAAACCGAGCAGAACGGGGATGAACAGCCCGAAGCCAACGTTGAACACCACCATGCCACTGACGATCAGCCGTGCCGACTGGTAACCGTTATGCCAGTGCACGCCGCTGACCAACAGTACGCTCAGGGTGCCCAGCAACACCATCAGATACACCAGGGCGCTGTACCAGAGCAGGCCGGTGATCAGAATGGTCAGGCCCAGCGCCAGGGTCAGCAGCGCATGGCCCTGCAGCAGCCAGTTGAGCTTGCTGCGCTGCATCGGCGTACTGCGAAAGAAGCCGAGGGCGAAGGCTGACAGGCAGAACGCGGCGATCAGTGCGCTGATATCGGCGATCAGCGACTGGTTGTACCCCAGGCGCGGCACCCAGACCGCGAGCATGCCCAGGTTGGCCGCCGCACAGGTTGCCAGGCCTGCGTGCAGCCCGGCCAGCCAGAGGCTGCAGGCCGAGCGCGCGTAGGCGAAGCGGATCAGGTTGTAGACCACCACCAGCAGCAGGGCGCCGAGCAGGGCGCCAAACAGGTAGGCGGGTTTTTCCAGGCTGACCAGTTCGCTCTCGTCGATGACCTTGAACCAGGCCATCAGCGGATGGTTGGAGGTCATCCGCACATAGACTTCCCGCGCCTGGCCGTCATTGGGCAGGGACATCAGGTAAGCGCGCGAAGGCAGTGGTCGCGAATTCAGCGGCATCGACTCGCCGGTGTGCACGCTCTGCTCGATCTGGGTGCCCTGCAGCAGGTAGTAATCGAGGAACTGCACACGCGGAGCGAACACCCATAGCCAGTACGGTGCCTGATGTTCGGGCACGTCGAAGCGCAGCCAGACGGCTTTCTGACTGGGTGGATAGGTGAAGGCGAGGTTATCGAGGGGGAGGAACTGACTGCGCCGCTCGCGCACGTCATCGAGATCCATCTGCGCGCTTTCGTCGACGAAAACCGACCAGCCGGTCGCATAGGGTGTCGAGACTCGCTGCGCCGCGCTGCTCGAAAAGCAGACACCGGCCAACAGCAGGCTGACGAGTAAACCTATGGCGATCCTGAGCCGTCGCACGTGGCAATCCCTTTGAGGTTATACGCTGAATTATAGCCCGCCGTGGTGGCGCAGACTATGACACGGAGACGCTATCCTGACAGCCAGGGCTCGCCGACGATCCGCGAGCCTCGGGGTATTGCCGACAGGCGGCATCGATTGATGCCGCCGTCTTGTTACATCAGTTTTCGCCACGCTCGCGAGCGATCGCGCGATAGCCGATGTCGTTGCGGTGGAACATGCCGTTCCAGCGAATCTTCTCGGCCAGGCGGTAGGCCTGCTGCTGGGCGTCGGCAACGCTGGCGCCGATGGCCGTGGCGCAGAGCACGCGGCCGCCAGCCGTGACGATCTGGCCGTCCTTCAGCGTGGTACCAGCGTGGAACACCTTGCCTTCGAGCGCAGCGGCGTCGTCCAGGCCTTCGATCACGTCGCCCTTGGCGTAGTCGCCAGGGTAGCCGCCTGCAGCCAGAACGACGCCGACGGTTGGGCGTGGATCCCAGCGCGCTTCGACCTTGTCCAGTGCCTTGGCCAGGGCCGCCTCAACCAGCAGCACCAGGGAGGACTCCAGGCGAACCATGATCGGCTGGGTTTCCGGGTCGCCAAAGCGGCAGTTGAATTCGATGACCTTGGGCTTGCCAGCCTTGTCGATCATCAGGCCCGCATACAGGAAACCAGTATAGACATTGCCTTCGGCTGCCATGCCGCGCACGGTCGGGTAGATGACTTCGTCCATCACGCGCTTGTGAACGTCGGCGGTAACTACCGGCGCGGGCGAGTAAGCACCCATGCCGCCGGTGTTCGGGCCACTGTCGGCGTCGCCAACGCGCTTGTGGTCCTGGCTGGTGGCCATCGGCAGCACGTTCTCGCCGTCGACCATGACGATGAAGCTGGCCTCTTCGCCGTCGAGGAATTCCTCGATCACGACGCGCGAACCGGCTTCGCCAAAGGCATTGCCGGCGAGCATGTCGCGCACGGCATCTTCGGCTTCCTGCAGGGTCATGGCGACGATCACGCCTTTGCCGGCAGCCAGGCCGTCGGCCTTGATCACGATCGGTGCGCCTTTTTCACGCAGGTAGGCCAGGGCAGGCTCCACTTCGGTGAAGTTCTGGTAGTCGGCGGTAGGGATGTTCTGGCGCGCCAGGAAATCCTTGGTGAAGGCCTTGGAGCCTTCCAGTTGGGCGGCTGCGGCGGTGGGGCCGAAGATATCCAGCTTGCGGGTACGGAACAGATCGACCACGCCTTTGACCAGCGGGGCTTCCGGGCCGACGATGGTCAGCTGTACGTTTTGCTCGGCGAAATCGGCCAGCGCCTGAATGTCCAGGACGTCGATGGCGACGTTCTCGCATTTGGCTTCGGTGGCGGTGCCGGCGTTGCCCGGGGCGATGAAGACTTTCTCGACACGCTTGTCCTGCGCCACTTTCCAGGCCAGGGCGTGTTCACGACCGCCGCTGCCGATGATCAATACGTTCATGTCTCTCTCCCTATGGAGGCGGGCCTTGAGCCCGCGCGGTGGATAAGCGAAGCGTTATCCACCCTACGAATTGCGAGGCTGCGATGAAGCCGGTAGATGCCAGGCGCCCTGGGTTTCGACAAGCGGAGTTGCCTGGTGGCAATGAGCATGGCGAAACCCGGGGCAACGAGGCAGATGCCGGTTTCAGTGCGGCCGATTTAGTGTCTAAAGTGGCGCATGCCGGTGAACACCATGGCAATACCCGCTTCATCGGCGGCGGCGATCACTTCGTTGTCGCGCATCGAACCGCCTGGCTGGATCACCGCGGTGATGCCGGCCTTGGCGGCATTGTCGATGCCGTCGCGGAACGGGAAGAAGGCGTCGGAGGCCATCACCGCGCCTGGAACCGGCAGGCCGGCGTGTTCAGCCTTGATGGCGGCGATGCGCGCGGAGTTGACGCGGCTCATCTGGCCGGCGCCGACGCCGACGGTCTGGCGATTCTTGGCATAGACGATGGCGTTGGATTTGACGAACTTGGCTACTTTCCAGGCGAAGATCAGGTCATGTACTTCCTGCTCGCTCGGTGCGCGCTGGGTGACGATCTTCAGATCAGCGGCAGTGATCATGCCGATATCGCGGCTCTGCACCAGCAGGCCACCGTTGACGCGCTTGAAGTCCCAGCCAGCAGCACGCTCGGCCGGCCATTCGCCGCACTCGAGCAGGCGCACGTTGGCTTTGGCGGCGACCACTTCACGGGCAGCAGCGCTGATTTTCGGGGCGATGATCACTTCGACGAACTGGCGCTCGACGATGGCCTTGGCGGTTTCGCCATCCAGCTCTCGGTTGAAGGCGATGATGCCGCCGAATGCCGACTCGGTGTCGGTGGCATAGGCCAGGTCGTAGGCCTTGCGGATACCGCCTTCGTTTTCCGGCACCACGGCAACGCCGCAGGGGTTGGCGTGCTTGACGATCACGCAGGCCGGCTTGACGAAGCTCTTCACGCATTCCAGCGCAGCGTCGGTATCCGCCACGTTGTTGAACGACAGTTCCTTACCCTGCAACTGAACGGCAGTGGCCACGCAGGCTTCGTCGGCATGCTCGACGTAGAAGGCGGCTTTCTGGTGCGGGTTCTCACCGTAGCGCATGTCCTGCGCCTTGATGAATTGCGTGTTGAAGGTGCGCGGGAACAGGTTG
Organism: Pseudomonas sp. MEJ086; assembly: GCF_030209025.1. NCBI lineage: Bacteria > Pseudomonadati > Pseudomonadota > Gammaproteobacteria > Pseudomonadales > Pseudomonadaceae > Pseudomonas > Pseudomonas sp. MEJ086. The sequence goes on from NZ_JARVSV010000008.1 coordinate 570,182, forward strand.
CGGTCGGCAGTGCTCAGGGTGTCGCGACTCTGTTCGATGGTGCCCAGGTAGTTGGCGATCATGCCGTCATAGGCAGCGGTGTGCTCGAAGGCTTTCAGGGCCAGGTCGAAGCGCTGGGCGTAGCTCAGACCACCGGCCTTCAGGGACTCGACGATCGCGGCGTAGTCACCGGCATTGACCACGATGGCCACGTCCTTGTGGTTCTTCGCAGCCGAACGCACCATGGTCGGGCCGCCGATATCGATGTTCTCGATGGCGTCGGCCAGGTCACAGCCAGGCTTGGCCACGGTGGCGGCGAAGGGGTACAGGTTGACGGCCACCAGGTCGATCGGCTTGATGCCGTGCTCGTCCATCACCGCACCATCGAGGGCGCGACGGCCAAGGATGCCGCCGTGGATCTTCGGGTGCAGGGTCTTCACCCGGCCGTCCATCATCTCCGGAAAACCGGTGTAATCGGCCACTTCCACTGCCGCCACGCCATTGTCCTTGAGCAGCTTGTAGGTGCCCCCGGTGGAGAGGATTTCCACGTTGAGGGCAACGAGCTCGCGGGCGAATTCGAGGATGCCGGTCTTGTCGGACACGCTGATCAGCGCGCGGCGGACGGGGAGGCGGGTGGTCTGGTCGGTCATTTCAGCGTCCATCAGAGCAGAGTATTAGCAAAAAAGGCGGCTTCGTTAGAGCCGCCCTTTCCGGGAATGCAGGGTCACAGCAGGTCGTACTGCTTGAGCTTCTTGCGCAGGGTGCCGCGGTTCAGGCCGAGCAGCTCGGAGGCTTTGGTCTGGTTACCCTTCACGTAGTTCATGACGGTTTCCAGCAGTGGGGCTTCAACTTCGGTGAGCACCAGATTGTAGACGTCGGTGACGTCCGCACCTTCGAGGTGGGCGAAGTAGTTGTGCAGGGCTTTCTCGACACTGCCGCGCAGGGTCTGGCCTTCTTCGCTCGGCGTGTTGAGGTGCTGTTTCAAACTGGCGTTGTCGCTCACGGGTGCAATCCCACTTCCTAAAGTCTCGTTCAACATTGTCATGCGGCCACCCCTTCGTCGTCGTTGTAGCGATCACCGAAGAACTGGCGAACGCTTGCACACTGCGCCTCCTGGCTGTCCAGACGATTGAACTCGGCTCGGAACTCACGGGCGCCGGGTAGCGTCGCGAGGTACCAGCCAACGTGCTTGCGGGCGATGCGCACACCCATCACATCGCCATAGAAGGCGTGGAGGGCGGCCAGGTGCTCGAGCAGGATGCGTTCAATTTCGGTCAGCGCCGGGGCGGGGCAATGGGCACCGGTGCGCAGGTAATGCTCTATTTCTCTGAAAATCCATGGGCGCCCCTGGGCAGCCCTGCCGATCAGCAGACCATCGGCACCGGTGGCGGCCAGCACGTGGGCGGCCTTTTCCGGTGAGTCGATATCGCCATTGGCCAATACCGGGATGGACACTGCCTGCTTGATGGCGGCAATGGTGTCGTACTCCGCTTCGCCGGTGTACAGGTCGGCGCGGGTACGGCCATGTACCGCCAGGGCGACGATGCCGCATTGTTCGGCGATACGTGCCACGTCGACACCGTTCTTGTTCTGTCTGTCCCAGCCGGTGCGGATCTTCAGCGTGACCGGGACGTCTACCGCGGCTACCACGGCCTCGAGGATCGCTTGCACCAGTGGCTGATCCTTGAGCAGGGCGGAGCCGGCGGCCTTGTTGCAGACCTTCTTGGCCGGGCAGCCCATGTTGATGTCGATGATCTGGGCGCCCAGTTGCACATTGGCCCGTGCTGCCTCGGCGAGCATCTGCGGGTCCCCGCCGGCGATCTGCACGGAGCGTGGCTCCGGATCGCCGCTGTGGATCATGCGCAGGCTCGACTTGCGCGTATTCCACAGGCGCACATCGCTGGTGACCATCTCCGACACCACCATGCCAGCGCCAAGGCGGCGGCAGAGCTGTCGGAACGGCTGATCGGTGACGCCGGCCATGGGGGCCAGGATCAGTCGATTGGGCAATGTATAGGGGCCGATGCTTAGCGCCGACATAGGGCTTCCCTGCTCAAGAGACGTGCTGTTGAGGCCAGTAGGAGAGTGCGAAAAAGGGTGGAGATCATACCCGCTCTGAATGACCGGATAAAGGTGGTTTTGAACAAAATCTGAACAGTTGACCTGTGGTCTGCCGTCGCGCTGCCTGCTTGCCGCGTCGCAGACGCCCGCTCGCCGGCAGCCGTCCATCGGCTGGCCGCGGCTACTCCGGCGAGTGGAAGTTGAGGCTGTAGTTCACCGCGCGAGCGCCTGGGTCGAGGATGTCGAGGGCGATATGGATCGGCGTTTGTGGGGGCATTTCCGCCTGACCGGCCAGTTCACCCGCCAGGTATTCGCTGGGTTTGAAGCGGCGGCTGGCGATCAGTTGGCCGTTGAGATCGGCGAAGCGCATTTCCAGCAGAGGGAATGGCTGGGAGAAGGGCGCACGATTGTAGAGGATCGCGTCGACGACCAGTGCTCCGCTGAATTCCGGGTGGCTGCGCACCACCAGATTGCTGCTCTTGATCTGCTCGATATCGACCTTCGATGGCAGGGTGCAGCCGATCACCGGGCAGGCCTGTTCGAACCAGGGGCGGTACTGATCCTGGCGCGCCAGCTCGGCGTAGTGATAGATCACGTATTGCCCAGCCAGTGCGGTAGCGGCCAGCAGATTCAGCAGCCCCCAGCCAATCCAGCGGCCCCAGGGCTTGCGCGGCGGGCGCCAATCCAGTTGCAGCGGCTCTTCTTCGAGCTCGAACAGCGCATCGTTGCGCAGATTGGGTTCGCTGCGCGGTGCGCGCTGGGCCTTCTTCTGCCTGGTGGGCGGTGGCTCATCCAGATTCTCGTCCTGGGGCTCAGGCTCGATGGCGGCAGGTTCTTCATCGCGTTGCGCACTCAGGCTGAAGGCCGGCTCGGCATCGTCGCGGGCCGTGCCGCGTTTCACCGGAGCATCGATCAGATCGCGGATACCGGGCGTCTTCGGGATCGGCGGCATATCGTCAGGCACATGGCTGCTTGGCGGTGGCGGCTGGCCGAAATCCGGCGACTGCAGAGGTGGTTGTTCGCTCAGCGGCTCCAGCTCCAGCTTGCTGACGGGTGGGTCGTCGCGCAGCAAGGCTTCGGCCCAGCGCTCGTCCTCGGCCGGCTCGTCGTCATCTTCCACCTGGTCGAAGCGCGGCGTCTGTCGCGAGGGCTGGTCGAGTTCGAGAAACTGCCTGGACAACTGCTGTTCCTGAGCTTCGAGCTTGGCCAGCTCCTCGTCCAGATCCAGATCATCGAGGTCCAGGTCGTCGTGGATCCACAGGGTTTCGTCGTCGAGCTTGCCGGGCTTGGCGGGAGGCGGCGTTTCTGGCGCAATGCTGATTGCAGGTGCAGGTGCAGGTGGTGCGGCTTTTGGCACCGCAGGCGCAGCCGCTCGCATGTCCGGGATGTTGTGACCCTGCTCGCGCAACTGGCGCGCCGCATTGAACACCTGCAGGCAGGCGCCGCAGCGCACCGAGCCCTGGGCAATACCGAGTTGCACCAGATTCACGCGGAAGCTGGTGCTGCAGTTCGGGCATTGGGTGACGAAACTTTCGGTCATGCGTAATCCGAGGGCCGCGGGGTGGCGAAAACGGGGCGTTAGTCTAACCCAACAGATTGCAAAAGCAGCATTAAGTGCCGCGCCTGCAACGCGGCAGTGGGCTTAGCGACGAACGCCGCTGATGCGCACCCAGCCATCCTGAGTCGCGGTCGGGTCGAGCGCGAAGTCGGCTTCGTAGGCGGCGCGCACTTCGTCGGCCTGTTCGGCAAGAATGCCGGACAGTGCCAGGCGGCCGCCGCTTTTCACCAGGCGGGTAATCTGCGGCGCCAGGCTGACCAGTGGCCCGGCGAGAATGTTGGCCACCACCACATCGGCTGGCTCCTGAGGCAGGTCGGCCGGCAGGTAGACCGGAAAGCGCTCCTCGGCGATGCCGTTGCGCCCGGCATTGTCGCGGGAGGCCTCCAGAGCCTGCGGATCGATGTCGGTGCCGACTGCGCGGGGGGCGCCGAGCAGCAGCGCGGCGATGGCGAGGATGCCCGAGCCGCAACCGAAATCCAGCACGCTGCAACCGTCCAGTTTCTGGGCGTCGAGCCATTGCAGGCACAGTGAGGTAGTCGGGTGGGTACCGGTACCGAAGGCCAGGCCGGGATCGAGCAGCAGATTGACCGCGTCCGGCTCCGGTGCTTCGTGCCAGCTCGGCACGATCCACAGGCGCTGACCGAAACGCATCGGCGCGAATCCGTCCATCCAGCTGCGCTCCCAGTCCTGATCGGCGATCACCTCGAAGTGATGTTCGGGCAGCTCGCCACCGGTCAGCAGTCGCAAGTGCGCGCTCAGGGCCTCGGCGTCGGTGTCGGCCTCGAACAGGGCCAGCAGATGGGTATTGCTCCACAGCGGCGTGGTGCCCAGGTCCGGCTCGAAAATCGGCTGATCCTCGGCATCCATGAAGGTTACCGATACCGCGCCAACTTCCAGCAGGGCGTCTTCATAGGTTGGCGCCTGCTCGGGAGTGATGGCGAGACGGACTTGTAACCAGGGCATGGAGAAACCTCGAAGACGTGACGTTGAACCTTTATGGCGGCGGCAAGCTTACTTGAGGCGTCTCGACCACGCCAGCCGGGAGCCCTGCGCGTAGCAAGCCGCGGTAGGCAAGGTGGCATGAGCCAGCACCGAGCAATGCGGGGAGCAGCAGGTTGATGCCCGGCAGTGGCGCGATCAGCAGAATCAACAGGCCGAATGCTGTCATGGCACCGCGTTGCTGCCGAACCGCGTGCATCTGTTCGCTGCCGTTGGCAAGGTCGGACAGCGCGGCGGGTATCAGGATGCGTACGTTCAGGTAAGCCAGCAGCAGGAGCAGCAGCACGCCATTTACCAGTGGTATCAGCAGGCACAGCACGGTACCGACGCTCAGGCCCAGCCAGGGGCCAATATGGTAGCGGGCGCCATGCAGCCGCTGACTCGGCTGTGCCTGGCGCAGGGCCAGCGTCGGATAATGGCGCAAGGCGCGCTCGCGCAGGCTGTCCATCAGCACCCAGCGCAAGGCCAGGCGGATGCTTATCACGATCAAGGCGATGTAGAGCGTGCAGATCATGGCCAGTGTCAGCAGCCCGGCATACAGCACCAGCATCCCCAGGGCAGGAGCAATACCAGCCATGCCGGTCAGGCTGGCAGCACCGGCGCCGCCCATGCCCGGAAGCAAGCCCAGAACCGCAGCGCCCATGACGATGAACAGCGAGAGCATGCCGGCAAGCTGGGCGATTACTTCGAACTGAGCGTAGAACAGCCAGGTCCACAGGCCGAACGCCAGCAGGCAAAGGCCGCAGGAGCGCGTCAGTACGCCGAGGCCGAGGCTGCTGCGCACTGCAAGCGCCAGGCAGATGGTGGCTTCGCCAAAGGCGCTGGAGATGGACTGGCAGCGGCTCTTGAGCGACATCTGGTATACCTGAGGGAATGAAAAAGGGCCGCATTGCGCGGCCCTTCTGGTTTAGTGCTTGTCCATACCCAGTTTCTTTTCCAGGTAGTGGATATTCACGCCACCTTCGCAGAAGCCCTTGTCCACCACCAGATTGCGGTGCAGGGGCACGTTGGTCTTGATGCCATCGACGACGATTTCTTCCAGGGCATTACGCATGCGGGCCAGGGCCTCGTCACGGGTGGTGCCGTAGGTGATCAGCTTGCCGATCAGCGAATCGTAGTTCGGCGGTACCGAGTAGCCGCTGTACAGGTGCGAGTCGACACGTACGCCAAAGCCGCCTGGGGCATGGAAGTGCTTCACCTTGCCCGGGCAGGGCATGAAGGTATCCGGGTCTTCGGCGTTGATGCGGCACTCCAGGGCATGGCCCAGAAGCTTCACGTCTTCCTGCTTGTACGACAGCTTGTTGCCAGCGGCGATGCTGAGCATCTCCTTGACGATGTCGATACCGGTGACCATTTCGGTGACCGGGTGCTCGACCTGCACGCGAGTGTTCATCTCGATGAAGTAGAAACGACCGTCTTCATAGAGGAACTCGAAGGTGCCAGCACCGCGGTAGCCGATTTCGATGCAGGCATCGACGCACCGTTGCAGCACTTCGGCACGGGCGGTTTCGTCGATCATCGGCGCCGGAGCTTCTTCCAGTACCTTCTGGTGACGGCGCTGCAGCGAGCAGTCGCGGTCATAGAGGTGGATGGCGTTGCCCTGGCCGTCGGACAGCACCTGGACTTCCACGTGACGCGGATTGCCGAGGAACTTCTCCAGATAGACCATCGGATTGCCGAACACCGAGCCGGCTTCGCTGCGGGTCAGGCGGGCCGATTTGATCAGGTCCTCTTCTTTCCAGACCACGCGCATGCCGCGACCACCGCCGCCGCCAGCGGCCTTGATGATCACCGGGTAACCGACCTCGCGGGCGATGGCCAGGGCGGTTGCGTCGTCTTCCGGCAATGGACCGTCAGAGCCGGGCACCACGGGGACACCGGCCTTGATCATGGCGTGCTTGGCGGAAACCTTGTCACCCATCAGGCGAATGGTGGTGGCTTTCGGGCCAATGAAGGCAAAACCGGAATTTTCCACCTGCTCGGCGAAATCGGCGTTTTCCGCGAGGAAGCCGTAGCCAGGGTGGATGGCGGTCGCGCCGGTAACTTCCGCGGCACTGATGATCGCCGGGATGTTCAGGTACGACAGGTTGCCGGGTGCCGGGCCGATACAGACGGACTCGTCGGCCAGGGCCAGGTGCATCAGTTCGCGGTCGGCGGTGGAGTGCACGGCGACGGTCTTGATGCCCAGTTCCTTGCAGGCACGCAGGATGCGCAGGGCGATCTCGCCACGGTTGGCGATCAGAACTTTTTCCAGCTTCTGCATTACGGGTTCCCCGTGCATCAGACGATGGTGAACAGCGGTTGATCGTATTCCACCGGCTGACCGTTCTCGCCCAGGATGGATTCGATCGTGCCGCTGGTTTCGGCCTCGATGTGGTTCATCATCTTCATCGCTTCGACGATGCAGAGGATGTCGCCTTTCTTCACGGTCGAGCCAACTTCAACGAAGTTGCCCGAGGTTGGCGAAGCGGCGCGGTAGAAGGTACCGACCATCGGCGAACGTACGACGGTGCCGTTCAGTTTGGCAGCGGCCGGAGCGGCGGCTTCGGCAGCGGCAGCCGGAGCGGCGGCAGCGACTGGAGCAGGGGCCGGCGCATAGGTAGGCTGGACGTAGGCCGGTTGCTTGCCGTGACGGCTGATGCGTACGGACTCTTCGCCTTCCTTGATTTCCAGTTCGTCGATGCCGGACTCTTCCAGCAGCTCGATCAGTTTTTTGACTTTGCGAATATCCATAGGTGTTCAACTCCCAGTCTGGTCAGGGTCGTTCAAGTTGTGCGAATGAACCGCCGCATCATGGCGTCGGTTTCAGGTGTTTTTGCTCGCCAGGTTTTCCAGGGCCGCCTCGAGGGCCAGCCGATAACCGCTGGCGCCGAGACCGCAGATCACGCCCACCGCCACGTCGGAGAAGTAGGAGTGATGCCGGAAAGGCTCGCGCTTGTGCACATTGGAGAGGTGCACTTCGATGAATGGGATGCTCACCGCCAGCAACGCGTCACGTAATGCGACGCTGGTGTGAGTGAAGGCGGCCGGGTTGATGATGATGAAGTCGACGCCTTCGCCTCTGGCAGCGTGGATGCGGTCGATCAGTTCATACTCGGCATTGCTCTGCAGATACAGCAGGTGATGGCCGGCCTCGCGGGCACGTTGCTCGAGGTCGAGATTGATCTGCTCGAGGGTCGTGGCGCCATAGGTACCGGGTTCTCGGGTGCCGAGCAGGTTCAAATTGGGGCCGTGCAAAACCAGTAGGGTCGACATGATCCGGGCTTCCTTCTTTTTAGCTGCGCGGACTCTGCCAGAGTTGCCGTAGGGCTGTCCAGTTTTCGGGAGTAGTCAGCACGATCCGTGCAGGGTTGGCCGGATATGTGACCGAATTGCTTAAAATCGTTCTCGTGCCCGGCCCAGGCGTTCGGAAAATGCAGCTGCGTCGATCTCGCCGACCACCCGCAGGTCGTGCAATTCCTCGCCGCTGCCGTCGAACATCTGGATAGCTGGCGGGCCGAACAGTTGGTAGCGATCGAGCAGTGCACGTTGGGCCGCCGTGCTGTCGGTCATGTCGAAACGCAGCAAATGATAGTCGGCCAGTTGCGGGCCTACCTGTGGCGAATTGAATACCTCGCGCTCGATCTTCTTGCAGCTGATGCACCAGTCTGCGTACCAATCGAGCAGCAATGGCTGGCCTGCGCCCTTGGCCTGCGCCAGGGCAGCATCCAGTTCGGCGGGGGTGCTGACGGTTTGCCAGCTGCCAGCCGTCGCGCTGCTCTGCGAGGCGCCAGGCAAACCGCTGCCCAGCGGTCGCAGCGGGTCGTCGCGGCCTTGCAGGGCTCCTGTCCAGGCTGCCAGGGCGTAGAGCAGCAAGGCCAGCCCCACGAGTTGAGCCAGTTTGCCCCGCGGGGTCTTGGGCGTGAACTCCAGCGTGCCAAGGAACAGCGCGACGCCTGCGGCCAGCAGGCCCCACAGCGCCAGCGACAGGTGACCGGGCAGCACCCGCTCGAGCAGCCACACCGAGACTGCCAGCAGCATCACGCCAAAGGCGTTGCGCACGGCGACCATCCAGGTACCGGATTTGGGCAGCAGTGCGCCGCCGCCCGCTGCGAAGATCACCAGCGGCGTGCCCATGCCCAAACCGAGAGCGAACAGCTGCAACGCGCCACCAACGGCATCCCCCGTGCTACTGATATAGAGCAGCAACGCGGTGAATGGCGCGGTGATGCAGGGGGACACGATCAGGCTGGAAAGCACCCCCAGGGTCGCCGCGCCGGCCAGGGTGCCGCCCTGGGTCTGTGCGGCCTTGCGGTCCAGGCGCTCACGAATGAAGGCCGGCAGGCGCAGTTCGAAGACGCCGAACATGGCCACCGCGAACAACGCGAAGAACAGCGCGAATGGCACCAGAATCCAGGGTGATTGCAGCATCGCCTGCAAATTGAGCTTGGCGCCGAACAGCCCCATCAGGGCGCCGAGCGCGGCATAACAGGCAGCCATCGGCAGCACGTAGGCCAGCGACAGCGCCAGCCCACGGCTTCTGCTCGGGCGGCCGCGCAGCACCACGCCGGACAGGATCGGCAGCATGGGCAGCACGCAGGGTGTGAAGGTCAGCGTCAGGCCAGCCGCGAACATCAGCGCCAGGTCCACCCAGCTCCAGCCAGTTTTGCTCGGCAACGCTTCGCCGCTCGAACCATCAACCCCGCCATTGATGGCCAGTGTCTCGGTTTCCGGCGGGTAACACAGGCCCTTGTCGGCGCAGCCCTGGTAGGTGACGGCGATGTTGAGAGGGCGATTGTCCGGATTGTCGAGCGGCACGTCGACATCCAGCACCTCGTAGAACACCTGCACGTCGCCAAAGTACTGGTCGTTCTTGTGCAGACCTTCCGGCACGTTCACGGCAGCGCCAGCAAGCGCAGCAGGCTCGACCTTGAACTTGAACTGGTGGCGATAGAGGTAATAACCCTCGGCCGCGACGAAGCGCACGGTCGCCGAGGTTGGCGAACTGCTCACCAGGCTCAGTTTGAATGCCTCGCGCACGGGCAGGAAATCGTCGCTGTTGTTCAGCGCCTGGCCGAGCGGCGCGGCATTCGGGCGGCTGTCGAAAACGCCAGCGCTGGCAGGCAGAGCGACGAGCAACAGCAGCAGGCAGAGGAAACGTGGCATGGGGATCTCGTACGGCGTGAATCGGGCCATCATAACGGAGCCAGCGCCGCATGCCATGGGGCGTGCTGTAAGTGACGGTTGCGCCAGCCCGGATCGGTCCGCTCTGGCGGATGACCGTGCGGCATAAGGCCGCGTATGTGCAAGGTCCAAGACGACAGCGGACATTCGATCCGGTGGGCTAAAGCCCACCCTACAGCTCGCTGGCTTGAGGACGCCTGCCCCTGGGGAGTTGTGCGGCATAAGGCCGCGTATGTGCAAGGTCCAAGACGACAGCGGACACTCGATCCGGTGGGCTAAAGCCCACCCTACAGCTCGCTGGCTTGAGGACGCCTGCCCCTGGGGAGTTGTGCGGCATAAGGCCGTGCATGTGCAAGGTCCAAGACGACAGCGGACATTCGATCCGGTGGGCTAAAGCCCACCCCACAGCTAAAGCGGATCGCCGCCCGCCCCCCCCCCGCAGTTAGATGCGCGGCTGTAGGGTGGGCTTCAGCCCACCAATTGGCGCCCGACAACGAACGGCGGCTATCGCCTTTTTCTTCGCTTACACGCGAAAGGCCTGTACGGCCTGATTCAACTGGCCGCTCAACTCCTGCAGCTCACTGCTCTGTTCGCGGCCCTGGCTGATGCGAAGCAGGTTGTCACCGCCCAGTTGGTGGATGCGTTCGCTGTGATCGCGGATTTCGCTGACTGCGCTGCCCTGGTAAGCGGTGGCATCGGCTATACGTCCGGCCATGCTGGCGATGGTGCGTATGGCGTTGACGATTTCATCCAGGGCACCGTCTGCCGTGCGAGCCTGGTTGGCTGTGGCTTCGGCATGTTCGACCTGGCTGCGCATCGCCAGCAGTGAGCCGTTGGCGGCTTGCTGCAGGCGGCCGATGACATCCTGAATCTGTGCGGTGGCAGCGCTGGTGCGTAGCGACAGCGTACGTACTTCGTCTGCCACCACGGCGAAACCTCGGCCTGCCTCGCCCGCACGAGCCGCTTCGATGGCGGCATTGAGGGCCAGCAGGTTGGTCTGTTCGGCAATGCTGCGGATAACCGTCAGTACGCTGCCAATGGTGCCTGTCTCCTCTGCCAGGCGCTCGATGGCCTGGGCGTTGCCCTGGACCTCTTCGACCAGCGCATGCAGGCCGGTCAGGCTGTTGCCGATGACCAGTTGACCCTGAGCCAGGGCACGGTCGGCATCGCGCCCGGCGGTCGCGGTCTGGCTGGCGTCCTCGGCGACCTGAAGGATGGTCGCTTCCAGCTCGCCGAGGGCGTCACGGATCTGCGCGGTGTCGCTGGCCTGGCGTTCGGCGCCGTCGTGCAGGCCACCGCTGAGGTCGGCCAGGGTGCGGCTGGAGGCCGAGACCTGGCCGGCATGCTGGTGAATGGTGCCCACCAGATCGACCAGGTAGGCGCGCAGGCGATTCAGCGACTCTTCGATATCACGCAGCTCTCGGGTATTGGTGGCCAGATGCACGTCGCTGCTGAAATCCCCTGCTGCCCAGGCCGAGAGTGCAGGCACCAGGCGTTCGAGCAGGCGGCTGAGGCGACGCTGCAGGGTGTCGATGATCAAGGCGATGAGCAGGATCAGAGCGACCATGGCGCCGAGGATCAGGCGCACTTCGCCCTGAATGCGGCCATGTTCGGCTCGCACCTGGGGTTCCAGGGTCGTGAATGACTGTTGCACCGCATCCAGTCGGGCCCGGGTGGCGGCGGCCAGCTGGGCACGTTGCTCGATCAGGGCGCGGGTGCGGTTCAGCTCGCCCGGGTAGCGACCGAGCAGGCTGTTGAGCTCCCGTTTCAGGGCGATGCCGCGGTCTTGCGCCTCACTCTCCAGGCTGTCGCTGTCCAGCCCCATCAGCGACGCGAAAGCGTTACCGCCCGATGCTGCTTCATCGGTGACGCCAAGCAGTGCCAGGCCTTCGATGGTCTTCGCCATCTCCTGCAGCGACTGCACCTCACGCTCCACGTCCGCTGCCAGTTCGCTGCGCCCGCTGCTGACCAGCTTGTCGCGGGCCAGCGCCAGGCGGGCGAGGTGCTGGGAAGCTTCGAACAGGGGGCGGCCATAGGCTTGCGCCGCGTCGCCCTGGCCTTCATCGGCATACCTGGCGATTTGCGACAGGGCACCGGCCATTTCCCGCTCTGCCTGGATCAGCAGACCCTGGGGATCTCCGGACAGCTTGCCGGCCGCGAGCAGTTGGTCGGCGGCAAAGGTTTTCAGGTCACTGAGGCTGTTGCCCAGATCGCCAGCGAGGTTGGCTGGCAACTGGGCGACCTTCTCCTGAAGGGCGTCGAGGCTTTGCAGTGCGGCACTGTGGCGCAGGGCATCGCCGCTTTCCAGGTAGCCGAAGATATTGCCTGCGGCTTCGCGCTGAAATTGCTGGGACAGACCCAGATACTGCTCCATCAGTACGTAGGGGCGCTCCAGTGCCCGCTGTGACCACCATAGCGTGCAGGCCAGGGCGATACCGACGCCGACTAGCAGCAGGGTGTTGAGATTGGTAAGTGATTTAAGGCGCATGGGGCTCGACCGACGACGGAACGGTGCTGGCACTGCGCCATGCAGTGCGGCTGTGTCGGTAAGTTATTGCGCCTTCATGACAGGGGTGTGACGCCGTGCGCCCTGTCACAATTATGGCGCCGTTCGAGCGACGCGAAGTCTTGTGGCGTCTTCATGCTGCAGTCGCGCTGCGGGGCTACCCCGCTGCACAGGGTACGAGGGACGTGTTCAGTCGTAGATCTCGACGCGATTGCGACCGCCATTCTTGGCACGGTAAAGCGCCTCGTCGGCGCGTTGCGACAGGTGTTTGCTATCGAGATCGTCGCGCAGCTCGGCGATGCCGCCGCTGAAGGTGCAACTGAGATCCTGAGGCTGGGCAGGGTAGTTAATTTCCGCGAAACGCTTGCGCACTTCGTCGAGCACCCTGGCAGCCGTGCGGGCGTCCGTATTGGGCATCACCACGGCGAATTCCTCGCCACCGTAACGACCGATGCAGTCGCTCTTGCGCAGTCGCTGCTTGAGGAACAGCGCCAGGCTCTTGATCACCCGGTCGCCCATGGGGTGGCCGTAGTTGTCGTTGACCTTCTTGAAGTAGTCGATATCGAGCATGGCGAAGCTCAGTGGCTGGCCATCGCGCTGGGCGCGGAAGCGGGCATCTTCGAGCAATTGCAGGGTGTGGGTGTGGTTGAACAGGCCGGTGAGGCTGTCACGCACCATGCGAGCCTTGAGGTTGCGTGCACGATCGGCACGGTTGCGCACCGTGGCGATCAGATGACGCGGCTTGATCGGTTTGGTCAGGAAATCATCGCCGCCCTCGCTCATGGCGTCGAGTTGCTTGTCGAGATCGTCTTCGGCGGACAGGTAGATGATCGGCACGCTGACGTAGCGGTCGTTGTGACGGATCACCTTGGCCAGCTCGGTGCCGCTGCAGGCAGGCATGTACATGTCGAGGATGATCAGGTCCGGCTGGAACTCGGCCAGTTCGGCCATGGCCTGGATCGGCTCGGTAAGGGTGCGGGTGACGATGCCGGCGCTGTTCAGCACGCGCTCGGTGTGGGTGGCCTGAGCCCGGGAGTCATCGACGATCAGTACGCGATAGGGTTCGTACTGGGCGACGTGCGTCAGGACCTCGATACGTTCCAGCAGGCTGGAAGCGTCCAGGGTGCCGGTGAAGAACTCGCGGCCGCCGGCACGTACCGCGGCCAGGCGAGTTGGGGTGTCGGTATCTTCATGGCTGTAGAACAGCAGCGGAATCTTGTCCTGCAGCCCTTCCTGCACGCCCTGGGCCAGAACCAGGCCGTTGCCTGGCCCGGCGAAATCTATTTCCATCAGGATGGCGGCCGGGTGGCGCTCGAGCATCGCGGCGCGGAAGGCGTTGGCCGTGTCCAGCGGCTTGGCGTTCATGCCGAAGAATTCCAGTTGCTGGGCAAGGCGTTCGGCACGCTCCAGGTGCTGAAGCGCCAGGTAGACCGGTTTGCGCAGCGGCGGCAGGGTGGTCTGCTCGAAGCGATCGCCATGGCGTAGCCCGGTACGCGACAAACGTTGCATCAACTGGTTGAGCTCGCTGATCACGTCGCTGTTGAGGCGCCCACGGTTGGCATTCACCGCACTCAGGCAGGCGACGATACGCTGGGCCAGGCCACGGTGCTCGACCTGCTCGAAGCGTTCGGCATAGCGCTGCAGCAATTGCGCTGCCTCGAGCAGCTCCTGCATGCCGGCATCGTTCCACTCGGCACGCTGCAGGCGCTGCCATACCTCCAGAACCTGCCGGGCCTGGTGAATGACACGCTGGGCGAAATGCTGCTTGAGCCGGTCGCGGCTGGGGTCTTCTTGCTCGGTCATTGGCCTTTAATCTGCTAGTGGCGGCGAATCGCTACCGAGTGGTGGCTTCATGCTATCACTGGATGGATATTTTGCCATTCCTTTGACGTCAATGCTGTGAATCGCCCCGCACGATGGGCCATGCAACACGTATAGCCCCAAACCGACCCTTGATCGGCCGGGATGGTTCCGGACCTGCCCCGTCTCGTCCATTCATGACGCTGTCACGTCGTGAACAGGTTGTTGCGCTGCGCAGTGAGGCGGGCTTCCCTTATAGTGAGCAGCGTAGGCTCACTGCCGGGCATGTGCGCGCAAGTATTAGCGCAACCCTGCTAGTGCCCTGTGGTCGAAGCCCTGTACGTCGCAGATCAAAGGATAATCGCCATGCTCGATTGGAAGAACCGCACCTCCGGCACGCACAGTGCCGACGATGGCGCTACCGCTGGAACACGCCGTCGCACCGGTGGCCGGCTTGGTGGGCTGGTCGTCGGCTTGCTGGGTGCTTACCTGCTGATCGCCTTGGTCGTCGGCTGGTACTGGAGTCAGGAACCGGACATGTTCCCCGTGCAGCAGCGCGTCCAGGCCGCAGCCGAAAGCAGTCAGCGTCAGGTGGTCAACGGTTATACCTCGGTGGAAACGCTCAAGCAGGTCGCCGAGACCCTGCTCGACAAGCCGGGCGGTTTTCTTTCCAACGATCTGGCTCCTCCGGGCCTGTGGCTCGACAACATGCCGAGCTGGGAATATGGCGTGCTCGTGCAGGTGCGCGATTTCTCCCGTGCGCTGCGCAAGGACTTCGCGCGTTCCCAGTCGCAATCGACCGAAGACGGCGACCTGGCTCGTGCCGAGCCGCGCTTCAACTTCGATCACCGCAGCTGGGCGCTGCCTGCCGCCGAGTCGGAATACCGTGACGGCATCGGTTCCCTGGACCGCTACCTGGCTCGTCTGTCCGAGCCGGGCCAGGGGGGCGCGCGTTTCTACACCCGTGCCGATAACCTGAACAACTGGTTCGGTGATGTCGCCACCCGTCTCGGCTCGCTGTCGCAGCGCCTGTCGGCCAGCGTCGGTCAGGTACGCCTCAATAGCGAAGTGACCGAGACCACGCAGCTGGCCGAAGGTCAGGTGCCGGAAGTCACTGAGCGCACCTATGAGACGCCGTGGCTGCAAATCGACAACGTGTTCTACGAGGCGCGCGGTCAGGCCTGGGCACTGTCGCACCTGCTGCGCGCCATCGAAGTGGACTTCGCCGACGTGCTGGCCAAGAAGAACGCCACCGTCAGCGTGCGGCAGATCATCCGCGAGCTGGAGGCAGCCCAGGCCACGCTGTGGAGCCCGATGGTGCTCAATGGCAGTGGTTACGGCATCCTCGCCAACCACTCGCTGGTAATGGCCAACTACATCTCGCGTGCCAACGCCGCGGTGATCGATCTGCGCCAACTGCTCTCTCAGGGCTGATCGATGGCTATCGCCGAAGCCGAGGTAGCGCACCGCGCCGCCTCGGATGCCGAGCTGATCGCCTGGGTCGACGAGCAGGATCGGGTACTCGGCGCGCTGCCGCGCGCCGAGCTGCGCAGCCGTGGGCTGATCGGTCGCGGTACCTTCATCCTGCTGTTCAATTCGGCCGGTGAGCTCTGCGTGCATCGACGTACCCTGAGCAAGGCGGTGTATCCCGGTTACTGGGACGTGGCGGCTGGCGGCATGGTCGCGGCGGGCGAAGGCTACCTGGCCTCGGCCGAGCGCGAGCTGGCGGAGGAGCTGGGTATCGATGATGCGCTGCTGCGTGACGAGGGGCGTTTCTTCTTCGAACAGCCGGACAATCGCCTGTGGTGTGCGGTGTTCTCGGCGGTGTCCGACGCGCCGCTGGTGCTGCAGCCCGAGGAAGTGCTCGAGGCCCGTTTCGTGACGGTGCAGGCGGCGCTGCTCGATACCCACAACACGCCCTACTGTCCCGATTCGCTGCAGGCTCTGCAGCATTATCTGGCCAAGCGATAACGCAGACCTCCGAGCGATGCGCACCATCGCTCGGGCGTGAGTCGCCAATCCATCAGCCTGTGGCGCATTTCGGTTCTTAGCATGGCCGGCCTTTGTCGTTACACTGCGCCGCTTCGCCAATCCACTGAGGAAAAACGCGGTGGCCAAGAAAGCCTCTTCATTCGCCGGGCTCGGTGGCCTGGTGTATTCCACCGACGCCGGCCGGCATTGCCCGGATTGTGGGCAGCCGGTGGATGCCTGCAACTGCTCGAGCACGGCGATCCCCGAGGGCGATGGCATTGCCCGGGTACGCCGCGAGACCAAAGGCCGCGGCGGCAAGACGGTGACCACCATCAGCGGCGTGCCGCTGGCCGAAGAGCCGCTCAAGGAGCTGGCCTCGGTGCTGAAGAAGCGCTGTGGGTGCGGCGGTTCGCTGAAGGAGGGGGTGATCGAAATCCAGGGCGACCATGTGGAGCTGCTGCTCGCCGAGCTGCTCAAACGTGGTTTCAAGGCCAAGAAGTCCGGCGGCTGATGGCCGCTGCAACAGGCAACTTTCTAAACTTACCGATGGCTCGGCCAGTCCACTGCCGAGCAATCGTCATTTCCAGGCTCTATGCTCGGTCGACTGTAATTCGACAGCATCAGCCCATCCGCTACAAGGGAGACCTCGATGGCCGCACGACGCACACGTAAGGACGATGGAAGCCAATGGACGGTGGCCGATAGCCGCAGTGTCTATGGCATCCGCCATTGGGGCGCTGGTTATTTCTCGATCAACGACGCAGGCCGTGTGGAGGTCCGTCCCAATGGGCCTGGCAGCTCGCCCATCGACCTCTACGAGCAAGTCGACGAGCTGCGTCAGAGTGGCTTGTCGCTGCCTTTGCTGGTGCGCTTCCCGGACATTCTGCAGGACCGCGTACGCAAGCTGACCGGCGCTTTCGACGCCAGCATCGCGCGCCTCGAATACGGTAACCGCTACACCGCGCTGTACCCGATCAAGGTCAACCAGCAGGAAGCGGTGGTGGAGAACATCATCGCCACCGAGAACGTTTCCATCGGTCTGGAAGCCGGTTCCAAGCCCGAATTGCTGGCCGTGTTGGCGTTGGCCCCGAAGGGCGGCACCATCGTCTGCAACGGTTACAAGGATCGCGAGTTCATCCGCCTGGCGCTGATCGGCCAGAAGCTCGGTCACAACGTGTTCATCGTCATCGAGAAAGAGTCGGAAGTTTCTCTGGTGATCGAGGAGGCGGCCGAGCTCAAGGTCGCGCCGCAGATCGGTCTGCGCGTTCGCCTGTCTTCCCTGGCATCCTCCAAATGGGCCGACACCGGCGGCGAGAAGTCCAAGTTCGGCCTCTCCGCGGCGCAGCTGCTGTCGGTGGTCGAGCGCTTCCGCAAGGCTGGCCTGGATCAGGGCATCCGCCTGCTGCACTTCCATATGGGCTCGCAGATCGCCAACATCGCCGACTACCGCAAGGGCTTCCGTGAGGCTATCCGTTATTACGGTGAGCTGCGCGCGCTCGGCCTGCCGGTCGATCACATCGATGTCGGCGGCGGCCTGGGCGTGGACTACGACGGTACCCACTCGCGCAACGCCAGCTCCATCAACTACGACATGGAAGACTACGCCGATGCGGTGGTCGACATGCTCAAGGAGTTCTGCGACCGCCAGGAAATCCCCCATCCGCACATCTTCTCGGAAAGCGGCCGGGCGATGACCGCGCACCATGCCGTGTTGCTGGTGCAGGTGACCGACGTCGAGCGACACAACGACGACGTGCCGGAAATCGACCGCAGCATCGAGCAGCCGGAAGTGCTGCAGGTGCTGATCGATCTGCTCGACGACAGCGATCCGGAAATGGTCGCCGAAACCTACTGGCGTGCTACTCACTACGTCAGCGAGGCTGCCGGGCAATACTCCGCCGGCAAGCTCGACCTGCCGCAGAAGGCCCTCGCCGAGCAGTGCTATTTCTCCATCTGCCGACGCCTGTACAACCAGTTGAAGGCGCGCCAGCGTTCGCACCGTCAAGTGCTCGACGAGCTCAACGACAAGCTGGCCGACAAGTACATCTGCAACTTCTCGGTATTCCAGAGCCTGCCGGACACCTGGGCGATCGGCCAGATCCTGCCGATCCTGCCGCTCAATCGCCTGGACGAAGAGCCACTGCGCCGCGCCGTGCTGCAGGACCTGACCTGCGACTCGGATGGCAAGATCAACCAGTACGTGGACGAGCAGTCCATCGAAACCAGCCTGCCGGTCCACGAACTGCGCGACGGCGAGGATTACGTGCTGGGCATCTTCCTGGTCGGTGCCTATCAGGAGATTCTCGGTGACATGCACAACCTGTTCGGTGATACCGATTCGGTGAACATCTACCAGAACGCCGACGGCAGCATCTATCACGCGGGCATCGAAACCCACGACACCATCGAGGACATGCTGCGCTACGTGCACCTGTCACCCGAGGAGCTGATGACCCACTACCGCGACAAGGTGGCCAGCGCCAAGATCAATGCCCGTGAGCGTACCCAGTTCCTCGACGCGCTGCGTCTGGGGTTGACGCGTTCGTCGTACCTGTCGTACTGAGAACCGATGATGTGTCGGGACTCGCTTGCGAGTGGTGACTGTTCTGCAAGCCGGCTTGATGGCGACTAAATCGCCGGCAAGCCGGCTCCTACGGGATCGGATAGATTGCGAAATTGTAGGAGCTCGCTTGCGAGCGATTTGAGGGCAGTCGTTTTGCGGAGGTGGCCTCGTGGTCACCAGTCCAGCCGTCTGGCGCCTGTATTCCGATCACCTGTGAAGGAGGCATCGCGATGAAAGCCATTCTGGCTCTACTGCTGTCGGCATTTGCCTTGAACGCTCCGGCTGCCGACGATCCTCTCCAGGCCGAACTGTGGAAAACCCGGCCGTTGATCCTTCTCGCCGACGATGCCAACGATCCACTGCTCGTTCGGGTGCGTGAAGCCCTGGCACAACCTGCCAACCGTGAAGCCTTCGTCGAACGCGACATGGTGCTGTACACCGTGGTGGGCAAGCAGGCCCAGCGTAACGATCAGTCCCTGGATGCCATCGCCAGCAAACGCCTGCTGCTGGCGCTGGATGCCGGTAACCAGCGACCGCAGATCATTCTGGTCGGCAAGGATGGCGGCAAGAAGATCCAGCAAGGCGCCGATGCAGACTTGCAGAAGATCTTCGCCACCATCGATCGCATGCCGATGCGCCAAGGCGAATGATGGATCAGTGATTTTCGGTGATCCTGGCTCTAGCGGTGTTGCCTGCAGCTCTTCAAAGTAGCGTCCGTTGCCGTTGAGGGCACCGCCATTTCCAGCCTCGACATTCTGCATGCGATGCAGGTTGATTGCCGCTGTCCTGCAACCGTGTGCCTGTTTCTGAAGATGCTGCTTATGCGCATGTGCCGAAAAGGGCGGGGCGGTTGACGCATCAGTGCGCACTTCAGTGATGCCGAGCGAGCGGCGTTGGCCTGGGCCGAATCGCTGACCGAAATCGCGCGCACTCACGCGCCGGATGAGTGCTTCGAGCCGCTCGAGGCGCATTTCGACGCTGCGCAGATCAGCGATCTGACCTTCGCATTCCCACGCGGAGCCTGAGGAACGATTAGGAAAAGGCAAGAGCGGTCATCGGCGCCGTATCCGTGGGAGTGGGCCATGCCCGCGATTTTTCGCGCGCATGGCGCGCTCCCACAGTGGACCGGTGAGCGGCGGCTATTGATGGCTCCCACGCTCCAGTGTGGGAGTCCAATCCAGGGCGCTCTGCGCCCGCCGGGCCTCGAGATCGGACGCAGAGCGTCCCTGCAGGCATTCCCACGCGGAGCGTGAG